>CP131915.1:634211-1268422 GCA_030704225.1 Kosakonia sp. H02
TTTCAGGTGCCATTACCTCCATCGTGTGCGGCATTACCGAACCGGTCGAGTTTTCCTTCCTTTTTGTAGCCCCGGTGTTATACGGCATTCACGCCTTCCTGGCCGGGATCGTCTTCCTGCTGATGCAGCAATTGCAGGTACATATCGGCCTCTCCTTCTCCGGTGGCCTGATCGACTTCCTCTTCTTCGGGATTATGCCAAAAGAGACCAACTGGATAATGGTCTTCCCGGTGGGGCTCGCCATGGCAGTGGTTTACTACTTTCTCTTTAGCTTCGCCATTCGCCGCTGGAACTTGTTAACACCAGGCCGCGAAAAGGATGAGGCAGAAAACGCAGAAACGACTTCCGGCGGGGCTAACGATCTGGTTACCGGCATTATTGCCGCCTATGGCGGGCTAGCGAATATGACCGCCATTGAAGCCTGCATGTCGCGGCTGCGTATCGATGTGCTGGATAAGAGTCTGGTGAATAAAGAGGTGCTGAAAAAACTGGGCGCGGCCGGAATTGTTGAGGTCGGAGCCAATATTCAGAGCGTCTTCGGGATGAAGTCAGATCGTCTGAAGGAGGAAATTCGGGCGCTGAAAGTCCAACAGGCAAGTTGATGATTCATCACCCCGGGATACGCGTCTTCGTATCCCGGGAGTCACATTTTAACTGTTAACGATTTGAGGGAATAAGAATGTTTACTGAGCAACGTCAACTCCGCATCGGTGTTCTTGGGTGCGGGCCAATTTCACAAGCGGCGCATTTCGAATCCTGTACCAAGGCCATCAATGCTGAGCTTTACGCCATCTGCGATAGCGCCGATGACCTGCGTGAACGCATGAAGGCCATGTGGGCGCCGAAAGTGGCCTATTCCGACTATCAGGCCATGCTCGACGATGACAATGTGGACGCGGTCATTATTGCCACCACGGACGCGTTCCACGTACAACTGGCACTGATGGCGCTGAAAGCCGGTAAGCATGTGCTGTGTGAGAAACCGCTTGGCATCACCGTTGAAGAGTGTGAGGAACTGGTGCAGGTGGTCAAATCGTCCGGCTGCGTTTTCCAGGTCGCACATATGAAGCGTTTTGATGGCGGTATTCAGGCGGCGCACGACTTTATCACCCATGAGATGGGCGCACTGGTGGCCTATAAAGGCTGGTACGGTGACAACAGCCACCGTTACACCGTGACGGATGCGGTACAACCTAAAATGATCACCAGTGCGGCAAAACGCAAACCCGCCGTTGACCCCAAATCCGACCTCCAGCGCTATTACATGCTCGCCCACGGTAGTCATCTGGTTGACACCGCCAGCTATCTGGCCGGTGAAATCACCGAGGTGGAAGCGCGCTTTATTCAGCGCGGCGGCGTGCACTGCTGGTTTATGGATGTTGCGTTCGCCAACGGCACGCTCGGTCATCTCGACCTGAGCGTGGGCGTACGGATGGACTGGCACGAAGGATTCCAGATCTACGGCGAGAACGGCAGCGTACTCGGCAAAACGTACAATCCCTGGCTGTTCAAATCGAGCGATGTCGATATTTTCCATGAAAATGGCGCGGTCTGGAGCCGTCCGCTGGCGGCAGATGGTCACTTTTATCGTCGCCAGGTTGAGGCATTTGCCAACACCATTCTGAACAATGCTCCTGTCGCAGGTACCACGGTAGAAGAAGGCCTCTACATTGTGAAAACGATGGCGGCAATTGGCGAATCAGTACGATCCGGCCATGCTGTGACCGTGGCAAGCACAAAAGGAGCGGTATGATGTATAAGGGTATTTTTTCCAAAACCTTCGCGACGACAAATGTGGACGACAACTTCCGTACCATCAAATCACTCGGTTACGCTGCCACACAATTTAACTTTGCCAGCGCAGGTCTGCCCTCGCTCCCCACGGCTATTGCGGACGAGAAAATTGAAGAGATTGCCGCTGCGGCCAGGAAGCATGGCGTGCGCATTGAAGCGATCTCCGCCACCTTTAATATGACCCACCCGACTCAGGACGTGATCAATAAAGGTATGGCATCTCTGAGCGTAATTTGTGAGGCCGCCGCACGGCTGGGTTGCCCGCTCGTCACCTTATGTACCGGTACGCTGGACGCAGAGGATCAATGGCGCTTTCATCCCGACAATAATACGCCGCAAGCCTGGCAAAAAATTCGTGAAACAATGGCGCAGGCTTTACAGATTGCCAGCCGCTATGACGTGTCACTGGGCATTGAACCGGAGCTGGCAAATATTGTGAGTAGTGCGGAAAAAGCACGCCAGTTGATCGATGAAATGAAAAGCGACCGCCTGAAAGTCATTTTTGATCCGGCGAATTTGTTCGAGGTGGCGACCATAACCGAACAGCACGCAATAGTGAAAAAAGCACTCGATTTACTGGCCGATGATATCGCCATTGCGCATGCGAAAGACCGTAACACTGATGGCTCGTTTGCCACAGCGGGGAAAGGCGTACTCGATTATCACTTCTATTTAAAACAGCTTAGCGCGTCCGGTTTTAATGGCTGTGTGGTCACGCACGGGCTGGCAGACAGCGAAGCGCAGGATGTATCGCTGATGCTGGATAAGCATCTACACATCCTTTAAGGGGTGCTATGTTGAAGACATTCACACACCAGAACCTCACGCTGCGCTACTACGACAGTGGTGGCTCAGGCCCACTGCTGATTTTCCAGCACGGGCTGACGGGCGATCACGGCCAGACCACCAGCACATTTGTCGCACCAGACTATCGCCTGATAACCCTTGAATGCCGGGGCCACGGCCAGTCGGAACTGGGCGACTCAGAGGCGCTGAGCATCAAGACCTTTGCCTGCGATCTGCTGGCATTGATGGACCACCTGGGCCTTGAAAAGGCCGCGCTGGCGGGAATTTCGATGGGCGCCGCCATCGCTGCGCACCTCGCCAGTGTGCACCCTGAACGCGTAACATCGCTGACCCTGGTTCGTCCTGCGTGGCATGACAAACGCAGCCCGCTCAATATGAATGTGTACAGCGTACTGGCGGATTATCTGGCGTTATATGGTGCTGATGAAGGTAAAAAAGCGTTTGAACAATCGGAGACATTCCAGGTCATTTTGCATCAGTCACTGGACAACGCAAACTCGCTGCTTAATACCTTTGCGATGCCAGTGGAAAAAACGCTGCACTTACTCCGCCGGATTGCCTGCTGCGAGCCTGGGTTTAATGCCGGAGCAATTAAATCCGCTGGAATTCCGGTGGAAGTGGTTGGCACCACCCTCGACGTGATTCACCCGCTCAATACCGCAAAGGCGATTGCCCAGGATTTAGGTTTATCGCAGACTTTTGAGGTTTACCCCAAATCACTGAATAAGGAAAAGCATATCGCCGAAATCACGGAGATCATTACCCGTAATATCCTCTGACTTTATTTAAGGGGTAATTGGCGCTTACCCCTTCTTATTGCTAACGGGCAGGCTCGTTCAGGGACTCTTAAACAAGAGTTGCTCAAAAGCGGAGGAGCCTGAGTCGCCTCAGTTCCGCCAGTTAATCATCTCGTCTAATCCAGCGACCAACGCAGGGAAGTAACTTTCATCAATGCCAAAGTAATCTGTGACGACAACACTTTCCGCCGGATTCTCTGGTCTGAGGATCAATTCCAGACCGACAGCACTGCCTGAAGATACAGGCAAAAAATGCATATTTAACTGATTTTCAGTGCTGTCAAAAACGATCCCTGAGTGGGCATTATTATTAATGAGGCTTGTGTGTAATCCCCTAAGGCTTTCCTTTAAATCAATAAGCTCACCGACAAGAAAGGTCGCCTGGTACTGAGTTTTCAATTCAGGAAGCTGATATTCAACGAAAGTAGTGATCCTGTCATAGGGCGGAGCATCAGGTACATTTTCTCTTTCAAACGGAGAAATCCTCAATGTCCTTGTTCCGCTAACGATCTCAATCATGATTCCCCCGCTTATTTGTACAAAAAATGAGTAATGGTCCAGTCTTTTTCACGGACGATAACTTCCAGTGTGTATTTCTTAGTAACGGAGTAACCGATGCACATGCCGCTTTCATCATCAACAATCGGTTTTGAATTATGAGGCATATGGCGGGGACGGAGTTCAAAGTACTCGCCTGGTGGCAGGCTGGACTGGAAAGAGTAATAACCGCCGTGCTCTTCCATGGTTAATCCCATTGTCATTATTATGGTTTCCCTGTTCGTTTTAGTTGCAGTAATGATAATGCGCTTCAGCGGAGGGTTCTACTTCATGTTAGATGGCATTGAGTCCATTAATTTATTCTAGCCATCTCAATGGACACGCCCGTTCTGGCGCTTTGAATGCTGCGCTGGCAGCTTTGAATATCCCAACGTGCTGATTGTGTTCCTGAATGAACTGACGACAGAAGACTGAACACCCGGAAATCTCAAAAAGTACGTGAAACTAAAACGGGTATGCTTGCATTTTTGCTTTTCTGCATCGTCTGTGGCTCCCCTCCGCGCTCAAGCCGCCCGTCATTTTTTTGTCATAACTGGCTCACCGTCTTGTCAGAACCCGCTCGCTACACTCACGCCTGTATCGAGAACACATCCCTGTGAGAGGAAATGAGCATGAAACTGAAAAGCAAAGCTGTACTGAGTATCGTCGCCGCAACCCTGATGATGGCAGGCGTTAGCCAGGCTGCCCTGGCAAAACCGGTGAAAAACATTGTCCTGGTGCACGGAGCCTTTGTTGATGGCTCGGGGTGGCGACCGGTCTATGACATTCTGAATCGTGATGGCTACAAGGTGACGCTGGTGCAGGAGCCGTTAACCTCGTTCGCCGACGATGTCGCCGCAACCAAGCGCATTCTGGACAGGCAGGACGGCCCGGTCATTCTGGTCGGCCACAGTTACGGCGGCGCGATTATTACCCAGGCCGGTAATGACCCCAAAGTTGCCGGGCTGGTTTACATCGCCGCTCATGCGCTGGATGCCGGCGAAAATCGGGCTGAAGTCAGCAAAAAATATCCCAACAGTGCACATCCTTTTATCAAGACATCTGACGGCTATGTGATGCTGGATCCGCAATACTATCCTGGCGATTTTGCCGCCGATCTGCCGCGTGAGCAGGCTCAATTTGAAGCGCAGGCGCAGATACCCACCTCGCCAACGTCGCTTGCGGCGGTCGTGAAGGAAGCCGCCTGGAGAACCAAACCAAGCTGGTATATGGTGGCTAAGTCGGACAAGATAATTAACCCCGATCTTGAACGGATGTACGCTAAACGCGCCAAAAGTTACACCGTCGAAGTAGAAGGTAGCCACGCCATTTTTCAGTCTCGTCCCAACGAAGTCGCGAAGCTGATTGAGCAAGCGGCCAATAGCGCGCAGAAATGAGTGATCGCCGCTGCGCAGGGAAATACGTCCAGGAGCCATGATGAAAATATTGGTGATAGAAGACGAACCCAAAGCGCGTGAGTATATGCGCAGCGGATTAACCGAGTCCGGTTATGTGGTTGATGTCGCTATAGATGGCCAGGAGGGGCTGTTTATGGCGCAGGAACACTATTACGATCTCATCGTGCTGGATGTCATGATGCCCCGGATGAATGGCTGGGAGGTGATGGCGCAGCTGGATAAACAGCTCGACACGCCGGTGATTTTCCTCACCGCCAAAGGCACCTTAGAGGACAAAATCAAAGGGCTGGAACTCGGCGCCGATGATTACCTGGTCAAACCATTTTCTTTTGCCGAGCTACTGGCGCGTATCCGCACCGCCCTGCGCCGTGGCGGGCAGGCAAAGCGCGAAGAACAACTTGAGGTTGGCGATCTGCGCCTGAATATCACCACGCGCCGGGTGGAACGGGCTGGCGTGCGCCTGGATCTGACCAACAAAGAGTTCAATTTATTGCAACTATTTATGCTCAACGCCGGCCAGGTGCTGACCCGAACCCTGATTGCCTCGCGCGTCTGGGATATGAATTTTGACAGCGATACCAACGTCGTCGATGTGGCTGTACGCCGCCTGCGCCAAAAAGTGGATGCGCCCTTTGCCGTTCCACTGATTCATACCGTGCACGGCGTGGGTTATTGCTGTGAGGAGCAGCAATGAGAAATCTGGCAATCAGCACCCGGTTATCACTGATGATGGGGGTCGCCGTTCTGGTGGTGTTGATCGGGGTGGGTACGGCGCTTTATCGCTCTCTCTGCCAGCAGCTCAGCATTCGTGACGACACCGCCTTACTCAACCGTCTGGATCAGATCCGCACGCTGGTGCTTGACGAAGATGTCCAGCAGATCATCCGCAAAAAGCCACACTTGTTTACCAATATGCTGGGCAACACCGAATCACTGCTGGTGCTGCGTTTTCCCGGCCACCCCCCGCTGATTGAAGTGAATTCCACTCAGCGTCCGTTGCCAGAGCTGATGCCCGTGGTTGCCAGCCAGCCGCTTAAGCTCACCGATGTCCATCACCAGCAGACACAAAATGGCGTTCCCTTTATCTCAGCAGCGGCGTTGGCGATGACGGGTCAACCTGCGCGTCAGCTCGAAATTATTACCGGCAGGCTGATGACCGAGCGGACACAAATGCAGGCGAGTTACCTTCGCCAGATTATCCTGATTACTCTGTGTGCCGCGCTGGCGGTAATTGCCCTTAGCGCACTGCTGGCCCGGCGCAGCCTGCGACCTTTGCAGCGTCTGGCCCGCGAAACATCCGCCATTGGCGTGCGCCACCTGGGGCATCGCATCGCGCTGCACAACACCCCCGCTGAGTTGCGGCCACTGATTAGCGCGTTTAATCAGATGTTGGACAGGCTGGAGACCAGCTTTCAACAGCTCAGCCAGGTCAGCGCTGATATGGCCCACGATCTGCGCACGCCAATCAGTAATTTACTGGGGCAAACCGAGATCGCGCTGACGCAAAAGCGTACCGAAAGCTATTACACCGGCCTGCTGGGTTCTAATTTTGAAGAGCTGGTGCGCCTGTCGACCATGATCGACAAAATGTTATTCCTCGCCCGGGCAGAAAATGCCAGCCAGGCGATTAACAAGGCGCTGATATCCCTTGAGCAGGTTCTCTGTCCGCTGGCGGATTATTTTGAAGGCCCGGCAGAGGAACGGCACATCACCCTGCGCTTTTCGGTTGCAGGAAATATCATGGCCGACGCCGACCTGCTCCAGCGCGCCATCGCTAATCTGTTAGCGAATGCTATCCGCTACGCTGACAGCCATAGCGAAATACAGATTGAGGCACGCCACCAGCCCGACGGCGTGTTGCTTAGCGTCACCAATGACGGCGAGGCGATCCCCCCTGAGCAGCAGGAAAGACTATTTGACCGCTTCTGGCGTGCAGACAGCGCACGCCACGCGTCGCAAAACAGCAGCGGGCTGGGTCTTTCAATTGTTCGCAGTATTATGCAACTGCACCAGGGGCGCTGTGGCGTAAATTGCGAACAGCACCAGACGCGCTTCTGGCTGCTCTTTCCCCATGCCAGCCCCGTTTCCGGTCAGATTAAGGATGCTTTCAGTCAACGATAAAGACGATCTTGCCCTGAATATTCCCTCGGGATGCCCGTTCGTGTGCTGCCGCAGCGTCCGACAGAGGATACGTACTGTCTGTCACCACGCGCAATGTGCCGTTTTCAAGCAACCGCCCTGCTTCGGCAAGTTGTTTTCCGCTGGAGCGAACCTGTTTTGATGACACCGTAATACCGCGACGGGCGGCTTCATTGTGTCCGGAAAAGCCCAGCGGGTTAACCAGGTAAAGCAACCCGCCAAGTTTGATGATAGTCAGAAAACGTTCCATATTCGGGCGGCAGTGCGCGATAACCCTCGCGCAGATAAAGATCCGGTGGGTTGATGCTCGCCGCATGTACGCAAACCCGACAGTACGCGCCTTTTTGAACCTGTTATTTGACTCGCATAACAGCATCCAGCCAGCCTGCTATTGATTTAAATGTGTGGGTGAGGAGCAGATGTTAGCCATACAGTTTGGTATTGCGTTATTTAAAGATCCACCTGGGCTTTAACCTGATTCTGTGAAGCACCAGCACAAATTCACATCAATTATGCGGTCAATTCAAAAACGGGTAGTAGATCCTCATGTCTTCAGCGCGTTAATCTGCCTGCACATAATTACTTTCCCTCTTGCTGCGGATATAGCTTTTTGCTTTCGCGAAACTCATGGAGTTGAGAAATGGTCACCGTCTTCGTTGATGGAGAGAATAAAACCGCAAATATTGTCGACTGGACTCTGTATTCGGATAAAAACGGCTGTGTGCAATTGGCTTGCCATTTCCGTTCCGGCAAAAAATACATCCGCCCTTTTAGTGCTTGTCGCGTCGAACCCACCCTCCCGTCTGCCAGCAAAAAATTCATCAAAAAAGGCCAGTCGGATGTCCAGGTTATTGAGAACGCGCAGGTTGTTGGCAATAAGTATGTCCTGATTAACTACCCCAACTCTGCACGCTGGTATGTCTTCAAACAGGACGATGTTCAGCTCCTCGCTGAAACGCAACTGAAACAGGGCACTGTTTTTTCT
Organism: Kosakonia sp. H02; assembly: GCA_030704225.1. Lineage (NCBI taxonomy): Bacteria > Pseudomonadati > Pseudomonadota > Gammaproteobacteria > Enterobacterales > Enterobacteriaceae > Kosakonia > Kosakonia styphnolobii. The sequence goes on from CP131915.1 coordinate 642,689, forward strand.
TATTTCCGTGATATTGCCGAGCAGCGCTGGCAGGATGCCCGCGAGGATAAAAAAATCATTCCGGAAAATACCCTCCGGCAATTAGACAAAATCATCGCCGACCCGGAAACCGTCCTGGAAGCGTATTGCAATGGCAAAAATGCCGTACGCAACGGGCTTGACAGCTATATCTACCCTTTTGGCCTGAATGAAAGCCAGATGCAGGCTGTCGAAAAAGCATTCAGTGCGCAAATTTCCGTAATTGAAGGGCCTCCTGGCACCGGAAAAACGCAAACTATTCTTAATATTCTGGCGAATATCCTTCTGCAAAATGGTCGCGTCGCCATCGTCTCGAACAACAACACCGCCGTAGACAATGTTTATGAAAAGTTAGCGAAAGTGAATCTGGATTATGTTGTGGCAAAACTCGGAAGCGCTGATAACCGCGTGAAGTTTTTCGCCGCCCAGCCGGAAAAACCCGACGCGTCCCCCGATCCTGCGCCTACAAAAGAATCCTTACATGCGCAGATAGCTCAGTTAAAACAGTATTTACGCGTGCAAAATGAGGTCGCACAACTGCGAGCCTCGATAGACGAGTTACGCATTGAAGAAAAATACCTCAGCCAGTGGCTTGTAGGTGAAGGCATCGAAAACTTGCCGGATGTAAAGCGTTACGGTTTTACTCAACAGAAAATGACCGATCTGATGGCATTCCTTCAGTCACTTGCTGAAGATGGCCTCAGTTGGCGCAACCGGCTGGCGCTGTTATTTAAGTTTGGCATGGTCAGAACGGCGTCGTTAAACACCGCCGCAAAGCGTCAGGTAATATTTTTTGCCCTGCAACGTCACTATTACGCCACGCGTTTGCAGCAGGCGTGTGATGAACTGACAGAAAAAGATCTGTTTTTAACCCGCAACGATGTCGCGACGATGCAAGAGCGCGTTACATCAGGATCGCTGGCATTTATTCGTCAACATCTGGAAAAGTCCATCAGGCAGGGTGCGGATGTAGATGACGAGAACTATCGCAATAAATTTGAGGAATTCGCCAGTCGTTACCCCATTATGGGCAGTAGCACGCATTCCATAATCAATTCTCTGGCTCCCGGTGTGTTACTGGATTACGTCATCATTGATGAAGCCTCGCAACAAGATATCGTTCCGGGGATCCTGGCATTCGCCTGCGCCCGAAACGTTATTGTTGTGGGTGATCGTAAACAGCTTCCCCATGTTCCGGAAAAGACGGACCTCCCTGCTCCCGCGCCGCATTACGATTGTGCCAGTAAAAGCCTGCTGGACTCACTTTTTGGCCTGTATGGCAACGCACTGCCAGTAACATTGTTGAAAGAACATTATCGTTGCCATCCCAAAATCATTCATTTCTGCAATAAACAGTTTTACGACAACCAATTGATTGTGATGACTCGCGACAAGGGCGAATCAGCTCTTTCGTTAATCGTAACGGCCAAAGGTAATCATGAACGACGTAAAAGCAATCTGCGTGAACTGGAGTCACTGATGGCGCTGGATTGGGATAGCACGACCAACCGGGGTTTCATTGCGCCGTACAATGCCCAGGTCAACCTTTCGCAGCGCACATTACCCGCTGAATTTATTAGCTCAACGGTGCATAAATTCCAGGGGCGTGAATGTGAGGAGGTTGTCTTTTCAACGGTTATCGATAAAAAAGCCGACGCCAAAGCGCTCGAGTTTGTTGATGACCCACATTTGATCAATGTCGCCGTCTCGCGGGCGCAAAAACATTTCACTCTTGTCACCGGAGATAATGTCTTTGCGGGTAACAATAAGCATATCGCCGCACTGGTTCGCTATATGACCTATTACGCCGATGATTCCGGGGTGCATTACAGCCCTGTCGTTAGCGCTTTCGATTTGTTGTATGAGGAATACGATCGTTCGTTAGAAAAACTCAACGCGCGACTTAACCCGAAAGATTCGCCGTATCGCTCTGAACAAATTGCCATGCGGATAATTAAAGACGTGCTTGTGCAACCGGCTTATGCCGCGATTACTGTTCACCAACAGATCCTGTTGAGGCAGTTGGTGACCAATTTCGATAATCGCTTTAACGAACGTCAGAAAGAATTTATGACCCAGGGCGCAAGCTGCGATTTCGTTTTTTATTATCGCGTTGGAAAACAACCTTTCGCCGTCATTGAGGTCGATGGACATTATCATGACACGCACGAACAACATGAACGCGATGTATTGAAAGAGGCCATTTTGACCGCGAGCGGGATTCGCTTGCTGAGGCTCAGAACCATTGATAGCAAGATTGAATCTAAAATCACCTCATTCCTGCTGGGAAGCATGCAGAATAATCGCATCGAATTAGCGGGTTGATACGAGTTTTTATCTACCCCGCAGGCGGTTAACAACGCAACTGTACAAAAGGGTTTTCACCTGTGGGTTGTCGCTGTAGTCTCAGTAGCGGCTTAAATTTTGCTGCGTACGATGTGAGTAACCTTTCCCCCATTTTAATAACTAAAAATTCTGGAAATCTGAGGACCGAACAGGACAACTATGGACTCCACGCTCATTACAACCCGCCCCGATGAGGAGACTCCTTCCTTTAACCGTGCCCGCCGTGCTGCCTGGGGCAGCTTCGCTGGCGCGGTAGTCGACTGGTTCGATTTTTTACTCTACGGCATCACCGCAGCACTGGTGTTTAACAGCGAGTTTTTCCCGCAAATCGACCCGGCCATGGGCACGCTGGCCGCCTTCGCCACCTTTGGCGTCGGCTTCTTATTCCGCCCGCTCGGCGGCATTGTCTTCGGCCATTTTGGCGACCGTCTGGGCCGCAAACGGATGCTGATGATGACCGTCTGGATGATGGGCATCGCCACCGCCTGTATCGGTATTCTCCCCTCGTTCGCCACCATTGGCTGGTGGGCACCGGCACTGCTGGTCATTCTGCGCGCTATTCAGGGGTTTGCTGTGGGCGGCGAATGGGGCGGTGCGGCACTGCTGGCCGTGGAAAGCGCCCCCGCCGGGAAAAAAGCCTTCTACAGTAGCGGCATTCAGGTCGGTTATGGCGTTGGTTTGCTGCTCTCGACCGGGCTTGTGTCGCTTATCAGTAGCCTGACCACCAACGAACAGTTCCTCAGTTGGGGCTGGCGTCTGCCGTTCCTGTTCAGCATTGTGCTGGTGCTGGGTGCATTGTGGGTGCGTAACGGGATGGAAGAGTCTGCCGAGTTCGAACGCGCGCAGGCTGAACAGCCGAAACAGGTGAAAAAACGCCTGCCGGTATTTGAAGCGCTGGCTCGTCATCCAGGGGCATTTTTGAAAATTATCGCCCTGCGCCTGTGCGAACTGCTGACCATGTATATCGTGACCGCCTTTGCGCTTAATTACTCGACGCAAAACTTAGGCCTGCCGCGCGAGCTGTTCCTGAATATCGGATTATTGGTCGGCGGCGTCAGTTGCCTGACTATTCCCTTGTTCGCCTGGATGGCGGATCGCTTTGGTCGTCGGCGCATCTATATTACCGGCGCGCTAATCGGAGCGCTCAGCGCCTTCCCTTTCTTTATGGCGCTGGAAGCCCGCTCGATTGTCGTTGTGGTTATTTTCGCGCTGCTGCTGGCAAATATCGCCCACGATATGGTGGTCTGCGTTCAGCAACCGATGTTTACGGAAATGTTCGGCGCGAGTTACCGCTATAGCGGCGCGGGTGTGGGCTACCAGGTTGCCAGTGTGGTCGGCGGTGGTTTTACGCCGTTTATTGCCGCCGCGCTGCTGACCTTCTCCGGCGGCGAGTGGCATACCGTGGCTATTTACCTGATGGTGGGTTGTCTGCTCTCAGCCATCACGGCAATTTTTATTAAACCGCAGCCTCGTTAACCAAAAACACAAAGCCTGCTTTGCGGCAGGCTTTTTTTTACGCTCAGATTTGGTAATCAATCACCGCGTCGTCTGGCTCCATCACCTGACGTTTAATATCCTCAACCGACAAACCGGCGTTGCACAACTCAATAAAGCGCCAGACATAGTTACGTTGTAACTGACCGCGTTTTAACCCCAGCCAGACGGTGTTGGCATCAAACAAATGCCGCGTATCCAGGCGCACCAGCTTCCCTTCCTCGTTCTCGCCGCCGGATTGCTCCGCCACCAGCCCCACGCCCAGCCCCAGCTCGACATAGGTCTTAATGACATCGGAGTCCTGCGCGCTTAACACCACATCAGGAATTAACCCCTTGCGACCAAACGCTTCATCAATGCGGGAACGCCCGGTGATCCCCTGGCGATAGGTAATCAGCGGCCAGCGGCTGATCTCCTCCAGCGTGAGCGGTGAAGCCTGCGCCAGGGGATGATCTTGCGGCACCAGCAAACTGTGATGCCAGCGAAACCACGGGAACGCAGCCAGCGAACTGTCATTACTGAGGCGCTCACTGGCAATGCCAATATCCGCCCCGCCGTTATGCAGCAGCGATTCGATTTCCTGCGGCGTGCCCTGAATCAATTCAAGACGGACTTCCGGGAACAACGCGCGGAACGATTTGATCACCGACGGCAGGCTGTACCGCGCCTGCGTATGCGTGGTGGCAATGGTCAGGACACCGGATGTGTCATTGGTGAAGAGGTCGGCGAGCCTGCGAACATTGCTCGCCTCATTAAGAATGCGCTCGGCAATCACCAGCAGCGCTTTGCCTGGCTCCGTCATACCGAGCAGACGCTTGCCACGGCGGATAAAAATCTCAATCCCCAGCTCTTCTTCAAGCTCGCGGATATGCCGACTCACGCCAGACTGAGACGTGTAAAGCATGTTGGCGACCTCGGTCAGGTTGTAATCCCGCCGTGCCGCCTCGCGGATAATTTTAAGTTGCTGGAAATTCACCCTTCGCTCCTGACCATCAGACATGACGTTATTGTTAAAGTCTGAGGCCAGGCAGAACAAATAATAAAAACCAGCATCTTATTCTTTTAAGGAATAATGCCTAGCTCACCAGTTGCAACTCGTGGTTTTCCATCGATGGGCGGCTCACCAAAGACATCAGAATATCTTTGACTGCCTGCGCCTGCGGCGACAACGTGCCGCGCGCAGAAACATTCAGCGCCAGCGGCAGGTTCATCGACGGTGTGGTGATACGCGCCATCCAGCCATTCGTCGCGCTGCACAGCGAACGCGCGGCAGATTCTGGTAATACCGTTACGCCCATTCCGCTGGCAATCGCTGCCGTTAACGTCGCAATAGATTCAATTTCACCGATGATCTTCGCGGTCAGACGACGCAAGGAGAACGCCTCATCGACGCGCAGACGCACGGCGCTATAATCACGCGGCAGGAACAGATTCATCTCGGCGACCGCCGTCAGATCGACGCTCTGCCCCGGGCAATCCCGCGTTCCCACCAGATAGAGATCTTCTTTCAACAACGGCAGGCTATTAATCCCCGCCCCTGGCGCGCGCTCATACAGCACCGCCATATCGAGTTGCCCACTTAACAGTTTATCGTTCAGCACGCTGCCGCTGTTTTCATGCAGATAAACCATGACTTCAGGTAACTCGTTACGCACCGCCTGTAATAGCGGCATGGTGACCGACGAAGCCGCCGTCCCCGGCGCAAGGCCGATAGAGACCTGGCCGCGCAAACACTGGCCAACATTGTTCACTGCCAGTTGTGCTTGTTCACACTGGCGAAGAATGGTGCGTGCGTGGGTATAAAGAATTTTGCCCGCTTCCGTGGGCGTAACGCCACGCTTGGTGCGGATCAGTAGTTGCTGATCCAACTCGCCTTCCAGAGTGGCAACTTGTTGGCTCAGCGCGGGCTGCGCAATATGTAATACTTCGGCTGCCTGAGTCAGGCTTCCAATATCGACGATTTTCACGAAGTATTTCAGTCGTCTTAAGTTCATTTTGCCTCCTGTACGGATACCAGTGCCAACGCCGGATGTTATGTCTCAGGAGGTTTTGCAATATGCTTGCCAGTTTTCATCACCAGAACTTATTGATGCTAACAGGCTGGATAATAAGAGATTCTAATCACCACAGGGTAAATTATTACTGAAACAGCGGTTTGCTTAATGCCCCATAAGGGGTAAGTTGCACCAAATCAGTGCAAAGCGGCGATAACTGGCTGGCAGACAACCAGATTGCCCAAATTGTCAGCAAACGAACCCACAGAGGCGATCCACCCTTTGACAAGCCTGAAGCTCATCGATAATATGCGCCCCGTTCACACGATTCCTCTGTAGTTCAGTCGGTAGAACGGCGGACTGTTAATCCGTATGTCACTGGTTCGAGTCCAGTCAGAGGAGCCAATTTCCTGTATTCATGCCTCCGTCCGAATCCTCATCTGCTGTCGATCCAACGGTATCTTAAGTACCGTATTAGCGGTAAGGAAACCCGCATTGCATGGGTTCCTCCTGCCTGCCATCTCCCTTTCTGACGCCAGGCAGTAACGTGAAGGTGTCCGCAAAATGCTGGCACTTAACATCAACCCGGCACAGCAGCGTGCTACTGAGTGCAGCTCACGCAGACAGGAAACAACGTTTAAAGCAGTGGCGCTGGCGTGGTACAGGAGCAATAAACAGTGGTCGCAGAATACCGCTGACTGCCTGCTCGCCAGCCTGAACAATCATGTCTTTCCGGTTATCCAGTATCAGAACTTAAACCCCGTCATTTCATTAGCCTGCTGGAAGTTGCATCCCGCACGCGAAGCCATTACCGGTATTCGTTATTCCGGACGCGGCGCAAAAATGCGCCCCCCGCATATCGTTCCGCTCTCGCGCCAGGCTTTTGCCATTCTGAAACAGGTTGAGAATATTTCCAGTGATGGTGAGCTGGTCTTTCCGGCCGATGCTTCAGGAGAACCGCTGAATTGTCCGGCATAATAAAGCCGTCTCCGCTTAGGTGGGGACGGCTTTATTTATCAGTAATACAAAAATGCCAGTGAACTTTTTCTCCTGAACTTCCGTTATTTCTGATGTTATAAATTTGTAACAAATATTTTTTATACTGACCTGTATTGCCACGCAAATCTATGGAAATTACAGGAAAACGATATGAGCAGACCCCTTAAATCGGTGTTTAAAAAGGAACACAGCGATGAGATCAGTAACCACAGCGTGAACCCCGTCTTTTCTGAGGTAGTCAGCGCTTTTATGTCCCGTCGCCGCTTTCTGCAAATGGGAATGGTGGCGGGCGCTGCCGTCTCCTTTCCTTATCTAGTCAAGCCAGAAAACGCCTTCGCGGCGAAGGCAAATCCCTCAGCATTATCTAAAGCGGTGTCGCTGGGCTTCACCAGCATTCCCGTTTCGACCGCAGACACTGTCACCGTGCCGGAAGGCTATATCGCCCGTCCGTTTTATCGCTGGGGCGATGCTGTGGGCATAAAGGGCAATCTGCCGGAATTTAAATTCGACGCCAGCAACACCACCGACGAACAGGCGGCGCAGGCCGGTATGCACCATGACGGCATGGCCTGGTTTAGCCTGCCGCAGGGCGAAGAGAACCCGGCACACGGTCTGCTGGCGCTCAACCATGAATACATTGATAACGGTATGCTATTTAAAGACGGTACCGCCAACTGGGATCTTGATAAGGCCCGTAAGGGTCAGAATGCGATGGGTATATCAGTTATCGAGGTGAAAAAAGATAACGTGGGCTGGCAGGTGGTCCGTCCCTCCAGCTTTGCTCGTCGCATAACCGTCAATACACCCATGCAACTGAGCGGTCCGGCGCGTCATCAGGCGTTGATGAAAACCGCCGCCGATCCGCAAGGCGAAGTGGTACTGGGCACCATGCAAAACTGCGCCAATGGTCAAACCCCGTGGGGAACGTACCTGACCTGTGAAGAGAACTGGTCGGATATTTTTGTTAAAAAAGCGCAGCGTAACGTGCTGGAGAAGCGCTACGGCATTAGCGATAGCGATGAATCCTACCGCTGGAACGAGGTTGACGAACGTTTCAGCGTCGATAAAACGCCCAACGAGCCGAACCGCTTTGGCTGGGTGGTGGAGATTGACCCCTACGATCCGACTTCCACGCCGCGCAAACATACCGCATTAGGTCGCTTTAAGCATGAAGGTGCTGCCGTGACGCTGGCGGGGGATAATCGCGTTGTGGTCTATATGGGCGACGATCAGAAATTTGAATACATCTATAAATTCATCTCCGAGAACAAATATGACCCTGGCGATCGCAAGGCAAATATGCAGTTGCTGGAGTCAGGCACGCTCTATGTCGCCAGATTCAATGACGACGGTTCCGGCGACTGGCTGCCGCTGATCTTCGGTGAAAATGGCCTTGATCAAAGCAAGGGTTTCGACAATCAGGGCGATCTTCTGATCAAAACGCGCCTTGCTGCCGATACGGTGGGCGCAACAAAAATGGACCGCCCGGAATGGATAGCCGTTGATACCCATGCGAAAGGCAGCGTGTATTGCACGCTCACCAACAATTCCGATCGCGGTAAAGAGGGCAAGGCCACGGTAGACGCAGCCAACCCGCGCGCCAACAACCAGTTCGGCCACATCATGCACTGGCGCGAAGAGAGTGCAGACCCCGCCTCAGCGAAATTTACGTGGGATATTCTGGTGCTCGCCGGGCGTACTGACAGTGACGATCCTAAAGCGAAAGGCTCCATGCAGGGGGCAGAATTCGGTAGCCCTGATGGGCTCTCCTTCGATCACCGCGGCGTGCTGTGGATCCAGACTGATGTCTCCTCCAGTACGATTAATAAAAAGGCGTATGAAGGGATGGGGAATAACCAGATGGTGGCGACCCTGCCCGGCACCAATGAGTATCGCCGCTTTTTGACCGGGCCACGCGGGTGTGAAATTACCGGTATCGCCTTTACGCCGGACAACCGTACGCTGTTTATTAATATCCAGCATCCCGGCGAAGGCGGCGACGACATTACCGATCCGAGCAACCCTCGGGCTATCTCCAACTGGCCAGATTCCAGATCAGACGGACGACCACGCTCTTCAACAGTCGTTATCACTAAATCAAATGGCGGGATAATCGGTACCTGATGCATCTGGTGCCCTTTTGGGCACCATTTTTTATGGCAACAGCTTGATCCTCCCAACATTCCCCAGGTATCAAATAGTTAATCTCGCTGTTATCTGAGGGAATTAACCTTAACCTTTTATGTTTTCTCTTACTCGCTGAAACGATTATCAATTTTAACCCTACCTTAAGCCTGGCTTCGTACATGCACGTTCCTTATCAAAAAATCGATTAAACGTTTACATTACAATTGTTATGTTATAACGTTGCAAAAAGTAACTAATTATGTGGAATGGATGTCATGCACGACTACTCTTTGCGTTTTGCAAATCTGGCGCTGGGTTATGAGGGTTTACCTGCGATACAAAATATTACCGGGACGATACAAAAAGGGTCCCTTACTGCCATCATTGGCCCTAACGGTTCTGGTAAGTCAACACTGCTTAAAGGTATCGCAGGGATTCTGGCTCCGTTAAGTGGCTCCTGTACCGTAGAGCCAAAGGCGCGCATTGCCTATCTGCCACAGATATCGGAATTGGATCGCACTTTCCCTGCAACCGTTTCAGATTTAGTTTCCCTGGGTTTATGGCCTGAAAGAGGGTTATTCCGTCACCACAGAATTGAGGATCGTAAACGGCTTACTGATGCATTGGGGTCAGTAGGATTAGCAGGGTTTGAAAAAAGACAGCTTAGTGCATTATCCGGGGGGCAGCTTCAACGCGCGCTCTTCGCACGGGTCATTCTTCAACAGGCAAACATCATCCTGCTTGATGAGCCTTTTAATGCCATTGACGCCACCACTATTGATGACTTGCTTGTGCTGATAAACCGCTGGCACGCTCAGAAGCGTACTGTCTTAGCTGTCATGCATGATATCGGTCTGGTTAGAAATCATTTTCCACAGGCCATTTTGTTAAACGGTGAATTAGTGGCATGGGACGAAACAGAACAAGTTCTGCGCCATACCTCACTTCAACCGACACAGAATATGGGCACAGCAGGTGTTTTGCCTGGGCAACATGAGGCTACACATTCATGAGCTGGCTTCATGAATGGGTTCTCGCACCTTTTGTCGGCTTCGGTTTTATGCGCCGGGCGCTTTATGGTTCATTTCTGCTTTGTTTAAGCGCTTGCCCGGTTGGCGTTTTTTTAACATTACGCCGTATGAGTCTGGTTGGTGATGCCATGTCACACGCTATCTTGCCCGGTGCTGCATTTGGCTTCTTACTCTATGGATTAGATATATTACCGATGACTATTGGTGGGCTTGTCGCAGGGCTGATAGTTGCTATTTTTGCAGGGGCGGTTTCCCGCTTAACAGTGCAAAAAGAAGACGCTTCAATGGCGGCTTTTTATTTAATCTCACTCGCAGTCGGCGTGCTCATTGTATCGCTTCGAGGCTCAAGTGTGGATCTTATGCATGTCCTGTTTGGCACTGTGCTTGCACTCAATCACGAAGCGCTGTTGTTAATTTTCTCTGTCGCGCTGCTCACACTTCTGCTGGTTTCTATATTCTGGCGCGCACTTATTGCTGAGTGTCTTGACCCTTTATTTCTTCGCTCAGTTTCACGACTGGGATCGCCAGTCCATTTTATTTTCCTGGCCCTGGTGGTACTGAATCTTGTCGCCGGTTTTCAGGCACTCGGCACTTTACTCTCTGTCGGGGTAATGGTCTTGCCAGCTGTGACGGCTCGTTTCTGGACGAGACGTGTAGCGACAATGTGCATAGCCTCTGTCCTGACAGGAATGCTTGCATGTATAAGTGGTTTGTTATTTTCATTTCATTTTTCACTACCTTCAGGACCGTCAATCATATTATCTGTGGGAATTATGTATCTTGTCTCTGCTGCTGCCATGATGGTGAAAAACATCCGCTTAAAAAAACTTCGTTAATCTTTTCACTACAAATCGAGGGAATTATTTAATGAGAAAACCCGGTTTTATGTCTTTATGTATCCTGACGACATCTATACTTTTTTTATTTTTTACTTTCCCGGCGAAAGCGAAAATTAATGTCATAGCAAGCTTTTCTGTTATTGGCGATATGGCAAAAAATATCGGTCGGGATCGCATCGAACTGCGTACTATTGTCGGCCCTAATAGCGATGCTCATGTTTATGAGCCCTCTCCTGCTGACGCGATCGCTATGTCTAAAGCGGATGTCATACTGGTAAATGGTTTACAACTTGAAGGCTTTATTTCACGGTTGATCGAGGCAAGTGAAACCTCCGCACCGGTAATTGAAACAACAAAAGGAGCAAATATTCTCCAGGACCCGGCCGGCGGACACTATCACTTTTATGACGGTAAAGCGGTCTTTCATGCTGCACCGTTTGATCCACATGCCTGGCAATCAGTAGGGAATGCCAGAATATATGTGAAAAATATTGCAGAAGCCTTTTGCGTACAAGATAAAAGTAATTGTGATTTTTATCAGGCTAATGCCCGTGCTTATGATGCAAAACTTGCGGCTCTGGAAAATAAAATTATTAAGACTGTCGCTACGATCCCACAAGAAAAGCGTACTGTCGTCGTAGGCCATAATGCATTCAAATATTTTGAACAGGCATATGGTATACATTTCCTTTCCCCTCAGGGTATATCCACCGAATCAGAGGCCTCTGCCGCTGACGTTGCCGGCATACTTAAGAAAATAAAAGAAAATAACGCATCAGCGGTTTTTTCTGAAAATATTTCCAATCCACGTCTGGTTGAACAAATTGCCAGAGAAGCTGGCCTTAACGTGGCTGGCGTGCTTTATACAGATGCCTTGTCAGAACCAGGAGAACCGGCTTCTACCTACCTGGAAATGATGGAACATAACGTAACGGCGATTGCGACAGCGGCGAGCAATAGCCGTAATGCCCAGCCATAAATACCCGCCGATCAGTTTTATATATGATGGAGAACATTATGAAGAAACGCTTATTATCTACTTCAATCTCAACGCTGCTTTTGGGCCTTTCTGTGATGCCTGCTTTCGCAGATGAAGACGTAACCGCATGGCGTCTGTTCGTCGCCGATCATGATAAACCCGTTGTGAATGTTATTGATGCACTGGATGGAGATAAGCTCGCAACATTTAATGTTAAAGGCCCTGCAAATTTATCTCGCAGCGAAAGTGGTGCCACAATTTTCGCTATCCAGGGTAGTGCTGGCGTAGTATCCACAATCGCTTCAGGCATTGCTTTCCATGATCACGGAGATCATGCAGACATTGATATTGACGCTCCCAAACTATTACCGCTGGAACTAACGGGTAAAAAACCTGGTCATTTTGTTGAACGTCAGGGCAAAATTGCCCAGTGGTTTGACGGGGAAGATAGCGCGCAAATCCTGGGTGAAAGCGCCGTTCTTAAAGGTCAGAAGAATATAACTAAAGTAAATGTTGTTGCACCACATCACGGCGTTGCTGTTCCTTACGATAATTATGCTGTCGTATCCATTCCCAACCCTGATGATGCTTCAAAACGACCTGTCGGCGCTCGCGTGGTGGACCTGCAAGGTAAAAAAGTGGGTGATGATGCCTTATGCCCCGGACTTCACGGCTCAGCCGGCTCGGGTGATACTTTTGCCCTATCATGTGAGACTGGCCTCCTGCTGATTACGCAAAAAAATGCGGCACCGGTTATCAGGCACCTTCCCTACGCGAAAACGTTGCCAGAGGGAAGCACATCGACCTTGATCGGTGGTAAGGGAATGCAATATTTTATCGGTAATTATGGGCCAGACCGGATTATTCTGGTCGACCCTACCGAATCGGATAGCTTCCGTTTGATTCAGTTGCCTACCCGTCGAGTCCATTTCGTTGTAGACCCGGTACGCGCGAAATTCGCCTATGTGTTTACAGAAGACGGAAAGCTTAATCAAATAGATGTCCTGAAAGGGGAAATTTCGCAGTCAGTGCGTGTCACTGATCCCTATTCAATGGATGGCCACTGGAATGATCCACGGCCGAGAATCGCAGTCGCTGACAATAAAATTTACATCACCGATCCGTTGAAAAGTAAAATTATTGTGTTAGACGCTACTTTTTTTAAAAAGACCAGTGAAATTAGCGTCGAAGGGCAGCCATTTAATATTGTTGCAGTCGGCGGTTCAGGAAAAGTACATGGTGAACATCACGATCATGAAGCTCATCATCATGATGATGACCACGCTCATTAATACTTGTAAAACCTAACAACGCCTTTCACAGTAGATCTGCTGATAGCAGATCTACTTTCTGGCTTTAATAATCTTTTTGAATTTGCCCTGGGAATAACATCCATGAATATCAAATTCCCTTTCATACTATTCACCCCACTTTACAGCATTTACTGCTCTAGTTGATTACACCAGAATCTTTTCAGCTTTCAGCTCTTACAAGTAATATATTTATTTAACTCTCTCAAAGCTTTTGACTACGCAACATTGAACAGAAAGGGCAATTGCATCCAGGTACTGCCACAGCAGCACAGGTTCCTAAAGTCGTCGTCTGGAACTGCCTGCTATGCTGGCTGTAAAAGTTACTGATGATGCTGTCTTCTGTTGTGCGCAACTGCTTTCCTGAAAGATCTGAACCAGTCGTATCTTTCGCCTGAAATGCCAGAGCCGGAGTCGAAGCCATTGTCAGGGAGAATGCAACTATCTTACTGATTTTCATGTTAACCTCTTGTTAAATCTTCCCCTGAAATTACAGTATGAGAAAACTCATAACAACCAGTTATCTTTCGGTATGCGGAATATGAGCCAGGATGTTATAAAATAACATAACACACCCACAAAAAAATGATACTATTGGGTAGTGATGTTCCTCTACAGAAGGCGTTCTGGCTGACTGTAACCAATGCGTACGCGGGCTATAATGGCCAGATATAGCCTGACATCACACACCTTGTCGTATTTTTGCAAGCTTAAACGCTTCAGGCCTGCCCATGTTGGACAGGCTTTTTGTTAATGCCGCTGAACAGGATCTAGTTTATTAGCTTTCTGATCCTCATTTCAGTGGTGAACATCGACTGAAAAATTACTGTGCGGCCGGGAAACGTAACGTAGAAAAAGCAGGAAAATCCTTTGCCGTTTTCCCAAGTAATCTTTCAGGAGAGAAATCACTCAAAAGCGAAGAACGCTTGTCGTGGAGAACCTCTTCCGCGCAAAGCCGTCCGATCAACGGCCCCAGAGTCATACCACTGTGCGTCACCATGAGGTAGATTCGTCGCTTAGCAGAGATATAACCAAGCCCTGGAAGTCCATCTGCCGGTCGGGAACGCTGCCCAACAGCTATACGTTCCAGCTGTGCCATTTCCATATTATTAAATAGCTTCCGTAGCCTTTTGTGCATTTCTTCACCGATATAGCTATCTACCGGTGCCGGGTTTGCAGGATTGGCAAAGCTGTCAAGGTCGGGACATTGAAGCAGTAATCGCCCCCCTCCTTCTGGCCGGACATTTAACCCTGGTGTGATTAAATTCGCCTGTAACTGGGTTAACACCGGGCGCGTATAGCCCAGAAAACCACATGCGATTTTATTCGGCTGGTTCGGATCGATCATTGCCAGTTGCTGCCCAAGTAGCGAAGCAAGTTCGGCAGACCATCTTCCCGCTGCAATGACTATACTGTCTCCCTGCCAACGTTCGCCATTGGCAAGGCTTATCTCTGCCCTATTTTTTTCTTCAGTTAACTCTGTCACTTCGCTATGTGTTTTCAGTTCGGCGTTATAAACATGAAGCTCGGACACCAGCCATGCCATAAAAACGGCAGGTACCAGTAAGCATTCACCTGGAAAATACCAGATATCTCCGGCATGAGATCCCACGCGGATTTCAGGAACTTTGCCCTTAAGTTCATCTGCGGAAAGGTTCTGAACAGGATAGTTCAGTTCCAAAAGACGGCTAACCCGGTCTTGTAACCGTTTTTGCTCTGGCGCACCAGCCGCCCATTCATAAGTCCCTGTCGCTTTTAGCCATTGACCTTCTGTAGTTCGTTCCTGGTGTAGCCGGATATGCTCGTCAATCGCCAGGGCATTGAGATGATGATAACTTTCTGGTGTTTTGCCATTTGAATTAATCCAGGCAAAAGTCGTGCTGCTTGTCCCCGCCCCCACATGGCTACGCTCAAAAACAGTGACTTTTGCTCCCTGTTGCGCCAGGGAGCGGGCCACGGACAGGCCGAGTACGCCAGCACCAATAACTGCTATTTTTTTGACCGACATGCTTTTCCTCCTTTTTATCAGCTTCCTGACGTTGGGCTTTCTTGTGGCTTATCGCCAGGTTCATTCAATACGATTTCCATTGAAGGGGCTGATGTAAGCTTATTTTTATATTCAGCCGATATGTCAGGAAGGCTGGTAAACTGACCATCAAGAAAAAGAAAATCTATCTTATTGGCAATATCCTCCAGCGCTTCAATTTCTGTTTTGAGGTTTTCCCCCTTTTCCTTATTGCCATCCAGAAGCCAGTTAATGGTGCCGTTTTGCTTGGTTAATCCACCAAGATCAATGACATGACCATCGATATTCTGTGCAAGAATGCGGTTTTCACACAGGAAAAGTAGATAAGGCATACGGTCCTGTTTACTGGTTTCGACCATAACTGCTTCCTCCAGATTATTGGGCTGATACAAACGATTCGTCAGAATTCGCAATAAAGATAAGAATTAAAGTATAGAAATTCTCGCTGATTATGACGTTTACTCTCAGCGGTGCTCCTGCTTAGCGACTAAGGAATTTTGTAAACAGGGAATCAATATTCCCGTTTATGTTGATTAAGCAACTGGGCTACTGTGTTGGCAAAATAAGTCAGTATTCCATCCGCCCCGGCGCGTTTGAAGCACATAAGTGATTCAAGCACCGTTTGCTCTTCGTCGAGCCAGCCATGTCGGAAAGCGGCCATATGCATCGTATATTCCCCTGAAACCTGATAGGCAAAGACTGGTACTGCAAAAGTTTTCCTGGCTTCCCTACCATGTGTCGTATACCTTCGATTCATTCTTCGAACCAGGGCTCAACAGGATCGGAATAATGCCGCCACTTTTGAGGCCCTTCTGCCATTTCTGCATCCGTTAACAGGGCGGAATCCAGTCTGTTGCGCAGTTCTGCTTCGTTCATCTCCATGCCAATAAAAACCAGCTCCTGACGCGCATCTCCAATGCCGTCCATCCAGTGAGACATAATGAACTTCAGCGATTCATCATCCTCCGGCCAGCGTTCTTTCGGCACACTTGCCCACCACATGCCGCCCAGCCCCTGACGCGACACGCCACCGGCCTGTGACCAGGAGCCTGCAAATTCCGGACGGCTGGCCAGCCAGAAATAACCTTTTGATCTGACGACCCCGTTCAGTTCATTTTCCATCACCTGCCAGAAACGGGTCGGATGAAAAGGCCGGCGGGCGCGAAAGACAAAGCTGGTGATCCCGTATTCTTCTGTCTCCGGCGTATGTTCGCCCCTGAGTTCTTTAAGCCAGCCGGGTGCCTGAGCGGCCTGCTCGAAATCAAACAGCCCGGTATTAAGTATGTTGCCCAGCGGAACCTGTCCAAACTGTGAAACAACGATTCTGGCCCGTGGATTAAGCGAGCGTAAAATCGCCATCAGTTTTTCTTTTTGCGCTTCACTGATAAGGTCAACTTTATTAAGGACCAGCACATCACAGAATTCAATCTGATCAATCAGCAAGTCAACAACGCTCCTTTCATCACCTTCACCTAACGATTCTCCGCGTGACTGAATGCTGTCTTCCGAACCGTAGTCTTTCAGAAAATTGTACGCATCCACCACAGTGACCATGGTGTCAAGGCGGGCCACCGTCGAAAGGCTTTCACCGTCATCGCCCGCAAAGGTAAATGTTTCAGCAACAGGCAGAGGCTCAGATATACCGGTGGACTCAATGACAAGCTGATCAAAACGCCCTTCTTTTGCCAGACGATTAACTTCGAGAAGAAGATCTTCGCGCAATGTGCAGCAAATGCAGCCGTTGCTCATTTCAACCAGTTTTTCATCAGTCCGGGAGAGTTCTGCACCACCTTCCCTCACCAGGGCAGCATCAATATTCACCTCAGACATATCATTAACAATGACAGCAACACGACGGCCTTCCCGGTTGTTCAGAATATGGTTAAGCAGGGTTGTTTTCCCTGCTCCCAAAAATCCCGAAAGTACGGTAACCGGCAGGCGTTTATCGCCATGAAAATTTGCACTGACTTCGGACATTACCTTACATCTCCTCAGATATTCGTTGTGTTCGGATTAACCAGGATCGTTGAGCACGGTTAGCTCATCGCCTTTAATGGCGTTGTAAAAACAACTCCGCCGACCTGTGTGGCAGGCTCCACCTTTTTGATCCACAAGCAGTAGTACCGCATCTCCGTCACAATCCAGACGGATATCATGTACTTGCTGAACGCAGCCGGAGGTCTCACCTTTTCGCCAAAGGCATGATCGGGATCGCGACCAGTACCAGGCTCTGCCACTCAATAAGGTTTCATCAAGAGCCTGTTGATTCATCCAGGCAAGCATCAACACCTCTCCAGTGTCATATTGCTGTGCAATCGCAGCGATCAATCCATGAGAATCCCAGGGTATTGATGCCAGGATATCTTCAAGTTTAAAAACTGCACCTGCATGGGCTTTTTCCAGTAAGAGAAACATTGGCACCTCACTTATCATGTGTTATGTTATAACGTAACAATCAGGTTTGCCAGTTCTTCTTTACTTACATGGCACTATCAAAACATCAGTAGATTTCCATCGTTTCAGGACAAGAAAAGATAAAAATTACAGGAGGCCCGGTGAGTAATAGCCCATATTCTCTAAGTACAAGGGACACTGCATTATCGTCTACGGATTGTTCCGGGCTGCGAGAGTTGATTGAGAGTAAGAAAATACGAATCACACCGCTCCGGGAGAGAGTTTATAATTTCGTCAGTCATGCTAAAGAAAAAGGTATTAGCGCATACCAGATCCTGGAATTAATGAAGAAATATAATCCGAATGCAAAACCGGCTACGGTTTATCGTTCTCTGGATTATTTGCAACAGGCAGGGATTATCGTAAAAATAGAGTGCTGTAGCAAATTTATCAAAAAAAATAATTTATCCTCTGATGTTGTGACTCTTTTTTTGATTTGCTCAAATTGTGGAACAATAATTCAACATATTGACCACCTCATTCATACTTACATTGAGAAAAAAGCAATAGACTATGGTTGTGCTGTACAAAAAAAAGATATTGAAGTTAAAGTGATTTGCCCTGATTGTCGAGGAAAGGGTTAAATCACCAATACGAATAATTATTTAAATCGAGCCAGGCAATAAATAAATTTTAAAATATCTAAAAGTCATCACACTATTACCTCACACCATAATAAATATAACCATCAACAAGGAGTGTCGGGTGGTTTCATAATTGGCGTCAACAACCTCAACCTTCACAATGAATAAAAGACGTCAGTGCCTGTTTTTATATTTCACTGCTTTAAATGATCTTAACAGGCCGTATTTCTGGACGAATTACGTGCGAGTAACATAATAATAAACAACCCTCCAATGCCCGCCGTGATAATGCCAATTGGTAGTTCTTGCGGTGCCAGTATCGTCCGGCTGACTATATCACCGCCACACAATAATATTGCACCCCAGACACCACACAAAGGTAACAACAACAGATGCTTAACTCCTGCAAAATGCCGACACAGATGAGGCACCATTAAGCCAACAAATCCAATCACGCCGGTTAATGCCACCATCAACGATGTTGCCAGTGCGCAACAAAGAAAAATCTCGATGCGCAGACGACTCACGTTAATCCCCAGCGACAACGCTGTCTGTTCTCCTGCCAGCACACCATCCAGAGAGCGCCACCGCAACAGGACAAAGGCAAACAGCAACACCAGGCTGAACACTGCGAAAGGCAAATTATTCCAGGTGGCTAATCCCAGACCACCCAGTGACCAGAACAGCACGGAGCTGGCGGCTCGCTGATCGCCTGAAAAAATGAAATAACTGGTCAGCGCCCCGAACAAAAAAGAGATGGCAAGACCGCAGAGAATTAGATGCTCGGCTCCGCGTTGCTTTTTAAAATGAAACAACAGCATTACTGCTATGGCGGAACACACACCACCAACAAACGCCGATACGGGGAGCGTTAATACACCGAGTCGATCACCAAAACGGGTGATCACCAGCACCGCTCCCGCTGACGCGCCGGAGGATAGTCCGAACAAAAAAGGATCGGCCAGATCGTTACGGGTGGTAGTTTGTAACAACGCCCCCACCATTGCCAGTCCCGCCCCTGTCAGCACAGAGAGCAACATCCTCGGTACGCGTAAATCCGTCACAATTCTGCTGACCATGGCAGATACCGGCTCATCCACCAGCTTCAGTGCTCCCAGCACCTGCATTAGCGACAGTGAGACTGTCCCTCTGGTAATACTGAATAACATCAACCCAATCAGCACTACCATCGCTCCCCACATCGCCCAGAGATAACGGTACGACATGAGCATCACTTCGCCACTGTCGGGTACATTGCCCGCGCGAGTTTTTCCACTGCATGAACATTGGCTGGCCCCGGTGTCAGTTCAGCATATTGTAATTTCAGGTATCGATGATGCTGAACAGCCGGAGTCAGTTTCATTAGCGGATGATTCTCAAGAAAATGACGCAGTGCATCCGCACCGCTGCCCGTCTGGTAATCCAACAAAATAATGAAGTCCGGCTCAGTAGCGGCCACGCTTTCCCAGGAAGTCGTTCCCCAACTGGTATCCAGCGTCTCCATTACATTTTTACCGCCAGCCGCCTCAATGATTGCCGTAGGCATCGCATATTTACCACTGGTAAACGGTTTATCCTCGCCTGAGTCGTAGACGAACACCTTTAAAGGACGAGTGCCTGCCGCTGGCTTCGGCAGTTCGTTCAACCTCTTTTTCCAGCCGCTGACCAGGGTCTGTGCTTCATTGCGTTTGCCAAAAATCTTACCCAGCGTGAGGACATCGTTATACAGCAGATCCATCGTGGCTTTATTTTTGTGCGCAGTGGTGAACACACAGCTTTCACTCAGAACGAAAGTCTTGATTCCATATTTGCTTAACGTATCCGGCGTCACTTCGCCGCCTACTTTCATTCCATAGTTCCAGCCAGCGAAAAAGAAATCAGGTTCGGCTGCCAGCAATGTTTCCAGAGTGGGATATTTGGGTGCCAGTTCTGGGATCGAGCCCATCGCCTTTTTAAATTCCGGCGTCATTTTGTACCAGCCACTAATACCGGTCAGCCCAACAATACGATCCTGCAAATGCAGTGCAAACGCCATTTCTGACATATTAAGGTCGTTGATCACAGCCCTTTTCGGCGGACCGGCGAATGTTACAGGAGTCCCACAACTTTCAATAGTGACAGGAAAATCAGCAGCACTGGCTACTGAAGCGGACAGTATCGCCAGCAGGGATATAAACAATTTTTTCATCACTGACTCTCAGAAAGTAATTTATGCACAATGCGGCACTTCAAAAATACGCAACGCCTTTCCTGTATGGGGATGCGGTACGGTAAAACTGGTCAAGCCAAAGACGGGATAAAGGTATTCTGATACCAATACCCTCTCCGGTGTGTCACAGATCACTGATTGCCCCTGCGACAAGAGGAGAACACGGTCAGCAAATGATTCTGTCAGTGTCAGATCGTGCAATACCGCCACGACGGTAATTCCCTTGTTTTTTACAAGGGAAAGTAGTTCCTCGCGCCCGGGAGGATCGAGATGATTGGTGGGTTCATCGAGTAATACCAGGTCGGGCGTCTGTGCCAGTACCCGTGCCAGCGCTGCCCGTTGTCTTTCGCCGCCGGAAAGCGATAAAAGTGACCGCCTGCGTAGCCGTTGTAATCCGGTTTCTTTAATGGCATTTGCTACAATCGTGTCATGTACATTACGCGGTACATCCCCGGCATGAGGGATACGCCCCAGCGCTACATAATCCTCAAGGGATAATCTCGTATCAGGTGTATCATTCTGGGCCAGAACAGCAACCAGCCTGGCCCGCTGTTGACGGGATAAAGCAGACATAGAGCGGCCCCGCAGAAGAATGTCACCGTTTAGATGGGTCAGTTCCTGACTAATTGCTCTCACGAGGGAAGTTTTACCACTGCCGTTAGGCCCGATAATGGCCAGACATTCTCCTGCTTTGACCGCAAAATGGACGTCTGAAAGCAACGTCCCGCCGCCCGGCCGCGACAGAGAATGGATATTAACGCTGAGAATACTTTCCAGCGTATCAAAATCATCTTTTTCTATCAGATTACTTACGGTATTGCGCTTCACGGTGTTCCTTCTTGATTTCTGTACTGGCAATGAGGACGTCACCGACATCCTGTTCGCTCAAATCGTTCACGATGACGCACATCGAAGCTGCGGCTGGGGTGTCTGCATTAACAAATTTTTAACCGCGTTGTTTTACCTGGACTAAGAAAACCATTCAGCGGTTCTCTCTTTATTTGCTTCTCTCAGTCGTGACCGGTCAGCCGCAACAATTTGACTGTTCCATCCGCATAACCTGCGGTCAGATATTCCCCCTCCGGATGCCAGCGCAGCGCGCTAACTGCTTCGTCATCAACCAGAATCGCCAGTTCCTGCCGTGTTCCAGCATCATAAAGGAACAGGATGCCGTCCTCCGCACCGCTGGCAAGCCATTGACTGACGGGACTGAACGATAGCGCCGTAATTGTTCCCAGATGTACCGGCAGGTAATCAGGCTCAGTGCCTTCCGGCCCCTCGCCACTGCAATCCCAGATCAGCATTTCCTCCCCAGCACCAGTAGCAAACAACTGCCCATCATGGCTCCAACAGAGATGACGCACCTTTGAGTTATAACCACTCATCTGGCACGATTTTTCTACAGATTTCGCCCAAAGCAGCACGATACCTTCCTGGCTGCCTGCTGCTATCCACGCACCATCCGGACTGGCGGCCAGACTGAGTAATGATCCTTTCCAGGAATAATTTCGTATTGGCTCTGCTTTGCCAGGTTGCCAGTGGCTGACCTGACCGTAACTCGACGTCACAATACTGCCGTCAGCCATCCATTCCAGCCCTGTCAGCGTGCTGTCCACAGGTTCAAAAGCCTGCTTAAGTAACCCCCGGTCATCCCACAGTTTGAGTTGCTTACCGGCAATGCTGGCGAGCATACCACCAGATGACCAGGCCAGTTTTTCCACCCAGCCCCGCCCCGCTTTCCAGCATGCGGAGGGTTCGCCGGTTACCGGCTCCCATATCACAATAGAATCATCCTGGCCCCCGCTGGCGAGTTTCTGCCCGTCCGGCGACCAGGCCAGCGCCGTCGTGCCTAATTCATGTGCTGAATGCCGCCATAGCACACGACCGTCATCCCCCGAGTAAAGCGCAACCTCGCCATCTGCACTAGCGCAAGCCAGTAATCGCCCAGACGGCGACCAGGCTAACAGGTTGATATAGTCATTAGCATTCGTCGCCCACAATGGAACCAGCTGCTGTCGAAATTCAGTACTACCTGTCACGCCAGACATGCCTGTACTCCCCGGATCAACATCTGACGATCCAGATTGCGACCAATAAAGACGATCTCACTGCGTCTTGGTTCTCCGACTTTCCATTCACGATCAACATTGACATCCATCAGCATATGAACCCCCTGAAAAACCACCCGCTGGTCTTTTCCTGCCAGGTTCAGGATGCCCTTGGAGCGGAAGATATCCTGTCCCCGCGATGACAATAGCAATCGTAACCAGTTGTTCAATTTATATTCCGATAACGCACCTTCCACGGTAATACCTACGGACGTCACTTCCTCGTCATGGCTGTGTGCTGCGCTGAAGGCGCGGGATATGACAGGTTTTTGCGCCACATTATTGCAGTACAGCGCCAGCTCAAACTCTTCGGGCAGATGCTCGGTTACCAGTGCATAGTTTCCCTCTTCGGGGATCGCTATTCTCAGCGTCTGTGCTCCGGTTTCAGGGACCAGAAGCGATACAACACGAGGTGAAGGAACCAGTTCAACATCCACTTCCCCCCGCAAACTGTCACGGGAAAATGCGTTATCAGCCTGCGCGATAAGCTGCATAAAGGTGTGTTCGTTGCTTTCAGGTACGGCAGTAAACAGAACATCGATGGACGGATCAGGCCCGGTGGTGTAATGCAGTTCGGTTACGCCCGCCGATAAATGCCAAATGCCTGCCCACTCAAACGGATATTCAGGTTCCAGAAACTGTGGACGTTCCTGCAAGACGCGCTGTAAATCAAACCCACCGACATCCAGCACCGTAGGGATATCAACTTCTGCATTCACGGTGCGTTGGATACGCGCCAGGGCGTTCATGCTGCGCAGGCGAACCTCCAGTTCGTCCAGTTCAGCGGGCGAGACAAGATCGGCCTTATTCACCAGGAGAACATCGGCAAATGCGATTTGTTCGCAAAGTTCACTGCTGTCGTCCAGATGCAAACCGGCATGTTTGGCATCCACCACTGTGATGATACCGTCAAGACGAAGTGCAGAACTAACTTCATCATCAACGAAGAAAGTCTGTGAAACCGGCCCGGGATTGGCCATCCCGGTGGTTTCGATCAGAATACGGTCAAACTTATCGCGTCGGCGCATCAGACGACTCAGGATACGAATCAAATCGCCCCGCACTGTGCAGCAGATGCAGCCATTATTCATCTCAAAGACTTCTTCATCTGTATTGATAACCAATGCATCATCTATACCGATTTCACCGAATTCGTTCTCAATAACCGCCACCCGCAGGCCGTGCTGCTGGCTGAGTATATTGTTCAGTAGTGTGGTTTTGCCTGATCCCAGAAACCCGGTCAGAACGGTAACGGGAATACGATTATCTGTATTCATGCTAAGCCTTCTTTTCATTCCGCTCATGGTTGATATGTTATAACATAACAATAAGTGGTTAAGCTAATCTGTATTTTGATTCGGGGAAAATCATGGCAACAAATCCTCCCGAAATTGGCATTGAATCATTACCAGTAAAGAGAATCAGTGTAGCAGCCGTCACAAAACCGTAAGGTCGATAACTAACGTAACGGTTTGAATGGACAGTTATTTTAGCGCGGCCGGCGCTGTCGCGCCTAAAGTTTCACCGCCTCTTGCCGATACCCTGGTGTAGCTTTATGTAAAGCTGCAATGAATATATTTGTTCCACAACAAAGGATGATCGACATGGACCCGGTACAGATCGCATCATTAGCCAGCAGCCTTGATTCTTATCAGCTCGATAACCAGGTGAACACCCTGGTGCTGAAAAAGGCGCTGGATACGCAACAATCCATTGCGACCGATCTGATTAATCAGATCCCGCAGTTGCCTTCCAACCCGGCCATCGGTCGTAATATCAACACGACTGCCTGATTGGGTTTGCCCGCTCTGCGCGGGCATTTTTTCTTCCCCCTTGCTTGCATCCCCTGCCAAATCGGCGTAGTGTTTGGCGAATTAAAACCAATCGGTCTAAATTATGAATGGCGCAAGCGCAATGCAACCCAGGCTCCGCCGTGGGCGGCCACCAAAAGTAGAACGTGACTTTACCGACACCCGCCAGGCGCTGATTCGCTCAGGCCTCGAAGTGCTCACCGAAACCGGTTATCTGTCGGCGGGCATTGATGCGGTGATTAAAAATATCGCCGTGCCAAAAGGCTCGTTCTATCACTGCTTTAAGAGCAAAGAAGAGTTCGGCATGGCCGTGCTCGCTGCCTACGGCGCTTTCTTCGCCCATAAACTGGACACGTTTCTTCTCAATACTGAACACGCGCCGCTGCAACGGCTGGACGCCTTTGTGCAACACGCGGGTCAGGGAATGGCGAAATACGCTTTCCGTCGCGGTTGCCTGGTCGGAAACCTGTTACAGGAAACCCCACTTTTGCCGGAAGCCTTTCCTGAACGGCTCAAGGCAATCCTCGCAGACTGGGAAATGCGCGTTGCCCGCTGCCTGAGCGAGGCAAAAGCCTGCGGCGACCTGGCGCAGACAGCGCAACCCGACGCGCTGGCGAGCGTGTTCTGGTCCGGCTGGGAAGGCGCTGTGATGCGCGCGAAACTGTTTCGCAGCACAGAGCCACTGAACCAGTACTGGGCGTTCTTTCGCCACACATTAGATAAATAACACCTGCAAAGCTGGCATCACGCCGAAATCCACCTCATCCGACGAGGAAAACGCAGTTATGAAAGCATTAGTTCTGGAACAGAAAGAGAAACAAACCCTGGCAGAAGTGAAAGATATCACCCTGTCCGCACCTGGCGAAGGCGATGTCCGGGTCGATATCGACTGGTCCAGCCTTAACTACAAAGACGCGCTGGCCATCACCGGCAAGGGCAAAATCATTCGCCAGTTCCCGATGGTGCCAGGCATCGACTTTGCCGGTCGCGTCAGTGAAAGCCGCGATCCGCGCTTTAGTGCAGGCCAGGCGGTGATCCTCACCGGCTGGGGCGTGGGCGAAAACCACTGGGGCGGCCTTGCGGCGCAGGCCTGTGTAAAAGGCGACTGGCTGGTGCCGTTGCCGGAAAATTTAAGCGCGCGCAATGCGATGATTATCGGCACCGCCGGGTTCACCGCCATGCTCTGCGTGATGGCGTTACAGGACGCTGACATTAAGCCGCAGGACGGCACCGTGCTGGTAACAGGCGCAAGCGGCGGCGTGGGGAGCACGGCGGTGGTGCTGCTAAAAGCGCTGGGCTACACCGTTGCCGCCGTCACCGGGCGCGAATCCACCCATGATTTTCTGCGTCAACTCGGTGCGGATGAGATTGTGCCGCGCAGCGATTTCGCCGACACGCGACCGCTGGAAAAACAGCTCTGGGCGGGCGCTATCGATACGGTGGGAAGCCACGTGCTGGCGAAGGTGCTGGCGCAGACGAACTACGGCGGCTGCGTGGCGGCCTGCGGTCTGGCGGGCGGCTTCGATCTGCCAACCACCGTGATGCCATTTATCCTGCGCAATGTGCGCTTGCAGGGCGTGGATTCGGTAATGGTGCCGACGGCGCAGCGTAGCGCGGTGTGGGTAAACCTGGCGCGGATCCTGCCGGAAAGCTACTACCAGCAGGCCGCGACAGAAATCTCTCTTGAGCAGGCTCCGGCCACGGCAGCCGATTTCCTCAATAATAAGATTCAGGGACGCACGCTGGTGAAAATCCACGCTTAACCCTGCCTTCCGGCGTGCACAGGCGCGCCGGTGCTGCTCCCCGTTTCTTCTGAATCTACCGCCCGCAACTTTCGTTTCACAAATGCGTGACATATTATCGGGTACAGCCGTAAAGCAGATAAGGAGATAAAGATGAATAACAAGGGTGTAAATCTGACCCCGGAAGAGGCGCTGGATCAGCTGGAGGCGCTGTATGACCGTTCCGTCGATGCCCTTCGCCAGGCGATCGGCAATTACATTGAGAACGGTCAACTTCCCGACGCCGACGCCCGCGCAAAAGGGTTGTTCGTCTATCCCCAGTTATCAGTCAGTTGGAACGGCAGTGCGGGCAACCCCTCGAAAACCCGCGCCTATGCCCGTTTTACTCATTCGGGCCGCTACTCCACCACCGTCACTCGCCCGTCGCTGTTTCGCCCCTATTTACTCGAACAGTTGACCTTGCTGTGTCAGGATTACGGCGCACAAATCGACGTGGAATTATCCGCCCACGAAATTCCCTACCCGTACGTGATTGACGGGTCAGAACTGACGCTGGATCGCTCAATGAGCGTGGGTTTAACACGCTTTTTCCCGACCACCGAGCTGGCGCAAATTGGTGATGAGACGGCCGATGGCCTGTTCCACCCCACTGAGCTTTATCCGCTGTCGCACTTCGATGCACGCCGTGTGGACTTCTCGCTGGCGCGGCTGCGCCACTACACCGGGACGCCGGTCGAGCATTTTCAGCCGTTTGTGCTGTTCACCAACTACACCCGCTATGTCGATGAGTTTGTCCGCTGGGGATGCAGCCAGATCCTCGACCCGGACAGCCCGTACATCGCGCTCTCCTGCGCCGGGGGTCACTGGATAACCGCCGATACGCAAGCACCTGAGCAGGCCATTTCCGATCTGGCGTGGAAAAAACATCAAATGCCGGCCTGGCATTTAGTCACCGCCGACGGCCAGGGCATTACGCTGATTAATATCGGCGTTGGCCCGTCGAATGCGAAAACCATCTGCGATCATCTGGCGGTATTGCGCCCGGATGTCTGGCTGATGATTGGTCACTGCGGCGGCCTGCGTGAAAGCCAGCAGATTGGCGATTACGTGCTGGCGCATGCTTATTTACGTGACGATCACGTGCTGGATGCGGTGTTGCCACCGGATATTCCCATTCCGAGCATCGCCGAAGTACAACGTGCGCTGTATGACGCCACCAAAGAGGTGAGCGATATGCCCGGCGAAGAAGTCAAACAGCGCCTGCGCACCGGCACAGTGGTCACCACTGACGATCGTAACTGGGAGCTGCGCTATTCCGCCTCCTCTCTGCGCTTCAACCTGAGCCGCGCCGTGGCGATTGATATGGAAAGCGCCACCATTGCCGCGCAGGGTTACCGCTTCCGCGTGCCCTACGGCACATTACTTTGCGTTTCCGATAAACCGCTGCACGGTGAAATTAAACTTCCCGGCCAGGCCAACCGTTTTTATGAAGGGGCGATTTCCGAGCACCTGCAAATCGGTATTCGCGCTATCGACCTGCTGCGCGCCGAGGGCGATCGCCTGCACTCACGCAAACTGCGCACCTTCAACGAACCGCCTTTCCGTTAACCTCACATCCTGTGCCGCTGCGTTCCCCGGCGGCACGTACCTACCAGAATTTGTAGTCAGAACTTTCTTAAAAGCCCCTCACTTCGGCGAACACAGCAAAGCCAGGATGGTAAAGTAACGCCAAAAAACAGGGATCTTGAACGATGCAGACACGAATATCGGTAAACCTTCCTGAAGGTCAAGGGCTTCGCTTCTGGAAACTGACAGGCCGCGAGGCGGTGTCAGAACCCTTTATCTGGACATTAACCTTGCTGGGCGAAGACGCGCGCATCAACCGCAGCAATCTGCTGGGCAAATCCGTTACCGTTACCCTTCCAACGCAAAATAGCCTCTCTTCACGGTATTTAAACGGCAAAGTGACCCGCGTGGCGGTCAGCCCGGTGGAGCTTTCCGGAACGCGTTATGCCGCCTATACCCTCACCGTTGAACCCGATCTGTGGCCGATGAAACTCGATCGCAATATGCGCATTTTCCAGAGCAAAACCGTGCCGGAAATTGTCAAAGAGGTGCTGAATGAGCACCAGGTTCACGTTGATGACAAGCTGACAGAGAACTTTCGTGTCTGGGATTACAGCGTTCAGTACCAGGAGAGCAGCTTCGACTTTATTAGCCGCTTAATGGAACAGGAAGGCATCGCGTATCACTTTCGCCACAGCGCGGACAGCCACACGCTGGTGCTGACAGATTCCGGTTCGCAATATCAGCCCTTTGAAGGCTATGAGGTTATCCCCTATCACCAGACCGCAACGGGCGGCACGACTAATGAGGAAGGCATCAGCCAGTGGTCGATGGAAAACCGCGTCACGCCGGGTTTATACAGCCTGGATGATTACGATTTCCGCAAGCCGAATGCGTGGTTATTTCAGGCGAGACAGAACGCCGCCGCTCCGCAACCGGGCACAGTGGATGTATACGACTGGCCTGGACGCTACGTGGAACACAGCCAGGGCGAAAGCTATGCCCGTATCCACCAGGAGCGCTGGCAGGTTGAGCATCAGCAGACCTACGGCACAGCAACGGCCACCGGCATTGCGCCAGGACATACGTTCCAGTTGATCAATGCCCCGTTCGCCGATGATAACGGCACCTATCTCGTCACTGATACGAATTACTTTTTTGAAGAGAACCAATATTCGACATCCGACAGCGGCAGCAGCGAACATCACACCGATTTTACGGTGGTTCCGACATCGATTGCTTATCGACCGGCACGGAAAACCGCCTGGCCGCGCACTTACGGCCCGCAGACTGCCCGCGTGGTCGGCCCTGCGGGTGAAAGTATCTGGACCGATCGTTACGGCCGCGTAAAAGTGAAGTTCCACTGGGATCGCCAGGCGAAAGGCGACGATACCAGTTCGTGCTGGATCCGCGTCTCCAGCGCCTGGGCCGGCCAGGGGTTTGGCGGCGTGCAAATTCCGCGCGTCGGCGATGAGGTGGTGGTTGATTTTATTAACGGTGATCCTGACCGCCCGATTATTACTGGCCGCGTATATAACGAATCAAGTATGCCGCCATGGGAACTGCCCGCCGCCGCAACGGTGATGGGCTTTATGACACGCAGTAAAGATGGTCATAAAGACAACTCCAGCTACCTGTTCTTTGAAGATAACCCCGGCAGCGAACTGGTCGATCTGCATTCCGAAAAAGACATGAATATTTCGGTGGAGAACGATAAAAACGTCAATATTGACGGGACGCGCACCACGACCATTAAGCGTGAGCAGAAAGATGAAGTCGTCGGCGATGCGACGTTCTACTACCACGAAAAGCGCACCACCACCGTAGATAATACAGAAACCAAAACCTTCAATAATGGCGAGCACACCACCATTAAGAAAGGTCGCACGCTGGATATTGATAACGGTGATACGGTGACGGTGAAAGAGCGCCGTGATACGACGATTGATGGCACGGAATCTCACCACGTTACGAAGAAGATCACCGAGCACTACGATGAAGGCCAGCAAACCGTTATCGCCAGTAAAGGCCGGAACGAAACCATTGATGGCGGTGTGGTGATTAATGTTAACAGCGGCAACTGGGAGCAGAATGTTAATGGTGGAACGATAACGTTTTTCAGCCCTCACGACATTAATATCACCAGTGAAACGGCAGTGAATATCAATGCCCCAAAAGCGTTATTCCAGCCCAAAGTGCATTCACTCACCATTACGGCATTTAACGAAAGCTTTACCGGTCACAACCTTTCCGCATCGGTTGTGTCGAATACCCTTGCGGGTATGTCTAACTCGGTTAACTTAGCATCCGCATCGTTTAAATTGAAAGATTGGTCGAAAACGGTATTTAAGGCCAAAACCAGTAATATCACGGTAAACCTGGAGATGGTGAAAATAACCAATTCGGTAACAAACATTACTAATAATTCATTATTTATCATTACGTGAGGGTAGTATGTCCGCCAAAGGTTTCTTCGCCAGTCTGTCAACGCTCGAATTAGCGAGCATGATCTTCTCGATCGCGGTGACAGTTGCATTTGTGATCTGGATTTTTTTTGGTTTTAGGGGCAACTCTACCAGTATTCGCGCTGCTCAGGTTTTCCTCAAACGCGATCGCTGGCCGGGGGAGCTCCACAAATCCCAGATTGAGTCCTGGCAGCAGACGAATACCATGTACGGCAATGATTATTTCTTCGACATTTTTTTCTATCTGGACAATACGCTGCTTTCTGCAAAAGCGCTGGTTGCGCCAGGCCAGATGCATCTGCTGAGAAAAGGACTGCCCATTGTGGTGAAAAAAGGGGAGAAAAATCGGATTGCCATTATGCAAATTGGGGCCCCGCAAAATGAGACCCCGGCTTACCACAACATGTAATCAAATACCTTGCTGGAAGTAAGCTCTGGCAAGGCTAGTTTAAGAGCAAATATGGACATTATTCCCACTATCTCTATGTGGTTTGCGATTATTGTCGGCACGATCGTCATGTCCGTGATGTTTATCGGCATACGTAATTCAGTGATTTCTTCACGGGAAAATGAAGTAATAAAGCGCACCGGTACAGAAACCACGGCGCTTATTACCCATGCAGAGCAGGTTAATCACACTGAAGGTGGATTGATAGTGAAGTTGACGCTGGAATTTGTGGCTGACGGTGAAAAAATTAACGCACAGAAAGAGATCATTGTACGCGTTATCAATATTGACGAGTTCAAAGCAGGAAGAGAAATCACAATTCGTTACCGGGAAGAGCGGCCCACAGCGTTTATCGTTATGGGAAACGCAACTAACTGAGCAGTTTCCGATGATGTACCCAAAAGCAAAAAGCCTGCTCGTAAGCAGGCTTTTCTAAATCTGGCTCCTCTGACTGGACTCGAACCAGTGACATACGGATTAACAGTCCGCCGTTCTACCGACTGAACTACAGAGGAATCGTGTGAACGGGGCGAATATTAGCGGTGCCCCTGGTGCTTGTCAAAGCCTGATTTCACATTTCAGCGCGTTTGCCGAATTATTCTCCACCCTGTGCAGAAATGGCGCTTTTTTTCGGCTTTGGATACTTCCACAGCCAGCGGCCACTGACCATTCGCCAGTAAAAAAACGCGCCGCGCACGGCCCAGTCAAGGAACATCCCGAGCCAGACACCGACCACGCCCATCCCCAGCACAATACCCAGCGTATAGCCAGCAACCACACGACAGCCCCACATGCCCAGCATCGAAACCCACATAGCAAAGCGGGCATCGCGCGCCCCTTTTAACCCGGCAGGCAGCACCCAGGAGGCCGCCCAGATGGGCATAAACGCCGCGTTTAGCCATAAAAGTACTTTGACCACCTCTTTTACATCCTCTTCCCGGGTGTAAAACGCAGCAAACAGCCCGGCAAATGGCGCAGTGCCCCAGGCAATCACCGTCAGTAAAAGGGTGGAAAGCCAGAACACATGGCGCAACTGGCGTTCGGCCTGGGCAATCTGCCCTTTGCCAAGGCGCTTGCCGGTGATAATGGTCGACGCCGAGCCCAGCGCGTTACCAGGCAGGTTAATCAGCGCCGCCACGGAAAAGGCAATAAAGTTACCGGCGATAACATTGGTCCCCATCCCGGCGACGAACATTTGCGTCAACAGTTTACCGCCGTTAAACAATACCGACTCAATACTGGCGGGAATACCAATCCCCATTACTTCCCAGATGATGCCGAAATTAAGTTTCTCAACATAACTTTTTAACGGGATCTTTAACGCCGGGTTGAAGCCAATCATCAGCACCCAGACAATCGCCACCGCGCCGATATAACGCGAAATCGTCAGCCCAAGCCCGGCACCGGCAAACCCCATGCCCTTCCAGCCGAAAAGGCCATAAATCAGCACGCTGCTGATAATGATGTTGAGAATGTTCATCCCGCCGTTAATCAATAGCGGGATTTTAGTATTCCCTGCCCCGCGCAGCGCGCCGCTGCCAATCAGCGCAATCGCCGCCGCCGGGTAGCTCAGTACCGTCAGTTCGAGGTAAATAAGCGCCAGGTCTTTCACCTCTTGCGTAGCCGCTCCGGCAATAAAGTTGATAATTTCGGTGCCGAAGTAGTGGATAACCGCCGCTAAAACAACGGAGAACAGCGTCATGATCACCAGCGACTGCCGCGTCGCCGCCCTCGCCCGCTCGCCATCCAGTTTGCCAAGACTAAAGGCAACGACGACCGTCGTACCCAGATCGATCGCGGCAAAAAAAGACATCACCACCATATTGAAGCTGTCTGCCAGGCCGACGCCCGCCATCGCTTCTTTACCAAGCCAGCTCACCAGGAAAGTGCTGAGCACGCCCATCATCAGAACGCAGGTGTTTTCCAGAAAGATAGGTACAGCAAGGGGGGTGATTTCTCGCCAGAACAGAACTCGGTAGCTTTTACGCTTTCTATACCAGGGCGTGCGCATGACAGCCTGGCGAAGGGGGGTGACGACGTTCAAAATGGTCCTTAGCCGCAAAAGATGAAATTACATTTCAAATGATGGGGGAGAAATCCTAATCCTGCAAAGCAATTCCACTGAAATCGTTGTGAATACATGCAAATTGCTGATGGAATCGGCAGTTGACTCGCCTTACCAGAAATGAGGTTTGACAAAAGATTTTTCGCCGCTAAGATAAGCCTCCACACGATTCCTCTGTAGTTCAGTCGGTAGAACGGCGGACTGTTAATCCGTATGTCACTGGTTCGAGTCCAGTCAGAGGAGCCAGATTTAGAAAAGCCTGCTTACGAGCAGGCTTTTTGCTTTTGCGCAGCGGGTGATCGCGCAGTGTTTATACCCCTTTATTAACCCCTGTCTGATATTGATTCAACAGTTTAAAGTCTCCGTTACCACGGTCTGTATCTGCTGGTCAAACGCGCCCTATGGCTTCATAACGATGCGGCCAAGCGGTTTCGCTGTCTCGGCGAATTAGTGGGCCACGGCAATGACCGTCGCGCCTGCTTGTGAGGCAAGCTGAACGGCCGCGAGACCCACGCCGCCCGCTGCCGCTTGAATAAGGACGGTTTCTCCGTGCCGGAGCATGCCTCGTGTGAAAAGACAATGAGATGCGCGGTTCCAAAAGAAATCGGTAACACCGCCGCTTCTGCCGCATCCACCCCATCGGGTATAAGCCAGGTTCGTTCCGCGGGCACAGCCCAACGTTCCGCAACGCTCAGGGCAGCCTGGCAATCACCTTAATCTCAAACTGGAATCCGTAAAGCCACGTCACGCCGACCCCGGTCAAAGAGGGGTAAGGCGCTTCCCCCCAATATTCTGGCAGGACACTCCAGATAGCGTCGAGGTTCGACTCGGGATCGACAACGAAAAGGGTAATGTCAACCACGTCATCGAACGTGCAGCCCGCAGCCGCGAGAACAGCATTAAGGTTATCAAATGCCAGCCTGACCTGCGCTTTTAGATCCGGTTCAGGCGAACCATCCTCGCGGCTACCAACCTGCCCTGAAACAAACAAGAAGCCGTTAGATTTGATGGCGGGTGAATACCGGTTGCGCTCATAGAGCACCTGCCGCCCGACGGGAAAAACTGCTTCGCGTGTTGTCATGTTTGTACCTTTGCAATGGGGCGAAATCTGCCCAATGAATATAAAAGCACTTTACAGGTGCTGGATCGGGTGGATAAACAAGCGACTTTGTCCATCATTGTTTGTAAAATCCAAACAATCTGTGAAAAGAGAGGATAAGGAATGGATCGTTTCGATGCGATGCGCGCCTTTGCTCGTGTGGTGGAGGCAGGTAGCTTCACAAAAGCTGCCCAAACACTTCATATGAGCAAAACCACGGTGACACAACTTATTCAGCAGTTGGAAGCGCGCCTGCGCGTCAAGTTGCTCCATCGCACCACCCGCAAGCTCGGTGTCACTCCCGATGGAGCGGTCTACTACGAGCGCGTCATCCGCCTCCTGGCGGACATGGATGATGCTGAAAATAGCCTGTCCAGTGCGGCGATTACGCCCAGGGGACGGCTACGGGTGGATGTGCCCAGTCCGCTGGCCCGCCTCGTCCTGGTGCCGGCGCTACCGGCTTTCCACGCGCGCTACCCTGATATCCAGTTCGACATGGGCGTGAGTGACCGGGCGGTGGATCTGATCGGCGACAATGTGGATTGCGTCCTGCGCGGTGGCGAAATCAACGACCAGTCCCTGATCGCGCGCCATGTCGGCGATTTGCAAATCGGTGTTTACGTCGCACCGAGTTATGTGGAACGCCTTGGTGCCCCTGCGCATCCGCGAGAGCTGGAAAACACCGACCATCGCATAGTGGGATTCTTGTCCTCACGCACCGGTAAGATTGATCCTCTGGTACTGCACGGTGAGAGTGAACATATTGAAATCAAGAGCAGCTATGTGCTTGCAGTGGATGATGGCAATGCTTACCTCGAAGCTGGGTTAGCTGGCTTAGGCGTGATTGCGCTGCCAACCTATATGGCGGCAGCACATCAGGCTTGTGGCGCCTTGATTCCGTTATTTGAACAATGGCGTATTAATCCAATGCCCCTGTACCTGGCATTTCCGCCGAACCGCCATGTCAACGCCAGACTGCGCGTTTTTATTGACTGGATCATTGAATTGATGCAGCAGCATGTCCCCAATTCCAACAATAAGTAACTCCATCCCAGCCCCCTGATTCGCTCCTCAGCGTCGATTAGCGATCATTGTGCTGGTCGTGACAAAAAAGGAAATTCAGGTTTAGTTTGATTATCAGCCAGTGTTAATCACGCCAGCCCATCGCCGGGGCAACATGTTTCAAAATGGCTTCGATCACGTGCGTGTTGTACTCCACGCCAAGCTGGTTCGGCACGGTCAGCAATAACGTATCCGCTTCGGCAATCGCCTCATCTTTTTTAAGTTGCTCAACCAGCTTGTCCGGCTCGGCGGCGTAGCTGCGGCCAAAGATGGCGCGGGTTTTCTCATCCAGAAAGCCCACTTTGTCTTCTTCATCACGCGTACCGCCGAAATACGCCCGGTCCCTGTCGTTGATCAGGGCAAAAATACTGCGGCTGACCGACACGCGCGGTGTGCGCGTATGCCCGGCTTCTACCCAGGCTTCGCGGTAGGCGCGGATCTGCTTCGCCTGCTGAATATGAAACGGCTCGCCCGTTTCATCATCTTTCAGCGTGGAGCTTTGCAAATTCATCCCCAGTTTCGCCGCCCAGACCGCCGTGGCATTCGAACCAGCGCCCCACCAGATACGCTCGCGTAAACCTTCAGAATGCGGCTCCAAGCGCAACATGCCCGGCGGGTTCGGGAACATGGGTTGCGGGTTTGGTTTCGCGAACCCTTCACCACGCAGCACATCCAGCAGCACTTCAGTGTGACGACGCGCCATATCAGACTCGGTTTCGCCCTCGGCTGGCTGATAGCCGAAATAGCGCCAGCCATCAATCACCTGCTCCGGTGAACCACGGCTGATACCCAGTTGCAAACGCCCGCCGGAAATCAAATCTGCCGCGCTGGCGCTTTCCGCCATATACAGCGGGTTTTCATAACGCATATCGATAACGCCGGTGCCAATCTCGATGTTGCGGGTTTTCGCGCCAATGGCGGCCAGCAACGGGAACGGAGAAGCAAGCTGACGGGCAAAATGGTGCACCCTGAAATAAGCACCGTTAGCGCCCAGTTCTTCAGCGGCCACAGCCAGATCGATGGATTGCAGCAGCGCATCAGCGGCAGAGCGGGTGCCAGATTGCGGTGAAGGCGTCCAGTGGCCAAAGGATAAAAAACCAATCTTTTTCATGACGTAACCGTCCTTCGTTCAGTGAAATTTTGTATGCCTCTTACTTTACGCTTTACGTCAGGAGAAGAAATAACATTGATTTAACAATATGGTTCAAATTTATTGAGTAAGCCACAGGCCCTCGTTTTGCGACATCTGCCCCGTTGCGGCCGTTTCACTTTCCGCCGACGCACTGATATTCACCGGCATCCCGGAGCGGCGTTCCAGCGCCATCGTCGTCCGGCTGGCATCAATCCCCTCGCCTTTCATTAAGGCGCTCAATACCGGTGTGGCCGGCAGCGGGACTTTGTTGCTGGACTCAAACTCGGCGCGGTTGC
This sequence comes from Kosakonia sp. H02, assembly GCA_030704225.1. NCBI lineage: Bacteria > Pseudomonadati > Pseudomonadota > Gammaproteobacteria > Enterobacterales > Enterobacteriaceae > Kosakonia > Kosakonia styphnolobii. Next base: position 678,893 of record CP131915.1, read on the forward strand.
GCGACAGCGGTTCGTGGACTTCCACCCAACTGCTGCCATCCGGTTCGGTGGTCACTTTTACAGGCTGATCGATAAGCTGCACGCGCGTCCCGACCGGGACATTATCAAACAGATATTTAATATCCTCAGCGCGCAAACGGATACAGCCCTGGCTGACGCGCAGCCCGATGCCGAAATTCGCATTTGTTCCGTGAATGGCATACAGCCTGCCAATATAAATCGCGTACAGCCCCATCGGGTTATCCGGCCCGGCCGGGACAAACGCGGGTAACGTTTTGCCCTCTTTGGCATATGCTTTGCGCGTATTCGGCGTCGGTGTCCAGGTCGGCCCTTCCTGCTTACGCTCTACGGCGGTAACCCAGTTGCGCGGCGTTTCACGTCCGGCCTGGCCGATGCCAATTGGCATGATTTCGACCGTATTACCCTCTTTCGGATAGTAGTAGAGACGCATTTCCGCCACGTTAACCACAATCCCTTCGCGCACCGTTGCCGGCAGAATGACCTGCTGCGGGATCACTAATTGCGAGCCTGCTTTTGGCAAAAAGGGATCGGCGTCCGGGTTCGCTTCCAGCATATTGCTCAAGCCCTGGCCATATTGCGCGGCGAAAGCCTCAAGCGGAAACGTATTGTCGTGCGGAACGGTGATGGTTTGCGGGCTACCCACCAGGCGGCTACCTTCTGGCGGCAATGGGTAACTCACCGCCCGCGCTGGCTGGGCAGAGAACAGAAGAACACAACAGCAAAGCAGTATGACTCGACGCATAATATCCTTCCCTCGGGCGCTGCGGATCTCTGCTAATCATAGTCTGCTTCTATGGTTATGGTGATCAGAGGGCAAAGCCGTAATGAGAACCATCGGGCAATTCGATATCGATCCGCAGTTTACTGCCTGTCGCTTCAACGTAGCGCTTCAGTGTCGATAACTTAATGTCTCTCCCCTGCTTTTCCATTACGGCCACGGTAGGTTGCTTTAGCCCCAACTCTTGCGCCATTTCGATTTGCGTTTTTTGTACACGCTCACGTAATTCAGCAAGGTGGATGTTAAGCAGCATCTCCTGTGCCTGTGCCTGCGCGGTCGCGACAACCTCAGGCTTTTGTTCTGCAATCAGTTGTTCCAGCGTTTTACTCATCGCGTTAATTCCTCTTATTGATCTTTTGCAGGTGGAGCATTAATTCACGGTCTGCAATGGGGATCATCACATCATAGAAACGTTTTTCATGACCAACTTTGTTCCCTGCGCAAAGCAAAATACCTGAGCGACGTGAATCAAAGGCAAAAAAAATTCGCAGCGGATCGCCCCGGCTTTGTACACGTAACTCTTTCATATTGTTATAACGGGAACCTTTGATAGTATCTGCGTATGGTCTCGGCAATAGCGGCCCTTTAGCGCGCAATACCATCAAGGCGGCCAGCACACTGGCCCGATCGTTATCCCCTAATGATGAAAACCAGTCATCAAACGTTTCGGTCATTTCTATTTGCCACACAGTTCACCCCAGAAATATAGTGCATTTGCTATATAGTTTCAAATCTATATCTGGATTATGCCGTGACGAAAGTACCGTTGCATGTCTGCAAAATTGATAATGGAAGCAGGGTTCCAGGCTTTGAATGAGTGTGATACGAAGTTGCCTTCGTTTTGCGCGTTAGCTCGACGCCAGGTGACAAAAGTCCCAACCAAACAATAAAAAACCCTGCCGGAGCAGGGTTCAGGTTCAATGAAGATTTATGCTTTGTTGCGACTGGCGATGATATCGTCCGCCACATTGCGCGGCGCTTCCGCGTAGTGGTGGAACTCCATGCTGTAAGTTGCCCGGCCCTGCGACATCGATCGCAGCGTGGTAGAGTAGCCAAACATTTCGGCCAGCGGCACATCGGCGCGGATTATCTGGCTGCCGAAGCGCTCTTCCATGCCCTGCACCATGCCACGACGGGAGGAGAGATCGCCCATAATATTCCCGGCGTACTCTTCCGGCGTTTCCACTTCCACGTGCATCACCGGCTCCAGAATGGCCGGATCCGCTTTGCGTGCCCCCTCTTTAAAGCCGAAGATCGCCGCCATGCGGAAGGCCATTTCCGAGGAGTCGACATCGTGATACGAACCGAATGTCAGGGTCGCTTTCACATCGACCACCGGGTAACCCGCCAGCACGCCGCTATTCATGGCTTCGCGCAGCCCTTTTTCCACCGACGGAATATACTCGCGCGGCACCACGCCGCCTTTGGTCGCGTCTTCAAACACAAAACCGCTTCCCGGTGCCTGGGGTTCGAGAGTCAGTACCACATGGCCGTACTGCCCTTTCCCCCCCGACTGGCGGATAAACTTACCTTCGATGTCTTTCACGGTTTTACGCAACGTTTCGCGGTAGGTCACCTGCGGACGGCCAATATTGGCTTCGACGCCAAATTCGCGCTTCATGCGATCGACAATGATCTCCAGATGCAATTCACCCATCCCGGAGATAATGGTCTGACCGGACTCCTCATCCGTGTGCAGGCGAAAAGAGGGATCTTCCGCCGCCAGCCGTTGCAGCGCGATACCCATTTTCTCCTGGTCCGCTTTGGTTTTTGGCTCGATCGCCAGCGAAATCACCGGCTCCGGGAACTCCATGCGCTCAAGCGTGATCACCTTGTCCGGGTCACTTAACGTGTCGCCGGTGGTGACATCTTTCAGCCCGACACAGGCGGCGATATCGCCCGCGCGCAGTTCGTCCACATCATGGCGATCGTTGGCATGCATCTGCACAATACGCCCGATGCGCTCTTTCTTGCCTTTCACCGGGTTGTAGACGGCATCGCCTTTTTTCAGCACGCCCGAGTAGACGCGGATAAAGGTCAACTGGCCGACATACGGGTCGCTCATCAGTTTAAACGCCAGCGCCGAGAACGGTTCGTCATCATTGGGATGGCGTTCCGCCGCATTGCCTTTTTCATCCACGCCCTGAATAGCCGGAACATCCAGCGGCGACGGCATCAATTCCACCACCGCATCGAGCATGCGCTGCACGCCTTTGTTTTTAAAGGCACTGCCGCACAGCATCGGCTGGATTTCACCGGCAACGGTGCGTTTTCGCAGCCCGGCGATAATTTCCGCTTCATCGAGATCGCCGGTTTCCAGGTATTTATCCATTAACGCTTCGCTGGCTTCTGCCGCTGCCGAGACCATTTTCTCGCGCCACTCCTGCGCGGTTGCCAGTAAATCTTCCGGCACCGGAGCGTAGCTGAATGCCATGCCTTGCGTGGCATCATCCCAGATGATTTCGCGCATTTTGATCAGATCTACCACGCCGGTGAAATGCTCTTCGGCACCAATCGGAATAACGATCGGCACCGGATTGGCTTTCAGGCGGTCGATCATCATCTGCACCACGCGGAAGAAATCCGCGCCGGGGCGATCCATTTTGTTGACGAATGCAATGCGCGGCACGTGGTATTTATTGGCCTGCCGCCAGACGGTTTCCGATTGCGGCTGCACGCCACCCACGGAGTCATAAACCATCACCGCGCCATCCAGCACACGCATGGAGCGTTCCACTTCGATGGTGAAATCCACGTGCCCTGGGGTGTCGATAATGTTGATGCGGTGCGGTTCAAAACCGCGATCCATACCGGGCCAGAAGCAGCTGACCGCCGCGGAGGTAATGGTAATTCCGCGCTCTTGCTCCTGCGCCATCCAGTCGGTTGTTGCCGCGCCATCGTGTACTTCACCCAATTTGTGGCTCATACCCGTGTAAAACAGGATGCGCTCAGTGGTGGTGGTTTTACCGGCATCGATATGCGCGGAGATACCGATGTTGCGATAACGTTCGAGGGGGATGGGTCGGGGCATGATGCGTCCTTAGTCATTTGACTGTCAGTTGGCGGCCGAAAGTAGCCGCAGTGCGTTTAACGGCGTCTATCTTAGTACAACTGTACGAGTATATTCGAACTATTTTTGCTATTCTTTCGATTGGTTAAGCCACGCTTGAGGTCGTGGCTTTAGAAAGGCAGTTTGCGTATAGTACCGGCGCGTATAGTACGGCCGCTGCTTGCGTAAGCAGCGCAATCGCCCACACAGGAACAGTATGATCGCTAACCACCCCGAACGTGAGCAATTTCGCCTGGAAAATGTGCTCTTTGCCCTCGGCAATCCCCTGCGTCTTGCAATAATCAAGCGCCTTGCCGATGGCAGTGAACTGAGCTGCAAATCGCTGCGCCCGCAGGATGTGGCGAAATCCACCATGACGCACCACTGGCGCGTATTGCGCGACAGCGGCGTGGTATGGCAGCGCCCGCAGGGGCGAGAAAATATGATTTCGCTGCGCCGGGAAGATTTGGATATCTGCTTCCCGGGCTTGCTGGATACGCTGTTGCAGGTGATGCAACAGGAAGCGTGAGTTGCCATCCGGCAAAAATCTATTTCGTCTCCGGCAACACAATATTGCTCCCCGCCAGCGTTCCCATCTGGTTATAGATGGCGCATGCCGCATCCACCAGTTGCATCGCCAGCGCCGCGCCGCTGCCCTCACCTAAGCGCATCCCCATATTGAGATAGGGATCAAGGCCCAGGTGTTCGAGCGCGATCCGCGCCCCTTTTTCGGCGGAAAGATGCGACGGAACCAAATAGGGTTTCACCTGTGGCGCAATGCGACACGCCGCCAGCGCCGAGGCATAAGAGAGAAAACCATCCAGCACCACCGGTAAACCGCAGGACGCAGCACCCAATATCACGCCGGTCATTCCCAACAAGTCGTAACCGCCGACTTTCGCCAGCACATCCAGGCCATCGGTCGCATCAGGCTGATTAACGGCAATTGCTTTGCGCACCACCCGGGCTTTATGCCCAAGCAGGCTTTCCGGCAGATTTGCGCCGATACCCACAACAGATTCAGGTTCTTCACCGGTGAGTACGCTAACTATCGCCGCTGCTGGCGTGGTGTTCGCCATGCCTAATTCACCGACGCCAAACAGCTTCACACCATGTGTCGCCAGTTCGCGGGTATAGCGCACCGTCTCCAGCAGCAGTTCCTGTGCCTGCTCCGGGCTCATCGCCGGTCCGGTAGCGATATTGCCGCTGCCGCGCGCGACTTTCATATTGATAAGCCCTGGAATCGGATCGGCGTCGATGCCAACATCCAGCACATGCACTTTCGCCCCGGCCTGCGCCGCCAGCACGCACACGCCGGTGGTTGCCCGGGTCATATTTGCCGCCTGAATGGCCGTCACCACCTGCGGCGACACCGCCACGCCTTCATGCCAGACGCCGTGATCGGCGCACAGCACGATAATCGCCTTTTCGCCCACCTCCGGCGCGCCGTGCAAACCCGGCATGCCCGCCAGTTGCACCGCCAGCGCTTCCAGCCGCCCGAGGCTGCCAACGGGTTTCAGTAAACCATCCAGGTGACGCTGTGCGTTTGCCATCGCCTCGTCATCGGGCGCGGGGATACCTGCCAGTAATGCCGTTAATGTCTGCATGCTGTTTCTCGTTATGTTGCGGGCTGTTTATAACAGCGCCAGAAGAAAAATCAGTTCGCCAAGCTCAATTGCCGCGCCCAGCGTGTCCCCGGTCTGCCCGCCGAGGGTGCGCTTGAGCATCCCGCCGAGCGCAAAGATCAACAGCATCGTCACCAGCAGCGCAATAACGCCTTTTATCCCCAGCAGCCCTGCCACCACCAGCGCGGTGATGAGCAGCGTAATCAGCGTATCTTTGCCGGTGACTTTACCGATAAACAGATTCCCCAGCCCTTCTTCCCGGGCGTAGCGGTGACCGAACATCAACAGCACCGAGCAGCCGCGCCCGACCGCACAGGCCGCCGCCAGCGCGGCGATCATCGGTGTGTCGCGCAGTTGCAGCTCGCTAAGGGTAAGGATTTTCGCCACCAGCACAAACACCAGCGCCAGCCCACCGTGAGTGCCGAGGCGGCTGTCGCGCATGATTTCAAGCATCCGCTCGCGCCTGCGGGCGGAAAACACGCCGTCGCAGGTGTCGGCCAGGCCATCAAGATGAAAACCACCGGTCAGCAGCGCCAGCGCGAGCACGCCAAACAGCGCCGCCAGCGGTACGCCGCACCAGGGTTGCAGAATCACCAGTACGCTGCCACTTAGCGCGCCGAGCAGCAGCCCAACCAGCGGAAAGGTGATAATACCGCGCACATAATCAGCGACATCCAGCCCCTGCACCCAACGGCCAGGCACCGGCAAACGGCTGATAAACGACAGCGTGGCGAAGAACAACTTGATCATTTGATTTTGACTCCAATCCCGCTCACCACCAGCCAGACCTCATCGGCGGCCTGCGCCAGACGCTGGTTAACGCGCCCGGCAATATCGCGAAAGTGCCGCGCCAGGCGGTTTTCAGGCACGATCCCCATGCCCACTTCATTGGTCACCAGCACCACCGGTGACGGGCAGACAAAGCAGGCTGCGATCAGCGCCTCTATCTCATTCTGCACCTGTGCTTCCAGCGCGGCGTAATCCCAGTTATCCGGGTCGTCTCCTGCGCCAGAAGCAAATAACAGATTGGTGACCAGCGTGGTAATGCACTCCAGCAGCACCGCTTCATGACGATCATTATGTGGCGTGATGATCTCGCTAAGTTGCTGCCAGCGCTCTTCGGTGCGCCAGTGCGCCGGGCGGCTATCGCGGTGATGCTGAATACGCGCCGCCATCTCGTCGTCAACGATTTGCGAGGTGGCGATATACAACACGCGTTGCGCGTGGTTGACCAGCGATTCGGCGTGGCGGCTTTTGCCACTGCGCGCACCGCCGGTGACAAGGGTTAACATGCCGGCTCCTGATGTTGCTGCATAATCTGATAAATACGATGAATGTCCACATGCTTGCGCATGGCGTCGGCAAGGATATCAAACTGCTGCGCTTTGTAGTCGGCATAATCGAGCGTGATATCAAGCGCAGGCAAGCCTTTGCGCTGGCGCAGGCCGTTAATCACCGCGCGGGTAAATGCATCGCTGTCGAACAAACCGTGCAGATAGGTGCCGAACACCAGGCCATCTTCGCTAACCGCGCCGTCGGCCACGCGCTGCCCCGCTTTTTGCAGCCACAGCGCCGGGCGACAGCCGCTGCGCAAGGTGGTTTCTCCCATATGAATCTCATACCCGCGCAGCCCTATGCCGCCGCAGCCCTGCATCCAGCCGGGGAGAGACTCCTGCATGTTCGCCTCGACAAGGGTGGTCGTTTTATCCGTCGCGAACCGCGTGACGGTATCGAGCAGCCCCAGCCCCGGCATCTGCCCAAGCCCCGATTCCACCTCATCAATAATCGTTTCGCCGAGCATCTGGTAACCGCCGCAGATGCCAAACACCGGCACGCCCGCGCGGTGACCGTCGATCACCGCTTTCGCCAGCCCGCTTTCGCGCAGCCAGGTTAAATCACCCAGGGTATTTTTGCTTCCCGGCAGAATAATCAGGTCGGCAGACTGCAACTCGTCAGGCGAGCGAACGTAATGCACACGCACATCCGGCTGGGCGGCGAGCGCGTTGAAATCGGTAAAGTTAGAAATATGCGGCAACTGGACCACAGCGATATCGATGGCGCGTTCGCCGGTGCGCTGGTATTTACCGCGCTGCAACGCCACGCCATCTTCATCTTCGAGATCAACCTCCAGCCACGGCATCACGCCAATCACTGGCACGCCGGTGAGGTCTTCAATCTGTTTGATGCCGGGCGTGAGGAGCGCAACGTCGCCGCGAAATTTATTGATGATCACCCCTTTCACCCGCCAGCGCTCGTGTTCCTGCAACAGCGCCAGCGTGCCGTAAATCGCAGCAAACACACCACCGCGATCGATATCCGCCACCAGAATGACCGGGCAACCGGCCATTTCCGCCATCCCCATATTGACGATATCGCGGTCACGCAGATTGATCTCTGCCGGGCTGCCCGCCCCTTCGAGCACCAGCGCGTCATACTCCTGCGCCAGGCTTTGATAGACGCTGATAATTTGCTGGCGCAAACGCGGTTTGTAGTCGTGATAGCTTACCGCGTCCATATCGCTGGCGACTTTGCCCATCAACACCACCTGCGCTTTACGATCGCTGGTGGGTTTTAGCAGCACCGGATTCATGCGCACGTCCGGCAAAATGCCCGCTGCTTCGGCCTGAAAAATCTGCGCGCGGCCCATCTCCTGGCCGTCCGGTGTGATGCCGGAATTCAGCGCCATGTTTTGTGATTTAAACGGTGCGGTTTTCAATCCGTCCTGGTGAAAGATACGGCACAACCCCGCCACCAGAACGCTTTTGCCCACGTCCGAGGCGGTTCCTTGCAGCATAATGGCCTGCGTCATGACGCCTCCTTAACCGGCATCGCCCGCATGCGGGCATAAAATTCGTCTTCGCTTTTGCACAACGGCAACCCCAGCTCGCTGTGCAGTTTGACCAGCCACGGCTGCGTCAGCCCGGCCTCTTCCATTAACGCCCGGCGGGCGAACACCTCGCCAGGCGTGCCGTGAGTCAGCAGTTCACCGTGATGCAACACATACACCGCGTCACAGATTTCATAGATTAAATCAATGTCGTGGCTGGAAATCACCACATGATTGCCCTGTGCGACAATGCGGCGAATGATGTGCATCATCTGCGCGCGACCCGCGGGATCCAGCCCGGCGGTCGGTTCATCGAGCAGCAGGTATTGTGCCTGCAACACCAGGGCACCGGCGATAGCCACCCGCTTTTTTTGCCCGTGGCTCAGGCACTGAATCGGCTGATGGCGAAAAGATTGCGCATCCACAAGCGTTAACGCATCGTCAACGCGACGCGCAATTTCCGCTTCCGGCACGCCAATATTGCGCAGGCTAAACGCAATATCGCTGTCGATATCGGTATAGAAAATTTGCTGGTCGGGATCCTGAAAAACGGTGGTTATCTGCTGGCGCAGCGCCAGCAGCCCGCGCTTACTGTAATCAAGCCCTTTGCCCTGCCAGCGCACTGCACCTTTTTGCGGGCGCAAAATACCGCAGAGGTTCATAAACAGCGTTGATTTGCCGCAGCCGTTGGCGCCCACCAGCCCGGTCACCGGCTGTTGAGAAAAATCGAGCGTTAACCCTTTGAGCGTCGGTTCATCCTGGTAACTGAACCACAGGTTATCGGTGACCAGCATGCAACATCCTTACAGGTGAAAATCACCCTGATAAAGTTTGACATCCAGCGTCGTCGCCATCGCTTTGTAGCGCAGCAACACGCGGGTAAACAGCAGGCTCACCAGCATCGCAAGCGAATGGTAACCCTGCGGCAAAGTGCGGTAACCAAAACGCAACGTCTGCGCGCGGTGAATCGCCGCCGCCTCTTCCAGCAAAATAAAGATAAACCGCCAGGTGAGCAGGATTTGCTCCGTCAGCAGGCGCGGCACGTGAGCGCGTTTGAGCAGCACGATCAGTTGCGGGAAAGGCAGATTAAGCACCAGCCAGAACGTGGCAGAGAGTGCTGCAAGGCTGCGCCACAGCGTACTGTTCGCCGCCGCCAACCCTTGTGGCGTGACGCCCAGCCAGACGCTGCCAATCTGCACGCTAACCAATAGCTGCTGCGGTTCGCGCGTGAAGCTAAACAGGATGGTCACCACGCCAATCAGCAAAAAGCCCATCGGGAGCGCCATCCAGCGCAGCCAGCGCCAGAACGAGACGCGCAGCAGCCAGCAGGTAAACGCCGCCAGCAGCACCAGCAATATCCCCTGCCCGACGGGCGGCAGGGAAAAGGCCAGCACCATCATCAGCAGCCAGCAAAAAAACTTCCGCTCGGGTGCAACGGAAAACCAGCGGCTCTGGTAGCTCAGGCGGTCAAGACCGTTCGCTATCACGCTGTCTGCCTTTCATATAACCCAGGATGTAAAAAATCACCGCCGCGCCAATCGAGCCCTGCAAGGTAAACAGCAGGCTTTCGATTTCGCCGCTTGCCGGTTCATACAGCGGCTGGAACCACGGCTGGTAATGGGGCGCGACAACCTGGATCTGGCTTTCGGCTTCCCCGTCGGAGCCGCCATATTCGCCACCGTGATTGATAAAGAACGGCAGGATCACTAATGCGATCACCATCGCCAGCAGAATCAGTGTCTTTTTCATGTCAATGCCCCTGTGCGGTAATCAGCTGTCGTTTGGTGAGCTGGTCGTAAATCATCACCGTCAGTAGCCCTTCGGCGATGGCTATCGGAATTTGCGTCAGGCAGAAGATGCCCATAAATTTGACGATCGAGCCGGTTGCGCCGCTTTGCGGGTCCGGGAAGGCGACACCAAGCTGCACGGAGGTGACAAAGTAGGTCACCAGGTCCGCCAGCATCGCGCACAAAAAGACGGCAATATCGCGACGAAACCCGGCGCGACAGGCCAGTTTCCACACCATATAACCCACTACCGGGCCAATCACCGCCATCGACATGCCATTAGCACCGAGCGTGGTTAAACCGCCGTGTGCTAACAGCAGCGCCTGGAACAACAATACGATTGCGCCAAGCAGCGCCACCACGCCGGGGCCAAACAGGATCACCGCTAAGCCCACACCGGTCGGGTGCGAGCAACTGCCGGTCACCGACGGGATTTTCAACGCCGAGAGGACAAAAATAAACGCGCCGCACAGCGCCAGCAGCACTTTCTGGTTGTTATCTTCCGCCACAATGCGGCGCAGGCGCACCAGCCCGTACCACAGGCACGGCAGAAACAGCACCCACCAGGCCAGCGCCCACATCGGCGGCAAAAAGCCTTCCATAATGTGCATCGCGAAGGCGTCCTGCGGCACCACCATCAGCAGCAACGCCGCCGCCAGCCCGCTAAAAGAGAGCTGTTTGAGTAATTGTTCTTTCATACCTTCCCCCACTGCTTATTCACCAGAATGGTTGAAAAATAGGGCAGCGGCTGGTCGTCACTGACCTCGCGAAGTTGCCGCCAGCACTGTTCGCCGGGCAGCGTGGCTTCCGCCATCATCAGGGCGCAATCGAGTAGCCCCGCGTCGTCAAGCAGCCCTTTGATCTGCGCAAACCGGCCATAGACTTTCATCAGCACCAGGCTGTCGTGTTGCGCCAGTGCCTGGAGGATATCGCTCGCTGGCGCGGTACAGGAGACCACCGCCAAAGAGTGTTGCTCCATTGCCAGCGGGGTTTGTGCCCGCGCGGCAATAGCCGCGAATGAGGTCACACCGGGGACAATCTCCACATTTTCCGGGTCTGGTAAGCGTTGCAGCAAGAACACCCAGGTGCTGAACAGCATTGCATCACCAAGGGTAATAAAGCCGACCTGTTTGCCGGCCTGCACTTCAGTATCCAGCGCGCGGGCAACTTCATCCCATACCACCACTTTTTTCGCACTGTCGGCGCTCATCGGGAAGTGGCAGCAGCGCACGTCGGTGTGCTCACCGAGGTACTCGCGCACGATAGAGAGCGCCAGGCTGTCGCCGCCTTTGCGCCCGGCCGGGGCGTAGAGCACATCGAGCTTGCCAAGGATCCGCGCACCGCGAACGGTGATAAGATCGGCGGCACCCGGCCCGGTGCTGATGGCGTAGAGTTTGCCACTCATGCTGCGGCCTCCATGTTGTGTGCCAGAGCCTGTTGCAGGTGCGCAACAAACATCGCGCGGATAGCCGCGTTTTCGCCCAGGCCTTGCAGCCACGGCGTGGCGGCAATACCGGCGCGTGTAAACCGGGTCTTCCACGAATCCGCTTCGTCAGAGGCCATGTCGTTGATGGCGTGATCACCTGCCACCAGCATCAGCGGCATCAGGTGTACCGCTTTGACGCCTTCCTGGCGCAGGCTGTCGATGACGATATCGATTTCCGGGTAGCTTTCCACCGCGCCAACGCGCGCCGGGAAACGGTGTACGGCCATCATATGGTCAAGGCAGGCATAGGCAGCAAAGGCGTGGTGGCTGGCGCCGTGGCCCATAAATACCACGCGCTCATTCGGCGCAACCTGCGGCATCTGGCGGGAGAGCGCCTGCATCAATTGCAGGTAATCTTCATGGCTGCTAAGCAGCGGCGCGCCGATCACCAGCCGCTGGAACAGCAGGCGCAGGCTCTGCACTTCGCGAACGATTTTTTCATATTCGTCGCCGTTAATAATGTGTAGCGACTGGATCGCCACATCCTGATACCCGGCGTCGGCCAGCTTTTGCAGGGCTTCAGGCGGCGTATCGATATGCAGATTGTCGCGCTGTTTCAGCTTGCGGATGATCATCCCGGAGGTGAACGCACGAAACAGGGTGCGATCCGGGCAACTGGCCGCCAGTTCGCGTTCGCAGGCGACAATGTTTTTCTCACAGGTGTCGTGATAGCTGGTGCCAAAGCTCACCACCAGAAGGGCTTTCTTCATGTTCATCTCCTCACTGTGTTGCCAGCCAGCGCCGTAACCGCCGCGCAAAGGCTTCCTGGCTCTCCAGTAGTTCTTCCCCCGTGACCGCAGGCTGCGGGCGGGCAATCACAATGCATGGGATGCCGGCATCAAGCGCAGGCTGCACTTTTTCCAGATATCCCCCTTCCGCCCCGGAGGCTTTGGTCACCATCACCTCGACGCGGTACTGGCGATACATTGCGGCATTGAATTCGGCGCTAAACGGGCCGCATAGCGCGAGGATCTCGCCGACGCCGAAACCGAGTCCGGCACACTGCGCAACGACGTCCGGCACTGGTAACACGCGCGCCAGCAGAGTTTTGCCGGGCAACCCCGCACGCCAGCGCGCCAGCTCTTTACTGCCGGTGGTGAGCAAAATGCGCTCGCCCAGGCGCTGTGCGGTTTCGCAGGCCTCCTCCAGCGTCGCGACATAAAACAACAACGGATGGATGAGATCCGGCTGCTGCTCCGGGCGCTGGTAACGGCTAAGCAGCACCTGCGTCTGTTGGCAGGCAGCCGCAATATTGCGGCTGACAATATCGGCATAGGGATGCGAGGCATCAATCACCCAGCGGGTGCGATGCTGTTGCAGCCAGGCGATCATCTCGCCCGGCTCCAGGCGCCCGCAACGCACCTGGCCGCGAATATCGCCCACCATTTGCGCCCCGGTTGGCGTTGCCACCGATAGCGTGTAATCCACGCCAGCGTTATCGAGCTGCTGGCAGATTTGCCGCGCATCGCTGGTGCCGCCGATGACCAGAACCGCGCCCCCTGTCACAGGGTGTAGCCTCGCGGGGTGATCATCAGGCCGTTTTGCACACAGGTCGCGCGATTGCCGACAATCACCAGGCTTGTCATATCCACCGGTGCAAAATCCATCTCGCCAAGGGTCGTCAGCCATTTCTCCTCTTTTTTACGCCCGGCAGATTTCACCACTCCGACCGGCGTATCGGCGCGTTTACTGGTAGCCAGCAGTTCAAACGCCCGTGCCAGATGGCCTTCCCGGCCGCGGCTGCGCGGGTTGTAGAAGCAAATCACAAAGTCTGCTTCGCCGGCGGCAACGATGCGTTTTTCAATGACCGGCCACGGCGTCATCAGGTCGCTCAGGCTGATATGACAAAAGTCATGCATCAGCGGCGCGCCGAGCAGCGCAGCAGCGGCGATACTGGCGGTCATGCCCGGCACCAGCCGCACCTCGACATCCAGTTTCTGTTTCCCCACCAGCTCCAGCACCAGCCCGGCCATGCCGTAAATCCCTGCGTCACCACTGCTGATAAGCGCCACGTTATGCCCGGCCTGCGCCAGTTCAATGGCCGCCTGACAGCGCTCAATCTCTTTGCACATGCCGGTTTTGATCACCTGCTTATCGCCGGTAAACGCTTTTACCAGGTGGGTGTAGGTTTTGTAACCGACGACAATATCCGCCGCCTGGAGCGCGTCAATGGCTTCCATGGTCATCATCGCCTGTGAACCTGGGCCAATCCCTATTACCGTTAACATCAGTGTGATACTCCCAAAGTTATCGTCACGCCCTGCTCGCGCAGAGTCTCACCAACCAGTTGCCCCTGGCTCATTAGCCATGCTGCCGGGCCGGAAACGCTGCCGACACCGGCGGTGTGCCGCACAAAGTCGGATGCGGGAAAATGGTGTTCATGCTGACGCAGCGCCTGCGCGCTAAAGATTTCAAACGGTACCCGCAGCGACTGCGCCAGTTGCCGAAGCCCTTGTTCGTCCTGCTTTAAGCTGATGCTGCCAATCGCCCGCAGCGCCAGCGGATCGAACGCCTGTGTCTGCATCTGGCGGTGCAGCAACGCCGATAACAGGGCAAACGGCGTATCGCGCCGACAGCCAATCCCCGCGACCACACGTTTCGGCACCAGCTTGAACACCGGTAGCGCAAGCGGCGGCAGTTGTGCCTGCGTGGTCACGCAAACCAGCGCATCCAGTTCCGGCAGCGCATCGAGAGACGCCACCGCCACGAAGCCGCGCGTATCGCAACTCGCCAGTTCACTGCGCATTGGCGCTTCACACCACAGGCCGATGCGTTTACCGCTTACCAGCATGTGGTTGATGGTCTTTACCGCCGGGCGAAAATCCTCCATGCGCGCATCAAGCTGGCTTGCCAGCGTGTCCAGCGCCGCCAGCTCGTTAACGTCGGTGGCCGTGGTGATCACCGGGTCGGCGTCGAGCACGCCTGCCAGATAACGCGCCAGCGCATTGGCCCCGCCGTAATGCCCGGAGAGCAGGCTGATGACATGCTGACCGCGTTCATCAATCACGATCACCGCCGGGTCGATAAACTTGTCATTCACCAGCGGGGCAATAATGCGTACCGCAATGCCCGTCGCGCCGATAAACACCACCGCCGAGAAGTTGCTGAAGGCGTCGCGCAGAGTCTGAGCAAAGCCGCCTTCGAAGGGCTGAAAACCGTCGCTCAGCAGTTTTTCACTGGTGAAACAGGTCATCGGCAGCGCCTGTTTCAGACGTCTCGCCAGCGCCACGCCGCCCGGCGTCAGGCAAAACAGCGCGATGGATTCAGGCTTTACGGTATTCATGGCTAAAGTCCGCCGCATAGAGCCGCGAGTAGTGGTACTCCTCGCCGAGAAACGCGCCAACGAGGATCAGCGCGGTTTTGCGAATGCCCGCTTCGCGCACCTTGTCGCCGATATCCGCCAGCGTCCCGCGTACCGTCTGGCTCCCGGGCCAGGTCGCTTTATAAATCACCGCCACCGGCGTCTCTGGCGGATAGCCGCCGTCGATAAGCCGCTCCGCCACGCGGTGGATGCGCTGCACCGAGAGGTAAATCGCCATCGAGGTCTGGTGGCTGGCAAACGACTCCAGCTGCTCGCGCGGCGGCACCGGAGTGCGCCCTTCCAGCCGCGTGATAATCAGGCTCTGCGACACTTCCGGCACGGTGTACTCAACGCCCAGCTCCGCCGCCGCGCCGAGAAATGCACTCACGCCGGGCACCACTTGCCAGCGGATGCCGCGCCGGGTCAGCTCTTCGCCCTGCTCGCGTACCGAGCCATACAGCGAAACATCGCCGGTTTGCAGGCGCACTACGATTTTCCCGGCCTTCACGCCAGCCGCCATCAAATCGATGATTTGCTCCAGGTGCAGTTCGGCGCTGTCGTGACACGCGGCATCAGGAGGGCAATACGCCAGCAGTTCGGTATTGATAAGCGACCCGGCGTAGATAACCACCTGCGCCTGCTGTAGCAGACGGTAGCCTTTCAGGGTGATTAACTCCCTGTCGCCCGGCCCGGCTCCGACAAACCAGACCTGTGTCCCGCTGTTGTCAGCCATGGGAGTTCTCCTTTTCGCAGGAAAGCAAAAAAACGGGGTTATGGGGTTTGAAGTAGTGGCCGCTACCGAGCTGCGTCAGCAACGAGACCTGAAGCTGCTGGCAGTCGAGCGCGGCAACGTCACGGCTTGCGAGGTGCGCCAGCGCGGCGCTGAGGTTTTCCTGCAAGATAAAGGTCATCACCAGCCGACCGCCGGGGTTAAGCTGCGCCAGCGACCAGTCAATCAGTTGTGTGAGATTGCCACCGCTACCACCCATAAACACCGCATCCGCAGGCTGGCCGACAAACAGCGGCGCAACGCCGGGAACTATGGCGATGTTGCGACAGTTAAAGTGCAGGCAGTTTTCTTCCAGCACACCCAGCGCCGCCGGGCTGCGCTCAATGGCGGTGACCTGTAATTCTGGGTACATTTTTGCCGCTTCGATGCAGACACTGCCGGTACCCGCGCCAATATCAATCAAGTGACGGGCCTGGTGTAATTGCAGTTTCGACAGCGCCAGCGCGCGCACCGCCTCTTTGGTCATCGGGACTTTTTCTGTGCGTTTAAACAGCTCATCTTTCATTGAGGATCACCACCACATTCATGTCGTATTGCGCCTGAACATCCGCCGGGCGCAACCAGTGAATGCGCTCATTGTCCATGCCGAGATTTTCGCCAATCACCAGCCAGCGATGCGCTGCGCTGCGGGCTATCAGCGCGTCGGCAATCGCTTTTGGCCCGCAGCGCGCGTCGGTCACCATCGCCACTTTCGACGCGTTCGCCAGTGCCGCAAAATCCACTTCCCGCCCGTGGCTGCTGGTAAGCCAGATATCATTCATATCGATACCGGTGCGCGAGCAGAGATATTGCACAGCGCTGATGCCGGGAATAATGCGCACCCGCTGCATACCGAAATGCGCCACCAGTCGGCTGCCGATGCCGTAAAACAGCGGGTCACCGGAAGCCAGCACCACCACGCGCCGCGCATGCTGTGGCTCAAGCCACGCCAGCAAACCGGGGATATCGGCGTCGAGAGTTTTGATCTCGCCTGCAAAGTCCGGGAACTGCGCCAGGTGGCGTTTTCCGCCCACCAACACCTCGGCCTGCGCGACCGCCTCCAGCGCCATCGGCGTCATCAGCGCGAGGTTGCCCGGCCCCATCCCGGCTACGGTCAGCATTGCAACTCCCGGGCTATCGCCGCGACCGGGCGGTTCGCACCCAGTACGTTGTTATCAAACGAGAACATAATGGCGTCGCATTGCGGCGGGGTTTTGGTAAAGCGCAGCATCTGCTCAATGCGCAGGCAGATGCGCCGCGCCAGGTGGTCGTAAAGATGGCTGAAACCAGCGGCGTCGATATGCTCCATCGCCGCTTCAGTGGTGTCGCACTCGCTGATCGCCAGCAGCACGTCATGCGGCGCGCCAAGCAGCGCGAGATGCGCCACCAGCGTTTCCATGCGCGCATCGGCGATATGGCTGTGGGTGTGAAAGATACCGGCGGCGATTTTCACCAGTTTGCCGGGGTGACCGACCAGCACAATCTGCCGGTAACCGAGGCGCACCGCTTCTTCAATCATGTAGCCGACAAAGTTACTCATGGTGACCACCAGCTCGCCGGAGACGCCCAGTTGCTCACGCACAAAACGCTCGCCGTGGTTACCCGGCACGAGGATCACCCGCTCCAGCCCGGCGGCGCGTTTTAGCTCCAACTCCATCGCCAGCGAGCGTTTCCAGCTCTCTTCCGACATCGGCGTAACAATGCCGGTGGTGCCAATAATGGAGATACCGCCCAGAATGCCGAGCCTGCTGTTGTACGTTTTCTTTGCCCGCTCTTCCCCTTCCGGGGCGAAAATCTCCACCTGCGCACCGCGCGTCGGGCCAATCACCTCGCGCACGGCGGCCTCGATAGTCTGACGCGGAGTGCGGTTAATAGCCGCTTCACCCACCGCCAGGCCAATGCCTTTACGTGTGACGGTGCCAACGCCAACGCCGCCGCGCAGAGTTATCTCGCCATCGTCGGTGAGGGTAACGCGGGCAAAAATCAGCATGCCGTGGGTGGCATCGACATCGTCCCCACCGTCTTTGCGGATTGCGGCGATGCCCTGTTGGCCTTCGATGTGCGGCGATTCAACGTTCAGGCGCAGCGTGACGCCGGACGGGGTAACAATTGAGACCTGGTGAATAATGTGCTGGCGTAGCACCATCAGCGCCGCGACTTTCGCCGCCGCCGTGGCGCAGGAGCCGGTGGTGTAACCCTTGCGCAGCGCTTTGCCGTTGTGCCACACCGGATCGTCGAAGGCCTGCTCGCTCATTGCGCCTCCCGCAGGCTGTAGAGCAGCGCATTGATGATTGCCGCCGCCACATTACTGCCGCCTTTGCGCCCACGCGCAGCAATGGCCGGTAAACCGCTCGCGACCAGCGCCTCTTTTGACTCCGCCGCGCCGACAAAACCGACCGGCACGCCCACCACGCCGTTCACCTGAACGTTGTGCTCCAGCAGACGGAACAGCGCAGTGGGCGCGTTGCCAAAGACAAACACTTTTTCCCCCGCTTCGCTGAGCGCCAGATCCACCGCCGCCATCGAGCGGGTCATGCCTTCGGCTTTAGCTTTGCGCACCACGCGCGGGTCGGAGATATAGCAGCGCACTTCGCCGCCGAACTGCGCCAGCAATGTTTTGTTGATGCCCGACAGCGCCATGGTGGTATCGGTGTAGAGTGTGCAACCCCGTTTGATGGCGGTGCACAGGCTTTGCAGCGCATCGTCGGAGAACCAGAGAATGTCCAGCCAGTCGAAATCCGCCGTGGTATGAATCACGCGTTTGGTCACCGCCTCGTGCAGCGGGCTGGTGAAGCGGTAATCAGGGCGGGTGTCGTGGATAATCTCGCCGATAATGACAAAGCTTTTGGCTTCAATAGCCTGCGGTTGCTGCAAGTAATCCATCTCTTTCATCCTCAGGCTCCCGCCAGGGTGTAGCGCATCAGTGCAAACAGCGCCAGCGCCAGCGTGCAGGCAAGCCACATCAATCGTAGGGTTCGGGGAATGTCATCCACCGCTATCGGACGGAGATCATCGCCAATCCAGGGTTTCTCGACGCGCTGGCCGAAGTAGTCATTTGGCCCGCCGAGACGTACCCCGAGCGCTCCGGCGACGGTGCCTTCCGGCCATGCACAGTTAGGGCTGCTGTGGTTGCCCCGGTCGCGAAAGCCGATCCGCCAGGCTTCGCGAGCGTTGAGGCGACAGCACCAGGCCGCGACAGTAAGCAGCAACCAACTCAGGCGCGCCGGGATAACGTTGGCGACGTCATCAAGCCGCGCGCTGACCATGCCGATGGCGCGGTATTTTTCGTGTTTGTAGCCGACCATTGAATCCAGCGTATTGACTGCTTTGTAAGCCATCGCCAGCGGTGCACCGCCGAGCATTAAAAAAAACAGCGGTGCGATGACGCCATCGACGGTATTTTCCGCGACCGTTTCCACCACCGCGCGGGTGATCTGCGGTGAGTCAAGCTGGGCGGTGTCGCGCCCGACAATCCAGGCGAGTTTTTCGCGGCTTTCGGCGAGGGTTCCGTGGCGTAGCGCCTTTTCCACTTCCCGCGCCATATCCGCCAGGCAGCGCGTCGCAAGCGTGGTGTAAATCATCCACACTTCCACGCACCAGCCAAACCAGGGATGTATGGCATTCGCCAGCGCCAGCACACCCCAGGCGACACACCAGCTGATGCCAACCACCAGCAGCCACATCCCCCCACCGCCAATACGTAACGCGGTATCACTGTGGCAAACCTTACGCACGGCGCGCTGAGTCAGCGTAATAAGTGCGCCAATCCAGCGCACCGGATGCGGCCAGTGCGGCGGGTCGCCGAGCAGGCGATCGAGCAAAAAAGCGAGCCCCCATGCAAGCAGCGTCATTGGGCGCTCCTTGCAGCGGCAAACCAACGGTTGAGCATCTGCGGGCGCTGGGCGAAGTGAAGATGCAAATAACTGGCAAAGGTGTTGCCGACCTGCCAGCCGCCTTGCCAACGCTTTAGCACTTCGCCATCGCGGGTTTTATGGCAATCCAGCACGGCTTCTGTGCGCGGGGCAAAGTCCGAATAGTGGAACTCATGGCCGCGCAGCGTTTCGCCAGGCGCGGCCAGCAAGGTCTGTTGCATGGCGCGGGCTTCGCAGTAGCCAAAGCGGGTCAGCCGTTTACCCATCCGGCTGTGGCCTGGGATCACGCCGACCATCGGCCATTCGTTATTTTCTGCATCGCACAATGTATCGCCGAGGTACATCAGGCCGCCGCATTCGGCGTAAATTGCCACGCCGCGCTGGTGCGCGCGGCGGATGGCTCCCAGCATCGACTGGTTGGCAGAGAGTGCTTGCGCATGCAATTCCGGATAGCCGCCGCCGAGCCACAGCATCTGGCAATCGGGCAGTTCGCGGTCATGCAGCGGGCTAAAACGCACAATACGCACGCCCGCGCGTTCCAGCAGTTGCAGGTTATCGGGGTAGTAGAAATTGAAGGCTTCGTCATCGGCTACTGCCAGCGTCAGCCCCGCGCCTGCCTGTTCGCACGGGCACACCGGCAGTTCACCGGCGGGCAGTTTTTCCAGCCGGGTCAGCAAGAGCAAGCGGTGAATATCAAGCGTTTGCGCCAGGCGGTCGGCAAAGGCTTGCCAGGGCTGGGTTTCGACTACCGTTTCGCGGGCAGTGACCAGCCCAAGGTGGCGCTCCGGCAGCGCAATGTCAGGGACAACCGGCACATAGCCGAGAACCGGGATGTCGCAATAGTGTTCAATGGCCTGTTTCAGCAACTGGAAATGCGTGTCGCTGTTGACGCGATTGACGATAACCCCGGCAATGGGCAGTTGCGGGTCGAAATGTTGAAAGCCCATGACCGTCGCGGCAATGGAGGTGGAAACGGCTTTGCCATCAACCAGCAGGATGACCGGTATACCGAGCTGTTTTGCCAGCGCGGCGCTGCTGCAATAGTGGGGGTCGGTACCGTAGCCATCATAAAGCCCCATCACGCCTTCAATGACGGCCACATCGGCTGCGAGCAGGTGTTCAGTAAAAAGGGCATTAAGGGTGGGCGCTGGCAGCATAAACCTGTCGAGGTTACGGGAAGCAACACCGGTAACGGCGGTGTGCCAGGCGCTATCGAGGTAGTCCGGCCCGACTTTGAAGGGTTGCACGCGCAAGCCTGAGCGCTGCAATAACGTAAGCAGCCCCAGCGTGACGGTGGTTTTCCCACAGCCGCTGCCGGTTCCGGCAAGAATAAAGGCGCTGCGCCAGTCTGACATTCCAGAAGCCCCGTTACGGGTGGAAAAGATGTAGTCAGGACGCGCGTTTCCCCGGTCTTTCGACCGTACGCTTCTGAGCAACCCACTTCCCACCGAAGTTGTTGATAGAGATCCATCAGGTCGGTCTTCTGGCTTAGCGTCATCCTCACCCGTCCTTCCCGATCCTGCGATCAGTGGTGAATACGGGGTTGTCAGCATCACAGCAGCGGGGGCTGCGGGGGATTCTCACCCCCTTCCCTACCACACTATTATCGTGGCGAAACCTGTCGGATTGTTTATCACGGTTCGTATTTATGCGCCGTGATGTTTCCCTGAACGCACTATATCGCAGCCGGGAAATAAAAACTGGTTCAGTTTATCTTTGCAGGAACAATAATTTGTTGCGCCATGACAATTTATTGCTCAGACATTTTACAAATGCCTTATCTATTAAGGCCTCAGAAAGAACTTATTGCCGTTTCAAATAACAATTTATTGCCATTAAAAATTTAATCGCCGTCATAGTTTTCATTATTCTGCAAACGGAAGGCCTGCGGCGTAACCTGATAAGTCTGGCGGAATACTTTGCAGAAATAGCTGGTCTGCGAAAACCCTAAATTGCGCGCGATACTGGCAATGCTCCAGTCGCTATGGCAGAGCATCTCCCTTGCGCTGACCATGCGTTGTTGGTTGACCCATGCGTTAAAGCCTATCCCCTGATACTTTTTAAACAGCTTGCTGAAGTAGTAAGGGCTGAGGTAAACGTGCGCGGCAACGTCCTCCAGCCGCAGTTCATCGGACAGATGGGCGTCGATATAGCGCAGCGCTTTCTTCATTTTGCTGTCGTGCGGCCCCTGGCTTCGTGGCGTACGGCTCGCTTCAGACGCCTGCTGCTGGTCTTTAATCACCACAAAATTAAGCTGCTTTTTCAGGCAGTTCTCGACAATCAGTTGCAACAGATCCGCCGAGGCGATAACCCGCGAATAATCCATTTCCGGCACGGAATGGAACGCATCCATCAGCACCGGATCCGCCTGCCAGCGATCGTCAATATTGAGAATATCCACCAGTTCCACGCCGCTGTTATCGCGCAGGCGCACCTGCCCGCACAGCACAAACCCCACCAGATGCCCGGCAATCACCAGCGGAATAGAGAAATCCGTGAGTCCGGCATGACAGCGGTAAATACAGGGCTGGTTTGATTTAGAGGCTTCAAAGCCGCCGCAGCGATCGCTCATACGACAGCGGACACTATGCTGTGGATGCTGTCGCATACGCTGGCAGAACGGGGTGAAATTAAATAGCTCGGAGATCTCTTCGCCGTGGATATTCACCACAACAACGGCCAGACCGGTGGCTTGAGCAAAATCCTGGGCGATTTTATTAATGAGTTCGGAGTTCAGTGTACTCGCAGAAATCATGATAAAACCTCTCAGTGAATTTTAATTTATTGTTATAAACAACGCATTTTGTTTACGACTCAGGATCTTCTTACAACGAATTTTAATAATCACCGTCGCCAAACAAAAATCAAGATAACAAATGTCTCCCATCCCTGGGAGGCGATTTATTGCATTCAGGAAAGCAGATCACTATTTATATTCGTTATGCTGCAAGCTGTTTCTTTGTCAGTTGATCCTGACATCAGCTCCGTTTTTCTTTTAACTCACCGCTATGACCCGGTAAGTTTTTACCAATCAGATAGCGGTAACAGGCTGCGCCGCCACAGGCACCGATAATCGGCGCGACGATCGGCACAATAAAATAGGGAATGTCGCGCCCGCCCGTCATCGCTGTTTCACCCCAACCGGCGAAGAAGATAAACAGCTTCGGTCCAAAATCACGGGCCGGGTTCATGGCAAACCCGGTCAACGGCCCCATTGACGCACCGATCACCGCCACCAGTAGGCCAATCAATAACGGTGCCAGCGGCCCGCGCGGCACACCGTTGCCATCATCGGTTAGCGCCATGATCAACCCCATCAGAATCGAGGTGATGATCACTTCCACCAGCGCCGCCTGCCACACATTCAATGCCGCAGCAGGATAAGTCGAAAATATCGCCGCCAGTTGCAGACTTTCGATGCTGCCCCGTACCAGATGATGCGCGGCCTCGTATTCAAGAAACAGATTACGGTACAACAGGTAAGCCAGCGCGGCCCCGCAAAACCCGCCGGCGATTTGCGCCAGGCTATAGGGCAGTACTTTTCGACCGGGGAAACTGGCGAACAACCACAGTGCAATGCTGATTGCCGGGTTGAGATGCGCACCTGAAATGCCCGCTGTCAGGTAAACCGCCAGAGAAATCCCCAAACCCCAAATAATGCAAATTTCCCACAGGCCAAGCGTTGCACCCGCCACTTTCATGGCGCACAGGCAACCGATGCCGAAAAACAGGAACAGCCCGGTGCCTAAAAACTCGGCGATGCATTGTGCCCTTATTGAATCATTCATTGTGTCACCTTCCAGGTAGAGTCAAACCTCACCAGCACTCCTGAAGCTGGTGGCAGAGTACAACGCCGCACACTATAGAAATGTGCCGACGAAAAGTGTTGGCAACCTCCGGGTAAAAATGCTTAAAAAGTCGTTTAGCGATGACAATTTTTTGCTATGTCGGATAGTTATTTCCCGCATTACGCATGATTTATTTCACGATTATTAAGTAACCGGCGATAACACATTCTTGTTATTTTTGTTATTCGGTTTTCCGGCCTTGCTCACAGAATCTTTTCGCACGCGCAAATACCACCTCGCATTTATTCTGTCACGCCTAAAAATGTAAATCTGATATTACAAAAGCAAGAATTTGCCATCCACATAAAATAATAAAATAAATAAAAATCAGTGAGTTAAATTTTAAAATGACAATTTATTGTTTTTATACCACCAGGAAATCCTTCTCATAATTTCAAGTCAGCCATTCTTTTTCCTCGCTTATTTGTATAGTCCAAAAATCAGGTCAACCTTATCGAGGTTTTTATGCAACAAGAAGCATTAGGAATGGTGGAAACCAAAGGCTTAACTGCCGCGATTGAAGCCGCCGACGCGATGGTGAAATCCGCCAATGTGATGTTAGTGGGCTACGAAAAAATAGGTTCTGGCCTGGTCACTGTCATTGTTCGCGGCGATGTCGGCGCAGTAAAAGCGGCAACCGATGCCGGTGCCGCCGCAGCCGCGCAGGTGGGAGAAGTGAAAGCCGTACACGTTATCCCGCGCCCGCACACCGATGTTGAAAAAATCTTACCGAAGGGAATTAGCCAATGAGCAGCAATGAGCTGGTGGAACAGATCATGGCTCAGGTGGTCGCGCGCGTATCAGCGCCCCAGGCCTCCCCTGATGTTACCCACATAAAACGAGAGACGGCTATGGCAGAAAAAAGTTGCAGTTTAACGGAATTTGTCGGCACCGCTATCGGCGACACCGTCGGTCTGGTGATTGCCAACGTAGATAGCGCGCTGCTCGACGCAATGAAGCTGGAAAAGCGTTTTCGCTCTATCGGCATCCTTGGGGCGCGCACCGGCGCAGGCCCGCATATTATGGCGGCGGACGAAGCGGTGAAAGCCACCAATACCGAAGTGGTGAGCATTGAATTACCGCGCGATACCAAAGGCGGAGCCGGTCACGGTTCGCTGATCCTTTTCGGCGGCAATGATGTCTCCGACGTCAAGCGCGCGGTGGAAGTGGCGCTAAAAGAACTGGATCGCACCTTTGGTGATGTCTATGCCAACGACGCTGGTCACATCGAGTTGCAATACACCGCCCGCGCCAGCTATGCGCTGGAAAAAGCCTTTGGCGCACCGGTTGGCCGCTCCTGTGGCGTGATCGTGGGCGCACCTGCCTCGGTGGGCGTGTTGATGGCCGATACCGCGCTGAAATCCGCCAATGTGGAGGTAGTGGCTTACAGCTCACCGGCGAACGGCACCAGCTTCTCGAACGAAGCGATTCTGATCATCTCCGGGGACTCCGGTGCGGTACGCCAGGCGGTAATTTCCGCCCGTGAAATCGGCAAAACCGTGCTCGGCACGATGGGCGCAGAACCGAAAAACGACCGCCCGTCCTACATCTGATAACAGTGAGGCTGTTTCATGAGATCGAAACGATTTGAAGCGCTGGCGAAACGCCCTGTTAACCAGGACGGCTTTGTGAAGGAGTGGATCGAAGAAGGCTTTATCGCAATGGAAAGCCCGAACGATCCGAAACCCTCCATTCGCATCGTCAATGGCGTGGTCACCGAACTTGACGGTAAATCTGCCAAAGAGTTCGACCTGATTGACCACTTTATCGCCCGCTACGGTATCAACCTTGAGCGCGCCGAAGAAGTGATGGCGATGGACTCGGTGAAACTCGCCAATATGCTGTGCGATCCGAACGTCAAACGCCGCGACATCGTGCCGCTGACCACGGCGATGACGCCGGCGAAGATTGTCGAAGTGATGTCGCACATGAACGTGGTAGAGATGATGATGGCGATGCAGAAAATGCGCGCCCGCCGCACCCCGTCACAACAAGCACACGTCACCAACGTCAAAGATAACCCGGTACAGATTGCTGCCGATGCCGCTGAAGGCGCATGGCGCGGTTTTGACGAACAAGAGACCACCGTTGCCGTTGCACGTTATGCGCCGTTTAACGCCATCGCGCTGCTGGTCGGCTCACAGGTTGGCCGCCCTGGCGTACTAACGCAGTGCTCGCTGGAGGAAGCCACCGAACTGAAACTCGGTATGCTCGGCCATACCTGCTACGCAGAAACCATCTCGGTTTACGGCACAGAACCGGTGTTTACCGACGGGGATGATACGCCGTGGTCGAAAGGCTTTCTTGCCTCTTCTTACGCGTCGCGCGGGCTGAAGATGCGCTTCACCTCCGGTTCCGGCTCCGAAGTACAGATGGGTTACGCCGAAGGGAAATCAATGCTGTATCTGGAGGCGCGCTGCATTTACATCACCAAAGCGGCGGGCGTTCAGGGGTTGCAAAACGGCTCCGTAAGCTGCATCGGCGTCCCTTCTGCCGTGCCGTCGGGAATTCGCGCCGTGCTGGCGGAAAACCTGATCTGCTCAGCGCTGGATCTCGAATGCGCCTCCAGTAACGACCAGACCTTTACCCACTCAGATATGCGCCGTACCGCGCGTCTGCTGATGCAGTTCCTGCCCGGTACCGACTTTATCTCCTCCGGTTATTCGGCGGTGCCGAACTACGACAACATGTTCGCTGGCTCCAACGAAGATGCGGAAGATTTTGACGACTACAACGTGTTGCAGCGCGATCTGAAAGTCGACGGTGGCCTGCGTCCGGTGCGTGAAGAGGATGTGGTTGCCATTCGCAACAAAGCGGCGCGGGCACTGCAAGCGGTATTCGCCGGGATGGGGCTACCGCCAATCACTGACGAGGAGGTGGAAGCAGCGACCTACGCCCACGGCTCGAAAGATATGCCGGAGCGCAACATCGTTGAAGACATCAAGTTCGCCCAGGAAATCATCAATAAAAACCGTACCGGCCTGGAAGTGGTAAAAGCGCTGGCGCAAGGCGGCTTTAACGATGTCGCGCAGGACATGCTCAACATTCAGAAAGCCAAGCTCACCGGGGATTACCTGCACACCTCCGCCATCATCATTGGCGACGGTCAGGTGCTGTCGGCCGTCAACGATGTCAATGATTACGCGGGTCCGGCAACAGGCTATCGCCTACAGGGCGAACGCTGGGAAGAGATCAAAAACATCCCGGCCGCCATCGATCCGAACGAACTGGGCTAAGAGGTGAAGCATGGAAATCAATGAAAAGCTGCTGCGTCAGATAGTGGAAGACGTGCTGGCAGAGATGACAACCAGTGACAAAACGGTCTCGTTCAGCGCCCCTACCAACCGTGTGCCAACGGCTGCGGCCCCGGCAGACGGCGGCTTTCTGACGGAGGTTGGCGAAGCCAAACCGGGAACGCAACAGGATGAAGTGATTATTGCCGTCGGCCCGGCGTTTGGTCTCTCACAGACCGTCAACATTGTTGGCTTACCGCACAAAAGTATTCTGCGCGAAGTGATTGCCGGGATCGAAGAGGAAGGTGTGAAAGCGCGGGTTATTCGCTGCTTTAAATCCTCCGATGTGGCTTTTGTCGCCGTCGAAGGCAACCGCCTGAGCGGTTCCGGGATCTCGATTGGCATTCAGTCGAAAGGCACCACCGTCATTCACCAGCAAGGCCTGCCGCCGCTCTCAAACCTTGAGCTATTCCCTCAGGCCCCGCTGTTGACGCTGGAAACCTACCGGCAAATTGGCAAAAACGCCGCGCGCTACGCCAAGCGCGAGTCGCCGCAGCCGGTACCGACGCTTAACGATCAGATGGCGCGGCCGAAGTACCAGGCGAAGTCGGCCATTTTGCACATCAAAGAAACCAAATACGTCGTGACGGGTAAAAACCCGCAAGAGCTGCGCGTTGCGCTTTAAAAGGACAACACCATGAATGCAGATGCTATTGAATCGATGGTTCGCGATGTGCTTAGCCGGATGAACAGCCTACAGGGCGCGACGCCAGCCACGGCGGCTCCCGCACCGGGCGGCACTCAGCAACAGGCCAAAGTACAGGACTATCCGCTGGCGAATAAACACCCGGAATGGGTGAAAACCGCCACCAACAAAACCCTGGACGAACTGACACTCGCCAATGTGCTGAGCGGAAAAATCACTGCCCAGGATATGCGTATCACGCCGGAAACCTTGCGCATCCAGGCAGCAATTGCCCGCGATGCCGGGCGCGACAGGCTGGCAATAAACTTTGAACGCGCCGCCGAACTGACTGCCGTCCCGGACGATCGCATCCTCGAGATCTATAACGCCCTGCGCCCGTACCGCTCAAGCAAACAGGAGCTACTGGACATCGCCGGGGATCTGGAGAGCCGTTACAGCGCGACGATCTGCGCCGCTTTCGTACGGGAAGCCGCAGCACTCTACGTTGAGCGTAAAAAACTCAAAGGCGACGACTAATCGCAAGGATGATGTATGCGTTATATAGCTGGCATTGATATTGGCAACGCCTCCACTGAAGTGGCGCTCGCCGCGCTGGATAACCGCGGTGCGCTGACCATTGTAAGCAGCGCGCTGGCGGAAACCACTGGCATCAAGGGGACGCTGCGCAATGTGTTCGGTATTCAGGAAGCCTTGAACGGCGCAGTAACACACGCCGGTATCTCTGTCAGCGATATTTCACTTATCCGCATTAACGAAGCGACGCCGGTAATTGGCGATGTGGCGATGGAAACTATCACCGAAACCATCATTACCGAATCGACCATGATTGGTCACAACCCGAAAACCCCCGGCGGTGTCGGGCTGGGGGTTGGCATTACCATCACGCCCGACGAGCTGCTGTCACGCCCGGCGGAACAGCCCTACATTCTGGTGGTCTCAAGCGCCTTCGACTTTGCTGACGTTGCGCGAATGATCAATGCCGCGAGCCAGGCCGGTTACCAGATAAACGGCGTGATTTTACAGCGCGACGACGGGGTGCTGGTGAATAACCGCCTCGATCGTCCGCTGCCCATCGTGGATGAAGTGCTCTATATCGACCGCATTCCGCTCGGCATGCTGGCGGCGGTGGAAGTGGCGCTGCCGGGCAAAGTGATCGAAAGCCTCTCCAACCCTTACGGAATCGCCACCGTCTTTTCGCTCAACGCCGACGAGACAAAAAATATTGTGCCCGTCGCCCGTGCGCTGATTGGCAACCGCTCTGCGGTGGTGGTGAAAACGCCGTCTGGTGATGTGAAAGCACGTTCAATTCCGGCAGGCAATATTGAGCTGCTCAGTAATGGGCGCTCCGTGCGGGTGGATGTGGCCGCCGGGGCGGAGACCATTATGAAAGCCGTCGAAGCCTGCCCCCAGCTCGATAACGTCACTGGCGAAGCGGGCACCAACATTGGCGGCATGCTGGAGCACGTGCGCCAGACAATGGCGGAACTGACCAACAAGCCGAGTAGTGAGGTTTACATTCAGGATCTTCTGGCTGTGGATACCGCCGTGCCGGTCAGCGTCACGGGGGGCCTGGCCGGTGAATTTTCGCTGGAGCAGGCGGTTGGCATTGCCTCCATGGTGAAGTCTGACCGTTTGCAGATGGCGATGATCGCCCACGAAATTGAACAAAAACTGCATATTGATGTGCAGGTCGGCGGCGCGGAAGCCGAAGCCGCCATTCTGGGTGCGCTGACCACCCCCGGCACGACCCGACCGCTGGCGATCCTCGATCTTGGCGCGGGTTCAACCGATGCCTCCATTATCAATGCCCAGGGCGAGATTATCGCCACCCATCTGGCCGGAGCCGGGGATATGGTCACCATGATCATCGCCCGTGAACTGGGGCTTACGGATCGTTACCTGGCAGAAGAGATCAAAAAATATCCTCTCGCCAAAGTCGAAAGCTTGTTCCATCTGCGCCATGAAGACGGCAGCGTGCAGTTCTTCCCCAGCGCCCTGCCACCGGACGTTTTCGCGCGGGTTTGTGTGGTGAAACCCGATGAACTTGTACCGCTGCCTGGCGATCTGTCACTGGAAAAAATCCGCCTGATCCGCCGAAGCGCGAAAGAGCGCGTCTTCGTCACCAATGCCCTGCGTGCGCTGCGCCAGGTTAGCCCCACCGGCAATATCCGCGACATCCCGTTTGTGGTGCTGGTTGGCGGTTCATCACTGGATTTTGAAGTGCCACAACTGGTCACCGACGCCCTCGCCCACTACCGGCTGGTTGCCGGTCGCGGGAATATTCGCGGCGTTGAAGGCCCGCGCAACGCCGTCGCCACCGGGCTGGTTCTCGCCTGGCATAAGGAATCGACCCATGAGCGCTAATCAGGAGAGCCCGGCGATTGTTATTCACGCCCACGGCGACTGCCAGTCGCTGTGGCAGGAGGTGCTGTGGGGCATCGAAGAAGAAGGGATCCCATGGCACTGGCAAGAAGCTGACGGGCAGGACGTGGTGTCCAGCGCCTGGCAGGCGGCAAACCAGTCTGCGCTGTTGGTGGGTATCGCCTGTGACGGCCAGCAACTGGTTATCCACTATCGAAATTTACCCGCATCGGCGCCGCTTTTTACGCTGATGCAATATGCCGAAAGTCAGGCACGGCGCATCGCTGGCAGCAATGCCGCCCGCCTGGTGAAAGGGATACCGTTCCGGTAACCCGCTTATCCATCCACAGGAGAATCGCAGTATGAACAACGCATTGGGATTGGTTGAAACAAAAGGGTTGGTGGGTGCCATCGAAGCCGCCGACGCCATGGTGAAGTCGGCTAACGTGCAACTGGTGGGCTACGAAAAAATCGGCTCCGGGCTTGTCACCGTGATGGTGCGCGGCGATGTCGGCGCAGTAAAAGCGGCCGTTGACGCTGGTGCCGCTGCCGCCAGCGCGGTGGGCGAAGTGAAGTCGTGCCACGTTATTCCGCGCCCGCACAGCGACGTCGAAGCCATTTTACCGAAATCCGCCTGACGGCCGGAGGAAGACAGCGTGAAGCAATCACTGGGTTTACTGGAAGTTAGTGGTCTGGCGCTGGCCATCAATTGCGCGGATGCCATGGCGAAAGCCGCGTCCATCACGCTGCTGGGTCTGGAAAAAACCAATGGCTCAGGCTGGACGGTGATCAAAATTGCCGGAGATGTGGCGTCTGTGCAGTCGGCCATTGTCAACGGCGCAAGCGTGGCCCAGGCGCAGGGCGGGCTGGTGGCGCAAAAAGTCATTGCGCGCCCCGGCGCGGGAATTTTTCCTGCCGTCCCGCAGCCTGAGGGAGTGGAAAAGGCGCCTTTGGCTGCATTGCAGGTGACCGCGGTTGCACCGGAACCGTTACCGCCCGCAAGCCTGGAACAACGGGTTACCTGCAATCTCTGTCTCGATCCGGCGTGCCCGCGTCAGAAAGGGGAGCCGCGCTCGCTATGCCTGCATAGCGGCCAGCGAAGTGAATAACGATGCAAGGTAAATAACAACGCAAGGTAAATCACTATGGATAAGCAGTTAGTCGAAAATGTTGTCACCCAGGTACTGGATGAGATGCGCTTGCGCCCTATCCCGCTGGGTATATCGAACCGACATATCCATCTTTCGAAGCGGGATTATGACCGCTTGTTCCCGAACATGCCGGTAACCGAGAAAAAGGCGCTGTTACAGCCCGGGCAGTTTGCCGCCGAACAAACCGTGACGCTGGTTGGCCCCAAAGGCGAGTTGAAAAACGTCCGCTTACTCGCACCGCTGCGCAGCGTGAGCCAGGTGGAAATCTCCCGCACCGACGCCCGTACGCTGGGCATCCCGGCACCGCTGCGTATGTCCGGCAATCTCAGCGGCACACCCGGCGTGAAGTTGGTTAGCCCGTGGGCGGAAATTGAACTGGAAAGCGGCGTGATTGTTGCCCAGCGCCATATTCACATGTCGCCACTCGATGCGCTGGTATCGCGCGTTTCTCATGGTGACACGGTATGCGTCGCCATTGAAGGCAGCGGTCGTCGCACCCTTCTTGACGATGTGGCGGTGCGGGTTTCGCCCGATATGCGCCTCGAAATGCATATTGATACCGATGAAGCCAATGCGTCCGGGGCTGACGCTCCCAACGCCTTTGCCCGGTTGGTTAAACGCCCATGACCGACGCGCAGATCCGCCACATCGTCGAGCTAATTGTCGCCCGCCTGGCGGCGCGCAGCGGTAATCCGGTGACGCTAAGCCAGGAGCAGTTGCGCCATGCCACGGTGCTGAAGCTGTTTCTGGCACACGACAGGCTGTCGATAGCGCACACAGATTTACCGTTTATCTGCCAGTTGGCGGAGGGCGATAGCGATAACACGGCAGTGGCGAATCTGTTTGAAGCGTTATCGCTGGGAATGGAGGTCTGCGTGACGTTGCCTGTCCGCAGTTTCGCCCATCTGCCGCTGCGCGATCTTGCCCGCGTGCCGTGCCGGTGGTGCGATGCGCATGGCGCAGCGGTGCGGCTACATCTGAAAAATGTTCTTAGCTACCGGGACATCGCCGGATTGCGCGGCGGCTGGCTGGTCACCTCACGCAAGACCGTGATCACTGCGCTTGCCCGCGAGGCAGCGCAGACCCAATACATACAACTGGTTAAGCAGGAGTGAATCATGCATCTCGCACGCGTAACAGGCTCGGTGGTATCGACACAAAAATCGCCGTCGCTGGTCGGGAAAAAGCTGCTGCTGGTGCGCCGGGTCACGCTCGAAGGCGAGCTGCCGCTCAACCCGTCACAGGGTGATGAGGTGGCAGTGGATTCTGTCGGCGCAGGTGTGGGCGAACTGGTCTTGCTAAGCAGTGGCTCCAGCGCACGGCATGTATTTGGCATGCCGAATGAAGCCATCGATTTAGCGGTGGTGGGCATTGTCGACACGCTGGCGCCTTAAGGAGCGAAGATGGCCATTTATACCCGAACGGGCGATGCCGGCACCACGGCGCTGTTTAGCGGCCAGCGAGTCAGCAAGACCCACCCGCGCGTGGAAACTTACGGCACGCTGGATGAACTGAACTCGGCGCTCAGTCTGTGCGCCTGTGCTGTGCAGTCGGTGGATATGAAATCCTTTCTCGATGCCGTGCAGTTGCAGATTTTCTGGTTCAGCGCCGAACTGGCAAGTGAAAACGAAAACCAAACCGCCGGGCAACGGTACATCAGCACTGAAGAGATTGACGCCCTGGAACAGGCCATCGATCGCGCCATGGCACAGGTGGATGACGTGCACAGTTTTATTTTGCCGGGGCGCTGCGAGCCAGCCAGCCGGTTGCACTTCGCCCGCACCCTCGCCCGCCGCGCCGAGCGTCGGCTGGTGGAATTGAGCGAACAGGCCAACGTGCGTCAGGTGCTGCTGCGCTATATCAACCGCCTTTCCGACTGTTTATACGCGCTGGCGCGGCTGGAGGATCACCTCGCCCACCAGCAACGCCTTATTGACGAGGTAGCAACACGTTACCGTGCCGCGGCTCGACACACCCAGGAGTCGGGCAGCATGTCACTCTCTTTTCATGAACTGCATCAGCTTGTCAGAGCGGCAATGGAGCGCGCCGACGCAATTGGCGTGCCGGTAGTGATAAGCGTGGTGGATGCCCACGGTATCGGCATGCTCACCTGGCGGATGCCGGACGCGCTACTGGTCAGCAGCGAACTGGCACCGAAAAAAGCCTGGACCGCAGTAGCAATGAAATCCTCCACCCATGAACTCGCGGGCGTTGTGCAGCCGGGTGGCCCGCTCTACGGGCTGGAGGCGCAAATGGCGGGCAAAGTCGTCACCTTTGGCGGCGGTGTTCCGCTGTGGCGCAACGGCAACATTATTGGTGGTCTTGGGATCAGCGGCGGCTCCGTTGAACAGGACATGGACATTGCTCAGGCCGCAGTTGCGGCGATTAAGATGGGAAAAAATCAATGAATACGTCAGAACTGGAAACCCTTATTCGCACCATTCTGAGCGAGCAGCTTACCCCCGCGCAGGCAAAAAGCACGGGCGACAAAGGCATTTTTGCTACGCCCGCCCAGGCGATTGAGGCAGCGCACCAGGCGTTTTTGCGTTATCAGCAATGCCCGTTAAAAACCCGCAGCGCCATTATCAATAGCCTGCGCGATGAGCTGGCTCCGCACCTGGCGCAGCTTTCCGAAGAGAGTGCCGGCGAAACCGGAATGGGCAATAAAGAAGACAAACTATTGAAAAACAAAGCAGCGCTGGAGAACACCCCAGGTATTGAGGATCTCACCACTACCGCCTTAACCGGCGATGGCGGCATGGTGCTGTTCGAGTACTCACCGTTTGGTGTTGTCGGTTCAGTGGCGCCAAGTACCAACCCGACCGAAACCATCATCAATAACAGCATCAGCATGCTGGCTGCGGGCAACACCATTTACTTTAGCCCGCATCCCGGAGCCAAAAACGTCTCACTGAAGCTGATTCGCATGATTGAAGATATCGCTTTTCGCAGCACCGGCATCCGCAACCTGGTGGTGACCGTGGCGGAACCGACCTTCGAAGCCACTCAGCAGATGATGGCTCATCCGCAAATTGCCTTACTGGCGATAACGGGCGGGCCGGGCATTGTCATGATGGGGTTAAAAAGCGGCAAAAAAGTGATTGGCGCAGGAGCCGGCAACCCGCCGTGCATCGTCGATGAAACCGCCGATGTGGTAAAAGCCGCAGAAGACATCATTAACGGCGCGTCGTTTGACTACAACCTGCCGTGTATTGCCGAAAAAAGCCTGATTGTGGTGGAAAGCGTCGCCGATCGACTGGTGCAACAAATGCAGGCATTTGGCGCGCTACGCATCACCGGCAGCGATATCGATAAGCTGCGCGCAGCCTGCATTATTGATGGCGTAGCGAATAAAAAACTGGTGGGCAAAAGCCCGTCTGCCATTCTGCAAGCCGCCGGATTAAGCGTGCCGCCCAAAGCACCGCGTCTGTTGATTGCCGACGTGGCGGGTGACGATGCGCTGGTGACTGCGGAACAACTGATGCCGGTGCTGCCGGTGGTGCGGGTCGCGGATTTCGAGGCCGCACTGGCGCTGGCGTTAGTGGTGGAGGACGGCTTGCACCACACCGCCGTCATGCATTCACAAAACGTCTCGCGGCTCAACCTGGCTGCCCGCAGCTTGCAAACCTCTATCTTTGTGAAAAACGGTCCGTCTTACGCCGGAATTGGCGTTGGCGGTGAAGGCTTTACCACCTTCACTATCGCCACGCCCACTGGCGAAGGCACCACTTCGGCGAAGAGTTTTGCTCGTTCTCGCCGCTGCGTGCTGACCAACGGTTTTTCGATTCGCTGACCGGGGCGCCCATGAACAGATTTTCGCTACAGACGCGGCTTTACAGCGGCGCAGGAAGCCTCCAGGTGCTGGGACGCTTTCACAACAAGCATATCTGGATAGTCTGCGATGGTTTTCTGGCGCACTCGCCGCTCATTAACATGCTGCGCGAAGCCATCCCGCAGGACAATCCGATAAGCGTGTTTAGTGAGATCACGCCGGATCCCACCATTGCGACGGTTGTCGCCGGAATAGCACAGATGCATACCCTGAAACCGCAGGTGGTGATCGGTTTTGGCGGCGGCTCCGCGCTGGATGCCGCCAAAGCGATTGTCTGGTTCAGTAAGAAATCCGATATCAACATTGAAACGTGCATCGCCATTCCGACTACCAGCGGTACCGGCTCTGAGGTTACCAGCGCCTGCGTGATTAGCGACCCGGAAAAAGGCATTAAATACCCGCTTTTTGATGATGCCATCTATCCCGATATCGCGATCCTTGATCCGGCGCTGGTGGTTAGCGTACCGCCCGCCATTACCGCCAACACCGGAATGGATGTCCTGACCCACGCGCTGGAAGCGTATGTCTCGCCCCATGCCAGCGACTTTACCGATGCGCTGGCAGAAAAAGCCGCGCAACTGGTGTTTCAGTACCTGCCCGTCGCCGTACACAAAGGAGACTGCCTCGCCACGCGCGGCAAAATGCATAACGCCTCGACCCTGGCCGGAATGGCATTCAGCCAGGCGGGGCTGGGAATAAACCATGCGATTGCCCACCAGATTGGCGGCCAGTTTCACCTGCCGCACGGGCTGGCGAATGCGCTGCTGATGACGGCGGTGATCCGCTTTAATACAGCCGATGCGCGGGCAGCGAAACGTTATGCCCGCCTGGCGAGAGCCTGCCATTTCTGCCCGTCAACGGCGAATGACACCGTGGCAGTTAACGCGCTTATCCGCCAGATAGAGCTGCTCAAGCAGCAGTGCGGGCTGCCTGGGCTGGCGAGCGCGCTGAAAGATTCCCGCTCTCGCTGGCGCGAGCGCATTCCTTCTATGGTGCAGGCAGCGCTGGCTGACGTGACGCTGAAAACCAACCCGCGTCCTGCCACGGCCGATGACGTGCGTGAACTGCTGGAGGCATTATTGTGAGCGAAGCCGCCCTGGTTGCCAGCCCGTGGGGTGAACTGACGCCCGCCACGCCAGAAATCATCCGCCAGCGCGTTCGTGATGCGGGTGTCGTGGGCGCGGGCGGTGCGGGTTTCCCGACCTATGTGAAGTTGCAGGCACAGGTAGAGATATTTCTGATTAACGCCGCGGAATGCGAACCGATGCTCAAAGTCGACCAGCAGTTGATGCCGCAACAGGCTGCGCGTCTGGTACGCGGCGTGCTGTATGGCATGCAGGCGACCGGCGCGCGCGAAGGCATTATCGCGCTGAAAGAGAAATATCACGCCGCGATCGCGGCCCTGATGCCTTTGTTGCCGCCCGAGATTCGACTGCATATTCTGCCGGATGTCTACCCGGCGGGGGATGAAGTGATCACCATCTGGCTGGCAACCGGGCGGCGCGTGCCGCCTGCCGCGCTGCCGGTCAGCGTCGGCGTGGTGGTCAACAATGTGCAGACGGTGCTGAACATTGCCCGCGCCGTCGAGCAACAATACCCTGTGACGCGTCGTACGCTGACGGTCAACGGTGCCGTGCGCCATCCCCTCACGGTCACCGTGCCGCTGGGTATGCGGCTTCGCGACGTGCTGGCGCTGGCGGGCGGAGCCACCATCGACGATCCGGGGTTTATCAACGGCGGCCCGATGATGGGCGCACTGCTGCCCTCGCTGGATGCACCAGTGACGAAAACCACCGGCGGCTTACTGGTATTGCCAAAATCGCACCCGCTGATTCAGCGCCGCATGCAGGATGACCGCACGGTACTGGCCATTGCCCGCACCGTCTGCGAACAGTGTCGCTTATGCACCGATTTATGCCCGCGCCATCTGATTGGTCATGAACTTTCGCCACACCTGCTGGTTCGCGCCGTGAACTATAAAGAGGTTGCCACCCCGCAAACCGTGCTCAGCGCCCTGACCTGTTCAGAGTGCAATGTCTGCGAAAGCGTTGCCTGCCCGGTGGGTATTTCCCCGATGCGCGTCAACCGCTTGTTGAAAAACGAACTGCGCCAGCACGGCGCGCGTTATCAAGGCCCGCTGCGCGAGGCGGATGCAATGGCACGCTATCGCTTGATCCCGGTGAAACGGCTCATTAGTAAGCTCGCGCTCAACGACTGGTATCAGGAGGCTCCACTCACGCAACTTACCGTTGAACCCTTACAGGTTTGCCTGCCGCTGCGCCAGCATATTGGTGTCCCCGCCGTGCCCTGTGTGCAACAAGGTACGGCGGTCACGCGCGGCCAGTGCATTGCCTCTATTCCCGATGGCGCGCTCGGCGCACCCGTCCACGCCAGCATCGACGGCACGGTCAGCGCCGTAACTGAACAGACCATAACGGTAGTAAGAGGATAACCATGTCTCAGGCGATTGGAATTTTAGAACTGACCAGTATTGCGAAGGGCATGGAGCTTGGCGACGTGATGCTCAAAAGTGCCAACGTCACGCTACTGGTGAGTAAGACGCTGTGCCCCGGCAAATTTTTGCTGATGATCGGCGGCGATGTGGGTGCGGTGCAGCAGGCCATCACGGCTGGTGACAGTCTGGCTGGCGAGATGCTGGTAGACAGCCTTGTACTGGCGAATATCCACGCCAGCGTGCTGCCTGCCATAAGCGGTCTGAATGCCGTCGAACAGCGCCAGGCCCTTGGCGTGGTAGAAACCTGGAGCGTTGCCGCCTGCGTCAGCGCCGCAGACCGCGCGGTGAAGGCGTCAAACGTCACGCTGGTGCGTGTGCATATGGCCTTCGGTATCGGTGGCAAATGTTACATGGTGGTCAGTGGCGATATCTCCGATGTGGAAAACGCCGTCTCCGTTGCCAGTGAAAGTGCCGGTGAGAAAGGCCTGCTGGTTTATCGCACGGTTATCCCGCGTCCGCATGAAGCGATGTGGCGACAGATTGTGGAGGGGTAATGGAGCAGACAACCGAACGCATGATTCAGGAGTATGTGCCGGGCAAGCAGGTGACGCTGGCGCATCTTATTGCCAACCCGGGCAAAGGGCTGTACCAGAAGCTGGGGTTAAACGAGGCGGTCTCTGCGATTGGCATTTTGACCATCACGCCCAGCGAAGCCTCGATTATCGCCTGCGATATCGCCACCAAATCCGGTGCGGTGGAGATTGGTTTTATCGACCGTTTTACCGGCGCGGTGGTGCTGACTGGTGATGTTTCCGCCGTGGAATACGCGCTGCGCCAGGTTACGCGTACGCTCGGTGAAATGCTGCATTTTACCGCCTGCCCGGTCACAAGGACCTGAGGCCATGAAACGAATAATGCTGATTGGCCCCAGCCAGTGCGGGAAAACCTCCCTCATCCAGCGGCTACGCGGTGAAGTGATGGCATATCAAAAAACCCAGGCAATTGTCTGGCTGCCGGAGGCGATTGATACCCCCGGCGAATATCTGGAAAACCGCTGCCTGTACAGCGCGTTACTCGCCAGCGCCTGCGAGGCGGATGTGATTGCACTCGCACTTAACGCCGACGCGTATATATGTCCCTTTTCGCCTGGCTTCACGCTGCCTATGAACCGCCCAACCATCGGGATTGTGACCAAAGCCGACACGGCAAACGCGGCACAAATCGCGCAGGCCAGCCAGTGGTTGCAGCAGTCTGGCGCGGGGCCGCTTTTTATCACCAGCGCAAAAACCGGAAGCGGTATTGACGAGGTGGTCGCTTTTCTTCAACACCAGGAGTCCTCATGTCACGCACAATAATGGCGATAAACGCCGGGAGTTCTTCGCTCAAATTTCAGCTTCTGACACTGCCCGCAGGCACGGTGCTGTGCCAGGGGCTGATTGAACGCATCGGCTTTGCGGATGCGATTTTTACCCTCAGGCAGAGCGAGCAAAAGTGGCAGGAAACCCTTGCCATTGCCGATCATCACGCCGCCGCCACGCTGCTGCTGGAAAACCTGCTGGCGCGGAAGATAATCCCGTCGCTGGAGGCCATTGACGGCACAGGTCATCGCGTGGCGCACGGTGGTGAAGCATTTAAAGACTCAGCGCGGGTGACCAACGACACGCTGGCAGAAATTGAACGCCTGGCCGAACTGGCCCCGCTCCATAATCCGGTAAATGCCGCGGTGATCCGCATTTTCCGCCAGGCGCTGCCTCATGCGCCCGCCGTAGCGGTGTTTGATACTTCATTTCACCAGACGCTGGAGCAAAGCGCGTTTATCTACCCGTTGCCGTGGCGCTACTACGAGGATTTGGGCGTTCGCCGCTACGGTTTTCACGGCACCAGCCACAAATATGTCAGCCACCTTTTGGCAGAAAAACTCGGCGTGCCGCTGAGTGCCCTGCGGGTGATCTCCTGCCATCTGGGCAATGGCTGTAGCGTGTGCGCCATTAAAGGCGGACGCTCGGTCAATACGTCGATGGGCTTTACCCCACAATCCGGTGTGATGATGGGAACCCGCAGCGGCGATATCGATCCGTCGATTTTACCGTGGGTAGCCGTGCGGGAAGGCAAAACGCCGCAGCAGCTTAACAGCCTGCTGAACAGTGAATCCGGCCTGCTTGGCGTTTCGGGCGTCTCTAACGATTACCGCGATGTGGAACACGCCGCGCAGAACGGCAATGCTCGCGCAAGCCTTGCCCTGACGCTGTTTGCCGAACGCATCCGCGCCACCATTGGCAGCTACATTATGCAACTCGGCGGGATTGATGCCCTGCTCTTTACCGGCGGCATTGGCGAAAACTCCGCCCGCGCCCGGGAAGCGATTTGCCACGACCTCTACTTTCTGGGGTTAGAGCTGGACCGTGAAAAAAATCAGCGCAACGCGACCTTTATCCAGTCAGAACATGCGGTGGTGAAAGTCGCGGTGCTCAATACCAACGAAGAATTGATGATTGCCCGCGATGTGATGCGCATCGCCCTGGCTGAACCTGCGGAGACGACGGTATGAGCGGCAAAGTCTGGCTGGTCGGCGCAGGCCCTGGCGATCCGGGGCTGATGACGGTGAAAGGGCTGGCGTGTCTGCGAAAGGCGCAGGCAGTTATTTATGACCGGCTGGTGAACCCGCTGCTGCTGGAAGAAGCGCCAGCGCAGTGCGAATTTTACGATGTGGGAAAAGAGGCGAATTGCCACCCTATTCCCCAGCCGCAGATTAACCAGTTACTGATTGATTGCGCCCGGCGCGGATTGCGGGTGGTGCGCCTTAAAGGCGGCGACCCGTTTGTCTTCGGACGCGGTAGCGAAGAAGCGCAGGCGCTACACGACGCAGGCATTGCCTGTGACGTGATCCCCGGCATTACCTCCGCCATTGGCGGGCTGGCGGCGGCGGGCATTCCGGTTACCCACCGGGATCATGCCTCCAGCTTCCATGTGGTGACTGGCCATTTACGCGCAGGAAATCAGCCGCAGGAGTGGCATAAACTGGCGGCACTGACCGGCACGCTGGTGATCCTGATGGGTATGGCGCAGCTACGGGAGATTTGCGCCGCGCTGATTGCCGGTGGAAAAGCGGCAACGACGCCGTCGGCGGTGGTCATGCATGCCTGTACGCCTTTGCAACAGGTGGTCAGTGCGCCGTTGGCGCAACTGGCTGATGTCAGCGAGGCGGCGGGTTTTCACGCCCCGGCGCTGATTGTGGTGGGTCAGGTGGTGTCGCTGCGCGAAGTACTGGCGTTCACCCAAGCGAAGTGACACTATCCTCGGTTTCTTTGTTAAAGGAGTCGCGCCGTGGCGCAGGCAGTCTGTCCCGCATCCTGCGGCGAAATTATCCAGGGCTGGATCCTGGGCGGTGAAAAACTGGTCTCCTGCCCGGTGGACTGGTACAGCAGCGTCGAAGTTACCACGGGTGCACCGCTGGCTGACGAACGCCCACTGACGCGCGCGATGGTCCGGCAACTGCTGGCACACTGGCGGTTACCCGCGACGCTCTCGCAGGAAATCCGTATTGCTTGCCACTCGACGATCCCCGTCGCCAAAGGAATGGCTAGCAGCACCGCCGATATCGCTGCCACTGCCGTTGCCACTGCCCGCCATCTTCAGCAACCACTGGATGAAAACACGCTTGCGCGGCTTTGCGTGGCGCTGGAGCCGACCGACAGCACGCTGTTTTCAGAATTGACCCTGTTTGACCATAACCACGCCGAAACACGCATTGCCTGCGGCGGCTTGCCACGCATTGAGGTGCTGCTGCTGGAAAGCCCATTAACGCTGACCACGGCAGATTATCACCGCCTGCCGCGCCAGCGGGCATTGCTGGAAAATGCCGAAGCGCTGGGTGCGGCATGGCAAAAGTTGCAGCGAGCGTGCCGGGAGAATGATGCGGCTCTGCTTGGCGAAGCCGCGACGATGAGCGCGATTGCCAGCCAGGCGCTATTGCCGAAGCCGGAATTTTACGCCCTGCTCGGGCTGGTGGAGCGCGGTGGTTTATACGGACTGAACGTGGCGCACAGCGGAAGCGTGGTGGGGTTACTTCTGGATACGGCTCGCCACGATGTGGATAAGGTGCGCAGGTGGCTGAAAGAGAGAGGATTGCTGGCGCACTGGCCGCAAAGCTATTTACTGAAAATGGTGGCGGGAGGCGTACAGGTACGGTGAGAGGCGCACTCCCACCGTCTGGATCTTTACTCTGCTTTCGGCTCAACCGACTTCAGTTCGCCCATCGATTTGAGTTTTTTAGAGATTTCGCGGCGCTCTTTCGACAGCTCCGCGTTTTTGATGATGTAGTCGTCAACGCGATCTTCATAGTCGGTTTTCATGCTGGCGATAATGCCCTGAATGGCTTCCACGCTCATGCCCGGTTTGATGTAGTCGCTGAGGTTGTCCAGCAGCAGAACGCGTTTCTGGTTATCACGGATCTTCTTCTCAACGTCCTGAATTTCGCGTTGCAGTTTGTTTTTGCGACGAAACAGACGCACAAACTCCAGAACGTCCTGGAATGAAGGCTTCGTTGTTTCCATTTTTACACCCCTGATTATTTGAGATTCGGATTCGTTAACACAACGACCTGACAGGCAAACCTAACCAAAGCCGTTGCACATGACAATAAGTTTTCCTGCTGGCTATCATAACCGCAAATATAGCTGAATCGAAACAACCTGACAGCCGCAAGTTGTTTTCCGTCGCTTATTTACGCAATGCCCGACAGATCAAATGCGACAGCAATTCCAGCTGACGCGCTAACTCCATACTTAACCAGACATAGCCATGAATGGGCGTTTCCGTCAGCGCATCACCCTGATGCTCGCCAATCAACTGACGCAGTTCTGCCACGATTTCATTGAGTTTTTCCGTATTAGCGAGTATCGGTTGCGGGTTACCTTCGTACAGCGCATGGGCGATAGTCAACAGCGTTTGCTGCGTCATCTGCTGCGTTTCCCGCAGCGTGCTGGCATTGATCATCACGAAGTGGCTGGTGCGCGAGCTCCAGTGCGCGTTGATTTGCAATTCCAGCATACATACCATGTTGCGACTCACCGTCTGGATAGCTTCGAAAATCGCTTTCTGGATATGTGTCTCTTTACTGACGGGGGTCATCAGCCCGCGCATTTTCACCACATCATTAAGAATTTTTTGCAGCGGCTTTTCCAGACGCGGCCGTTCGACCAGGTTACGCGAGAAACCCGCCTGGTAGACGCGATTAAACGCCGTAACGTAGTTCGCCATCTGAATACGCCAGTGCAGAAACGCGCGCTGCGGCCAGATGCCGGTGAACACCATTGCCAGCAGCGAACCGATGATGACATCGCCGCTGCGCCACAGCGCCGTGTTCATATCGCCGGTGGGCGCGCCCACCACCACGGAAAGCGTCACGCCGATAATCAGCGCCTGATACGGTTTTTTACCCAGTGCCAGCCAGCCGCACATGAACATGGCCGCCGCACACCACAGCAGCATGACAGGCAGCGATATCAACTCAAGTCGTAACGCCACCAGCCCCAGCGCAGCACCCAAAATGGTGCCGCCAATGCGTTCGAACGCTCGCGGGACAACGTTGCCCCAGAACGAGATTGGCCCCATCAGCACGACAAGGGTTATTAAAGGCCAGGTCCCTTCCGGGACATCCAGTAGACGGATCAGCAAAAAGGTAAGAATAAACGCCAGCGCGATCCGCACACCATGCACGACGCGATAATGCCGGTAAAGACGAATTTCGAAAGGACTGAGTGATTTGTCGCGACGCACACCCGCTCTCCAGGTTAAAAACGAAAGGCGCAATTGTAGCGATATTTTTGGCTACGACTCCGTGTTTAAGACAAAAAAGAGGCCGACTGACCGATTCCGTGGCCTCTTTTTGCCTGCATTGCACCTAAAGCACTTTCGGCTCAACGGGAATATGCATTTCGATTTCCCAGTAGCCGTCGCTTTGTCCGTCGTTCTGATAGATCTCAAAACAGGGACCGGCAGCAATCTGAACGGATTGATCGCTTAGTAGTTCATCAAAAAAGAGATCCCAGCAGGCCTCAAACTCTTCGTTGTAGACTCGCGCCATTGCCACGGCATACCGACCACCGGGGATTTCAGTGGTGATAACCCCTTCACTGCTGGCAGGGATCTGAAAAGTGCTATCAACGGTAATAGCCACATCGCAGCGCAATTTTTCCGGCGGCACTTCGTCGGGATTATCGTAATAAACACAGATCCACTCGAGCGGCTGGATCTGCTTGTTCTCAACCCACATCAGCAATTGTTGAAAGCCCTGTTTGACTTTCTCTTCCCACGGCCCCACCAAATGGAACCCGGCGATACGGCGCTTTTCAAGCTGCTTGACGTTATAGCCCATACTGACCTCCTCTCCATTACTGTTTGCCCATACAGTATATCTGGCCGGCGACCATCAGGCTTGCCGTATTGGTCAATTATGCGAGCAGACTCGCAGGCTCGCCAGTCTGCTCATTTTCGCGTCAGGCTTTATGGTGCAGATAGTCGCTCAGACGTGAGAACCAGCCGCCTTTGTCAACGCTCTCCAGCGTCACCAGCGGCCAGTGGGCAATGACTTTATCGCGATCGTAAAGCGCGATTTCACCCACCCGCTGGTGTGCCGCCAGCGGCGCGTCCAGTTCTTTATGGTCCAGCACATATTTGGCTTTGATATTTTGTAACTCGGCTTTTGGCAGCACAAGCCAGTAGTCCTGATCGGTGCCGACATCGACATGCGCTTTATCGCCGTACCAGATACGCTCGCTGCCCACTTTTTTGCCGTTGCGCAAAATTTCCACGGTATCGAAGTTTTGCTGTCCCCAGTGCAGCAATTTCCGCGCCTGGTCTTCGCGCCCTTTCGGGCTGTCTGCGCCCATGATCACCGCAATAAGACGGCGCTGCCCGTCCACGCTTGAGGCAATCAGGTTAAAGCCCGCACCGGAAGTGTGGCCGGTTTTCAGCCCATCGACATTCAGCGTTTTGTCCCACAACAAGCCGTTGCGGTTTTGCTGGGTGATGCCGTTCCACGTCAGGCTTTTTTCGCTATACATATGGTAGAAATCTGGCTCGCCGTGAATGATGGCACGCGACAGCACCGCCAGATCGTAAGCCGAGCTATGCTGTCCCGGCGCATCCAGCCCGTGGACGGTTTCAAAGTGGCTGTCACGCAGATTCAGCTTTTGGACATAATCGTTCATCATCGCCAC
This sequence comes from Kosakonia sp. H02, assembly GCA_030704225.1. Taxonomy (NCBI): domain Bacteria; kingdom Pseudomonadati; phylum Pseudomonadota; class Gammaproteobacteria; order Enterobacterales; family Enterobacteriaceae; genus Kosakonia; species Kosakonia styphnolobii. The sequence continues at coordinate 723,214 of CP131915.1, forward strand.
GAACTGCGGTTGCCCACCTGCAACATGGTCCGCCAGCGCCACGCAGGCATCGTTACCGGAATCGACAATCAGACCACGGCTCAGATCGCGCACCGTCACGCGATCGCCCGGTTTGAGGAACATCAACGACGATCCGTCAAACACCGGGTTGCCTTTCGCCCAGGCATCTTTCCCCACGGTGACCACGTCATCAGGGCTGATGCGGTGGCTGTCGATGGCGCGATCGACGACGTAGCCCGTCATCAGTTTGGTCAGACTCGCCGGATTACGCTGCTGATGCTCATTGCCCGCAGTTAAGATTTGCCCGGTGGTGTAGTCCATTAATACCCATGATCCGGCCTGGATTGCCGGGGGTTGTGGGGCAAAAGGTAAGTCGTCGGCCTGGGCGTGATTAACGCAAACCGCCAGCAAAGAAGCAGCAAACAAACGGCGTTTCAATGAAATGTCCTCAATAACATCTGAAAGGGGGCGTTCTTTTTACGGAACTTCGTGTGTCGATACCTGGTTAAATTGCAAAGAAATGTGACACGACGGGTTTTTAACCCGCTGTTTTTGCGAGCGACTACGGAAGATGGCGAGGTTTTGATTCGGCACATACGCCGCGATGGTTTACCATAGTCGGCATATTTTCTGACAGGATGAGCAACTGGTGTCTGATACCCCGTCCCCTTTCTCATTCACAATTACGAAACTAAAAATAAAACGTTATCTCCATATAATTAACACAATGCTATTTTTATTGACTATGTTCATCCTCACTATTTCCGTTTATCTAATAGCCTTTGTCATTAGTCCCCAAAAGTTGAAAGAGCTTTAAACATATGCCGAAAATGTTCCTTGATGTAGCAGGTAATAAATAAACATTTGTTTTTTTCACCAATGCTATGAGTTGGCTTATAAATTGACTCAAGCGGCATGTAGACCTAAACTAGATGACCTGATATTGACTTAGCCTTCCTGCTTAGAGAAATTTATTATGGATGCGTTCACCTTTTCCTTACCCGTAAGCTTCATAGATTGACTTTTGTTCATTTAGTCGGTAATCAAGAGGGCATCATGAGTAATGCAAGCCCTGAAATTAATGTTAACTTCAACTTATTTCCTTAATTATTAGAAAGTTATCCAATGATAAAATACAGATCTGACATTGATGGACTAAGGGCCCTGGCTGTACTTTCAGTGGTTCTCTACCACTTTAATAGTTCATTACTTCCCGCCGGTTTTATTGGTGTTGATATTTTCTTTGTAATATCAGGTTATTTAATTACAGGCATTCTTTTAAGTATGGACGGAGAAAAACCATCGATACTTATAGCTTTCTATAAATCAAGATTTAATCGAATAGTACCAGCATACTTATTTATGACCGTAACCATTTCAGTTATTGGTTGTTTAATTCTAACCTCCAGCGATTATGCATACTATAAAAATTCCTTTATGTATGCGTTTTTCTTTGCTTCCAACATTTACTTTCAAAATGCTGGCGATTATTTCTCGCCTCAATCCTACGAATACCCTCTCCTTCATACCTGGTCACTCTCCATAGAAATGATTTTCTATTTTGCATGGCCTGTTATTGTATTGCTCCTTAATAAAAGAAAGGGGTTATTGTTATGTTTTTCTGGAACAATAATTATTTTATCATTATTAATGTTTGTTTTTAACATGAACGGGGCGACAGAAAATTATTATGCATTGCTTCCAAGGTTCTCAGAAATTTTAATTGGTTCTTTTGCTGTTATATATGAAAATACAATCAAAAAAAATATTAATAGTTTCTATTTCTCTACATTAGGCATTATGCTTCTTGTGGTTTCATATCTGACTATAACCTCTGAAAGCTTTCCAGGAATATGGTATCTCATACCATGTCTTGGTACCGCATTGTTACTTATCGGTAACAAATTTAATTTATCTGGCTATAGCCAAAAATCACTAACAAATAAGTACGTTGTTTATATCGGCAAGTTATCATATTCACTTTATCTATGGCACTGGCCTGTGCTTGCATACATTCGTTACATTACAGGTCAATATGATTTATCAGTCATTTCCGGAATTTCTTTTATTACGATCACTTTAACCTTTACACTATTTTCTTACTATTTCATTGAGTCGAAAAGGAAAATAATCCATGGCGATAACAGGCTGGCACCTCTTTATTTTTCAATGGGTTATTTTTTAATATTTGTTAGCGTAAGCACATTTACTGATAAAACAAATGAATTCATTACCATAAAAACAACTTATTCAGGCGAATATGCTAAATATGATGATTTTAAGAGAATCTGTCATGGAAAAATCCATGGGAACTGCTTAAAAGGAAATATAGGCTCTGACAAAAAAATACTCGTTATTGGCGATTCGCACGCTGCTGAACTGAATGAATTTTTTAATATTTATGGTAATAGCACTGGAATTGAATTTAAAATACTTACGTCCAGTTCTTGTATACCTATCACTGGGTTTGATTATCACAAACTCCAACAATGGGCTCAAAACAGCTGTGAATTAATGATAGAAAAGGTCAATGATAATATCACCAAATACGACACTATAATTATTTCAGGTATGTGGTCATATCAAACACAGTCACCAAATTTCATCAAGAACCTGGCAAATTACTTATCGGCATTACATGGTAAAAATATATATCTAATTTCACAAGCACCTCTACTTTCAAATAACTTACAAAGAACCTTACGCTTTAAGCATTTAAATATCCCTCTTAATATAAGCATTGACAAGTCCTATCTTACTGCTAACATGAAAATATCAAAGCTAACATTTCACAACCCAGCAACAAAATATATAGACACCTCGGATTTTTTCAAAAAACTACCTGACTTCCCATTACAAAATGGTAAACCATTATATTTCGACAATAGCCATTTGAATATGTACGGGGTTAAGGAAATGGCGGCATACTATTCTCATCGAAGGGATTTCTTAAGTTCACCTGCTCAGTGAAGTGGTTGTTAGCCTCTAGTCAAGCTTAATTTTCTTGCATTGAAGAATGCCTTCATTTTACTTTTGGCAGAAATACAATGTCATTTATTCCTTCGAAGGCTCCACTATGTAATCCTTTGGAAAATAATCTTGTTTATTATCAGATGGCAGGAATAACTTATTATTGAAACTCAGCATGATAATTTATTGAGATGTGTGAATAGTGAGCAGATTGGTGCAAAGCTTTGAATGTAAAAATGACTACTGCCTACCATAAATCGAAATTACATACTTTGCACAGGCCTCTCGCGACATGGTTTGCCATACTTTTTCGAAATAAAAAATTGCCTCGATATCATGCCAATCCCAAAGTTTGATTGGAGAGTAATCTATTATTTCAGATGTTACAAAATATGGTTTACCATAGTCGGCATATTTTCTGACAGGATGAGCAACTGGTGTCTGATACCCCGGCAACCCCCACTTTTCTCTTTCACGATTATGAAACGTTCGGTACCAGCCCGGCGCTGGATCGACCGGCACAGTTCGCTGCCCTGCGCACCGACGCCGATTTCAATGTTATTGGCGAGCCGGAAGTGTTCTATTGCAAACCGGCGGATGACTACCTGCCGCAACCTGAAGCGGTACTGATAACCGGCATCACGCCCCAGCAAGCCCGCGCCAAAGGCGAAAACGAAGCCGCATTCGCTAAACGCATTCATGCGCTGTTTACCGTGCCCCATACCTGCGTGGTCGGTTACAACAATGTGCGTTTTGACGACGAGGTGACGCGCAATATTTTTTACCGCAATTTCTACGATCCCTACGCCTGGAGCTGGCAAAACCACAATTCCCGCTGGGATCTGCTGGATGTGATGCGCGCCTGCTACGCCCTGCGCCCGGACGGCATCAACTGGCCGGAAAATGAAGAGGGCCTGCCGAGTTTTCGCCTGGAGCATCTGACCAAAGCCAACGGCATTGAACACAGTAACGCGCACGATGCAATGGCCGATGTGTACGCCACTATTGCGATGGCGCAACTGGTAAAAGCGAAGCAGCCAAAGCTGTTTGAGTACCTCTACAGTCACCGCAGCAAGCAGAAGCTGGCAACGTTAATTGATGTGCCGCAGATGAAGCCGCTGGTGCATGTTTCCGGCATGTTCGGTGCCTGGCGCGGCAACACCAGTTTGGTGGCACCGCTGGCATGGCACCCGGAAAACCGCAATGCGGTGATTATGGTGGATCTGGCCGGTGATATGTCACCCCTGCTGGAACTGGACGCCGATGCGCTGCGCGAACGGCTCTACACGCCAAAAGCGGATCTGGGCGAGGACGCGGCGGTGCCGGTCAAGCTGGTGCATCTGAATAAATGCCCGGTGCTGGCGCAGGCCAACACGTTACGTGAGCAGGATGCCGGGCGGCTGGGCATTAACCGACAGCAGTGTTTTGATAATTTGCAGATCTTGCGTAACAACCCGCAGGTGCGGGAAAAAGTGCTGGCGATTTTCGCCGACGCCGAGCCGTTTGTGCCTTCAGACAATGTGGATGCGCAAATCTACAACGGCTTTTTTAGTGATGCTGACCGTGCGGCGATGAAAATCCTGCTGGAAACCGATCCGCGCAACCTGCCCGCGCTGGATATCACCTTTGCCGACGCGCGAATTGAAAAACTGCTGTTTAACTACCGGGCGCGCAACTTCCCCGGCACGCTGGATGAGAACGAGCAGCAGCGCTGGCTTGCTCATCGTCGTAACTTCTTAACGCCGGAGTATTTGCAACGCTACGCCGAGGAGTTGCAGGCGCTGTTCCAGCAATACGAAGGGGACAGTGAAAAGCAGGCGCTGTTAAAAGCGCTGTGGCAATACGCCGAGGAGATCGTTTAAGAATGCCCTCCCGGTGACGGGAGGACCTGCGGCTTACGCCTTCTGAACCGTGATGCTCCAGGCGGCATCACCCACTTGCTGGTAATCGGTGATCGCGTGGCCTTCTTCGGCCGCCCACTGCGGAATGGCTTCGGTTGCCTGAGTGCAGTCGAATTCGATAACCAGTTCATCGCCACTGGCCATCTCTGCCAGCGCCGCTTTTGCTTCAATCAGTGGAAACGGGCAAACCTGCGTCACCACATCCAGTTTTTTTACAGCCATAACAGCTCCTGTTAATTTATGCCACAGCCGCGGCAAGCTTCGCTTTGCGCTGTGGACGAACATATAAAAACCATGACGCCGTCCATACGCCAAGGATCATAAAGGCCAGACCGACCCAACCCTGCCAGGTCATCATTGCCGTCATCACCAGACCGTTACCGATGGAACAGCCGCCAGCCATGCTGGCACCGACACCCATCAGCAGGCCGCCAAAGCCGCTACGCAGCGTGGTTTGCGCATCCGCTGCACGCACGCGGAACTCACGGCTGGCTTTCGCGGCAATAAACGAGCCAAGGAAGATGCCTAATACGAGGAAGACGCCCCAGTTAAGGAATTTGCTCTGCCCTGCCACCAGGTACTGCAAAATATTGGCGGTCGGTGAGGTAATCCCCAGGCCAAACATGCGTCCGGTGGCTTCGCTCAGCGGCCAGGCCAGCAGCGCAATCAGGCCAATCAGTACTGCGGTGACAAACGGATGCCAGCGCTTTTCAAACAGAAGATGCGCAAGCCCGGTACGGCGCGGCGGCAGCGAGGCGACTTTCAGCTTCGGCTTACGTAACTCTTTGGTGACCAACCACAGGGTGACCGCCACCAGCAGCACGATCAGCGGCCAGACGGAGAAACCAAAGGTGTCGGCAATGGAGTTGTGTTCAGTGCTGTAGGTTTTCAGCGCCTGGTTAAGCCCTGCCGCATGCGGGGAGCGCATTACCGCGCTCATCACCATATAGGTAAACAGCGCAATCCAGCTGCCGATCAAGCCTTCGCCCGCGCGATACCAGGTCCCGGTAGCGCAGCCGCCTGCATAGACAATGCCGAGACCGAAAATGTAGCCGCCCACCACCGTGCCGAGCCACGGAAACGCGCCCGCATCGTATTGCAGCACCCCGGCCTGAATGAAGGCAAAGACGCCGACGCTTTGAATAGCGATGGCAATCAGCAGGGCATAAAACATGCGGTTATTTTTCGCAATATACATATCGCGAAAACCGCCGGTCAGGCAGAAGCGCCCGCGCTGCATGACAAAACCCAGCAGCGCGCCGCAAATTAATCCACTTACTATCATTGAGAACATAATCGTGACTACGTCAGAAAAAATCAGATCGCAAATTATTCACAAGCAGCATGGCCGGAACCAATAACTAAATTATCTAATATATTTAATTTGGTTATTAACGTGCTGCCGGAAATAAAAAACCGGAGGTTTTATCCCCCGGTTTTCAATGGCATCAGGTGCAGTAATTACTGCGCGATATCTTCGTACTGCGGAACCGGGTTACGGAAGCTGCGGGTAACGCAGGCCAGGTAAATCAGGCCAATAGCGCCCCAGATAAGGCCCAGAACCATTGAGCTCTCTTCCAGGTTCACCCACAGCGCACCAACGGTCAGCGCGCCGCATACCGGCAGCACCAGGTAGTTGAAGTGATCTTTCAGCGTTTTGTTGCGCTTTTCGCGGATCCAGAACTGAGAGATAACCGACAGGTTCACGAAGGTGAAGGCCACCAGCGCACCGAAGTTGATCAGCGCCGTCGCAGTAACCAGGTCAAAGTTAATCGCCAGCAGTGCGATGGCGCCAACCAGCAGTACGTTCCACGCCGGAGTACGCCATTTTGGGTGCACGTAACCGAAGAAACGGGTCGGGAACACGCCGTCGCGGCCCATCACGTACATCAGACGCGAAACTCCCGCGTGTGCCGCCATACCGGAGGCCAGCACGGTGACGCTGGAGAAAATCAGTACGCCCCACTGGAAGGTTTTACCCGCAACGTAGAGCATGATTTCCGGCTGGGATGCATCCGGATCTTTAAAGCGCGAGATATCCGGGAAGTACAGTTGCAGGAAATAAGATGCCGCGATAAACACCACACCGCCGATCAGCGCGGTCAGGAAGATGGCGCGCGGGATCACGCGTTCTGCGTCTTTGGTCTCTTCCGAAAGCGAAGAGATGCCGTCGAAGCCGAGGAACGAGAAGCAGAGGATTGTCGCACCGGTGATCATCGGCACCACATGCGCGCCTTCAGACCAGAACGGACGGCTACTGACCAGCGTACCCGCGCCTTCACCATGCGACACACCGTAGATGATAAGCCCAACAATCACGGCAACGATGCCCATTTGCAGAACCACAATCAGGGTGTTGAAGTTCGCTACGGTCTTGATGCTGCGCAAGTTAGAGATGGTCATAAAGGCCACCAGCGCCACCACAAACAGGCACGACGGTACGGAAGGAACCAGCGCTTCAAAGTAAATTTTTGCCAGCAGAATGTTGATCATCGGCATGAACAGATAGTCCAGCAAAGATGACCAGCCCACCATAAAGCCAACGGCCGGTGAGATAGATTTCTGAGCATAGGTATACGCAGAGCCAGCGGACGGGAAACGGCGCACCAGTTTACCGTAGCTCAGCGCAGTAAAGAGGATCGCGACCAGCGCAAACGCGTACGCGGTTGCCACATGACCATCGGTCAGGCCGGAGACGATACCAAACGTATCGAACAGCGTCATCGGCTGCATATAGGCAAGGCCCATCATTACAACCGGAATCAGCGTAAGGGTCTTACGTAATTCCACGCGAGAGGTTTTTGGAGTAACGTTATGCGACATGGCTATCCCCCAGTACGGCGAATGCCGTCGCAAAAGCAAAAAATTGCCCCATTTTTGTTCTTTCCTCAGCGACAACGACTGTCGGTTTTTAAATGTGTATCTATCCGGTACGAAGCCCGGCCTCTTTTATTGAATGGCGTATTGCTTGCAAAAAAATAACCGACGCGTTTGACGTCGGTTACTCTTCTCATTTTTTGCAGCGGCATATTTTGCACCAGAATGAAGCGCGATGACAATACGATGAGACTTACCTCACTGAATCTCTGCGACTAACCGGCTGATTTTTAGGCTATTAAGAGATTATTAATCATTTTAATAGCATTTTTTGCTAAAAAATAATTATGCCAGCGGCATCTGTAACGGATCGGGATAGAGATATTCAAAGCCCAACTCGTTACAAATACGGCTACCGTCGATAACCTTCCCCTGCTTCTCACTGTGTGAAGCCGTAAAATGCGGCGGCTCCAGACCAAGCTGGCTCGCCATCGCCGGATAGAAACTCTCCCGCGAAGGATGACCTGGCGCGCACAGATTATAAATGTGGCCGCCCTTAGGCGACTGAAGCAACAGCGTAATGGCGGCGATGACATCTTCCAGATGCACCAGGTTGACGCCATGCTGGCCGTCCGGCGCGGTTTTCCCGGCGAGAAAGCGCCCCGGATGGCGCGCCGGCCCCACAAGGCCCGCAAGGCGTAAAATGTCGACCGACGTACCCGGCAAATTATGCAGCCAGTCTTCCAGCTCTTTTAATGTGCGACCGCTGGCGGTAACAGGCTCGCGCGGCGTGCTCTCTTTGACGATGCCGGACGCATCGCCATACACCGACGTCGAACTGGTAAAAATAATCCGCGGAATGCGATACGCCAGCGCGCTGTCGACAATCTCCTGCATCGCTTGCAGATAAAACGTTTCGCCGGGTCCGCTACGCCGTGCAGGCAGAGTGATGACCAGCGCGTCGACGCTCATCAATGCATCGAGATCTTCCGGTTCGCAGACCAGTTCCGGTTCGAGATTCAGCAAATAGCTTTCGATACCGCACATGCGCGCGGCCTCAACGCCGTCCTGGCTGGTTTTGCTGCCGGTGACTTGCCAGCCCCGCGCCGTTAATGAGAGCGCCAGCGGCATTCCCAGCCAGCCTAACCCGACAATCGCGACCTTTTTCATGCTTTTCCCCTGCATTCTGACTTCCGACTGTTTAAGGCTACGCCAGCACTGGAAAACTGACAATTCATAGAATGTATATGAAATGATTTAATCATAAAAAAAGCCCTTGCCTTTGGCGACCAACCTGGTTTACGGTAATTGCCAACATATGAATAAACATTCATCGAGAATTTTATGACCCGCGTTCAATTTAAACACCACCATCATCACCATCACCCTGACTAGTCTTTCAGGCGATGTGTGCTGGAAGACATTCAGATCTTCCAGTGGTGCATGAACGCAGAGAAAGCCCCCGGAAGATCGCCTTCCGGGGGCTTTTTTTTGGACAAATTTCAGCAGGATACAGAGGAAAACAGAATGTTAGACAACTCGCGCTTACGCATAGCTATTCAGAAATCAGGCCGCCTGAGTGATGACTCACGCGAATTGCTGGCCCGCTGCGGCATTAAGATCAACCTGCACACCCAGCGTTTGATTGCCCTGGCGGAAAATATGCCGATCGATATTCTGCGCGTACGTGATGATGACATTCCAGGCCTGGTGATGGATGGCGTGGTTGACCTGGGCATTATCGGCGAAAACGTCTTAGAAGAAGAGTTACTGACCCGCCGTGCGCAGGGCGAAGATCCGCGTTACTTCACGCTGCGTCGCCTTGATTTTGGCGGTTGCCGCCTATCGCTGGCAACCCCGGTTGATGAAGCATGGGATGGCCCGCTGGCGCTGGACGGGAAACGCATTGCCACCTCTTACCCGCACCTGCTGAAACGCTATCTGGATCAGAAAGGCGTCTCTTTTAAATCCTGTTTGTTAAATGGTTCGGTTGAAGTGGCTCCACGCGCCGGTCTGGCCGATGCGATTTGCGACCTGGTATCCACCGGTGCCACTCTTGAAGCCAACGGCCTGCGCGAAGTGGAAGTGATTTACCGCTCGAAAGCGTGCCTCATTCAGCGCGACGGCGAAATGACCGGGGCCAAACAGCAACTGATCGACAAACTGCTGACCCGTATTCAGGGCGTGATTCAGGCGCGTGAGTCGAAATACATCATGATGCATGCACCGAGCGAGCGTCTGGACGAGGTGATTGCCTTGCTGCCAGGCGCTGAACGTCCGACCATTCTGCCGCTGGCGGGCGATCAGCAGCGTGTGGCGATGCATATGGTGAGCAGCGAAACACTGTTCTGGGAAACCATGGAAAAACTGAAAGCCCTCGGCGCGAGTTCCATTCTGGTGCTGCCGATTGAGAAGATGATGGAGTAAAGCGCAGCGATTGCCGGATGGCGGCTTCGCCTTACCCGGCCTACGGTCCCGTCAGGCATATAAAGGAAAAAGATTATGAGCTTTAACACCATCATCGACTGGAACAGCTGTAGCGAAGAGCAGCAACGCGCCCTGCTGATGCGCCCGGCGATTTCCGCATCAGAGAGTATTACCCGCACGGTAGTTGAGATCCTCGATACGGTAAAAGCGCGCGGCGACAATGCGCTGCGCGAGTACAGCGCAAAATTCGATAAAACCGAGGTCGATGCGCTGAAAGTGACCGCGCAAGAAATTGCAGACGCCAGCGCCCGCCTGAATGATGAGATCAAACAGGCGATGGCGGTGGCGGTGAAGAACATCGACACGTTCCACACGGCGCAAAAATTGCAGACCATCGATGTGGAAACCCTGCCCGGCGTACGCTGCCAGCAAGTGACCCGCCCGATTGCCTCGGTCGGCCTCTATATTCCTGGCGGCTCCGCGCCGCTCTTCTCCACGGTGTTGATGCTGGCAACCCCGGCACGCATTGCCGGTTGCCAGAAAGTGGTGCTCTGTTCACCGCCGCCGATTGCCGATGAAATTCTCTACGCCGCGCAACTTTGTGGCGTGCAGGAGATCTTTAAAGTCGGCGGTGCACAGGCGATTGCCGCCCTGGCTTTTGGTACCGAGTCCGTGGCGAAAGTCGACAAAATCTTCGGGCCAGGCAACGCCTTTGTGACCGAGGCAAAACGCCAGGTCAGCCAGCGTCTGGACGGTGCGGCCATTGATATGCCGGCTGGCCCGTCTGAAGTGCTGGTGATTGCCGATAGCGGCGCAACCCCGGATTTTGTCGCCTCGGATTTGTTATCCCAGGCGGAACACGGCCCGGATTCGCAGGTCATTTTGCTGACGCCGGATAACAGCATGGCGTCACGCGTGGCGCAAGCCGTCGAACGCCAGTTAGCCGATTTACCTCGCGCAGAAACCGCCCGCCAGGCGCTCTCGGCCAGCCGCCTGATTGTGGCGCGCGATCTGGCGCAGTGCGTGGCGATTTCCAATCAATATGGCCCGGAACACCTGATTATTCAGACCCGCGATGCCCGCTCGCTGGTAGAAAGCATCACCAGCGCAGGCTCCGTGTTCCTTGGCGACTGGTCGCCGGAATCCGCTGGCGATTACGCCTCCGGCACCAATCACGTTTTACCGACTTACGGCTACACCGCCACCTGCTCGAGCCTCGGTCTGGCAGATTTTCAGAAACGCATGACGGTGCAGGAACTTTCGCGCGAGGGTTTTGCGCGCCTTGCAAGCACCATTGAAACGCTGGCGGCGGCGGAACGTCTGACCGCCCATAAAAACGCCGTTACCCTGCGCGTCAAGGCGCTGAAGGAGCAAGCATGAGCATTGAAGATCTGGCGCGCAAAAATGTGCGCGAACTGACGCCTTACCAGTCTGCCCGCCGTCTTGGCGGCAAAGGGGATGTCTGGCTGAATGCCAATGAATTCCCGACGGCGGTCGCCTTTGACCTGACGCAACAGTCACTGAACCGCTACCCGGAGTGTCAGCCGAAAGCGGTGATTGAAAACTACGCTCAGTATGCGGGCCTGAAACCGCAGCAGGTGCTGACCTGCCGCGGCGCGGATGAAGGCATAGAATTACTGATCCGGGCGTTCTGCGAACCGGGCCAGGATGCGGTGCTGTTTTGCCCGCCGACCTACGGCATGTACAGCGTTAGCGCCGAAACCTTCGGTGTGGAATATCGCACGGTATTTGCCCGTGAAGACTGGCAACTGGATTTGCAGGGCATCGCCGACAAACTCGACGGCGTTAAGCTGGTGTATGTGTGCAGCCCCAACAACCCGACCGGGCAAATCATCAATCCGCAGGATATACGCGCCTTGCTGGAGATGACGCGCGGCAAGGCGATTGTTGTTGCCGATGAAGCCTATATTGAGTTCTGCCCGCAGGCGACGCTGGCAGGCTGGCTGAGTGAATATCCGCATCTGGTTATTTTGCGCACCCTGTCAAAAGCCTTTGCGCTGGCAGGCCTGCGCTGCGGTTTTACCCTCGCCAATGAAGAGGTGATTAACCTGCTGTTGAAAGTGATCGCCCCTTACCCGCTTTCCACGCCGGTGGCAGATATCGCCGCGCAGGCGCTCAGCCCGCAGGGGATTGTGGCGATGCGCGAGCGGGTGGCGCAGATCCTTGCCGAGCGGCAGTATCTGGTTAGCGCGTTACGGGAAATCGCCTGCGTTGAACAGGTATTCGACTCAGAAACCAACTATATTCTTGTGCGCTTTACCGCATCGAGTGCGGTGTTTAAGTCATTGTGGGATCAGGGCATTATCCTGAGAGACCAGAACAAGCAACCCTCTTTAAGCGGCTGTCTGCGCATCACCATCGGCACCCGTGAAGAGAGCCAGCGCGTCATCGACGCTTTACGTGCGGAGCAAGTATGAGCCAGAAGTACCTGTTTATTGACCGTGACGGAACACTGATTTCCGAGCCGCCAACTGACTTTCAGGTGGATAAATTCGACAAGCTGGCCTTTGAGCCAGCGGTGATCCCGGTGCTGCTGACCTTGCAAAAAGCGGGTTACAAACTGGTGATGATCACCAATCAGGACGGTCTGGGCACCAGCAGCTTCCCGCAGGCAGATTTTGATGGCCCGCATAACCTGATGATGCAGATCTTCACCTCGCAGGGCATTTCGTTTGAAGAGGTGCTGATCTGCCCGCACCTGCCAGCCGATGCCTGCGATTGCCGCAAGCCAAAAGTGAAGATGGTCGAGCGCTGGCTTGAAGACGGCGCGCTGGATCGCGCCAACAGCTACGTTATTGGCGATCGCGCGACCGACATTGAACTGGCGAACAACATGGCGATTGGCGGTTTGCGCTACAACCGCGAGACGCTGAACTGGGCCATGATCGGCGAGCAGCTTACCCGCCGCGACCGTTACGCGCATGTGGAGCGCAACACCAAAGAGACGCAGATTGACGTTAAAGTGTGGCTCGATCGCGAAGGCGGTAGCAAGATCAACACCGGTGTCGGTTTCTTCGACCATATGCTGGATCAAATCGCCACCCATGGCGGTTTTCGTATGGAAATTGCGGTGAAAGGCGATCTCTATATCGACGATCACCATACCGTGGAAGATACCGGCCTGGCGCTGGGTGAAGCCCTGAAACTGGCGCTTGGCGACAAACGCGGCATTAACCGGTTTGGCTTTGTGCTGCCGATGGACGAGTGCCTGGCTCGCTGCGCAATGGACATTTCTGGTCGCCCGCACCTTGAATATAAAGCCGAATTTACCTATCAGCGCGTCGGCGATTTGAGCACCGAAATGGTCGAGCATTTTTTCCGCTCGCTCTCTTACACCATGGCGCTGACGCTGCACCTGAAAACCAAAGGCAAAAACGACCACCACCGCGTGGAGAGCCTGTTTAAAGCGTTTGGCCGTACGCTGCGCCAGGCGATCCGCGTGGAAGGCGATACCCTTCCCTCCTCAAAAGGAGTGCTGTGATGAATGTGGTGATCCTTGATACCGGCTGCGCCAATCTCAACTCGGTGAAATCTGCCATCGCGCGCCACGGCTACGATCCGCTGGTAAGCCGCGATCCGGATGTGGTGCTGCGCGCCGACAAACTGTTTCTGCCGGGCGTGGGGACTGCGCAAGCGGCGATGGATCAACTGCGCGAGCGCGATTTGATTGAATTAGTCAAAGCCTGCACACAACCGGTGCTCGGTATCTGCCTCGGTATGCAACTGCTCGGGCGTTTTAGCGAAGAGACGCGCGGCGTGGATCTGCTGGGCATCATCAATGAAGATGTGCCGAAAATGAAAGATGTCGGCCTGCCGCTGCCGCATATGGGCTGGAACCAGGTTTACCCGAAAGCGGGCCATCGCCTGTTTCAGGGCATTGAGGATGGCGCGTATTTCTACTTTGTCCACAGCTACGCGATGCCGGTGAATGCCAGCACCATCGCCCGCTGCGATTACGGCGAACCCTTCACCGCCGCCGTGCAGAAAGACAATTTCTATGGCGTGCAGTTTCACCCGGAACGCTCCGGTCGCGCGGGTGCGCTGTTGCTGAAAAATTTCCTGGAGATGTGATGATTATTCCGGCTTTAGATTTGATCGACGGCACCGTCGTGCGTCTCCATCAGGGCGATTACGCCCAACAGCGGGATTACGGCAACGACCCGCTGCCGCGTTTGCAGGATTACGCCGCCCAGGGCGCGCAAGTGCTGCACCTGGTGGATTTAACCGGCGCGAAAGATCCGGCGCGTCGCCAGATCCCGCTGCTGAAAACACTGGTGGCGGGTGTGAATGTGCCGGTACAGGTTGGCGGTGGCGTGCGCACAGAAGAGGATGTTGCCGCCCTGCTGGATGCCGGTGTTGCCCGCGTGGTGATTGGCTCCACGGCTGTGACATCCCCTGAAATGGTGAAAGGCTGGTTTAGCCGCTTTGGCGCAGACAAACTGGTGCTGGCGCTGGATGTGCGTATTGATGACCAGGGTACTAAACAGGTGGCCATCAGCGGCTGGCAGGAGAACTCCGGTGTGACGCTTGACGCGCTGGTCGACACCTATCTCACCGTTGGGCTGCAACATGTGTTGTGCACTGATATTTCTCGCGACGGCACGCTCGCAGGCTCAAATGTGTCGCTGTACGAAGAGATTGGTGCGCGTTGGCCGCAGGTTGCGTTCCAGTCTTCCGGCGGTATTGGCGATTTGCATGACATTGCCGCCCTGCGCGGCACCGGTGTGCGCGGCGTGATTGTCGGGCGCGCGCTGCTGGAAGGTAAATTCACTGTGAAGGAGGCCATTCAATGCTGGCAAAACGGATAATCCCTTGTCTTGATGTGCGTGATGGCCTGGTGGTGAAAGGCGTGCAGTTTCGCAATCACGAAATCATCGGCGATATTGTGCCGCTGGCAAAACGCTACGCCGAAGAAGGCGCAGATGAACTGGTGTTTTACGATATCACCGCCTCCAGCGATGGCCGCGTCGTGGATAAAAGCTGGGTGTCGCGCGTGGCAGAAGTGATTGATATTCCCTTCTGCGTGGCGGGCGGGATTAAGTCTGCGGAAGACGCCGCAAAAATTCTCTCTTTCGGCGCGGATAAAATCTCCATCAACTCCCCGGCGCTGGCGGATCCTGAGTTGATTACCCGGCTGGCGGACCGCTTTGGCGTGCAGTGCATTGTGGTCGGCATTGATACCTGGTTTGACGCCGACACGGGCAAATATCACGTTAATCAATATACCGGCGATGAGAGCCGCACCCGCGTAACGCAGTGGGAAACGCTGGACTGGGTGCAGGAAGTGCAAAAACGCGGTGCCGGGGAAATTGTGTTGAATATGATGAACCAGGACGGCGTGCGTAACGGGTACGATCTTGAGCAACTGAAAAAAGTACGCGCGGTTTGCCATGTTCCGCTCATTGCCTCTGGCGGCGCGGGTACGATGGAACATTTCCTCGACGCCTTCCGCGATGCCGATGTCGACGGCGCGCTGGCCGCGTCGGTGTTCCACAAGCAGATTATTAATATTGGTGAATTAAAAGCGTACCTGGCAGGCCAGGGCGTGGAGATCAGGGTATGTTAACAGAGCAACAACTGGCCCAACTGGACTGGGAAAAAACTGACGGACTGCTGCCCGCCGTGGTGCAACATGCGGTTTCCGGCGAAGTGTTAATGCTGGGATATATGAATGAAGCGGCGCTGGCAAAAACGCTGGAAAGCGGCAAAGTGACCTTTTTCTCCCGCACCAAAGGACGTCTGTGGACCAAAGGAGAAACCTCCGGTCACTTCCTGAATGTGGTGAATATCGCGCCGGACTGCGATAACGATACGCTGCTGGTGCTGGTTAACCCGATTGGCCCCACCTGCCATAAAGGCACTTCAAGCTGCTTTGGCGAGACCAGCCACCAGTGGCTGTTCCTCTATCAGCTTGAAGAACTGCTGGCGGCGCGCAAAACCGCCGACCCGGCAAGCTCTTATACCGCCAAACTGTATGCCAGCGGCACCAAGCGCATCGCGCAGAAAGTGGGTGAAGAAGGCGTCGAAACAGCCCTGGCGGCAACGGTAAATGACCGCGAAGAGTTGACCAATGAAGCGTCGGATTTGATGTATCACCTGCTGGTGCTGTTGCAGGATCAGCAACTGGATTTGACAACGGTCATTGAGAACCTGCGAAAACGACATAAATAGCAAGTAGCAGACGTAAAAAAACCGGGCAATGCCCGGTTTTTCGTATTTACGCTTTCGGCTGGTAGCTTCGCAACGCATTTCGCGTCAGGACAAAACCAGAACCTACAATGGCACCCAGGATAAAGGCCAGAATCACGGTCAACGCCTTACGTGGGCTATCGCGATGAATCGGCAATGTCGGCTTCATTACATAACGATAGCTGTGGATGCTGTTCGGTTTGATCGAGATGGTCTGCAAATCCAGCAAGTTTTGCCGTGTTTTGTAGTAATCATCAGAGAAAACCAGCGGTCGGGAAGACTCATTCTTGATCATCGACTCCAGCGCCGCGCTGCCCAGCAGAAACATCGTGTCCTGCGACACATTTTCCGTTTGCTGCACTTGGGGAGAGCGCACTTCTGCTTCTTTCGCCACAGCAAGCGCCTGCGAAATTTGTTTGATGCGCAGATCTTTCTGCTCCTGAGCCACTTTTTCCTGCGTGGAAAGCGACTCAACCAGATCCTGAGCACGCGATTTAATATTGATATTTAAATCAGAAACCAGCTCTTTTGCGATTAACAAATCAATTTTTTGTATATATTCCGCGAGCTTTCGCTGCGCCTCTTTTGCTGAAGACCCCTGATAAGTGACTTTCAGTGGCAGAGGCTGCCCCTGCACTGCGGTACTGATCGACAGTTTTTCGGGGATAGTCTGGTTATCCAGAGTTTCAGCGAGGGCGGAAAAAGCGGCATTAAAACGCCCGATAACCCGTTGCTGGGTGCCGTCGATATCAAAATTATTGTTATTACTTATTACACTCATCGCGCTGGTGTAATCGGCAATTTGCCCGGCATCGGGGGAACTGATCACCGCGACGGAAGTCCATTTCTCTTTTGCAAAAGCCAGGTAAATACCAGCGATAACCAGGCTGAATACGATAAAGAGAACGACAATCCATTTACCGCGCCAGATTTGCATCAAAACATCAATTAAATCAATTTGCTCGACGTCATTGCTGTTCCTGATAGTCAGGTCATTTTTTTCGTTTGTCATAGCTACCCTAAATGAGAAGCGCAAAAAAAGAATTATAGAGCGCGAGTTTAGCGGTTCGCTTTTTTTTTGCTATAGGATTATGTGTAAATAAATTTCAACGCACAAGATTTGACCATTAGTACGGGTCCAACAGCAAATTGCATGTCTATTTTTCTCAATGAATAAAAAACGGCCCTTCAGGGCCGCTTTGTCGTCTCGTGTTTACAATTAGTCGCTATTAAATAAATCGCGGGTATACACTTTCTCTTCAACGTCCGACAGTTCTTGCGCCATGCGGTTTGAGATAATGACATCCGCTTCTTTTTTGAACGCATCAAGGTCACGTACTACGCGCGAATGGAAGAACTCATCTTCCTGCATCGCCGGCTCATAAACGATAACCTGCACACCTTTAGCTTTGATACGCTTCATAATCCCCTGAATCGATGATGCGCGGAAGTTATCAGAACCGCTCTTCATCACCAGACGATAAACGCCCACGACTTTCGGTTTGCGCGCCAGAATGGAATCCGCAATAAAGTCTTTGCGCGTACGGTTGGCATCAACGATGGCCGAGATGATATTGTTCGGCACGGCTTGATAGTTAGCCAGCAACTGTTTGGTATCTTTCGGCAGGCAGTAACCGCCATAACCGAATGAAGGATTGTTGTAGTGATTACCAATGCGCGGATCAAGGCAGACACCTTCGATAATCTGGCGGGTGTTAAGCCCCAGACTTTCAGCGTAGCTGTCGAGTTCGTTAAAGTAGGCCACACGCATTGCCAGATAGGTATTAGCGAACAGTTTGATCGCTTCGGCTTCGGTAGAGTCGGTAAACAGCACCGGGATCTCTTTCTTGATTGCGCCTTCCTGTAGCAGCCCGGCAAAACGCTCGGCACGCTCAGAGCGCTCGCCAATCACAATACGGGATGGGTGCAGGTTGTCGTACAGCGCTTTGCCTTCACGCAAGAACTCTGGCGAAAAGATAACGTTATCAATGCCCAGCGTCTCTTTGATTGACTGGGTGAAACCCACCGGGACGGTGGATTTAATGATCATCACCGCCTGCGGGTTGATTTCGTGGACATCGCGAATCACCGCTTCTACGCTACTGGTGTTGAAATAGTTGGTTTTCGGATCGTAATCCGTCGGCGTGGCGATAATGACATAATCAGCACCGCGATAGGCGTCGTGCTTGTCCGTTGTCGCACGGAAATTCAGCGGCTTATTCTGTAAATACTCCTGGATCTCTTTATCCACGATCGGCGAAATCTTCTCATTCAGCATCTCGACTTTGGATTGCACGATATCGAGCGCCACGACCTCATGGTTCTGCGCGATAAGGATCCCGTTTGATAAGCCAACGTATCCTGTTCCGGAGATTGTTATTTTCATTCGATAAGCAACTTTTGTGAGTGTATGAAAGCGGTGATGGCGATCCCATCGCCACCGTTTTATATCAATAACTGTTGGGGTTTTTACCTCTTCCGTTGAGAAAGTGTCAATAAGACAAATCGCGGGTAAGAAAAGTGTCCAGGTGTGATTTTGCTGGCATTTCTCTGAAAACCGGCCAGCACTTACCCGATAAAACCACGGTTTCGACGAAAAAAAAGCCCGACTGCAACAACCGGGCTTGTATAAACCAAACGAATGATTATCGGATTAATCCAGCCATTCCGTATGGAATACGCCGTCTTTATCCGTGCGCTTGTAGGTATGCGCACCGAAGTAGTCACGCTGCGCCTGGATCAGGTTCGCAGGCAGGACGGCGGAACGGTAGCTGTCATAGTAAGCAACGGCTGCCGAGAAGGTCGGTACCGGAATACCGTTTTGTACCGCATAAGCCACAACATCGCGCAGCGCCTGCTGGTAATCGTCAGCGATTTTCTTGAAGTACGGAGCCAGCAGCAGGTTTGCGATAGCCGGTGTTTCGGCATAGGCGTCGGTAATTTTCTGCAAGAACTGGGCACGAATGATGCAACCTGCGCGGAAAATCTTCGCGATTTCACCGTAGTTCAGGTCCCAGTTGTGCTCGTCTGACGCAGCACGCAGTTGAGAAAAGCCCTGTGCGTAGGAGACGATTTTACCGAGGTACAGCGCACGGCGGACTTTCTCGATAAATTCAGCTTTGTCGGCAGCCGGTTTAGCCTGCGGACCAGACAGCACTTTCGACGCGGCAACACGTTGTTCTTTCAGAGAAGAGATATAACGTGCAAAGACGGATTCGGTGATCAGCGACAGCGGTTCGCCGAGATCCAGCGAGCTCTGGCTGGTCCATTTACCGGTGCCTTTGTTCGCGGCTTCGTCGAGGATAACATCAACCAGATATTTACCCTCTTCGTCTTTCTTGGTGAAGATATCTTTGGTGATGTCGATCAGGTAGCTGCTCAGCTCGCCCGCGTTCCACTCGCTAAAGGTTTTCGCCAGCTCTTCGTTTGACAGGTTCAGGCCGCCTTTCAGCAACGCGTAGGCTTCTGCGATCAGCTGCATGTCGCCGTATTCGATACCGTTGTGCACCATTTTCACGTAATGACCGGCACCGTCAGGACCGATGTAAGTGACGCACGGTTCGCCATCTTCGGCAACGGCGGCAATTTTCGTCAGGATCGGCGCAACAAGCTCGTACGCATCTTTCTGGCCACCAGGCATGATTGACGGGCCTTTCAGGGCACCCTCTTCACCGCCGGAAACGCCGGTACCGATAAAGTTGAAGCCTTCCGCTGAGAGTTCGCGGTTACGACGAATAGTGTCCTGGAAGAAGGTGTTACCGCCATCAATGATGATGTCGCCTTTATCCAGATACGGTTTCAGGGAATCAATCGCAGCATCGGTACCTGCGCCTGCTTTCACCATCAGCAGAATGCGGCGCGGGGTTTCCAGGGATTCGACAAATTCTTGCACGGTGTAGTAAGGAACCAGCTTTTTGCCCGGGTTTTCGGCAATCACTTCTTCGGTTTTTTCGCGGGAGCGGTTGAAGACTGAAACGGTATAGCCACGGCTTTCGATGTTCAGCGCCAGGTTGCGCCCCATCACGGCCATACCAACAACGCCGATTTGTTGCTTGGACATTACATACTCCTGTCAGGTGTGGTCACCGCGGCATGCGCGGCTTGAAATGTGCCAGAGATGTTAACTCAGGTGACGAAAGGTTGTGTAGTGGAAGATGCTCTAATTAATGTCAAAGCGCAGTAAGCGAACTAACAATACATCAGGTATTAGACATCACTAAATCAATACAGGGATTCGTACTGGCGGGTAATGATTTCCCACATATATCGGCGAGAAGCTATTTCCTTCATCGCCAGGGCCATTTTTTCAGTATCTAACAGAGGCACATTTAATAGTTTTCGTAGACTCATGCCATCTTTGAAATATAAAGCTTGATTCTCGGTTGTATATCGATTGAAGTTGCAATCAAAAGCATAAACAGGTTTAGCAAAATGCATAGCTTCAACCAAAGATGGATTTGTCCCACCAGCTGAATGACCATGAATATATCCTTTACATGCCATTCTTAATTTATAAAGTTTATTAATATCATAGATGGGCTCAATAAGTTCTATATTAGAATATCTGCCAAATTCATCAACCAGACTGCGTCCATAACTGCTTGAAGACCAATTGCCTACAAACTTAATTCTTTCAACCGAACCAGCGAAGGCCTCAAGAACAAGATGTATATTGTTCTCCGGTTCGATGCGACAAATAGTTAAATAAAAAGGCTGCTCATTATTTACGTCGATATCGACATCTGTCAACAAGGCGTGATCTCCGCCATAGGCAATGACAGTACTCGTACGCGTATATTCCTTCATGACATATTCGGATATCGCCTGATTATCAGTAATGACGACATCTGAATATCTAACAGCAAACGATTCAGAAAATTTCAAAAAAAGTCTGGCAAGCTTCCCCCACTTTTCTCTTTTCCATTCAAGCCCATCAATATTTGTAATAATTTTGCTGCGAGTAAATGATTTTAATAACGGTATTGCAATGGCTCCTGATACTCCGAGAATAAGAACCACATCAGGTTTAGCTTTTATCGATTTGAAGATGGAAACAATGTCATATAAAATACTTTGCACACCATTCGCTTTTAAAGGTATATATTCCAATGAAGCACCGTTATGCGTTTTTAAATCGGATGAGTGTTGTTTTGAAGAACAAAACACGTGATAACTCATACCAACTTCTGCAAAACGGGTAAGATTTTCAACCAAGGATTCAAAACCACCATATGCGGCGGGTAACCCCACAATTCCAACTACAGAAATTTTTTTCATCCTAAGAAAACCGTTTTAATAATGTGCACATGAGGAAAGAATCAAAATAATCGAATTAAATTCAATTTTATTTTCCTAAAAAACCACTGCGATATACTAATTCTGAATTCCTCTGGAAGATTATTATTAATTTTCATATCATAATTGTAAGTAGCAATGAATGACTTAACCTTCCTCAAGAGATAAGTGAGTGTTATTTTCTTGACACCAACCTGATTATTAGCATGTTGTCTGTAAAGAATGGTTTGCTTATTGAGAAATCCCACTTCGCCATATATGGATAAAATAACAACATACCAGTGATCATGAACGATCTGTCGTGATGGTGGCGGATATAAGGAAAGGCAATTAACTGCTGCTCGATTCAATATCATAGTACATCCCGTAACCCGGCTTAGACACAGGTAATCACGATAATCATTAGATTCATTCGTAATTTTTAGGATTTTCCGCATTGAATGATGAATAATGTTCAGTTGCTGATCAACAATGATCAAATCCGTGTAGATACATCGGATGTCGGAAATAAAGAGTGTTTCATCCATAATTGCATTGACAGAATCAGCAACTTTATTTGGAAGCCACACGTCATCCTGGTCACAAAACATAACAAAATTTGCTGAAGTATATTTCAATAACTCAGCGAAACTCAAAGACGACCCTAAATTTGCCTCTCCTCGAAAATATATCACTTGTGTTGGATATCGTTGATAGTATTCATTGATGATATCAAGAGAATTATCATTTGACATATCATCACGTATCAGCACGCGGATGTCTTTATATGTTTGGTTAAAAATGGAATCAAGCTGTTCAGCCAAATATTTATGGCCATTATAGACAGGAAGAAGAATCTCTACTAGAAGATCATTGTTCAAAACTATTTCTCTCAAGTCATTTTTTATTTGCAAGAACATGGGAAAAGAATTCATAACGTTTCTTTTCGAGGAACTTTGTATCAAGGAATTCTATTTTACTTGTAGGAACAACCTTATTCTTATTATCTTCGATAAACCTTTTCAAGGCAGCAGCTGCTTCTGGGGTTATATCTTTAGAAGTATCAATAAAATGAACAAAATCTGGTTGCAACTGTTGTTCGATAAAGGCGGTATCCTGATATCCCAAGATAACAGGATAACCATAAGCCAAATACTCCCGTACTTTTAGAGGGCAGGCTTCTACCATGTTTTTGCGGTGAAGTCCTAAAGTACCGATGCAGACCGCGCATTTTGCTAGAATGGCTATATATTCCTGAGTATTTAGATAACCATGATAGTAAAGATTGGGTAAATTATCCCCTTCAATCCCAACCACATGAAAGTCCATTTCAGGTAATTGACGTGCTAACTGTTCAATAATATCAACACCATGCCATGGTTGCCCAGGCGTACCGATAAAAAACAGCCCGGTTCGCAAATTAGAATAAACACTTTGTTTTATTGTTTTGTATGTATCAAGTGCTATTCCGTTTGGAACTACAACGGACGGCTTACCATATTTACTGTTGCTTAGATCGTTTTTTATCTCGTAAGTAACAGAAACGATGCCTGATACTTTTTTAAGAACCAAGCCTCGAAAAAATTTATAAGCAACATAGCGAATTATTGATTTAATATTTTTTTCGAATTTTATTAGCGAATGAAATTCTGATAGGTCAAGGGTATTCAATTCAGCAATGGATGTATATCTGGACATTATCCTGCTGATAGTCGTACTCCACGTATCGTATCGAAAGTAAACAATATCAGGTGAGAATATATTCAGCTCAGATAACAATTCCATATCCGGGAGGATGCGACTTATAATTGCACCCTGCATAATATGCTGATGAGCAGGCAGCATAGAATTACCTTTTTTTGGAACATACGCAAAAATTTTGATGTCTGCGCCCATACGCTCCCATTCCCGAACTTGCCCAAGAATTTTTTTTGTTACACCATCGTTTTTTGTAATATCATGTCTGATTAAATATGCAATTTTCATTAATTACCCATAAAATATGATAAAAAACCAATAACCGCTTACTTCCTAACTTAACGGAGCCAGCAAAAAAGCATCAGAGAGTTGCCAAGAGACGCTATACAATAAACTCACAGGTTTTTCCATTGCCGCAGAAATTAGGCATTCGCTGTAGTTTTGAAAATAAATTAATTTTGTAACAAATATCTACATATACAAAAAATAAAGAAAGAATTTAAAACCAGACCTGTGGATGTTTGGGCAAACATCTATAAAAACCATACCTCATCTAATATCACATCAACACTGAACATGGCAGAAGCATTGGCTTGCGGATTACCAATTATTGACTTCTGTTACCACAGCAACTACAAGTTCGCATAGCTTATTAATATACAATATTTCATCTATTTTTTGCGTCTTAATACTACCAAGTATTGTTAATTATTTCTTAAAATGACACCTCGGCTTTTTTAGAAGAAAGATTTCACAACGGCTATCACTGATTTATTAAATTTAGTCCAAGCATCTGATATTAGTACCGATCCCATATAATAATAGCCATTAGAATTTTTAGCGAGCAAGCCTACAAAATTAAATATACTACTCTATAAAAGCATATGAAAATTTAGCAAATGATGCATCATCTGCCTGACGTAGGATAATGCTTCATCAATAACAGTCCCATGCCTACAGAAATCAAATAAAAAGCCAATAAAATAAAGATTAAAGCAAGCATTACTGAATTATAAAGGTATAAATTTAGTTGGGAGGAAAAATTAGTACCAAAACTGCAATATGTAATGAAAGCCAGGAGTAACGGGGTTTTCCTTTTCGCCATAGTATAATAATATACAACTCCCGTTATTAACCCTACATAGAATGGCGATAATATTACACCAAACCAACCAAAGTTAGCCCACGCTTCACCTATAAACAATGTGCTGAGTAAATTCATTTTACCCTCAGCAACAGCAACTGGAAACGCGTATTCCATAGCTAAGCGAGTCGACGGTTGAATCATATCATTACCAATAAGTTCAGAAATCGTACTTGATAACGAATCGAATCCAATAAATGAATAAATATCCGGAAACATCTGTAACATCAAGTACATACCTGAAACTTGATCAATAAACATTCTGTTTACTAAATAAGCAACCACATCTCCGACTGATTGTTCAGTAATCACAAAAAACATAATTATAAGTAGTATTAATAGCGCAACACTCAAGATAAAAAATCTTAGTACAGGGATCCGGCCAACCATATAAATATGCATAAATAAAAAGAAGGCTAGATAAACAACAAGTGTGGACTTAGAAAGCGAAAAAGTCACAACATAGATAGACATGACAAAAAGAAGAATGAAAATGCATCTATCATAATGTGCCTTCGTAAGTCGATAACATGCATAAGCAACTAATGATAACAACGGCGTTAACTGCTCGAAAAATATGGTCTTTATAAAAAGCAAACCTGGAAAAGCACGTGAATTCATAACCCGGATGCGCAGAATTTCTTCATGAGACAAATGCGACAACAATGAAAGTTGCGGGACGATACCTATCGAAAAAGTCACATAACACAAAGCCATAAAACATACGGTTGTAAGACCTGTAAGCGTCAGACGAGTCAATTTATTATGGCCTGGAATTAATCCTATGAGTGGTTTAGATTGGTAACGTTGGAGAAAACCTACATCACCGATGCGAAAGAATAATAGTTTCGCAATTAAGACGCCTATTGGGAAAGCAATCATTGTATATAAAATCAAATAGAGACCGAGAGTACGACTCTCATTATTGACTTTATCCAAAACAGGATTCGACACGTCTGTATAATATATAAAGATCCCGCCTAATAATGAATTCACTATAATATTATAATAAAATATTACAGATATAATATTAAGTTGTCCAAGCGACATTGATCCTGCCGCAAGCTTAAACAGAAAACAGGATAGCAACACCACTATCAAAATGATCAATATCATAGTATACCGTAATTACAAGTGATATTTTACCGATATTTTTTTGTAAAAAAACCGGCTAGTTTCATAGATATCATAAGGTGCATTATGTAATAAATCACATAGCTGGCAGATATACCAACCACTGCATCAGTAGCATTTGCCCCGTAAAGAAGAGAAAAAGTTACTCCACAGCACAATAAAATCATACAAATCAAATTCCATTTTTGCTTTTGAGCTATATAAATAATAAAACTTAGCGGGCTAACAACGAACCGCATATAAATAGCTGGAATCAAAATCTGACCAAAGACACCAGCTTCATACCATGACTTTCCAAAGAAAAATTTAAAAAGTACAGGAAGAAAAATAAAACCAATAATTGCAGGTATAGTTGATATTGAGAACAGGGCAACGAAAGTTTTTTTATAAATATTTTTTGCATGCCCAAAGCGACTAAATTCTTCGCTTGCCTTTTGTTTAAATACATCAAGAAAAGCTCCTGAAATTAATGTCACAGGTGCCTGCAAAACGCGTTGAGTTAAAAAATAAAAACCTGCATATGATGGTGAGAACAATATCGCAAATAAGATATTGGGCAATTGCGAAGAAAATACATTTAATAGACTTGTCGGGCCATCAATGAGTGGAAAGTTAACATATTCCCTCCCTTGGAATAATACACGGCGCATTGAAACATAGCCTATCAAGCTGCTCCAATCTTGCTTTGCTTTTGCTAATAACCAAATAAAGGAAAACATTTGCCCAATAACAACGCCTGCAACGAGTCCACCAATTCCAAATTGTAATATCCCGGCTAACAACTGAACTGTGCCAGTGATGATACTTTGAAAGACTCGACTAATCGCCAGAACTTTAAATCTCGCTTGCCGATTATGCCAATAATTAATTATTTGATAACCAGCATAAAAAAAAGCGAATATAGGCACCCACGTTAACCATGGCGCAACTAATTCATTCTTTATGGATTGTGCAACTTCCAGACGAAAATAAAGGAAAAAAAACAACCATAATAAGCTCACAAAGATAGTTATCGAAAACGAAAATATTACTATTGAGAGCGCTTTAGTTAGATTTCGTGGTAGCGTGATCGCAAGTTCATAACGACCAGTTGCAATAGTACCGATAATGGTAGCAAGAGTGGTAAAAGTGGCAAATACCCCAAACTCAGTTGGGGTATAAGCACGTGTCAAAACCGGACTAATCAAAATAGGAATAAGCTGCGCAATCGATGTTCCAAACATCAGCGTAAAAACATTCCTAAAAAAGACTGACTTCATTATGTATTGATAACGACTCATAATGCAGAAATGATCTTGGCAAATACTTCTTCTGTCATATATGGATGCATTGGCAGACTTAATACTTGTTTGCTTAATTTTTCAGCAACAGGAAAATTACCTTCCTTATATCCGAGATAGTGAAACGCTTTTTGCAAGTGAAGGCATTTAACATAGTAAACCATTGTTGGAATACCGGCCTCTTTGCATTTAGCCATTACAGCTTCACGATCTTCCAAACAGATAGTGTACTGCGCCCAAGAACTGTAATACCCATCGGCAATAGTAGGAACTTTATATTTATCTGCGAGCACTTTAGAATATCTAGCCGCTAATTTATTCCGAGCAATAAGTTCTTGTGGGAAAACTTTAATTTTTTCAAGAAGAATAGCGGCCTGAATTGTATCAAGCCTACTGTTCATACCAATATTGATATTGTCGTATTTATCATTACCTTTGCCATGAACGCGTAGTGATTGAATTAAAGTCGCGTATTCACTGTTATTCGTAAAAATAGCACCGCCATCACCATAGCAACCTAGCGGCTTCGCTGGGAAAAAACTTGTTGTGGCGATATGGCCAAAAGAACCTGCTTTTTTCGTTTTGAAAGTACCACCAAAGCCCTGAGCGGCATCCTCAATAACGAGTAAATTATATTTCTCTGCAATTGAGTTTATTGCATCGTAGTTAGCTGGCAAGCCAAATAAGTCAACAGAGATTATAACTTTGGGTTTTAGTTTACCTTCTGAGATGGTTTTTTGTATTTTGCTTTCCAGATCGACCGGACAAATATTAAAACTATCCTCTTCAGAGTCAACAAAAACTGGCGTTGCATTTTCAAATGCAATAGCTTCAGCCGTAGCAAAAAAAGTAAAAGTAGGACAAAAAACTGCATCACCCTCTTTTACTCCCATTGCCATCAAAGCTAGTGTTAAAGCATCTGTCCCATTCGCACAGGTAATAGAATGTTTAACACCAACATAACTACTCAATTCATGTTCAAGCCGACTAACTTGCTCACCAGAAATATAATTTCCCTTTCTCAGTACATCATTAATTGCCGAATCAATTTCAGACTTAAGATATTTGTACTGCGCACCTAAATCAATGAACTCCATAATTTACTCCACTAAAGCCACACAATCATCCGTTAACAGATATTTTTCACCTGTATCCGGACAAATAGCTTCTGCTTGGCCAGTCAAAGGAAGATCCAATTTAGCACCATGGCGGCTCATCCACCCAATCTGTCGGGCTGGTACTCCAACCATTATTGCGAAAGGCTTGACGTTTTTATTAACGACGCAACCAGCGCCTATGAATGCATATTCACCAACTTCATTACCACATACAACTGTGGCGTTCGCGCCAATCGTAGCACCTTTTCTAATAATGGTAGGCTTATACTCATTTTTTCTCAGTACATGCGAGCGCGGGTTATACACATTAGTGAATACCATACTCGGACCACAAAATACGTCGTCCTCAAGGTATACGGCATCATAGATAGAAACGTTATTTTGAACTTTAACGTTATTACCTATTTTTACGTCATTGCCTACAAATACATTTTGACCGAAGGAGCAATTTTCCCCAATATGCGCACCACCGCAAATATGAGTCCAATGCCAAACTCGGGTGCCTGCGCCAATAGTTGCACCAGGATCAATTATCGCTGTATCATGAACTGTATATGTCATATAAATCCCAATAAATACGTATGAGGTAAATAATTCATCAAAGATCCAGCGGCAGACCTACGCGTTTTCCATCGCGCGCCGAACGGTAAATTGCAGATAACACTTCCAAAGATTTTAAGCCTTGTCTTCCGTCCGTTTCCGGCTCTGCTGTACCGTTGAGGACATTGATGACGTTGTCATAATAAAGGGGATGCCCAAAACCATATACGCTTGTTGTTTGATAGCTTGCGTCTTTGATGCGTTCGTCCATTGGATGTGGTTCAGCGAATTCCCAATGCTGGATTTCATTGACCGCAACGCCACCAATGCGTACGCTACCTTTCTCACCCAGAATAGTAATAGAACCTTCAAGATTTTTCGGGTACGTAAGCATAGTAACGTTCATACTCCCCATCGCTCCAGAGCGCCATTTTACCGCCACTGATCCGGTATCTTCTGCCTCAATTTTACGCTCCAGTGTACCAGTATAAGCGAACAGGCTCTCAATCGGTCCTATCAACCATTCAAGTAAGTCGACATAGTGGCTTGCTTGATTCATAAAAGCGCCACCGTCATATTCCCAGGTTCCGCGCCAAGAGGAAGCATTGTAATATTCTTGTGGCCGTGTCCAAAATACATTCACATTCACCATATAGATACGGCCGAAACGTCCTTTTACAACTGCATCTTTTAGTAATTGGAGGGTTGCATTACGTCGGTTTTGTTTAACCACAAAGAGACGCCGATTAGCTTCATCCGCCGCCTTTACCATAGCAAGCCCATCTTCCATACGTGTTGCCATCGGCTTTTCAGAAATAACATGAAAACCTTCGGAAAAGGATTTAATTGCCTGTATAGAATGTAAACCTGACGGGGTAGTGAGAATAACCACATCAGCATCCGAGTTTACCAACATGGCATCAATATCTTGGTGCCCTTTAGCACCAGTACTCGACACTGCCTCACTAAGTGCTTTTTTATCAATATCGCAGACATCAACTAATTCGGCGCGATCAGCATGCTTCTCAAGCGATGCAAAGTGGTTTTTTGCGATACGTCCGCATCCAACTAGCGCAAATTTTATCTTTCTATCAGAAATAATATTATTCATTTTACGCCCTAACGACATTGTTGGTTTCTTTATTAAATTTACCACGAGTATCAACGATAAATTTCGAATACATCTGAATCAGCTCGTAGTTGAATTTATCGTGATCGGTAGCGATAACAACGCAATCGAATGTCTTTAAATTTTCTTCAGTAATAGGAAGGCTTTCGAGATCGAAATGATGTTCACGCATTGTAGGGAATGCAGGTACATGCGGATCGCTATAAGATATTTCAGCGCCCAAATCGCGAAGTTTTTCCATAATAAAAACTGATGGACTTTCACGCATATCATCCACATTTTTCTTATATGCAATACCCAAAATAAGTATCCGGCTACCGTTTACAGATTGTTTATTCATATTTAGTGCATGGACAACTTTATCCACAACCCAATCAGGCATAGATGAGTTAACTTCACCCGCAAGTTCGATAAATCGGGTATTGAGGCCGTATTCACGAGCTTTCCATGTCAGATAAAAAGGGTCAATTGGTATACAATGTCCACCTAGACCTGGACCAGGGTAATAAGGAACGAAGCCGAATGGTTTAGTAGCAGCCGCACGGATTACTTCAAAAATATCAATATTCATCTTGTCTGCCACAATCTTCATCTCATTCACAAGACCAATATTGACAGCTCGATGGATGTTTTCTAGCAATTTAGTCATTTCTGCGGCACGAGTACTGGATACCGGAACAACCTGATCAATGACAGAACCATAAAGTGCAAGCCCAATTTCCTGGCAAGCTGCTGTTACACCACCACAAACTTTAGGGATCGTACGAGTTGTAAAGTTTGGATTGCCCGGATCTTCGCGCTCAGGCGAATAGCATAAAAAGATATTATCACCGACTTTGTATCCTCGCGATTCAATACGCGGAAGCAATTCTTCATCAGTGGTACCTGGGTAAGTAGTAGATTCGAGTGAAACAAAATGTCCTTCTCTCAAATAAGGTACTAATGCATCGGTAGTATTGATAACAAATGAAAGATCTGGCTCTCGATATTTATTTAATGGCGTAGGAACACAAAGAATAAGCGTATCAGCCTCACCAGCTCTGGAAAAATCAGACGTTGCCTCAAATCCCCGATGCTTAGCTTCAACAATGCTCTCTGCCTTAATATGTTCAATATAGCTTTTACCAGCATTTAGATCGTCAATTTTCTTCTGATCAATATCGTAACCAATTACTTTGAAACCAACCTCAGCAAACCGCAGCATTAAAGGCAGACCAACATAGCCAAGTCCTACGATCCCAATCACAGCTTTTCTTTCTTGAATTTTTTGTATTAACAAATTTTTCATTACAACCTCGAATGCCTTTGACCCCATTGGCTTCTGCTTAAGGGGCAATTAATATTATTTAGTCTTCACAAAATAGTGCTTGTTTATTATCTTTATCTGACAGCACTGGCTCAAACTCAAGCGGCCATTGAATGTTAAAAGTTGGATCATTCCATATAATCCCTCTATCGCTCTCAGGATGATAATAATTCGTCGTTTTGTAAACAAACTCAGCGGTTTCACTCAAAACAAGAAACCCATGTGCAAACCCCTCCGGGATCCACAATTGACGTTTATTTTCTGCTGACAAGTTAACTCCGACCCATTTTGCAAACGTCGGTGAATCTTTACGAATATCCACCGCAACATCAAAAACCTCGCCCACTACGCAACGTACCAACTTACCCTGTGCATACGGCTCAAGCTGATAATGCAGGCCACGCAATACGCCTTTAGCGGATTTGGAATGATTGTCCTGAACAAATTCAACCTTACGTCCGACAGCTTCTTCGAAAACCTTCTGACTGAAACTTTCAAAGAAAAACCCTCGATCGTCCCCGAACACCTTCGGTTCGAAAATCAATACGTCAGGGATTTCAGTCTTAATTACGTTCATTGTTAATAACCTTTAATCATTTTCAGCAGGTACTGCCCGTAGGCATTTTTTTTCAGAAGTTCTGCCAGTTGCTTGACCTGCTCTGCGTCGATAAATCCTTTACGATATGCGATCTCTTCCGGGCAAGAGACTTTCAGGCCCTGGCGCTCTTCTATCGTCGCAATAAAGTTACTCGCTTCGATCAAACTCTGATGCGTGCCCGTATCCAACCATGCATAGCCACGCCCCATCATGGCGACAGACAAACGACCCTGCTCAAGATAAAGGCAGTTGATGTCAGTAATTTCCAGTTCACCGCGCGCAGAGGGTTTCAATGTTTTTGCCATCGCGACAACATCGTTATCGTAAAAATAGAGCCCAGTTACTGCGTAGTTACTTTTGGGTTCAGCGGGTTTTTCTTCCAGGCTGATTGCCGTGCCGTTTTTATCAAATTCGACCACGCCATAACGCTCAGGATCGTTGACATGATAAGCAAATACTGTCGCACCACTTTCCTGATTAATCGCTCCTTCCAGTTCTTTCGGCAGATCATGACCGTAAAAGATGTTATCGCCGAGCACTAACGCACAATCATCATTGCCAATAAAATCTTCGCCGATGATAAACGCCTGCGCCAGGCCATCCGGACTCGCCTGCACTTTATACTGAAGGTTAATTCCCCATTTACTGCCGTCACCCAGTAATTGTTCAAAGCGCGGTGTATCTTGCGGGGTGCTGATGATGAGAATATCCCTGATCCCTGCCAGCATGAGCGTGGATAACGGATAGTAAATCATCGGCTTATCGTAAATCGGCAGCAATTGTTTGCTGACCGCCATCGTAACAGGATACAGACGTGTTCCCGACCCACCTGCGAGGATTATTCCCTTACGTGTTTTCATTTCATATTCCCGAACGAAAAATGCCTTCCCAGAGGCATTTTAAAATCAATTAAACCGAAGCCGCCGCGAACCATTCAGCCAACATACGTTTTACGCCCCTCTCCCATTCAGGGAGAACAAGGTCAAATTCACGTGCAAATTTCTCTGTATTGAGACGTGAATTATGAGGACGTTTCGCCGGCGTTGGATACGCTTCAGTTGCGATAGCATTAACTTTGTTGACCGCTAACGGGATGCCAGCTTCGCGCGCCTCGGCAAAAACCAGTTGCGCAAATTCATGCCAGCTCGTTGTACCTGATGCAACCAGATGATAAAGCCCGGCCACCTCCGGTTTGTTTAAAGCGGTACGAATCGCATGGGCTGTACAATCTGCCAGCAGCTCAGCACCTGTTGGCGCACCGAACTGATCGCCAATCACAGACAGTTCTTCGCGCTCTTTCGCCAGCCTGAGCATAGTCTTCGCAAAGTTATTGCCTTTCGCTGCATAAACCCAGCTTGTACGGAAAATTAAATGATTGTGGCAATACTGCTGAATTGCCTTTTCACCTGCCAGCTTGGTTTCACCGTACACATTAAGCGGTGCCGGCTCGTCGGTTTCGCGCCAGGGTATTTCGCCGGTCCCCGGGAATACGTAATCCGTCGAATAATGAACCAGCCATGCACCAAGCGCTGCCGCTTCGCGCGCGATCGCCTCGACACTTGTTGCATTAAGTAATTGAGCAAAATCACGTTCGGATTCTGCTTTATCAACAGCGGTATGGGCAGCAGCATTAACAATAACATCAGGGCGGACGCAGCGAACCGTTTCCGACACGCCCTGCGGATTGCTGAAATCACCACATAAATCAGTGGAACGAACATCGACGGCGATAACATTACCCAGCGGTGCCAG
Organism: Kosakonia sp. H02; assembly: GCA_030704225.1. Classification (NCBI taxonomy): domain Bacteria; kingdom Pseudomonadati; phylum Pseudomonadota; class Gammaproteobacteria; order Enterobacterales; family Enterobacteriaceae; genus Kosakonia; species Kosakonia styphnolobii. Next base: position 756,512 of record CP131915.1, read on the forward strand.
GGCGCGCTGTAATTCCCAACCTACCTGCCCGGTTTTACCGAACAACAGAATATTCATGATTAACGTTTCTCGTAGTTCTGTTCAATCCAGCTTTTGTATGCACCGCTTTTAACGTTCTCAACCCAACGCTGATTATCCAGATACCACTGCACTGTTTTACGAATTCCTGAGTCAAAAGTTTCTTGCGGTTTCCACCCCAGCTCACGGCTGATTTTATCTGCGTCGATGGCATAGCGGCGGTCATGGCCTGGACGATCTGTGACATAGGTTAGTTGATCGCGATAAGAGCCTTTCTTCGGCACCATCTCATCAAGCAAATCGCAAATCGTATGCACTACGTCGAGATTCTGCTTTTCGTTATGGCCACCAATATTGTACGTCTCGCCTGCAACACCTCGGGTAACAACGGTATAAAGCGCCCGGGCGTGATCTTCAACATATAACCAGTCGCGTATTTGATCGCCTTTGCCATAAATAGGTAGCGGTTTTCCCTCAAGGGCATTGAGGATCACCAGCGGAATCAATTTTTCCGGGAAATGATAAGGACCGTAGTTATTTGAACAGTTGGTCACCATAGTCGGCATACCATACGTACGCAGCCAGGAACGAACCAGATGGTCACTGGATGCTTTAGACGCAGAATAGGGGCTGCTCGGTGCATAAGCCGTTTTTTCAGTAAAAAGTGGCAGCGCCTCGCCAGTAACGACTTCATCCGGATGCGGCAAATCACCGTAAACTTCATCTGTCGAAATATGGTGAAAGCGAAAAGCTTTTTTGCCAGCATCATCCAGAGCAGACCAATATGCACGCGCCGCTTCGAGTAAAACATAAGTGCCGACAATATTGGTTTCGATAAACGCAGCCGGGCCGGTTATTGAACGATCAACGTGGCTTTCAGCAGCCAGATGCATCACCGCATCGGGTTTATGTTGTGCAAAAATACGCGCCATTTGCGCTGCATCGCAGATATCCGCATGTTCGAAAAAATAACGCTCGTTTGTGCTGACGTCGATAAGAGATTCAAGATTTCCTGCATAGGTTAATTTGTCGACATTAACCACAACATCCTGAGAGTTATTAATGATATGACGAACAACAGCAGACCCAATAAAGCCTGCACCACCGGTGACCAGTATTTTCACGAGAATAATCCGTACTTGCTTTGCAGTGTTTTGAACAAAATGAATAGGTAAAGAGCAGGGCTAAGTAACATTAAGGCACGCTACCGCCCCAGGCTCTCCAGCTACCCGTGTACTGTGTGCGACAGTCGATATTTATGCTGTTAGTGCCCAGCATTGTATTAGTTTTAGTTGCCACCAGGCACAAATTGCTAAGCGGGTATTCTCCGCTGAAACAGCGCTGGAAACAAGGAAAAATCTTCCCGCTAATAGCGCAAAAATCCGATCACCTTACCTTATTTAATTATTGATTTTACAGCAAAAATAACAAAGGACAGTCAGGATAACCCTAAGCTGAATCGCTTAACGGCTACTCTTAGCTGCCCCCTGAAAAAGGTATTAAATTACCTGTCGTTTTTAATTGTTCATTGTGCCAGCAATTTCTGGATGCTTTCGCGGAATTTTTGACCTTCTTTCAGGTTACGCAGCCCATAATTCACAAACGCCTGCATATAACCCATTTTCTTACCGCAATCGTAGCTGTCACCGGTCATCAACATCGCATCGACGGACTGTTTTTCCGCCAGTTGGGCGATGGCATCTGTCAACTGAACCCTTCCCCAGGCACCTGGTTCGGTTTTTTCAAGCTCAGCCCAGATATCCGCAGAGAGCACGTAGCGCCCTACCGCCATCAGATCGGAATCCAGCGTCTGCGGCTGATCCGGTTTCTCGATAAATTGCACGATACGGCTGACTTTCCCTTCGCTGTCCAGCGGCTCTTTGGTCTGAATCACAGAGTATTCAGAGAGATCGCCTTTCATTCGTTTTGCCAGCACCTGGCTGCGCCCTGTTTCACTAAAACGCGCCACCATCGCCGCAAGATTGTAGCGCAGCGGGTCAGCCGTAGCCGTGTCCAGCACGATATCCGGCAGCACCACGATAAACGGGTTATCACCCACCACCGGACGCGCGCACAGAATCGAGTGACCCAGGCCCAGCGGCTGCGCCTGACGCACGTTCATGATAGTCACGCCCGGCGGGCAAATAGATTGCACTTCCGCCAGCAACTGGCGCTTAACACGCTGTTCGAGCAGCGCTTCAAGTTCGTAGGAGGTGTCGAAGTGGTTCTCTACGGCGTTTTTGGACGAGTGAGTCACCAGAACGATTTCTTTGATCCCAGCAGCAACAACTTCGTCAACGATGTATTGAATCATCGGCTTGTCGACGATCGGTAGCATCTCTTTTGGAATAGCTTTAGTGGCGGGAAGCATATGCATTCCCAAACCGGCTACCGGAATAACTGCTTTCAAATTAACCATTATTTCTTCCACCTATAATAATTGGATGAATTATAAACCTTTAACCCATTTTCGCCAGTGAGTTGCAGCGAGTCGTCGTGAAAGAGGTTACGCCTAATGTTCCTGTAAGGCAGTAGATGTAATCCCAACACAGGTATCAAAGCACCAGGATTCGTCGTAAAAGCACACTCCTCAGATTCAGGATCGTTTTGCAGGCAGCCGGAAATTTAAATTATCCACATTCACCACATGCTGATCGACGCGGTCGATATCCACCGAGCTTTGCCCTTTTTCATTGACTGCATGAATGTTCGCCAGCGACAACAAGGTATCTTTCTTCGCCATAAAACGACCGCGCACATCTTTGCGCAGATCAAAGTTGAGTTTCAGCGCCGGCCCCGTTGCTGCGTCCTGCGTGACATGAATATTACGCAGGAAAAGATGCTGTGGCTTGTTATGCAGCTCCAGCGTCGCGCGCTGCATTTTCAGGTTGGTGATGGCAACAAATGACGTCGCATTTCCCGAAGAGATCTGGATGCCGCGCAGTTTATATTTACTGTCGCTGTTATCCTGCTGAATATCGTTGAGTTTGAAGTTTTGCGGAATGGACAAATAATCGCCTTTGATGACGCCATAGCCAATCAGCATCCCGGCACTATTCACCATACTGACATTATCAATAACGAAATTATCACAGCCATAAATCGCCACTGTCGCGTTATCAATCCCCGCTTTTTTACTGAAATCCGGGGTGATATTTTTCGCTTTGATATTGCGAATGACAAAATGCTTGCCGTTTTCCACATGCACTAACTGGCGGCAGTTGCTGCCGGTAATATTCGCCACAACAAAGTTCTTTACTGCCTGATCTTCCGGGTAATTATTGTCGTAAGTGCTTCCCGCCAGCCCAATACCAATGCCCCAGTTTATTTTGCCGTTGGTGCAGTTGATATTGTCGATAACGTGATCGGAAATGAGGATATTGCGGTCATTGATCGCCACATTCCACTCGATGGCGTCGCCTTGTAAATCGCTGAAGCGGCTATTGGTAATGCGTACGCCATCAAGCTGGTTATGAAAACCCTGACGCAGGATGCCATAGTTTGCTTTGCTCACCGTGATGTTATCGATAACCAGATTGCGCATCACGCGCTTCTCTTTGCCACCAATGTAGATTTGCATCACCGGGCCATAGCCGCTCATGCTCACGCCCTGGATAACGCAATCGGAGCCACGCACATCCAGCATCACGTTGTGCAGGCTGCCGCCCTTTTCACCCACCACGCGGCTACCGTCCTGCAACACGATACGTCCGCGTCCGCTGCCCTTCAGCGCACCGCGCACCAGCAGGGTTTTCCCCGCCGGAATAAAAATGCCGGTATTGATATTTTCACAGACCAGACCGGCAGGGATCTCCACCGTTTGCGCCTCCGCAAAAGCCTGTTTGAGCGCGGCGGGCCAGTCATTGCGGTTGTAATCATTGATGTTAACGGTGTCGCTGCGCCCAAGCGCACGGGCAGCAGGCAGGTGCAGCAGAGGAAGGGCCGCCAGCGCAGAGCCGGCAGTGAGAAAGGAACGTCGTGAGAGCGCGGTTGCTCTGTTCTTTGCGGTCATAAAACCTCGCATCAAAGCGTTTGCAGCAGGCTGGCCAGTTGCTGATTAATGATTTTCTGGTTGAAGTCGGTTTCGACTTTTTCCCGCGCGCGGGTTACCACCGGCGTTAAATCGTCACTGGCCATTCCCGCAAAGGACGCCAGACGCTGTGCCAGCGCTTGCGCATCGTTTTCCGGCACCAGCCAGCCAGATTCGCCTGCCTTAATCAGTTCGGGAATGCCGCTATGTACCGTCGAAACCACGGGAATACCGACCGCCATCGCTTCCATCAGCGCAACCGGAATACCTTCCATATCGCCATCGGTGCCGGTAATGGACGGCAGTAAAAAGACATCCGCTTCATCAAGCAGCGCTTTGACTTCATGGCTCGGTTTAAAACCGGGCATCTCAATCACATCGTCAAGCTGGAACTGTTCGATAAGCGTACGCAGACGCCGTTCCCACGGGCCGATGCCAAGAATGCGGTATTTGAACTCCACGCCGCGCTCTTTTAACAATCGGCAAGCTTCGATGGCGACATGCAGCCCTTTTTTCTCCGTCAGGCGCGCCACAGAGATGATTTGCAGCGGGCGGCCGGGTTCTTTTACCGAACGCAGGCTAAAGCGGGTCATATCGACGCCCATACGCGAGACGGCAATTTTGGTTTCCGGGCAGCCCATATTTCTCAGGCGACCTGCCCACAAATCACTGATCGGCAGCATCAAATCGCCGCGCTGGAAGAGTTGCTGATACTCCGGCGTGTAGTGGTTCAGCACGTCGCGGTGGGAGATATCAATGCCGTGGAACACAGTAGCGATTTTGCCTTTCAGCACGCCGAGTTCCCGCAGTTTAGCGGCCGTGACGCCCGCCGGGCCAAAGTGGGCAATAAAGACATCGGCACTGAAAGTACGCGGCGCAAGGCCGCAAATCGCGGGCAGGATCAAGTTGCGCGCCTCGTCGCCGTAGCGGGACATATTCAGCGCTTTCCAGGTCGACGATTTGAAGCCGCCGCGCGCAATGGCCTGAGCACGGTAGCCCAGTTTTGCCAGTTTCCCTTCCGGCTCCGCCAGCAGCCAGTGCGTTTTCTCCGCCAGGTTGTACTCGGTATACGCGGCGTGGGTATTGTTCATATCGCCCTTATGCAGGGCGACAATCTCAACCTCGAATCCCATATTGATAAAGGCAACAATCTGGTTGAGCACAAAAGTTTCAGAAGATAAAGGAAACTTCAGCAAGAAGAAGCTGACTTTCATTTCACCCCCTGCACACGATCAAGCACCGATTTCACCATATTGATGCCGTGTTCGCGTTCGGCCGCGACCGCCGTCGCCAGCCGCGCGTTGATGGCCGGAAGCTGGCCCAGCGTATCAGCCGCCATTGACGCCAGCGAACCGTCGAGCAAGTGGCGAATATCGACCGCCATCTCCGGCATGCCCAGTTGCTGCATGATGCCCGCCGATTTGTGTTCGTAGTTAATGGCAATCGCCGGTGTGCCAAAATTCATTGAGATGATCGCCGAGTGCAGGCGCGTGCCCACGGTTAACTCGCAGGCGGCAAGAATTTTGCCCATCTCCAGATCGTTCAACTCATCCATCACCACGTGGTAACGCGATGGATCGCTAATGTACTGACGCAAGTTCAGCGCCACCATGCGGTCATCTTTGTTGTAGCTGTCGATCCCGGTACAGGTAGAGAGCGCAACCACCTGATAACCGGCGTCAATCACCCGGTTAACCACCTCGGCGAAAGCTTGTTCGTAAGCCTGCTGGGTGGTGCCGAGGCGTTTATCAAACGGGGCCAGTTCACGCAGCGTAATGGCAACGGTTTTGTCTTTCGCCGCCAGATCCAGCCAGTGCTGCACCGCATAACTGGCGGTAAAGTCATCCTCGTGATGCTCCACCAGCCAGGCGGTATCGACGCCCTGCTCCACTTTATCGGTGGTGATGCCGCTCTGTTTCATCAGATTCAGGCTGACGGTTTCACGCAGGATCAGCGCATCGCAATGACCAAAGACATAATTGGCGAGCTGGTTGAAGGCTTCATTCTGGAACGGCCCGACGCTGTGCCCAATCATAAACAGCGGTTTTTTCGCCATAAAGGTACAAAGCGCATGTTCAAACTGCGGCACGCCATACAGATCGACAAAGAACGAGCCGCCGACCTGGATAATGGCGTCATAATCCGCAAGGCGGCGCACAAAATCGGTAAACCCCTGGGCAATAGCGATGTTGCGCAGCTTGCCGGTATCGGTCACGCGGGAGAGCAGCACCTGGTGCTGATAACGGCGGCGCAGCACTTTTTTCACACGCCCCATCAACCCGGCGGCGTTATTGTGCTCCTTCATCTGGCTATAAAGCGGGTCACCCATCACCGGGCGGTTTAACAACCATGAGGAGCTCACCGGGTAGCGGCTCATCACATCCACCTCTGCATCAGGATTCAGGCGGGCGATAGCGTCCAACAATCCACGTAAAATTGCGCTGTCACCACGGTTGCCGCATGTGTGATTGCCAAGGATCAATAATTTCATAACGACCTCTTAAAAGGGGTTCAATAACGTCTCTTATCCTGCGCGAAGCAGTGTTTTCAATTTCTCGTTGCGGCAAAACTGGCGCTTCATCTCCACCACCAGCGCATTGCGCGAGACAATCAGCATTCCCGCAAAGGCGATAACGCCCCCGGCGACCTGAATTGCCAGCATCGCGGCAAGGGGCAGATGCCCGTTCAGCGCCAGTCCCAGCCCATAGCTGATCACCAGTGTCGGCAATGACAGGTAGAACGGCAGCCACAGGCTTAAGATGTACTGGCGATAGCTGGAGCCGAGCACCGGTTTGATCATCACGAAGTAGCTCAGCACGGTGTTGATAATCTGCACCAGCAGGAAGCCCAGCGTCACGCCGATCGCGCCCGCCAGATGGCCGCCGATGATAATCGCCGGGATAAAGAGAAACGTTTTAAAGACATTGAATTTAAAGCTGATATCGACCCGCGCTTTCGCCATCAGCAGCGAACCAATCGGGTTCCCGACCGCGCGCAGCAGGCCCACGATGCACAGCAGTTGCAGGACAGGAATAATGCTGTTCCATTTATCGCCAAACACCAGCGGCACAAAGTTATTCGACACCACCATCAGCCCGAGCAGGATCGGGAAGTTAATGATCCCCACCACGGAAAGCAGCTTGTAGAAGTTAACGCGCAGCTTCGCGGTGTCGTCCTGGATTTTGGCAAAGGCCGGAAACAGCACGCGGGTGATAATCGGGTTGAGCTTCATCGGCGGTACCACCGCCACGTTGTATGCCAGGTTATATCCCCCGGCGACGCTCGCGCCGAGGATACGCGCCAGCACCAGCGTGGAAAGGTTGGTATTAACGTAGTTGATGATGCTGTCCGCCGTCAGCCATGCGCCGAAACGCAGGTTCGAGCTAACGGACGCCAGCGAAAAATGCAGCCCGGGACGGTAAATTTTGCGGCCAAAGTAGCCGAACAGCAGCGTACGTACGGCGCTGTTGACCAGGTAACCGAGAATGGCAGTCATCGCCAATGGCCAGAAAAAGGCGCTGATAACCGTAAAGCTAAAGCCCGCCAGCACCGACAGCGTTTCAATCGCGCCGATTTTGTTGAACTCCAGCTCTTTTTGCATCAATGCCCGAAACTGCTGGCCGTGGGGGATAACCACGAACGCCAGCGACAGGGTTTTGATAAGCGGTTCCAGATCCGGGTTATTCAGCACATCGGCTATCATCCCGCTCAGGGAGAAGACCGCGATGCAGACCACAATCCCCAGCCCGACGTTGAGCCAGTAGAGGGTGGTCAGCTCGAGGTGGCTTATCTCTTTACGCTGGATAATTGAGTTGGCGATACCAAAATCCGACAGCGTATCCGCCAGCGCGATAATCACCAGCGAGACGGTCAAAAGACCGAACTGGTGGCTATCGATAATGCGCGCCAGCACCGTCATCTGCACCAGCCCCAGACCGATAATGGTCAGCGTGGCCATGGCTGACCACTTCGCGCCGCTGATGGTTTTTTCTCTCAGGCTCATGACCTTTCCTTAATACGCCGCTTTATTGACAAAGCCTTTAAAGATGGTCAGAAAAACGATTTTGATATCGAACCACAAGCTCCACTCGCGGATGTATTCGAGATCGAACTCAATACGTTTTTCCATTTTCTCCAGCGTGTCGGTCTCACCGCGCCAGCCGTTGATTTGCGCCCAGCCGGTAATGCCCGGTTTCACTTTATGGCGCAGCATGTAGCCCTCAATCAGCGAGCGGTACTGCTCGTTATGCGCCACCGCATGCGGGCGCGGCCCGACAATCGACATCCCGCCGGTCAGCACATTGATAAACTGCGGCAACTCATCAAGTGAGGTACGGCGCAGGAAGCTGCCCACTTTGGTCACGCGCGGGTCGTTCTGCGTCGCCTGAGTGACCACCTGGTCGTTTTCCATCACCTTCATGGAGCGGAATTTCCACACCTTGATCGGCTTACCATCCATGCCGTAACGCGTCTGGCGGAAGATTATCGGCCCCGGCGAACTCAGTTTCACCGCCACCGAAATCGCAATCAGCACCGGGGAGATGAGCAGCAGGATAAGCGAGGAGAGCACAATATCTTCCAGACGTTTCAGGATGCGGTTAACACCGGAAAGCGGCGTGTCATACAGCGGCACCACCGGCACCCCGTTCACCTCTTCGATACGCGAATGCAGCATATTGAAGGTGAACACATCCGGAATAAGGATCACTGAACAGGTGGTGTCGGCAAGCTGGCGCACCAGCTTTTTGATGCAGGCCGCATCGTTCATCGACATGGCGATATAGACATTGTGGATCTTGCCCGCTTTCGCATCTTCAATCAGTTGCTCGAAATTACCCGCCCAATCGGTGGTAATACCGCCCGGCTTCGGATCGTGGTAAACCCCGACCACATCAAACCCGAGCCACGGTTCGTTGCGAAAACCTTCCAGCAACTCCTGGCCCATCGGCATATCACCGGCCACGGCAACGCGCCGCGTGTTGTAGCCCATGTTACGCAGCCAGCCTGCGCCAAAGCGGATCACGGCCCGGCAAAACATCAGACCCATGCTGGTTAACAGATACCAGGCCAGATAAATGGTGAAGGTGTTGTCAAAATCGGTATTGAATGCCAATAGCCCGGCACTGAAAACCAGGCTCAGCGTCCAGTTCTGCAACAGTAGCGTCAGTTCGGTCATGATTTTGACGCCCCGCCACGAGCGATAAAAATCGGTCATTCCGCCGATCATCTGAAAGACCACCAGCGTAATGAGAGCCATCAAGAGATGCATGTAGAGAAACGGCAGCCCATTGACTTTACACACCAACCACAGCCCACCAAACATAATGGTGATGTCTGAAAATCGCTGCACGATAGAGATTAACGATGCATTCGTTTTGGCCCGGTCGCGTTTTTTTAGATTTGTCATCGTTGTACCTGCCTGTATGCCCTCCTCCCCGGTCCGGGGGAGGAGAACGGCTCATAGTTACTGATTCAACAGCGCCAGAATTTCCTGCGTTCGTGCCTCCATCAACGCGACATCGCGCCGTGACTCCACGTTCAGGCGCACCACCGGTTCGGTGTTGGACGAGCGCAAATTGAAGCGCCAGTCTGCAAACGCAATGCTGATGCCATCGGTGCGGTCGATAGCCAGCGCGCCAGGTGTGAAGTGGTCTTCCACACGTTTAATGGCGGTTGCCGGATCGGCCAGCTTGCTGTTGATCTCCCCGCTGGCCGGGAATGCCACCATCCGGTCGCCTACCAGTTCAGCCAGGGTTTTACCTTTCAGACACAGCAGCTCCGTCACCAACAGCCACGGGATCATGCCGCTGTCGCAATAGGCGAAATCACGAAAGTAGTGATGCGCACTCATCTCGCCGCCGTAAATGGCGTCTTCTTCGCGCATACGCTCTTTAATAAACGCGTGACCGGTTTTCGACATCACCGGAATACCGCCAGCGCGGCCCACGACGTCGACCGTATTCCAGGAGAGACGCGGATCGTGGATGATCTTCGCGCCAGGGTGTTTTTCCAGAAACGCTTCTGCCAGCAGGCCAACAATGTAATAGCCTTCAATAAACTGACCCTTATCGTCGAACAGGAAGCAGCGGTCAAAATCGCCGTCAAAGGCAATGCCCATATCCGCCTGATGTTCGATTACCGCATTACGGGTATCGTCGCGGCACTCCGGCAGCAGCGGGTTAGGAATACCGTGCGGGAAGGTGCCATCCGGCTCGTTATGCACTTTGATAAAGCTCACCGGCACATTCAGCGCCTTAAAACGCGCCTCGATAGCATCAATCACCGGCCCTGCCGCGCCGTTACCGGAGTTAATCACCAGTTTCAGCGGCTTGAGGTTGTTGGTGTTGATATAACCCAGCAGGTGATCGATGTAGGCATCGCGCAGGTTGATTTGCTCGTAGCTGCCGCGTTTTTCCGGGTTAACCGGCGGGAAGTCGTTAGCTTCCGCCAGGCGCTGCACATCGCGCAGGCCGGTATCGCCACTGATCGGGCGCGCGCCTTTACGCACCAGTTTCATGCCGTTGTAATCCATCGGGTTGTGACTGGCGGTCACTTCGATACCGCCATCCACGCCGAGGTGGAAAGTGGCAAAGTAGATCTCTTCGGTGCCGGAAAGCCCGATATCCAGCACATTCACGCCCGCGTCCTGCAACCCTTTCGCCAGCGCCAGCTTCAGTGATTCGCTGGTCTGGCGCACATCGCCGCCGAGCACAATGGTCTGCGGCTTCAGGTATTCCCCATAGGCGCGGCCAATACGCCAGGCTATATCTTCATTCAGTTCTTCGCCCAGCTTTCCGCGAATATCGTAAGCTTTAAAACAGGTTAATTTTTCCATCATTACCTCTTCTTCAGGCAACAGTCAGCCTTGACCGTAACTGGCCATTTTTGTTGTTTGTTTACATGTTCAGGCCGAAGCAGCGCACCGCTTATCGGCATAAGGCGTTAACTACGCCCGTAACGATCCGCAAACCGCACAATATCGTCCTCTTCAAGGTACGAACCAGAGCGCACCTCAATCAGGTCGAGCGGAATTTTTCCTGGGTTTTCCAGACAGTGACGCGCGCCGAGCGGAATATAGATTGATTCGTTTTCGCCCAGCAGTTTCACCTCGTCATTAATGGTGACTTTCGCCGTACCCGCGACCACCACCCAGTGCTCAGCGCGATGGTGATGCATCTGCACGGAAAGCCCTTCGCCTGGCTTGACGGTAATGCGTTTCACCTGGTAGCGATCGCCCGCATCGATAGAGTCATATTTGCCCCACGGACGGTACACTTCGCGGTGAATGTGGTGTTCATGACGCCCGTCGGCTTTGATTTGCTCCACCACTTTCTTCACGTCCTGTACCGCATTACGGTCAGCAATCAGCACCGCATCTTTGGTTTGCACCACCACCAAATCTTTCACACCGACTGTGGTCACCAGGCCAGATTCCGCGTAAACATAGCTGTTTTCGGTTTTATGGCTGATAACGTCGCCGTGATGGACGTTTCCCTCTGGCGTGTGCTGGCTGATTTCCCATAAAGAGGACCAGGAACCGACATCGCTCCAGCCTGCATCCATCGGCACCACCACTGCGTCGGCGGTTTTTTCCATCACCGCGTAATCGACAGATTCTTCCGGGCAGGCGAGGAACGACGCTTCATCAACGCGGATAAAGTCCATATCCGGGTCAGTGGCATCCATCGCTTTCTCACACGCTTCGAGAATATCCGGGCGGTATTTCTGCAACTCTTCCAGGTAACGACCCGCGCGGAACAGGAACATGCCGCTGTTCCAGTAGTATTCACCGCTGGCGACATAACCCTGCGCGGTTTCCAGATTCGGTTTTTCCACGAACTGCGCCACTTCAAAAGCGACGGCGTCAACCTGACCTGGGCTGACTTCACCGCGGCGAATATAGCCGTAACCGGTTTCGGGCAGGTCCGGCACAATACCGAAGGTCACCAGTTTGCCGGCTTCTGCATACGGGATCGCATCACGTACTGAGGCGCGAAACGCCTCTTCATTTTGAATGACGTGGTCGGCTGCCAGCACCAGCATCAGCGGATCGCTGTCCGGGTTGTGGCGTTTTACCGCCTGCGCGGCCAGCGCAATGGCTGGTGCGGTGTTGCGCCCTGCCGGTTCAAGGATGATGTTTTCCGTCAGCTTATTAAGCTGGCGCAACTGTTCTGCCACGATAAAGCGGTGCTGCTCGTTACAAATCACCACCGGGCTTTCGCACTCCACACCGTTCAGGCGACAGACCGTGGTTTGCAGCATGGTGAGATCGCCCTTCAGGCAGAGAAACTGTTTAGGGTAAAGCACGCGGGACAGTGGCCACAGACGGCTGCCGGAGCCTCCGGCCATCACCACCGGATACAGTTGTGTTTGACTCATGATTTATCCCCATTCCCGTCGAGGTTGAGATGGCCTTCATGCTGCGCGTTTTCGCGGGCATACACGGGCGTCTCAACACTCTGCGGGCTGATATCTGCAATAAACTGGCTTAACACGTTCTCTTTTTCGAGCGTGCGTTCGGCATATTCACGTGCCACCGTGTTGTTTTTGGGCAGCGCTAACGCGCGCTCTATCCCAAGGGTCAGCGCCTCAACCGATTCCGGTTCGACGCAAACCGCAATGCCTGGCTCATTCAAACAGAGCTGGCCGAGTTCGGTACTCTCTTCGGCGGTGATCACCGCGTTACCGCCCACTGCCAGAATGTTGGTTAACTTGGACGGCAGCACCGCATCGGCGGCACCGCGCTTTTGAATAACCAGGTGGCAATCACCCAGTTTGAGCAGCGCAGGCAGCGCGTCGTACGGCTGCAACGGAAAGAACTTCACGTTGTTAAGGCCGCGATCGCTGACCATTTTCTCCAGCCGCGCTTTGCCGCCGCCCTGGCCGACAATCACAAACAGCCACGGATGGCTTTGCAGTTGTGCTGCGGCGTCAATGACATTTTCCAGGCCCTGTTTCTCCCCGATATTGCCGGAGTAAAGAATGATTTTTTTGTCATCCGGCAGGCCAAGGTGTTGGCGTAACTGCGCGATGCTTTCAGCGTCGACATCACGGAACCGCGCCACTTCGGACCAGTTTGGAAAGAAGATAATGTTGTCCGTCGCGACGCCTTTCTCCCGGGCTTTGTTCATCATTGAGCGGGAGATGGTCGAGACGTTGTCGACGTTATGCAGATTGCTGCGTTCAAATGCGGTCGCCAGTTTTGCCACCCGGCCACCTTTGCCTTTGCCCGCCATGCCTAAACCAAGCATGGCGTCGACTTCGTAATCCTGAATGTGCAGCAGCGTTTTTGCGCCGCTCAGTTTTGCCAGCAGGCGCATGCCTGGTGTGCAAAACAGCGTCGGAACGACACCGATAATGCGATCCGGTTTCCAGCTACGTTGGGCCATCAGCGGGAAAAAGCTGCTCAGGGCAAAGCTGCCCAGATGCAGTAATCTTTTTAACGTTGAGGGTTGTTTTGGCACATACAGCGGGCAGCGCCAGACGGTGGCCGCGCCCTGCTCTTTGCGCCAGCGCCAGGCGCTGTAGTGTTCACCCACTTTCCATTCCGGGTAGTACGGCGGTGCGGTGATGACGCGAACGTCATGGCCCTGACGGGCCATCCATTCCACCATTTCGCCGGTGTACTTCCCGATCCCGGTCAGCTCCGGCGAATAGTTGATGCCATAAACCAGGATTTTCATAAGCCCGGCACTCCCTGTGCGTCGAGAAAATAGGCGCGGCTGTTGTCATGCACCAGCGGATCGGCAATCAACGCCTCCGGCGATACCCAGCGATAGTCATCGTGCTGGTCGGGCGGCAGCGCGAGGGTTTCCTCGTCCACACGCAGACGAAAACCCAGCACGATGTAGTGGGTAGTGAAATCCGGGCCGGAAAAGTTATCGTCATAGAAGTGCTGCCAGACGCCGTAAAACTCACCTGCCGACATCGGCAGGCGCAGCCCCAGCTCCGCCTGAGTCAGCCGCTCGAAAGCGGCCGCCAGCGGCTCGTCCTTTTGCACGCGTCCGCCCGGCACGAACCAGTATCCCTGGGCCGGACGGTTAGTGCGTTTGCCGAGTAAAAACTCGCCGCGTGAGTTTTCCACGATCAAATCGATGGAAATCAGCGGGGTTGAGCGCACTACCGTGGCAAAATCTTCATGACTTAAAAACATGCCTACCCCCGGAACCGGTGCTGGTTTTCAAGGAACCACTGGTAGGTGCTCGCAAGCCCCGCTTCCAGTGAAATCTCGTGATACCAGCCAAGCTGATGCAGGCGGGTCACATCCAACAGTTTGCGCGGGGTGCCGTCCGGTTTAGTGGCATCGAACACCACGCGACCTTTGTAGCCCACAACGCTCGCCACGGTTTGTGCCAGCTCGCGAATGGTGCAATCGACACCGGTACCGACGTTGATATGCGACAGCATCGGTTCGGTGTTCTCCTGCCACACTTCGCGCGCCAGTTCCTGTACATGAATGCTGGCCGCAGCCATATCATCAACGTGCAGGAATTCACGCATCGGCGTGCCGCTGCCCCACACCACCACATCCGGCGCATTTTGCTGGGTCGCTTCATGGAAGCGGCGCAAAAGCGCAGGGATCACGTGCGAGTTGCTCGGATGGAAATTGTCGTGCGGCCCGTACAGATTGGTCGGCATCACCGAGCGGTAATCGCGGTCGTACTGGCGGTTGTAAGACTCGCATAGCTTGATCCCGGCGATTTTGGCAATCGCGTACGGCTCGTTGGTTGGCTCCAGCGTCCCCTGCAACAATTCACTTTCCGCAATTGGCTGCTTCGCCAGTTTCGGGTAAATGCAAGACGAACCGAGGAACAACAGCTTGTTCACGTCATGCTTGTGTGCGGCGTGAATGATGTTGCTCTCAATCATCATATTTTCGTAGATGAAGTCCGCCGGGTAGGTATTGTTCGCCACAATACCGCCCACTTTCGCTGCCGCCAGGTAAACCTGGTCGATATGCTCGCTGGCGAAAAACGCGTTCACCGCGCCGGCATCGAGCAGGTTCAGTTCCTCGCGGGAACGCAGCACCAGTTCGATATCCGCACGCTGTTCGAGCTGCCTTACGATGGCTGACCCCACCATCCCGCGATGGCCAGCCACAAAAACACGTTGTTTGGTCATGCTCAGGACTCCAGCGCGATGGCAACCTCGTAACCGTGGGCCTTAAGCAGGGAGTGTTTTTTCGCTGCTTCCAGATCTTTTGCCACCATTTCAGAGACCATCTCTTGCAGCGTGGTTTCCGGTTTCCAGCCCAGACGCTCGTGTGCTTTGGTCGGGTCGCCCAGCAGGGTTTCCACTTCAGCAGGACGGAAGTAGCGCGGGTCAACGGCGATGATCACATCGCCCGGTTTCACGCCCGGTGCGTCGTGGCCAGTGACAGATACCACGATGCCTTTCTCGTCTACGCCGGTGCCTTCAAAGCGCAGTTTGATACCCAGTTGCGCCGCCGCAAATTCAACGAACTGGCGCACGGAGTACTGCACGCCGGTGGCGATAACGAAATCTTCCGGTTTGTCCTGTTGCAGCATCATCCACTGCATTTTCACGTAGTCTTTGGCATGGCCCCAGTCACGCAGGGAGTCCATGTTGCCCAGGTACAGGCAAGATTCCAGGCCCTGAGCGATGTTGGCGATAGCGCGGGTGATTTTGCGGGTCACGAAGGTTTCGCCGCGACGCGGAGATTCGTGGTTGAACAGGATGCCGTTGCAGGCGTACATGCCGTAGGATTCACGGTAGTTAACGGTTATCCAGTAAGCGTACAGTTTGGCAACCGCATACGGAGAGCGCGGGTAGAACGGCGTGGTCTCTTTCTGCGGGATTTCCTGCACCAGACCATACAGTTCAGAGGTGGATGCCTGGTAGAAGCGGGTTTTCTTCTCAAGGCCGAGGAAGCGAATCGCTTCCAGCAGACGCAGCGTACCCATGGCGTCAACGTCAGCGGTGTATTCCGGGGATTCGAAGGAGACCGCAACGTGGCTCATCGCACCCAGGTTGTACACTTCATCCGGCTGCACTTCTTGCAGGATACGGGTCAGGTTTGAAGAATCCGTCAGGTCACCGTAGTGCAGGTGGAATTTCGGGTTAGTGGTGTGTGGATCCTGGTAGATATGATCAACACGCTCAGTATTGAAAGAGGAAGCGCGGCGTTTGATGCCGTGTACTTCGTAACCCTTTTCCAGAAGCAGTTCTGCCAGATAAGAGCCATCTTGCCCGGTAACGCCGGTGATGAGAGCGACTTTAGACATAATTTATTTTCCTCAATGTTCCCTGTTAGGGAGTTACCTTTTCAACGCGTTCGCGCGTTACCACTGCGGGATTGCCACGGCAAATCACGTTTGCCGGAAGCGATTTAAAAACACTACTGCGCGCACCGACTACCGTCCCGTCGCCGATGGTGACGCCTGGTGCGACAAACACATCCGTCGCCAGCCAGCACTTGTCACCAATCACGATTGGCGTCGCGTTAATATCAAAATGCGCGCTCGTATAATCGTGACTGCCGGTGCACAAATAACATTTCTGTGAAATCACAGAATTTGCGCCGATAGAAATATCACCCAGCGTATATAACACCGCGTCATCTCCTACCCAGCTGTAATCGCCTAAGGTTAATTTCCACGGGTAGGTGATCTTTACCGATGGACGAATAACCACGCCTTTTCCTACCCTTGCGCCAAATAAACGCAACAAGAAAGCACGCCAGCGATAGAGCACCTGCGGGGACCATGCGAATAATGTTGCCTGCACCGCCCACCACAGTTGAACCTTAATAGCGTTGCCGCCCCGAAAGCCTTTCGGCACGGAGAATCCTTGTAAATCCTGCATATTCTTTCCTTATGTTGGGGCGTTAAGCTTTGTTATATAAGGCCTTTGCTTTGCCCGTCGTCCGTAAACGCAACATATAAGACAACTGCGCCCAGAACCCAGGTACACGCAATATCATGCGCTGCACTTTGCGGGCGTCCTGACATAATTCGAGATTATTGGAAGTGGATACGCCACCCATAGAAAATTCAGATACCAGCCCTTTCAAACGCTTAAACGGAAAACCCGCTTTAAACATTCTGGCTGCTAACGCGTAATCGGAAGAGACTTTAAATTGCAGATCGTAGGGGTAAGTTTTCAGACCATTTACCGGGAAGAAAATGGCCTGATGGCTGGCCGGTAAGCTGTGATAAATATACCAGCCATTTTTTGCGCTACGACGAACTTTAGTGCCGTCACCAAAATCAAGCAGCGCGTCGCCAATATACATTGCGTTTTCCGATGACTCGTCCAGTTGACGAATAACATCCACAATTTCTTCATGGAAAATATCACCGGAATTCAGAAACAACGCAAAGCGTCCCGCGGCCATATCAATACCTTTATTCATGGCATCGTATATGCCTTTATCGCGTTCGCTTATGAAACGTAAATTATATTGTCCGTTGAGGCTTTTCAGAAATTCCTCAGTGCCATCCTGCGAGCCGCCATCAACCACAATCCATTCGAATTCGATATTTTGCGCTTTCGCCAGGTGAGCCAGCGACTGCCAGGTTTTCATCACACCTTCATAATTGCGAAACGCGACAGTAATAACACTTAGCAGCATGTGACCCACCTTTTCATGAATTCACGATATTCAACGCTTTACGCAGAATAAACGGACAAACAATTAAAAACGCATATTCCGGGCTAAAGATAGACCCCGTAAAAAACAACGATATCGGAGTAAACAAGTAAAGTTGAACGCGAAAATTCTGATTATTGCCGAAAGCATTCACCGTCATTTTAGCGACTTTAAACAAGTACCATCCGCTCAGTATTACTGCTAACCATGAAAAATAAATGATCAGCAGATACAACCCATTGTCTATTGTTTTCCCGACATCTGCACCGTTAAAGATTCCGAATGATGCGACATATTCATAAAGTGAGCCGAATCTTACTACGCCATCAATATTGGTCAGTGAATATCCCACCATCACCAGCGGACCGATAATTCGGTAATAAGAAGAAGAGCCTTCCGTCCCTAAATCGCCAATACGTGTCGCGATGTAAGGAAAAGCAAATACGATACCAACAACAAACACGGCAAGTGAAATAATTGCCAACGGTAACTTTTTGCGGATCGCCTCTTTATTCAGATACTGGAATGCCCATTCCAGTAGATAAAAGAGGATAAAGGTCATTACCCCTGAAAACGATCCCGAAAGAACTATCCCTGCCAAAATCATAGCATCGGTTTTCGGCGTTTTGATACCAAACTGTTTGATGCTAAGCCAAATTGAGATTAACGCCAGGGCGAAGAATGCCGGTTCGAAATAGAGCGCCGTGGTTCGCTTCCCCCCGAACTTGATAAAATTCAGTACGTAACTGTTACTGTAAATAAGATATTTTGAAATAGCTTCCATCAAACTACTGCCACCGGTCAGAATTATCTGGGCCATTTCCATTGCCGCCAGCGTGACTATTATCGCCACGACAATATAGAAAAATCGCAAAATCTTACGATAATTATGCGGTGAGATAGTTTTGAAGCGGATGCTCCACACCATGCCAATAATGATCACGATGTAGACAAACAGCATGGTCGAGGTGACATATTTGCTGGCATCCAGCGATTTACCAAAGATAAAGTTAAACAGCGTTAAACCCGCGCCGATACCCAGCGCCAGCATCAACTTTTTCAGGCTGAGGCGCTCAACATAAAGCAGCAACAGCACCGGCAAGAAGGTGACGATGGTTATCGGGAAACTTTCACCCAACTGGAAAAGCTTGACGTTGACCAGCAGGTAAATCACCGGCAGCAGCAGATAGCTACAGATTCTGATAGAACGAGACATATTCCTCCAGCATCTGTTGGCCGCTATACGCCTGGCGGCTGCGCGCGCGAAACGCGTCGAGGCTTTCGCCAAACACCGCCTGGGCAATATCTGCTTTATGGCACTGCACCAGCGGCAGCACCTCCTGTTCACTGAACGTTTTACCGCCAGATTTCTGTAACACTTCCCGCGCCGCATCGCTGTGGGTGGCAATCACCGGTACACCGATCGAGAGTGCTTCGCACAGAATCAATGGGTAGTTATCTACACGGGAACTGAAGACCAGCGCATCCATCTCGTTGAGTTCGCTCATCAATTTGCGCTTGTCTGTCAGAAAACCGTGGTTGACCACATTCGGCGCAGTAAACGGCGAGAACTTGCCGAAGGTATGCAATTCAACGCGGTCTTCCAGCGCCATCATGTCGCGCACCAGTTGTTGATTGGTTTTGCCGTCATAGCGCAAATCGTGAGCCACAACGGCGATTTTCGGTTTGCCCTGCGTCACTTTCACCGGCGCAAGTTCCGCGAGAATCGCTTCGGTCGCCACATCAATGCCGTTATTGATAATGTTGCAACGCCCTGCGCCATACAGGCTGTTAAAGGCATCCGCTACGTGCTGGCTGGGGGAGATAAACTGGCAGCCGAGCGCCAGCATTTCGGTAAATAACTGGCGCTTACGGCCCACTAATTGATGGGCGCGATCGATTTTCACCGGCGGGTAGTTCGCCAGCGTCGGGCATTTTTGGCAGTTGCTTTTCCACCCTTCGCAGCCGTCGGTAAATGCACAGCGGCCGGTCACGCTCCAGTGGTCATGCAGCGTCCAGACCAGCGTCACATCCGGCTTGTGTGCTTTCACTTTCTGGCAGAACGCTACCAGTTCATCAAGGTTCAGCCAGTAGCTGTGCATCACGTGAAAGTGCAGCACCACCGGCCCTTCGGTGCGGGTCACCGTGCGGTAGAGATTGTTCAGATTGCCGAAAACATCGCGGTTAAACAGGCGAAACAGCGCCAGGTTGGCGATAGAGGTCAGACGGGGCGTCTGCTTATAAACGTTGGGGTAATTGTCGTGGCTGACGCTTTTTTGGCCGCCTTTGCCGTAACCATAAATAAAGCGCGACTGAAAACCCTGTTGCAGCGCGCGCTGGTGAAGATCCAGCGCGACGCCCGCAGCGCCGCCTTCAGCGAGGCGAACATTAAACTGCAAAATATTCATTTAATCACCTTCACGCGCGCTTTCTCACCCACCACCAGCGCGTTATCCGGCACACTGTCGAGCACCACACTGCCCGCGCCGATGGTGACATTGTTGCCAATGGTAATTTCGCCGATCATCACCACATTCGCGCCCAATTCGACGTTATTGCCGATAACCGGGCAGGCAAGATTCTCTGCGCCACGGTTACCGATGGTGACGCCGTGACGAATGGTGAAATCATCCCCGGCAACGACATTTTTATTAATCACCACCGCGTAGCCGTGATGAATAGTGAAGCGCCTGCCGATGGTGGCAGCAGCCTGAATCTCATAGCCAAACAGGCACTCGGTCACAAAGCGGTAAAGCAGAATGACCGGCGCGGCCCAAAGATTGTTGATGACATGCTTTTTACGCCACACCGAGCAGAAATGGGCGATGCGGTAAGCCGCAACCATGCAGCACGGGCGCAAGTTCCACTGATTTGCGCGAAAATCTTCCAATCGCATTATTTCCCCCGCAGCCCATCAGCCAGGCGTTTGCCGTTACGCAGTGAAAACAGCGTCAGCAGTGTGCGCCAGTTCATCCGTTTATTGCGGATCTGGTAGAGGGTGAAGAGCTGATATTTCTTGCTGGCACGATCGAACTTGTCTTTGTGCTTACGATAAAAATGGAAGTAGCCGGAGAACTTCTTCGGCGAGGAGGTGATCTGCATTTCCCCATGGTTGATATGCAGGATCTGCGTGGCCTCTTCAATCTTGAACGGCTCGCCGTACTCTTCCACCATGCGCAGGAAAATGTCGTAATCCTGAGCAGCTTTTAATTGGGTATCGAACAGTGACTCTTTGAAACGCCACGCCCAGGTAAAGACCTGGTTGCCCACAATGTTGCGCTTGTAGAACAACTTACGGGAGAAAGGCGATTTCGGATACAGCGGCAGGCTCGCCGGTTGGGCGTAGACTTCCCCCTGGCAGACATAATCATTGGCGTATAAAAACGCGCGCGTATTCAGCAGATGTTTATGTGCCAGAAAAACCGATAGCCGGTTCGGCGTCCACTCATCGTCATCATCGATACCGGTGATGTACTGGCCGGTGGCCTGCAAAATGGCCTGGTTGCGCACCGCGCAGGCCCCGGAGTTAAAGTCGTTACGCGTGTAACTAACACGCGGGTCATCCAGTTCTTCGACAAACTGTTGCAACTGGTCGAAGGACGCGGAGCAGTCATCGACGATGATCATTTCCCAGTGCGGGTAATCCTGACGCAGCACCGATTTAATCGCGCGGATGGCCAGCTGCTGCCGGTTCCAGGTTGGCATATAAATTGAAATTAATGGGTTTGCTGTTGTGCTCATGATGCGATCCCTAATGCGTTCAACATGCCGCTTTTGCCCTCTCTCCTGCCCTCCCCCATAAAGGGAGAGGACGGAGCACGCAGAGGGTAGAGGTGTGAGTCTTGTTATTTCGAATCGGACTTGTATTCGTATTCGTAGTAGCCGTAATCCTGATAGCCGGTCGCGCGGCGGAAAATCGAGTTCAGGATCACGCCTTTCACCTGGATACCGTTCTGCTCAAAGCGGCTCAGGCTGGTCTGCACTTCTTTAAGGGTGTTGACCGCGTAGCGAGCGACCATCAGCGTGGTGCCTGCATGGCGGCCAACCACCGCAGCATCGGTTACCGCGAGGATTGGCGGCGTATCGATCAGCACCAGGTCATAGTTCTTGCTCGCCCATTGCACCAGTTGGGTGAAACGCTCGCTCATCAGTAGCTCAGACGGGTTCGGCGGCACCTGACCACGCGGCACCAGATCGAAGTTGCTGATCGAGGTCGGTTTGGCGCAGTTTTCCACCGGGCCTTTGCCCGCCAGCACATCAGACAGACCGTTAATGTTGTCGGTGCCCAGCAGTTCGTGGGTGTAGCCTTTACGCATATCGCAGTCGATCAGCAGCACACGTTTGTTGGTCTGGCTAATCACCGCCGCCAGGTTGGCGCAGACGAACGTTTTACCAATGGACGGGCTCACCCCGGTCATCATCAGCACGTTATTGGTGGCCTGCATCATGGCGAAGTGGAGACTGGTGCGCAGGCTGCGAACCGCTTCAATCGCCAGATCCGTTGGGTTACCCACCGCCAGCAGTTGGCTCTGCTTGTAGCGTTTGGTCCCTTTGCTGGTTTTGACGGTATCGCGCGCTTTCTGCCATTCAGAGAGCGGGATGCTGGCATAAACGCTGATCCCATGCTCTTCCAGCACCTGCGGGCTTTCGATACCGCGGTTGAACAACGAGCGCAGCAGCACACCCACCACGGAAACAATCAGGCCGAGAATGATGCTGCCGAGGATAATCAGCGCTTTCTTCGGTTTCAGTACGCCAGGCTGCGCAATGGCCGGGTCGACGATACGCACGTCACCGACTGTACTGGCCTGGGTTATCCGCAGCTCTTGCTGTTTGTTCAGCAGTTGCATATAGACCTGCTGACCGGATTCGACATCGCGGGTCAGACGCACAATTTCCTGTTGCGTTTGCGGCATCGCCGTAATGCGGTTGTTCAGTTTCGCTTTCTCATCTTCCAGCGCCTGGCGTTTCTCCAGCAGCGTGCGGTACGCCGGGTGCGCTTTGGTATAGAGCTTGGAAATTTCCGCTTCTTTAAAGGTCAGTTCGTTCAACTGCGCGTCGATATTGACCATCGAGTCGAGAACCGATTTCGCTTCCAGCGGCAAGTCAACGGAGTCCTTGGTCTGGCGATAGGTGTTGAGCTTATCTTCCGCCTCGTCAAGGTTTTGACGCACTTCCGGCAGTTGCTTATCAAGGAAGATCAGGCTCTTCGCCGCTTCTTCTGACTTACGCTCAATGTTCTGCTCAAGGTAGTTACGGGTGATGCTGTTGAGAATGGCGCGGATCTGATCGCGATCTTCACCGGTGTAAGTCAGGCTTAACACGCCGGTATCTTTGCCGTTTTCCATCACCGTCAGGTTGTTCTGCAAATTGTTGATCATGCCAAGGGTAGAGAACTTGGTGACGGTGAATTCGCTGTCGTTCGACGCCTGAATAGCGCTCACCAGCATTGTGACGCCATCTTTACTCAGCAGTTTGCCCACTTCACCGCGCGCTTCAAACCCGGCATCGCTGCTCAACAGATACTGTTTCGGGCCAAGCACTTTGACGGTAAACGTTTGTTCCGCAGCACCTTTCGGCAGGGTAAAGGTGGTGACTTTTACCGTCTCATTCTGGCGGCCCATCAGGCGATCCCAGCCAGCACCAAACAGCGGGAAGGTATTCTTCACCACTGAGATATCGAGATCGAGATCGTCAACGGTTTTGCCCAGCACCAGGCGGGACTGGATCAGCTGGATTTCCGCTTCCGAGGCGGGCGGTTTGTTACTCAGGGCGCTGTTGATATCCTGCACCAGCGAGCTACCGGTGTTTTGCTCAATCTGCACCAGGGCGTCAGCGCTATAGATGGGCGTCGCGAACAGGCAGTATACGAGCGCGACCAGGGCAAATATCGAAGTGATGCCCAGGACCCACCAGCGAGCTTCAATGATTGTGCCGAGCAGGCGGCCAATATCGATTTCGTCATTGCCCACCGCCGGGGCCGAATGGTGTGTTTTCTCTGTCATTATTATCCCTGCTGAGCTTGCAATGCCTGCGCCCAAAGGCGGGCAGACTGGTCAAGTAAGGTGTAAACGGCTTCAAAAGCTTCGCGACTTTTGCGATACGGATCGGGAATTTCCCGTTCGTCATTCCAGTGGCCAAACAACATGACCTTTCCACGCATTTCCGGGGCAATCTCGCACAACCTGGTAATGTGGCGTTTTTCCATGACCAGAATCAGATCGAATTCACGACACAGTCTTCCCGTGATTTGACGCGCGACATGCCCTTCCAGAGAAAGTTGATTATCTGCCGCCACATGTATGGCACTGGCGTCTGCGCTGCGCCCAACCAGCGCACCCAGCCCGGCAGATTCAACCGTCAGCGCGGGCTGGTACTTTTTCAGCAGCCGTTCTGCTGTCGGGGAACGACAAACGTTCCCCACACATACCACCAGAATTTTGTTGAACATGCGCATTACCAGTTGTGGATGTCGCTGGCCGTATCTGTCATGTAGCGAACGCCACTGATTGTTGGCAGCAACTGGTTGATAAGACGGTTCCAGCGCGCGACCGGTGCAGTTGTCACGTAAACCACGTCGTACGGCTGGAGTCGGAAATTGGTCGCCATCACGAGAGACGTGGCATCCGACATATCAAGCTGGTAAATATTGGCAATCTTGTTGCCGCGACCACCCTCTCCGCCTTTCAGCGGACGGATAACGAAGATGCCACTGGCGTTGGAGGTCGTCAGGTCGAGGCCTTCGGCCTGGCCCAGCGCTTCGGTCAGCGTCATGCCACTGAAGTCCATTTTGAGCGTGCTCTGTTTCTTCACTTCGCCCATCACGAACACTTTCAGATCGTCATTACGCGGCACAAACAGAATGTCGCCAGGGTAGAGCAAACGGTTCTGGCTCAGGTCGCCGTTTTGCATCAGCGCTTGCAGGGAAATGCGTTGCTCCTGACCTTTGTGAGTCAGCACAACGTTGCGCCAGTCGGCATTGTCGGTCAGGCCGCCTGCGGCGTTGACCGCATCAAGCACAGTCAGAGGAACGTTGGTGATAGCCTGCTGACCGGATTTGTTGACCTGCCCGGAGACATACACTTTTTGCGAGCGGAAGGCAGCGATATTAACGTCCACCTGCGGGTCGGCGATGTACGTCGCTAAGCGGTTGGTAATATCACTACGGATTTCAGCGAGCGTTTTGCCGACAACACGCACTTTGCCGACGTAGGGGTAGAACATGGTGCCATCCGGCGAAACCCAGTTACCGGTATCGCTTGAACTACGGTACTGACCGGCCGGGGTGGTTAATTCCGGGTGATCCCAAACCGTCACACTGAGCACGTCACCGGGACCGACGCGGTACTCATAAGAGGATATTTCCTGATCCAGTGACATATTCGGTTGTGCCACATTGACGCGAGGACGCAATTGTTCAATCAGACGCGGCGTCAAAGGGTAAACGTTCACCATGCTGTCCAAATCAAAGTCTGCATCCTGCTGTTTAATCACATCCTTTCCCATCGTAGACATATTGCTACCAGGGAAAACGGTGCAGCCACTCATTAAGCTTATGGACACCAATAATGGCATCAATTTCGTTTTGGATTTCATCATTGATTAATTATCACTTTGGCAGAGTAATTATCCTGTGCGATTTAAATAAGCGCTCAAGCTGTACACAGAATCAGAATGCAGTTAATTGAGAAGAAATATAACTAGCATCAGTCCTAAAAAGCATTTATTCAACCACATACGATTACAGAATAATCCAGGCTGATTGTCATGCCGACAGGCACGCTACCGCCCCTGGCTTTCAGTTACCAATCCACTGATCATCGATAAGTCATTGATAGTTATCCTTTACATCCTCGTTTGCCTGCGAAATATTGCGTAACAAACAAAATACGGCGGGTATCGATTTCGGCATTGAATAACAATGCTGAAAATAACGTCGCTGGTATATTTGAACGATGCTGCAAGAATTGTTGCAGCTAAGCGAATAGCAGGCAAGGTAGCACCCTGTGATAAAGGCTTTTTTAAGAATAATATTAAGAGCTAAATTTTAAAGTTTTAGGAATTAAGCCATATTGACAAAACACTTACATAGACTTACCTATGCGATATTTCCTAATTTGGCGGTCAAAATAGCGACAATTAATCACAATAATAATAAGGAAATAGACTTTAAATATATTTTATTTGTCATATTAAATAAGAATAATCGCAGGCTGGCATTGCAATTTACCCCAGCTTTATCCAGGATCGATCTGTGACAATTGTCATATCACATAAGGTGTTACGTTTACGATGGAATGGATTGCCGATCCGTCAATCTGGGCCGGGCTGGTCACGCTGGTAGTGATCGAGTTAGTGCTCGGTATAGATAACCTGGTCTTTATCGCGATTCTGGCGGAAAAATTACCGCCGTCACAGCGCGACCGCGCGCGGGTGACTGGCCTTATCCTCGCGATGTTAATGCGCCTGCTGCTGCTGGCGTCTATCTCATGGTTGGTGACGTTAACCCAGCCGCTGTTTACCGTCCGCGGTTTAAGTTTCAGCGCCCGCGATCTGATCATGCTGGTCGGCGGGTTATTCCTGCTGTTTAAAGCTACTGTCGAGCTAAATGAACGGCTCGAAGGCAAAGACAGTGATAACCCCACACAGCGGCGCGGGGCGAAGTTCTGGGCGGTGGTTACGCAAATTGTGGTGCTCGATGCCGTATTTTCCCTGGATTCAGTGATCACAGCGGTCGGTATGGTTGACCACCTGGCGGTGATGATGGCGGCGGTCGTTATTGCCATCTCGTTAATGCTGCTGGCAAGCAAATCCCTCACCCGCTTTGTTAACAATCACCCGACCATTGTGATCCTCTGCCTCAGCTTCCTGCTAATGATTGGTTTTAGCCTTGTTGCCGACGGCTTTGGTTTCCATATTCCGAAAGGCTATCTCTATGCAGCCATCGGCTTCTCGGTCATGATCGAAGCCCTTAATCAACTGGCTATCTTTAATCGCCGCCGTTTCCTGTTTGCCGACCATACGCTGCGCCAGCGCACCACAGAAGCGGTGATGCGCCTGTTAAGCGGGCGCAAAGAGGATGCCGAACTGGACGCCGATACCGCCTCGATGTTGCGCGATAGCGATGACAGCCAGATTTTTAACCCGCAGGAGCGGCGGATGATCGAGCGTGTGCTGAACCTTAATCAGCGCACGGTGAGCAGTATCATGACCTCACGCCATGATATCGAACATATCGATCTTGACGCGCCGGAGGAGGAAATCCGCGCCCTGCTGGATAAAAACCAGCACACGCGCGTGGTGGTGACGGGCGGTGAAGGTGAAGAAGCGCTGCTGGGCGTGGTGCATATTCTCGATCTGTTGCAGCAGTCGCTGCGCGGCGAGCCGCTGGATTTGCGTGTGCTGGTGCGCCAGCCGCTGGTGTTCCCGGAAGGGTTGCCGCTGTTACAGGCGCTGGAGCAGTTCCGTAATGCCCGCACCCACTTCGCTTTTGTGGTGGATGAGTTTGGTTCCGTTGAGGGCGTGGTCACGCTGAGCGATGTGATGGAGACCATCGCCGGGAATCTGCCAAATGAAGTGGAAGAGATCGACGCCCGCCATGATATTCAGAAAAACAGCGACGGGACCTGGACCGCGAACGGCCATATGCCGCTGGAGGATCTGGTGCAGTATGTGCCGTTGCCGCTTGATGAGAAGCGCGATTATCACACTATTGCCGGGCTGTTGATGGAGTATTTGCAACGGATCCCGACGCCCGGCGAAGAGGTGCAGGTAGGCGATTACCGCCTGAAAACGCTGGAAGTGGAAAGCCACCGGGTACAGAAAGTGCAGTTGATTCCGCTGGAAAGGGAAGACGAACCCGATTACGACGTGTAAAACACACCGTGATTGCCCGATGGCGGATTCGCTTATCGGGCAATCACATTACATCTTCTCGAGCAGCTTCTTCACATCTTTGCTGCTCTGCTTGTCTTTATTGCGATCGGCCCAGTCATTCAGCTTGCGTTTGGCTTCATCCTGCAAATGCTTACGCAACAGCTGATCCACCTGCAAATTATAATTAAGCGCCTGCCACTGCCCGTACACGCGCAGCGGGATTGGCGTACTCTTCAGGAAATCGACAAGCTCGCCTTCCCCTTTCCAGCCGCCCAGCACCAGAATATTAAAGCGGGTATCGGCCTGCTCTTTTATGAGATCCATCGTCCCTTCGCCGGTCAGCGTCATCAGCGGAGAACTTCCCTGCATATCGTGCAGCATCATCTGCCCGTCATTGAGCGACAAATCGCTGCTGAAACTGTCCAGCCTTGTGGCATTGTCATATTTTTCCTGCGCCTGCACATCACTGCTGCGCGCCACCGCCTGCTGGATCAACTGCTGGAAGTTGAGCCCTTCCATACGGCTATTTTTCAGCTCAACATGGGCGTCGCCTTGCCAGCGTCGGCGGAAATCATCCGCATCAATATTCGGGCCGGAAAAATCCCCCGCCATGGTCAGGCTACCGGTCAGGGCAATCGGATAGTTAAATGCTTTGAGAATATTGCCGATTTCGACATTATCCAGACGCGGCTGGAACACCGCGAGGGACCTGGCGCTGCGCACATCCAGCTTGCCAGGCAGTGAAATCTGCCCGTCGCCCATTTTCCCCTGCAAGGTCGGGATCGACAGCAAACCCGCGTCATTTGTGAACTGCCCGCTGACATCGGTAAATTGCATGCCGCGCCAGCGCACACTCTTCGCCGCAATCCCAATCTGGGCCGTGAAGCTGCGCAGACCATTGTACTCGGGCATATCCGGGCTGTTGGCGATGACCGGGCGCGGCAGACGGTTTTGCACCTGTCCCTGCTGTACCGGCGTATCGCTGGCCGTCGGTTGCGGCGGCAACAAATTGTCCAGATTAAGCGTATCGAATTGCAGATCCAGCGCCCACACCGGCACATCGCCCAGCGTTACGCTACCGCTGCCGGTCAGCGCGCTGTCATTGGCGCGCAGATTGAGTGACGAAAGCGTCAGGCGTTGATCGGTGCTTTGCCACTGCGCCTGTAACTGCCCTTCTCCTTCAATCCCCTGCGGAGAAATATCGCCCCCGCGCAGTTGAAACTGCACGTTATCGATAGCGGCGGTGACATTGTGCGGATAATCATGCGCATCGACATTGGCGCTAAGGGAAAGGGTTAAATCCCGTTGATTACGGTTGATGCGCCCGGCGAACTCCAGCGAGGCCTGATGGTGGTCGTCCTGTTCCATTTGCAGATGAATATCACGCACCGTCACCTGCTCATCATTTTCATGCTGGAGCACCAGTACGCTATCTTCCACCTGCAAACGGGCGATATCCCACGACCAGCCACGATCCTCTTCTGCCTGCGGCAGCGTATTTTCATGAGGAGCGACCGGCGCATCCTGCTGCGGCGCCGCTTTGGTGTCGGGAGTCAGTTGGATAACCGCCCCTTTCAACATCACCTCTTTGACATGGAGTTGATGGGAAAGCAGCGGCCAGAGATTGACATCAAGGCGCATATTATCGGCTTTAACGACCGGGGCCTGCGCGCCTGGCGCGGTTAACGTCATGCGCCCGGAAAGAATGCTAAGTTGCGGCCAGACATGCCAGCGCAACGGGCCATCAAGCTGTAATTGATAGCCGCTACGCGCCTCAACCTGACGCACCATATAAGCACGAAAATCGTTGGGGTTGACCAGCAACACCAACGCTGACAGGCCAGCGACCAGCACGACCAGCAGGATCATCAGCGTGGTTAACACTCTTCTCATGGCGTCCTCAGTGGGGGTAAATCACTCAGTCTTTATCGATGCGGCTGGCAACCGCGCCTTGTTGATCGCGGTATTTCGCATCTTCACGGCGGTTATAAGGGCGCTCCGCCGGGCCGGACAACGGCTCGAAACTCAACGCCCCAATCAGCATACCCGGGCGCAATGCCAGCGGCAGTTTGCCGGAATTATAGAACTCCAGCACAATGCAGCCCGACCAACCCGGATCGATACGGTGCGCGGTCACGTGCACCATTAACCCGAGACGCGCAAGGGAAGAACGACCATCCAGCCAGCCCACCAGATCCGCAGGCAGCGTGACCGATTCATAGGTCACCGCCAGCGCCAGTTCGCCAGGATGCAGGAAAAACGCGTCGCCATCCGCCAGCACAATCTCATCGCTCATCACGCGATCAAGGGCGGCGCTCACTTCATGTTTAGGCCCGCTAAGATCGATAAACGCAGCGGTATGCCCACTGAATGTGCGGAATTTGTTGCCAAGACGGACATCCACTGTCGCGCCATTAATACGTTCCACCGGCGGGCGCGGGTTTATTGAGAGTCGGCCCTCATTCATCCAGGCTTCGATATCCCGATCACAAAGACGCATGGCACATTCTCCTTTGGTGCGATACGCCCCTGAAAATATTCAGGGGACAGATAATTAACACTGAGTCTGACAGCCTAACATGTATTACTCAAAAAATTGGCTGATTTTGGCTTTCAGAATATCTATAGCAATGCGGTTCTTACCGCCGCGCGGCACGATAATATCGGCATACTGCTTGGAAGGTTCAATAAATTGCAAAAACATCGGCCGCACGGTTTTTTGGTACTGCGCCATCACGGAATCCATAGAACGGCCGCGCTCGTTAACGTCGCGTTTGATACGGCGCATCAGGCAGATATCCAGCGGGGTATCAACGAAAATCGAGAAATTCATCTCATCGCGCAGGCGTGAATCGGTCAGCAACAGGATCCCTTCCAGGATGATGACTTTTTTGGCTTCAATACGAATAGTTTCTTGTGTACGGGTATGTTCCACATAGCTGTACACCGGTAATTCAATGGCTTCGCCGCGTTTAAGTGACTGTAAATGCTGAAATAACAGACTATGATCCATCGCACTCGGATGGTCGTAGTTGGTTTTCACACGTTCTTCCATCGACAGATGGCTTTGATCTTTGTAGTAGCTGTCTTCTGGAATAACGCCAATATGTTCATCACCTACCTGCTCGCGCAACTCGCGGTAAAGCGTACTGGCAATAAGACTTTTACCTGAAGCAGATGCGCCGGCGATGCCGATAATGACGCACTGATGAGACTGATCAGTCATAAATTTAGCGACCTGATTAACCTGGATGTAAAGGAAGGACGACGCCTGAGCGTCAAACGCGGCAATTATAGGGATTTCGCCGCCGTGATACCAGTCGAATAGACCAGACGCCACGGCATGCTAAAAAGTGGGCGATTTTCGTAAACCGCGCTGACTCTTCGCAAATTTCGGCCTGTAAAAACGGCACCTCACCAGCCTTTTGCGACGTCACTAAGTATTTAATAACCCTGCGATGTCAATTTATGAGCGCACGGCATAGGAATTGTAAATTGTTTGTACTAGCATAATCCGACACCCAAATTTCACTCGTCGGACCCGGCTGTACACGCCACACGTTCGCGGATAAAGCGGTAATGAAAAAACAATCCCAGCGCGTTTTAGTTACCACACCCCACCCCGGACTGCGGCTCCTCAGTTTAGGGCTTCTCTCGTTTATCTTTACCCTCTTCTCGCTGGAACTGATTCGTTTTGGCACCATCATCGCGCCGTTGTGGTTCCCCACTGCGATCATCACCGTGGCGTTTTACCGCCATGCCGGACGGATGTGGCCGGGCATTGCGTTTGCCTGCGCGCTCGGCAACGTGGCCGCCACCGCGTTCCTCTTTTCATTCTCATTTGTCGATCTGCGCTACACGGCGGTGAATATTGTTGAAGCCGCCGTGGGTGCGATCCTGCTGCGTAAGCTGCTGCCCTGGTATAACCCGCTGCAAAACCTGGCCGACTGGGTGCGCCTCGCCATCGGCAGCGCGCTGATCCCGCCGCTGGTCGGCGGTGTGCTTATCTGCCTGCTGGTGCCGACAGACACGATGCTGCGCACGTTTATTGTCTGGGTGTTGTCCGAAGCCATCGGCGCGCTGGCGCTGGTGCCGCTCGGGCTGCTGTTTAAACCCCATTACCTGTTACGCCACCGCCAGCCGCAACTGCTGCTGGAGTTCCTCGCCACACTCGCGCTCACATTGGTGCTCAGTTGGCTCTCATTACACTATTTGCCGTGGCCTTTCACCGCCATCATTGTGCTGTTGATGTGGAGCGCGGTGCGCCTGCCGCGCATGGAAGCGTTTCTTATCTTTCTTGCCACCGTAATGATGGTGTCGCTGGTACTGGCCGTCGATCCGGGTCTTATCACGCCGCCGAAAAACAGCGTGGTGATGAACGCCCCCTGGCTGCCGTTTTTGATGATCCTGCTGCCGGTGCATGTGATGACCATGGTGATGTATGCCTTTCGCGCCGAGCGCAAACACATCACCGAAAGTGAAGCGCGTTTTCGCAACGCGATGGAGTATTCCGCCATCGGCATGGCGTTGGTCGGCACCGAAGGCCAGTGGCTGCAAACCAACAAAGCGCTGTGCCAGTTTCTCGGCTACAGCCAGGAAGAGTTGCGGTTGATGACCTTCCAGCAGCTTACCTGCCCGGAAGATTTACATAGCGACCTTGAGCAGCTCGGGCAACTGGTGCGCGGCGATATCCCCAGCTATTCAATGGAAAAGCGCTATTACCGACGCAATGGCGATCTGGTGTGGGCTTTACTGGCGGTGTCGGTGGTGCGCCATGCCAACGGCACACCGCTCTACTTTATTGCGCAAATTGAAGACATCAACGATCTGAAACAGACCGAGTGGGTGAATAAGCGCCTGATGGAGCGCATCACCCTCGCCAATGAAGCGGGCGGGATCGGCATCTGGGAGTGGGAACTGGAGCCGGACATTATCAGTTGGGATAAGCGCATGTTCGAGATGTACGAAGTCCCTTTGCATCTCAAACCCACCTGGCAGTTGTGGTACCAACGCGTGCTGCCGGAAGACCGGGCAGAAGCCGAGCGGGTGGTCCGCGATGCGCTGGCCTCGCGCCAACCGTTTAAGCTGGAGTTTCGCATTGCCGTGAAAGATGGCATTCGCCATATCCGCTCGCTGGCGAACCGGGTGTTGAATAAAAACGGCGACGTTGAGCGCCTGCTTGGCGTCAATATGGATATGACCGAAGTGAAGCAGCTTAACGACGCGCTGTTTCAGGAAAAAGAGCGTCTGCACATCACGCTGGATTCCATCGGCGAAGCGGTGCTCTGTACCGATGTCGAAATGAACGTCACCTTTATGAACCCGGTGGCGGAAAAAATGAGTGGCTGGTCGCAAGAAAATGCCATCGGCCAACCGTTGATGACGGTGCTGCGCATCACCTTCGGTGAACACGGCCCGGCAATTGAAAACATTCATAGCGGCGCGATGTCCCGCACGGCGATTGAGCAGGATCTGGTGTTGCACTGCCGTTCCGGCGGCAGTTTCGATATTCACTACACCATTACGCCGCTCAGCACGCTGGACGGGCAGAATATCGGCTCGGTGCTGGTTATCCAGGATGTCACCGAATCACGTAAAATGCTGCGCCAGCTCAGCTACAGCGCATCACACGATGCGCTCACCCACCTGGCGAACCGCGTCAGTTTTGAAAACCACCTCAAGCGCCTGCTGTTAACAGTGCAGGAGTTCCACCAGCGTCATGCGCTGGTATTTATCGATCTCGACAGGTTTAAAGCGGTAAACGATACCGCCGGTCACGCCGCCGGTGACACGCTGTTGCGCGAGATTTCAACGCTGATGCTCACCCTGTTGCGCTCAACGGATATTCTTGCCCGCCTCGGCGGCGATGAGTTTGGGTTGCTGCTCCCGGATTGCAACGTCGAAAGCGCGCGCTACATTTCGGGCCGCATCATTGAAGCGATTAATGACTACCACTTTACGTGGGAGGGGCGTTTGCATCGCATCGGGGCCAGCGCCGGGATCACCATTATTGATGAATATAACTGCCAGGCATCTGAAGTAATGTCGCAGGCGGATATCGCCTGTTATGCGTCGAAGAATAACGGGCGCGGCACGGTTACCGTTTACGAGCCGCAGCAGGCGATGATGCAGCATGAACACACAATGATGTCGCTGGATGAGCAGTGGCATATGATCAAAGACAATCACCTGCTGCTGATTGCGCGCGGTGTTGCCTCCCCGCGCGTGCCGGAAGCCTGCAACTTCTGGCTGCTCTCTTTGCGCTTATGGACCAGCGAAGGCGAAGTGGTGGAAGAACACGCGTTTCGTGCCAGCCTGCATGAGCCAGAATTGCTTCGCGCCCTCGACCGGCGCGTGTTTCATGAATTTTTCCGCCAGCACGCAACCGCCGTCACCGGCAAAGGGCTTGGTGTTGCCCTGCCCCTTTCCGTTGCCGGGCTGGCAAGTGCTCAGCTGGTGGATGAACTGCTGCTGATGCTGGAAAGCGGCCCGATGCCGGGGCGTTTGCTGCATGTTGTTATTCAGGCTGAAGCCCTGATGCGCGAAGGCAATACCGTTGTTGATAATCTGCAACGGCTGCGCCAGGCGGGCTGCCGCATTATTCTCAGCCATATCGGGCGCGATCTGGACGTGTTCGACCACCTCGCGCCGAATATAGCCGATTACCTGCTGCTGGAGCCGGAGCTGGTCAGCAATGTCCACGGTAATTTGATGGATGAAATGATGGTGACCATTATTCAGGGGCACGCCCAGCGCCTCGGTCTGAAAACTATCGCCGGGCCGACCAACCAGCCGATGATGATGGATACCCTTTCCGGCATTGGTATCGATATGATTTACGGCGATATTATTTCCCAGCCGCAGCCGCTTGATTTAATGCTGAATACTCATTATTTCGGCATCAACTAATCGCCAGATGGCGGCGTTGCCTTATCCGCCATTACGCTTCGGGCACCCACTCCGGGGTATACCAAATATGCAATAACGCATACGACCGCCACGGCTGCCAGCGCTCGGCGTAACGCCGCGTCTGCGCGGGCGTCATCCCGGCGAAACGCTGCTTAATCGCATAATCGTCCGGTAAAAACACATCTTTTGCCTGCCAGCCGCGCAGGGCGAAATAATTGGCCGTCCAGCGCCCAATCCCCGGAAAGGTTTGTAACGTTTTCACGCCCTGCTCCACATCCTCTGGCAATGTCAGCGGAAATCGCCCTTCGCACACCGCGTCGGCAACCGCAATCAGCGCCTGCCCGCGTTTAAGCGGCATGCCCAGGGTTTTGAGTTCCTCCGCGTCTGCCACTGCCAGTTGCTCCGCCGTGGGAAAGCAGATAAACCCCGGCGCGTCTTCCAGCACATCCCCATAGCGGTGGGCAACTTTCGCGGTGAGTTTTGCCGCCATCGCCACGCTCACCAGTTGGCCTAATATCGCGCGGACTGCCTGCTCGAACGGGTCAACACTGCCCGGCAAACGTAAACCAGGACGCGCCGCGCCTACATCCCCCAGCGCGGCATTAATAATGTGCGGATCGCTATGCAAATCAAACAGGCGCACGAGACGCTGCAAACAGTGCTCTGCAATCGGCTCCAGCCCTTCGCTTAACGTCACCTTTAGCGCCGCACTGGCCTCATCCGGCTCGGCGGTGATCACCCCGCGATGCCCGGCAAACGCATAGCTGCGCACATAGCGCGTTTCACTGACCTCTTCCACGCCCGTCACGGCACGTGCACGTAAAAAACCCAACATCCATGCCCAGTCGTAGGGCGGCTGCCAGCGCAGTGTGTACATAAGCTCTCCTGAATAGTGACGCTAAAAGCATAACAACTCAGGCCATTTTCGCCTTGCTTTCATATTCCGGTTGTCGCCTGTCACGCATTCGGCTAAAGTCGCCCCCCTTCTTCACCGGCATGGGGATAGACAGGTGTTTATTGGTTTTGACTACGGTACGGCAAACTGCTCAGTGGCGGTGATGCGCGATAACGCGCCGCAGCTGCTGACCATGGAAAATAACAGTACCTTACTGCCGTCGATGCTCTGTGCACCGACGCGCGAAGCGGTCAGCGAATGGCTGTATCGCCATCATCAGGTTCCGGCCACGGGCAGCGAAACCCAGGCGCTGCTCAGGCGCGCGATGAGCTTTAACCGCGAGGAAGATATCGAGGTTAACGCCGCCAGCGTGCAGTTTGGCCTCGCCTCGCTGCGCCAGTATGTGAGCGACCCGGAAGAGGTCTACTTCGTTAAATCGCCTAAATCCTTTCTCGGCGCGAGCGGGTTAAAACCGCAGCAAATCGCCCTGTTTGAAGATCTGGTCTGCGCCATGATGTTGCATATCCGCAAACAAGCGGAAACACAGCTTCCCGAAAGCATCACCCAGGCGGTAATTGGCCGCCCGATTAACTTCCAGGGGCTCGGCGGTGATGACGCCAACGCCCAGGCGCAGGGTATTCTTGAGCGCGCGGCAAAACGCGCAGGCTTTGCCGATGTGGTGTTCCAGTTCGAACCGGTCGCCGCAGGGCTGGATTTTGAAGCCACCCTGAATGATGAGAAACGCGTGCTGGTGGTCGATATCGGCGGCGGCACCACCGACTGTTCGCTGATCCTGATGGGGCCGCAGTGGCGCGAAAAACAGGAGCGCACCGCCAGCCTGCTCGGGCACAGTGGCTGTCGCGTCGGCGGTAACGATTTAGACATTGCGCTGGCGTTCAAAAGCCTGATGCCGCTGCTCGGCATGGGCGGGCAGACGGAAAAAGGCATTGCGCTGCCCATTTTGCCGTGGTGGAACGCGGTGGCAATTAACGATGTCCCGGCGCAAACCGAGTTTTACAGCGCGGCGAATGGTCGCTTGCTGAATGATTTGCTGCGCGATGCGCGCGAGGCAGACAAAGTCGCCCTGCTGCGCAAAGTGTGGCAACAGCGGCTGAGCTACCGGCTGGTGCGCAGTGCGGAAGAGAGCAAAATCGCCCTGTCCGACACGCAACAAGTCAACACGGCGTTGCCGTTTATCAGCGAAACGCTGGCGACGGCTATCGATCAGGATGGCCTGGAAAACGCGCTTAACCAGCCGTTGCAGCGCATTATCGAGCAGGTGCAACTGGCGCTGGCAAGCAGCAATGACACGCCGGAAGTGATTTATCTGACCGGCGGCAGCGCCCGCTCGCCGATTATCAAAAAAGCGCTGGCGCAAACCCTGCCGGGCATTCCGATTGCCGGTGGCGATGATTTTGGCTCGGTCACCGCCGGGCTGGCCCGCTGGGCGCAGGTAGTATTCCGCTGATTATTTGCCGGGTGGCGGCACCCGGCGTTATTTTCTTCTACAAAATCGCCCTAACGCAAATTACCTGCCACTCATACGTTTCCAGACAGTGTTTCATTTTTCCTCCATTTTTCTACGGCATACGCTTACTAAACTAGTATTATTCCGCCATTGGATTTTTATGAGATACGCATAACGATGAAAGGCAGTGTTACGTTTCGCCGCACGGTTGTCGCGGTAGTGGTTATCGCGGTAGCGGGCGTCGCCTGGTATCAATTTGGTCATAAAGAGTCTTCTTCCACGGCGAGCGGGCAACCCCAGGGTCAGGGAAGCGGTCGTCATGGTATGCGCGGTGGTGCACTGCCGCCGGTGCAGGCGGCCACGGCGACCAGTGAATCCGTTCCGCGTTATCTCTCCGGGCTGGGTACTATTACCGCGACGAATACTGTCACCGTTCGCAGCCGCGTCTCCGGGCAGTTAAAAGCGCTCCACTTCCAGGAAGGTCAGCAGGTGAAAGCGGGCGATCTGCTGGCAGAGATAGACCCCAGCGAGTTCAACGTCGCGCTGGCGCAGGCCCAGGGGCAACTGGCTAAAGATAAAGCGACGCTTGCCAATGCCCGCCGCGATCTGGCCCGCTATCAGCAACTGGCAAAAACCAGCCTCGTTTCCCGCCAGGATTTAGATGCCCAGCAGGCGCTGGTCAGCGAATCCGAAGGGACGGTCAAAGCCGATGAAGCCTCCGTTGCCAGCGCACAATTACAGCTCGACTGGAGCCGTATCACCGCGCCGATTTCCGGTCGCGTCGGGTTAAAGCAGGTTGATATCGGCAACCAAATCTCCAGCAGCGATACCACCGGCATCGTGGTGCTGACGCAAACCCATCCCATCGATTTAGTCTTTACCCTGCCAGAAAGCGAGATTGCCACGGTCGTACAGGCACAAAAAGCGGGCCAGCAACTGGTGGTGGAAGCCTGGGATCGCACCAACAAGCAGAAACTGAGCAGCGGCACGTTATTGAGCCTCGACAACCAGATTGATGCCACCACCGGCACCATCAAGCTGAAAGCGCGTTTTGACAACCAGGACGACGCGCTGTTCCCGAACCAGTTCGTTAACGCCCGTATGCTGGTTGCCACCCAGCAGGATGCGGTGGTCATTCCCGCCGCCGCGCTGCAAATGGGCAATGAAGGTAATTTTGTCTGGGTACTGAACGACAAAAACCAGGTCAGCAAACACACCGTCACGCCGGGCATTCAGGACAGCCAGAAAGTGGTAATTAGCGCCGGGCTGTCGGCGGGCGATCGGGTGGTTACGGACGGTATCGACCGTCTGACCGAGGGGGCGAAAGTGGAAGTGGTGGATGCCACTCGCTCAGAAGCAACACCGGCAAAGCGTGAAACCCCGGCGAAAGGAGCACACTCCTGATGCAGCTGCTACCGCCGGGCCGAACGGGCGGCCCTTCCCGGCTGTTTATCCTGCGCCCGGTCGCCACCACGCTTCTGATGGTGGCTATCCTGCTGGCCGGGATCATCGGTTACCGCTTCCTGCCCGTTTCCGCCCTGCCGGAAGTGGATTACCCCACCATTCAGGTGGTAACGCTCTATCCGGGAGCCAGCCCGGACGTGGTCACTTCCGCCATTACCGCGCCGCTGGAGCGCCAGTTCGGCCAGATGTCGGGCTTAAAACAGATGTCGTCGCAAAGCTCCGGCGGCGCATCGGTAGTGACGCTCCAGTTCCAGCTTAGCCTGCCGCTGGATGTCGCCGAGCAGGAAGTGCAGGCGGCCATGAACGCTGCCAATAGCCTGCTGCCCTCAGATCTGCCTAACCCGCCGGTTTACAGCAAAGTGAACCCCGCCGACCCGCCAATCATGACGCTGGCGGTTACCTCGTCCGCCATGCCGATGACGCAGGTGGAAGATATGGTGGAAACCCGCGTCGCGCAGAAAATTTCGCAGGTCTCCGGCGTCGGCCTGGTGACCCTTTCCGGCGGCCAGCGCCCCGCCGTGCGTGTCAAACTCAACGCGCAGGCGATTGCCGGACTTGGGCTGACCAGCGAAACCATTCGCACCGCCATCAGTAACGCTAACGTCAACTCGGCAAAAGGCAGCCTCGATGGCCCGACCCGCGCGGTTACGCTTTCCGCCAACGATCAGATGCAGTCCGCCGAGGAGTATCGCAAGCTGATTATCGCTTATCAGAACGGCGCGCCCATTCGGCTGGGTGATATCGCGACCGTTGAGCAAGGGGCGGAAAATAGCTGGCTGGGGGCGTGGGCCAACAAGCAGCAAGCCATTGTGATGAATGTCCAGCGCCAGCCGGGCGCGAACATTATTGACACCGCAGACAATATCCATGCCCTGCTGCCGCAGTTAACGGAAAGTCTGCCGAAGTCAGTCAGCGTCAAAGTGTTGTCAGATCGCACCAATAATATCCGCGCGTCAGTCAGCGATACCCAGTTTGAATTGATGCTGGCGATTGCGCTGGTGGTGATGATTATCTACCTGTTTTTGCGCAATATTCCGGCGACGATCATTCCCGGCGTGGCGGTGCCGCTGTCGCTGGTCGGCACGTTCGCCGCGATGGTGTTTCTCGATTTCTCTATCAACAATCTGACGTTAATGGCTCTGACCATCGCCACCGGTTTCGTGGTCGATGACGCGATTGTGGTGATTGAGAACATCTCGCGCTATATCGAAAAAGGCGAGAAACCGCTCACCGCCGCACTAAAAGGCGCGGGCGAAATCGGCTTTACCATCATTTCACTGACCTTCTCGCTGATTGCGGTGCTGATCCCGCTGCTGTTTATGGGCGATATTGTCGGGCGCTTGTTTCGCGAGTTTGCCGTCACGCTGGCAATCGCGATTTTGATTTCCGCCGTGGTGTCACTGACGCTAACACCAATGATGTGCGCGCGCATGTTAAGCGCTGAATCCCTGCGTAAGCAAAACCGCTTCTCCCGCGCCTCGGAGCGTTTCTTCGAGCGGGTGATTGCCGGTTACGGGCGCTGGCTGAGTAAAGTGCTCAATCATCCGTGGCTGACGCTGAGTGTTGCCATCGGCACGTTACTGCTGTCGGTGATGCTGTGGGTTTTCATCCCGAAAGGCTTCTTCCCGGTGCAGGACAACGGCATTATCCAGGGCACGCTACAGGCACCGCAATCCGCCTCGTTTGCCAGCATGGCGGAGCGCCAGCGTCAGGTGGCAGATATTATTTTGCGCGACCCGGCAGTGGAAAGCCTGACCTCGTTTGTTGGCGTCGATGGCACTAACCCGTCGCTGAACAGCGCGCGGTTACAAATCAACCTGAAACCGCTGGAAGACCGCGACGATCGCGTCCAGCCGGTAATCGAACGTTTGCAGCAGGCGGCGGCGAAAGTGCCAGGTCTCGCGCTCTATCTGCAACCGACCCAGGATCTGACCATCGATACCACCGTCAGTCGCACGCAATATCAGTTCACCTTGCAGGCCAACTCGCTGGATGCGCTCAGCACCTGGGTGCCGCAACTGGTGACGACATTACAGGCGCAGCCGCAACTTGCGGATGTCAGCAGTGACTGGCAGGACAAAGGGTTGGTGGCGTATGTCAATGTTGACCGCGACAGTGCCAGCCGCCTCGGCATCAGCATGTCGGATGTCGATAACGCCCTGTATAACGCCTTCGGTCAGCGGTTGATTTCGACCATTTATACTCAGGCGAATCAGTACCGCGTGGTGCTCGAGCATGATACGGCGCAAACGCCGGGGCTGACGGCGCTGGATAATATTCGCCTGACCAGCACCGATGGCGGTGTTGTACCGCTGTCGTCGATTGCCAAAATCGAGCAGCGCTATGC
This sequence comes from Kosakonia sp. H02, assembly GCA_030704225.1. NCBI lineage: Bacteria > Pseudomonadati > Pseudomonadota > Gammaproteobacteria > Enterobacterales > Enterobacteriaceae > Kosakonia > Kosakonia styphnolobii. Next base: position 797,131 of record CP131915.1, read on the forward strand.
GCCGTTGAGCATTAACCATCTCGACCAGTTCCCGTCGACCACCATCTCTTTTAACGTCGCCGACGGCTCCTCGCTGGGCGATGCAGTAGATGCGGTGCTGGATAGCGAAAAAACGCTCAACTTCCCGGGCAGCATCACGACCCAATTCCAGGGCAGCACGCTGGCGTTTCAGGCGGCACTCGGCAGCACAGTCTGGCTGATTGTCGCAGCGGTCGCGGCAATGTATATCGTGCTTGGCGTGCTGTATGAGAGCTTTATCCACCCGATAACCATTCTCTCGACGCTGCCAACGGCGGGCGTCGGCGCGCTGCTGGCGCTGATGGTGTCCGGTAGCGAACTGGATGTGATTGCCATTATCGGCATCATTTTGCTGATCGGCATCGTGAAGAAAAACGCCATCATGATGATCGACTTTGCCCTCGCCGCCGAGCGCGAAGAGGGTCTGTCGCCGCGCGATGCCATTTTCCAGGCCTGTCTGCTGCGTTTTCGCCCGATCCTGATGACCACGCTGGCCGCCCTGCTCGGCGCGCTGCCGCTGATGCTCAGCACCGGCGTGGGCGCAGAGCTGCGCCGCCCGCTGGGGATCGGCATGGTCGGCGGTTTGCTGGTAAGCCAGGTGCTGACGCTGTTTACCACGCCGGTGATTTACCTGCTGTTCGACCGTCTGGCGCTGGCAACGAAAAAACGTTTCCCGCGTCGTGAAGAGGAGGCGTAAGTGAAGTTTTTCGCCCTCTTCATTTACCGCCCGGTGGCGACGATTTTGATCTCGCTCGCCATTACCCTGTGCGGCGTGCTCGGCTTTCGGCTGTTGCCGGTTGCCCCGCTGCCGCAGGTCGATTTCCCGGTGATTATGGTCAGCGCCTCGCTGCCTGGCGCGTCGCCGGAAACCATGGCCTCGTCGGTTGCCACGCCCCTTGAGCGCTCGCTCGGGCGCATTGCAGGGGTCAGCGAAATGACCTCGTCCAGTTCGCTTGGCAGCACGCGCATTATTCTCGAGTTTAATTTCGATCGCGATATCAACGGCGCGGCGCGCGATGTGCAGGCGGCCATTAACGCCGCGCAAAGCTTGCTGCCAAGCGGGATGCCGAGCCGCCCGACCTATCGCAAAGCGAACCCGTCCGATGCGCCGATCATGATCCTCACCCTCACCTCGGATACCTATTCCCAGGGTGAGTTATACGATTTTGCGTCGACTCAACTGGCACAGACCATTGCGCAAATCGAAGGCGTCGGCGATGTCGATGTCGGCGGCAGTTCCCTGCCCGCCGTGCGGGTCGATCTCAATCCGCAGGCGCTGTTTAACCAGGGCGTGTCGCTGGATTCGGTGCGCACGGCCATCAGTAACGCCAACGTGCGCAAACCGCAGGGCGCGGTGGAAGATGGCGCGCACCGCTGGCAAATACAGACCAACGATGAACTGAAAACCGCCGCTGAATATCAACCGCTGATTATCCATTACAACAACGGCGCTGCGGTGCGCTTAAGCGATGTCGCCACCGTCCACGACTCGGTGCAGGATGTGCGCAACGCCGGGATGACCAACGCCAAACCGGCGATTTTGCTGATGATCCGCAAACTGCCGGAAGCCAATATTATCCAGACGGTGGACAGCATCCGCGCGCGCCTGCCGGAGTTGCAGAAAACCATTCCTGCCGCCATTGATTTGCAAATCGCCCAGGATCGCTCGCCGACCATTCGCGCGTCGCTCGAAGAGGTCGAGCAAACGCTGGTGATTTCCGTGGCGCTGGTGATCCTGGTGGTGTTTCTGTTCCTGCGCTCTGGCCGGGCGACGTTTATTCCGGCGGTCGCGGTGCCGGTGTCGCTGGTCGGCACCTTTGCCGCCATGTATCTGTGCGGCTTTAGTCTTAATAACCTGTCATTGATGGCGCTGACCATCGCCACCGGCTTTGTGGTCGATGACGCGATTGTGGTGCTGGAGAATATCTCCCGCCATATTGAAGCGGGGATGAAACCGCTTCAGGCGGCGCTGCAAGGCACGCGGGAAGTCGGTTTTACCGTGTTGTCGATGAGCCTGTCGCTGGTGGCGGTGTTCCTGCCGCTGCTGTTAATGGCCGGGTTGCCGGGGCGTTTGCTGCGCGAGTTCGCCGTCACGCTGTCGGTGGCGATCGGCATTTCGCTGCTGGTGTCGCTGACGCTGACGCCAATGATGTGCGGCTGGCTGCTAAAGGCGCAAAAACCGCGCACCCGCAACCGCGAAAAAGGCGTCGGTCGCCTGCTGGTGGGCTTACAGCGGCAGTATGCCCGCTCGCTGAAATGGGTGCTCAACCACGCGCGGCTGGTCGGGCTGGTGCTGCTGGGCACCATCGCACTCAATATCTGGCTCTATATTGCGATTCCAAAAACCTTCTTCCCGGAGCAGGATACCGGCGTGCTGATGGGCGGTATTCAGGCGGATCAGAGCATCTCGTTCCAGGCGATGCGCGGCAAATTGCAGGACTTTATGAAAATCATCCGTGACGATCCGGCCGTGGATAATGTCACCGGGTTTACCGGCGGCTCGCGGGTTAACAGCGGCATGATGTTTATTACCCTCAAATCCCGCGACGAGCGCCATGAAACCGCCCAGCAGGTTATCGACCGGCTACGCGGTAAGCTGGCGAAAGAGCCGGGTGCGAGCCTGTTTTTGATGGCCGTACAGGATATTCGCGTCGGCGGGCGTCAGGCCAATGCCAGCTACCAGTTTGCGCTGTTATCTGACGATCTTGCCGCGCTGCGCGAGTGGGAGCCGAAGATCCGCAAAGCCCTGGCTGCGCTGCCGGAGCTGGCAGATGTTAACTCGGATCAGCAGGATAACGGCGCAGAGATGAACCTGGTCTATGATCGCGAAACCATGACCCGGCTTGGCATCAATGTCAGTGCGGCAAACAGTTTGCTGAATAACGCTTTCGGGCAGCGGCAGATCTCCACCATCTACCAGCCACTGAACCAGTACAAAGTGGTGATGGAAGTCGATCCGCGTTACACCCAGGATGTCAGCGCGCTGGATAAAATGTATGTGATTAATGACGATGGCAAATCCATTCCCCTCTCTTACTTTGCCCACTGGCAGCCCGCGAATGCGCCGCTGTCGGTGAACCATCAGGGGCTGTCGGCGGCATCGACCATTGCGTTTAACTTGCCGACCGGCACGTCGTTATCCCAGGCCAGCGAGGCGATTAACCGCGCCATGACGCAACTCGGCGTGCCGTCGAGCGTGCGCGGCAGTTTTGCCGGTACGGCGCAGGTGTTCCAGGAGACGATGAATTCGCAGGTGATCCTGATTCTGGCGGCCATTGCCACGGTCTATATCGTGCTGGGGATTTTGTATGAGAGCTATGTTCACCCACTGACCATTCTCTCCACCCTGCCTTCGGCGGGCGTGGGGGCGCTGCTGGCGCTGGAGTTGTTTGGCGCGCCGTTTAGCCTGATCGCGCTGATTGGCATTATGCTGCTGATAGGTATTGTGAAGAAAAATGCCATTATGATGGTCGACTTCGCCCTTGACGCGCAGCGTCAGGGAAATATCAGCGCTGAAGAGGCGATTTTCCAGGCCTGTTTGCTGCGTTTTCGCCCGATTATGATGACCACGCTGGCGGCGCTGTTTGGCGCCGTGCCGCTGGTTATCTCCGGCGGTGACGGCTCTGAGCTGCGCCAGCCGCTCGGGATTACGATTGTTGGCGGACTGGTGATGAGCCAGCTTCTGACGTTGTACACCACGCCGGTGGTCTATCTCTTCTTTGACCGCCTGCGTACGCGTTTTAGCCGCAAAGCAAGAGAACCCATTAGTGAATGAATGAGTTACCTAAACATATCCGCTGGCAGTTATGGATAGTCGCCTTCGGCTTCTTTATGCAGTCGCTGGATACGACCATTGTTAACACCGCCCTGCCCTCAATGGCGAAAAGCCTCGGGGAAAGCCCGCTGCACATGCATATGGTGGTGGTCTCCTATGTGTTAACGGTGGCGGTGATGCTGCCCGCCAGTGGCTGGCTGGCGGATCGGGTTGGCGTGCGCAACATCTTCTTTGTGGCGATTGTGCTGTTCACCACCGGCTCACTGTTTTGCGCCATGGCCGCAACGCTCGATCAACTGGTAATGGCACGCGTGCTGCAAGGGGTCGGCGGCGCGATGATGGTGCCGGTCGGCAGGCTCACGGTGATGAAAATCGTCCCGCGCGATCAATATATGGCGGCGATGACCTTTGTGACGTTGCCGGGGCAGATTGGCCCGCTGCTCGGCCCGGCGCTCGGCGGGGTGCTGGTGGAGTACGCCTCCTGGCACTGGATCTTTTTGATTAACCTGCCGGTGGGGATTATTGGCGCGATTGCCACCCTGACCCTGATGCCGAATTACAAACTGCAAACCCGCCGTTTTGACTTCGCGGGTTTTGTGCTGTTGGCGGGCGGCATGGCAACCCTGACGCTGGCGCTTGACGGCAACCGCGGGCTGGGGCTGTCGGTCTGGCAACTCGGGGCGTTGGTGGCGGCAGGCGCTGCGGCCATGCTCTTCTATCTGCTGCATGCCAGGGGCAACGACGGCGCGCTGTTTAACCTGCGGCTGTTTCGCACCCGTACCTTTTCGCTGGGGCTGGCCGGGAGTTTCGCCGGGCGCGTCGGCAGCGGCATGTTGCCGTTTATGACGCCGGTGTTTTTGCAGATTGGCCTCGGCTTTTCGCCGTTTCATGCGGGTTTAATGATGATCCCGATGGTGCTCGGCAGTATGGGCATGAAGCGTATTGTCGTGCAGGTGGTGAACCACTTTGGCTATCGCCGGACGCTGGTGGCGTCCACGATAGGCCTGGCGCTGGTGAGCCTGCTGTTTATGGCGACCGCCCTGCTCGGCTGGTATTACGTGCTGCCGGTAGTGCTGTTCTGCCAGGGGATGATCAACTCGATGCGCTTCTCCTCCATGAACACCCTGACGCTAAAAGATCTGCCGGATGAACTGGCGAGCGGCGGCAACAGTTTGCTGTCGATGATCATGCAGCTCTCAATGAGTATCGGCGTCAGCGTTGCCGGGTTGTTGCTCGGCCTGTTCGGCCAGCAACATCTGTCGGCGGACAGCGGCGTGGCGCACCACGTTTTTCTTTACACTTACCTCAGTATGGCGGTGATTATTGCCCTTCCGGCGTTGCTTTTCGCCCGCGTCCCGAATGACGCCAGCCGCAACGTTGTGCTTGCCCGTCGCCGCAGGAGAAAACCATGACGTTCTGGCGGCCAGGTATCACGGCCAAACTCTTTCTCGCCATCTTAACCACCTGTATCGTTTTGCTGATCACCATGCACTGGGCGGTGCGCATCAGTTTTGAACGTGGCTTTATTGATTACATCAAACGCGGTAATGAGCAGCGCCTGCAAATGCTCAGCGATTCGCTGGCCGATCAATATTCCCAGCACGGCAACTGGCAGTTTTTACGCAATAACGACCGGGTGATTTTCCAGATCCTGCGCTCTTTTGAGCGCGATAACGATCATCCTGAAGGGCGTCCCGGCGGCCCGGATGATGAACCGCGTTTTCCGGGGCCACCGGGGCCTCCACCGCCGCCGCACGGCTGGCGTACCCAGTTCTGGGTGGTCGATCAAAACTCGAAAGTGTTGGTTGGCCCGCGCGCGCCGGTGCCGTCAGACGGTACGCGGCGGGCGATCATTGTGGATAACGCCAAAGTCGGCTGGGTGATTGCTTCCCCGGTCGAGCGGCTGACACGTAATACCGATATCAATTTTGAGCGCCAGCAACGGCGCACCAGTTGGATCATCGTTGCCCTTGCAACCCTGCTGGCGGCTATCGCCACGTTCCCGCTAGCGCGCGGCCTGCTGGCACCGGTTAAACGGCTGGTCGACGGCACGCACAAACTCGCCTCCGGGGATTTCTCCACCCGCGTCACGCCGGGCAGGCAGGATGAACTCGGCAGGCTGGCGCGGGACTTTAACCAGCTCGCCAGTACCCTTGAGAAAAACCAGCAGATGCGCCGCGACTTTATGGCGGATATCTCCCATGAACTGCGCACGCCACTGGCGGTGCTGCGCGGTGAACTTGAGGCGATTCAGGATGGCGTGCGGCGATTTACCCCAGAATCCATTACCTCGTTACAGGCGGAAGTGGCGACGCTCACCAAACTGGTGGACGATCTGCACCAGCTTTCGATGTCCGACGAAGGCGCGCTGGCGTATCAGAAAACTTCGGTGGATGTGGTGTCACTGGTAGAAATTGCCGCCGGTGCGTTCCGCGAGCGTTTTGCCAGCCGCAATCTCACCCTTTCTGTGGAGGTGCCGGAAAGCGCCACGGTGTTTGGCGATCCCGATCGCCTGATGCAGCTCTTTAATAATCTGCTGGAAAACAGCCTGCGCTATACCGACGGCGGCGGGAAAACGGTCGTCCAGTTGCTCACCCGCGAGAAGACGCTGGTGATGCGTTTTTCCGACAGCGCACCGGGCGTGACCGATGCGCAGTTACAACGCCTGTTCGAGCGTTTTTACCGCACGGAAGGATCGCGCAACCGCGCCAGCGGCGGTTCCGGGCTTGGGCTGGCTATCTGTTTGAATATTGTGGAAGCGCACGGTGGCGCTATCCATGCGGCGCACTCGCCATATGGCGGGGTTAGCATTACAGTTGAATTACCGCTTGAACGCGAAAAATCGAGAGACGTATGACAGAGCTACCCATTGATGAAAACACGCCCCGCATCCTGATCGTCGAAGATGAACCGAAGCTCGGGCAGTTACTGATCGACTATCTGCGCGCGGCAAGCTACGCCCCCATCCTTATCAATCACGGCGATCAGGTGCTCAGCTTTGTACGCCAGACGCCGCCGGATCTGATCCTGCTTGATTTGATGCTGCCGGGCACCGATGGCTTAACCTTATGCCGCGAGATCCGCCGCTTCTCCAATGTGCCGATCATTATGGTGACCGCCAAAATCGAAGAGATCGACCGCCTGCTGGGGCTGGAAATTGGCGCAGATGATTACATCTGTAAGCCCTACAGCCCACGTGAAGTAGTGGCGCGCGTGAAAACGATCCTGCGCCGCTGCAAGCCGCAGCGCGAACTGGATCGGCTTGATGCCGAAAGCCCGCTGATTGTCGATGAAGGCCGCTTTCAGGCCAGTTGGCATAACAAGCTGCTGGATCTGACGCCTGCGGAGTTTCGCCTGCTGAAAACCCTCTCCAGCGAGCCGGGAAAAGTTTTCTCCCGCGAACAATTACTCAATCATCTGTACGATGATTACCGCGTGGTGACTGACCGTACTATCGACAGTCATATCAAGAACTTGCGCCGTAAACTGGAAGCACTGGATGAAGAGCAATCCTTTATCCGCGCGGTCTACGGCGTGGGGTATCGCTGGGAGGCGGACGCCTGCAAACTGGCGTGACGCTTATAAGGAATGGGGGGACGTGAACTCACACGCCGGTTTACTCCCCCTGCTCCTGGCGCTACAATTCCCGCCCTAAATTCAGGGGAACTCCCCTGCCGCCCTACTGACGTGGGGCTGTCTGACCTGTCATCAGAACGAGAAAATCATGTTTAAACCGGAACTCCTTTCCCCGGCGGGAACGCTGAAAAATATGCGTTACGCCTTTGCCTACGGCGCGGACGCCGTTTATGCGGGCCAGCCACGTTACTCTTTGCGCGTGCGTAATAACGAATTCAACCACGAAAACCTGCAAATCGGCATTAACGAAGCCCATGCGCTGGGCAAGCAGTTTTACGTGGTGGTGAATATCGCCCCGCACAACGCCAAGCTGAAGACGTTTATCCGCGATTTACAGCCGGTGGTGGATATGGGGCCGGATGCGCTGATTATGTCCGATCCGGGGCTTATCATGCTGGTGCGCGAACACTTCCCGCAGATGCCGATTCACCTCTCGGTGCAGGCGAATGCGGTGAACTGGGCGACGGTGAAGTTCTGGCAGCAAATGGGGCTGACGCGCGTGATCCTCTCTCGCGAACTGTCGCTGGAAGAGATTGCCGAAATCCGCGCGCAAGTGCCGAACATGGAGATGGAGATTTTCGTTCACGGCGCGCTGTGCATGGCCTACTCTGGTCGCTGCCTGCTCTCCGGTTATATCAACAAACGTGACCCGAACCAGGGCACCTGCACCAACGCCTGCCGCTGGGAATATAACGTGCAGGAAGGCAAAGAAGACGCCGTTGGCAATATTGTGCATGTTCACGAGCCGATCCCGGTGCAGAACATTGAGCCGACGCTGGGTGTCGGCGCGCCAACCGACAAAGTCTTTATGATTGAGGAAGCCAAACGTCCGGGCGAATACATGACCGCGTTTGAAGACGAACATGGCACTTACATCATGAACTCGAAAGATTTGCGCGCGATTGCCCATGTTGAGCGTCTGACGCAGATGGGCGTGCACTCGCTGAAAATCGAAGGCCGCACCAAATCCTTCTACTATTGCGCCCGTACCGCGCAGGTGTATCGCAAAGCGATTGATGATGCGGCGGCAGGCAAGCCGTTCGATACCTCGTTACTGGAAACGCTGGAAGGCCTGGCGCACCGCGGTTATACCGAAGGCTTTTTGCGCCGCCACACCCACGATGATTACCAGAACTACGAATACGGCTATTCCGTTTCCGAGCGCCAGCAGTTTGTCGGCGAGTTTACCGGCGAGCGCAAAGGCGACCTGGCGGCGGTGGCGGTAAAAAATAAGTTCTCCGTTGGCGACAGCCTGGAGTTGATGACGCCGCAGGGCAATGTCAATTTCACGCTGGAGCATATGGAAAATGCCAAAGGCGAAGCGATGGCGGTCGCGCCGGGCGATGGTTATACCGTGTGGCTGCCGGTTCCGCAGGATATGGCGCTGGAATATGCGTTGTTGATGCGCAATTTCGCTGGTCAGACAACGCGAAACCCTCACGCAAAGTAATTTAGCAGGGTTATTTTTACGGTGCGAAGATTCTTAGAATCGGATCACATACCGCCCCGGTTAATACGGTTATTATTCCGATCGCTGAAAAACATAACCCATAAATGCTAGCTGTACCAGGAACCACCTCCTTAGCCTGCGTAATCTCCCTTACGCAGGCTGATTTTTTTCACCATTTATCTGCTTTTCCCTCCTCCTCTCTTTTCCTGAGATACACTTTGCACATTGAATTCTGTCAGGATGAAAAGAATGCGTGCATTTCCCTCAAGCTTATTGATCCTCAATGGTAAAAACGCCGGTGACGAAACGCTTCGCGAAGCGGTGAATTTGCTGCGCGATGAAGGTATGGATATTCAGGTGCGCGTCACCTGGGAAAAGGGCGACGCCGGGCGCTACGTACAAGAAGCACAGCAGCTTGGCGTGGCGACGGTGATTGCCGGTGGCGGCGACGGCACCATTAATGAAGTGGCGAGCGCGTTAGTCAATTGTGCAGGCGACAATGTTCCGGCGCTGGGGATTTTACCGCTCGGCACCGCCAATGATTTCGCCACCAGCGCGGCCATTCCTGAACTGCTGGACAAAGCGCTGCAACTGGCGATTGTCGGTAAAGCGGTGCCGATTGATATTGCGAAGGTGAATGATGCAACCTGTTTTATCAATATGGCGACGGGGGGTTTCGGAACCCGCATCACCAGCGAAACGCCGGAGAAACTCAAAGCCGCACTCGGTGGCGTTTCGTATTTGATTCATGGCCTGATGCGCATGGATATGCTGAAAGCCGATCGCTGCGAGATTACCGGCGAGGATTTTCACTGGCAGGGCGACGCGCTGGTGATTGGCATCGGTAACGGGCGTCAGGCTGGCGGCGGTCAGCAACTCTGCCCGCAGGCGCTGATTAACGACGGGCTGCTGCAACTGCGTATTTTTACCGGCGATGAGATTTTGCCTGCGCTGGTCACGACCTTAACCCAGCCGGAGGATAACCCGCATATTGTCGATGGTCAGTCTGCGTGGTTTGAGATAAGCGCCCCGCACGACATCACCTTTAACCTCGATGGCGAACCGCTGCGCGGTGAGCATTTCCGCATTGAAGTGGTGCCCAATGCATTGCAGTGCCGGTTGCCGCCGGATTGCCCGTTATTGCGTTAACGTATATATCACCGTTGTGGAATGGTTCCGTTCACCAGGCGTTCAGTGGTTTCAGAAACTCGTCATGCGGTGAACGGGACAAGGGGAACACCGCGTTCCCCTTGTCAATCCCCGCGGCCCCGCAGGGAAAAAGGTGCTTCGCACAGCGCTCACCACCCCCGAGCCAGACAGCGGTCGGCTCGACACGCCGTCCTGGCTCGGTTCGCCTCTGGCCGCCAGCCCTGGCGTCCAGTCCTTGTCAGTCACGCTTCGGTTCGCCGATTTCGGCGGGGACTCAACCCCATCGCTGTAAGATACGCGTTAATAAATAACGGTTGTATGGCTGAACGGTTTGTAGGCCTGATAAGCGAAGCACCATCAGGCAGTTTTGCCGGATGGCGGCTCCGCCTTATCCAGCCTACGAGACGGCACACGAATTCAATACGCCGCCACTTCCCGCGCCATTTCGCGGCTGTATTGCTGGCTGGCATTGACCAACATCCGCGTGTAATCCGTTTGCGCCGCGCCGCTGACCAACGCATCAACGGCCAAGGTTTCGAGGATTTTGCCGTACTGCATCACCGCCACCTTCTGGCACAAATGGGCGATCACCCCCAAATCATGCGTCACCATCAGGTAGGTTAACTGCGACTCCTGATGCAGCGCCGCCAGCAAATTAAGGATCTCCGCCTGCACCGACACATCCAGCGCGGAAGTCGGTTCATCAAGCAGCAACACGCGCGGCTCAAGGATCAGCGCCCGGGCAATCGCCACGCGCTGGCGCTGGCCGCCGGAAAGCTGGTGCGGGTAGCGCTCGCGAAACGCGCGGCTTAAACCAACTTTATCCAACAGCGTATTGATGCGCCGATCGCGATCGTTAATGCCGTGGATCTGCAATGGCTCTTCGAGAATATCGCCAATGGTGTGGCGCGGATGCAACGAACCGTACGGATCCTGAAACACCATCTGCACCAGCCGACAGCGCGGCTGGCTGAGGCGTTTTTCCAGTTTCTGTCCGTTAATCGCCAGTTCCCCTTCCCAGTGGGTAAACAGTCCCGCCAGGCACTTCAGCACCGTGGTTTTCCCGGAGCCGGACTCGCCGACCAGGCCGTAAATCTCGCCCGGCTGCACGGCAAAACTGACATCGCTCAGCACCTGGCTGCGCTTCTCCCCTTCGCCAAAGGCGAGGTGGAGGTTTTTCACGTTAATCATGCGGCTCCCCTTATTCGCCAAGCCAGCTGGCCTGACGTTGCAACACCGGCAGCACCGGGCGGCGGTTGTGAATTTCCGGCAGGGCGTGAATCAACCCCTGAGTGTACGGATGCTGCGCGTTATCAAGATCTTTGGCGGCGATGGATTCCACTACCCGCCCGGCATACATCACCAGCACGCGGTCGCAGAAACTGCGCACCAGGTTGATATCGTGGCTGATAAAAATCAGCCCCAGCCCGCGGGATTTCACTAAATCATCAAGCAAACCCAGCACCTGCAAGCGCACCGAGACATCCAGCGCCGAGGTCGGTTCATCGGCAATCACCAGTTCCGGGTCGGTTATCAGCATCATGGCGATCATAATGCGCTGCCCCTGCCCGCCGGAAATCTCATGCGGATAAAGCTGATAAACCCGCTCCGGCTGGCGGATGCGCACCACATCAAGCATCTCCAGCACTTTGGCTTTCGCCTCCGCTTTTTTGCCCGGATGATGGGTCAACCAGGCTTCGGCAATCTGATCCCCGACGCACACTACCGGATTCAGCGAGTATTTCGGGTCCTGCATAATCATCGAGATGCGCTTGCCGCGGATCTGGCGCATCTGCGCTTCACTGACATGCAGTAAATCGATATCGCCAAACTGCATACAGTCAGCCTGAATACGCGCCTTTGCCGGATGCAGGCGCAGCAGCGCGCGCCCGACGGTGGATTTGCCGGAGCCGGATTCGCCGACAATCGCCAGCTTTTCCTGACCGAGGCTAAAGGAGACGCCGCGCACCGCGTTGGTCACCGCGCGTCCATTGACAAAATCGACATGCAGGTTGCGCACATCGAGAAGCGGCGAATTATTCGCTGCGAGGATCGAGGATGTCACGTAAGCCGTCTCCCAAAAAGTTGAACGCCAGGCTGTTAATGAGAATTGCCAGCCCCGGAATGGTCACTACCCACCAGCACTCCATCATGTAGGTGCGCCCGCTGGAGATCATCGCGCCCCACTCCGGCTCCGGCGGTTGCGCGCCGAGCCCCAAAAAGCCAAGACCGGCGGCGGTCAGAATGATGCCTGCCATATTCATGGTGATACGGATAATCACCGATGGCAGGCACAGCGGCACAATGTGCCGCCACAGTACGCGCACGGAGGACGCGCCCTGCAAACGCACCGCCGAGATAAAATCGGCCTGGCGTAGAGATAGGGTTTCCGCCCGCGCCAGACGCGCAATCGGCGGCCAGGCGGTGAGCGTAATGGCAATCACCACATGCTCAAGGCCAGGACCGAGTGCGGCAACAAACGCCAGCGCCAGCACAAGGCTTGGGAAGGAGATAAAGATATCGGTGACGCGCATCAGCACCATATCGACTTTGCCGCCAAAGTACCCGGCGGTAACGCCAAGCAGCAGGCCGAGCGGGCCAACGGTCACGGAGACCAAAAGCACGATATACAGCGTGATGCGCGAGCCGTACACCAGGCGGCTAAAGATATCGCGCCCAAACTCGTCGGTGCCAAACCAGTGCGCGGCATTCGGCGCGCTCAGCGCATTGTTTAAATCCTGCACCAGCGGGTTATAAGGCGCTATCCACGGAGCGAAAATCGCCACTATTAACAGCGCCAAAATAATGCTGCCGCCAATGGCGGTTAGTGGGTTACGCGCCATCTTGCCGACAAAGCCTGCCGCGCGCCCAAACCCGCGTTTTACGCGCAGGCTGCGTTCGTGGCTGGCGGAGGAAACCGGCGTATCAAAAGAGACGGTCATGATTTCGTCCTCGGATCAAAGAGTTGATACAGCATGTCGGAGAGCAGGTTGAGCATCACAAAAATCACCCCCACCAGCAGCACGCAGCCCATCACCGCATTCATATCGCCCAGCAGCAGGCTGCCGGTGAGATACGAACCAAAACCCGGCCAGGAGAATACCGTCTCGATAAGCACCGCCCCTTCCAGTAGCGAACCGTAGGCCAGCGCCACCACCGTCAGCAGTTGCACGAGGATATTGCGAAAAGCGTGATTCCAGATGACCTGGCGTTCAGTCAGCCCTTTGACCCGCGCGGTGATGATGAACTCCTGCGACAGTTGCGCCAGCATAAAGCTGCGCGTCATACGGCTGATGTAAGCCAGCGAGTGAAAACCGAGCAGCGAGGCGGGCAATACCAGGTGATTGAGCGCATTCCAGAACACCGCGCCGTTGCCGGCCAGCAGTGCATCAATCGTTATCAACCCGGTATGGTGTGGCACCACGCCATCCAGCCCCAGATCTAAACGACCTGCGCCGCCGACCCAGCCAAGCCAGGCGTAAAACAGCAGCAGCCCCATCATCCCGACCCAGAAAATCGGTGTCGAATAGCCCGCGAGGCTAATAATACGCACCACATAATCCGACACGCTGTTGCGCCGCGCGGCTGCCAGCACGCCGAGGGGAATACCCAACCCCGCGCCGACGATAATGGCGACGGTCGCCAGCTCCAGCGTTGCCGGGAAGACACGCACTATGTCGTCCAGCACCGGCTTACCGGTGAGCAGCGCATTGCCTAAATTGCCGTGCAGCAAGTTATTGAGATAGATACCAAACTGGGTCAGCAGAGATTGATCAAACCCCAGTTGTTGGTAAACCTGCTGATAGGTGCTGTGATCCGCATCCGGGCCGACAATCGCCAGCACCGGATCAACCGGCATCACGCGGCCGATAAAGAAGGTCAGCAGCAGTAAGCCGAACAGGGTGACGGCGATTTGCGTCAGCCGTTTTGACAGCCGTCTGGCCCGCGAGCCAGGCGCAAGCAGTAGCGTACTCATCCTTTCTCTCCTCCGGTGGCGGCGCTTTTATATACTTCGCGCAGGAAAGTGGTGGCCGACGGATGCGACTGAAAGTTTTTCACTTCGTTGCGCACCACCACCGAATCGACCATTTGTGATAGCGGGATCAGCGCCGGGATCAGCTGGTCATAACGTATCTGGATCTGCTGATAATCCGCTTTCTGCTTATCGGGATCGCGTTCCAGCAGCGCCTTGTCGATCATCTCGTTCAGCGGTTTGTCATAAAAACTGGTGCGCCAGCCCTGGAAGTTGGTAAGACGCGCCTCGTCGCTGTTGTCCGGGTTGTAAACCAACGCGCGCAGGCTGGAGTGCGGATGCGGTTCAACCCCACTGCCGCCGCGCCCGACCAGCATGTCGAACTTACGCTCGCGCATGGCGCCGTAAATCTGGTTACCGGTGCCGGTGATGATTTTGGCGTTGATCCCCGCCTGCATCAGCGTGGATTGCACCGCTATCGCGATATTGAGAAACGGCTGATCGGCAAGCACACGCAGGGTAGTATCAAAGCCTTCCGGGTAACCGGCTTCCGCCAGCAGCTTTTTAGCGCGGGGAATATCGAGCCGGTAGCCAGGATCTGGCAGTGTCGAGGGCATGCCCGCTTTGATAGGCCGCTGGTGCAGCACGCCGTAACCCGGCATCAGCGCTTTGTTAATGCCTTGATAATCAATCAGGTAGCGCACCGCTTCGCGCACTTTCGCCCTCGCGAAATGCGGCTCTTTCATACTCATCGCCACGTAATAAACCGTGCCCTTTTGCACCGCTTCCACGGTGACATTCGGGTCTTTACGCAGGGCATTAATGTCGGAAACCGCCATATTGTTCGCGATATCCAGGTCACCTTTCGCCAGCATCAGGCGCAGGGTTTGCGACTCCTGGAAATGGCGCAGCACCACGCGGCTCAGTTTCGGCTCTTCGCGCCAGTAGTGCGGGTTGCGCTTCATGCGCAGCACATCTTTTGCCTGCCAGGTTTCCAGCATAAACGGCCCGGAACCCGCTTCGTTGGTGGTCAGCCAGCGGTTGCCCCAGTCGTTATTTACCGCGTGGCTCTGCACGATTTTGCTGTCGAGCACGCCGAGATTGCCAAGTGCGCCGAGAGAGTAAATTACCAGTTGCGGATCATTGGCTTTCGGCAGCGCGATCTGCACGGTGTAGGCATCCGGTGCGCTGACCTGCTGGTCGATATTCTTTTTGCTGAAGCCGTAGGATTTCCACACCGAGGCCTGCGCGAGATTCAGGTGCAATAAGCGGCGCATCGACCACACCACATCTTCAGCGGTCAGCGGGTTGCCGGAGTGAAATTTCACGTTGTCGCGCAGGTGAAAGGTGAGCGTTTTGCCATCCGGGCTCACTTCCCAGGACTTTGCCAGCGCCGGTTTCACGTTGGTCAGTTCGTTGGGATCTAACTCCACCAACGAGTCGTAAAGGTTAACCACAATGCCGACCACTTCGTTGCCGGTCATCGCCGCCGGATCGAGGCTCAGCAGGTTGTTCATGTTCATGCCGATGATGAGCTGATCGGGCGGCGTTTTGGCATATGCCGCGCCGCTGCCCATCATCAGCGAGAGCGCGAGTAAGCACGCTCCCGCGAGGGACGTTTTTTTCATGTATACCGCCATGTAGGGTAAGAGTTTTTATATGTCAGTCGTGGCTGACGGTATTGGCTTCGATATACGCAAAATTAATGTCTTCGCCGAGCCCCGGACGCTGCGGCAGATGGACGAAACCCTCTTTATCCATCGGGTCGACGATACTGTTGAGGTACGCCGCCGGTTGGTCGTACTCGAGGAACGGATGCAGCAGACCGCGCTCGTACCAGCGGCAGTTGCGGATCGCGCCAATCACCGCGAGGCTTGCCGCACCGTTGCCATGCACTTCGCAATCCATGCCGAACGACTCCGCCAGATTCGCCACTTTCAACGTTGGCGAAATGCCGCCCACGCCGTTGGCTCCGGCGCGCAAAATATCGCAGGCTCCGGCTTTTACCCAGTCGGCGCGGCTGTGGTGCTTCCCGCCCAGGCTCTCCGGCCCAATGATCGGGATCGATAAGTTCTCCGCCAGCCAGGCATAGGAAGACATGCTCTCTTCTTCCATCGGCTCTTCGAACCAGGCGAAATCGAGTTTTTCCAGTTCCTTGCCGATGTAGAGTGCCTCAGTGCGGCTATACCAGTGGTAGCCGTCGATCATTAAATCAATATCCGGGCCGACCGCCTCACGCACGGCGGCGCAGGCTTTGACATCCATTTTCGGGTTCGGGGCGAACTTCACCGGCGGCATCCAGGTGTGCAGCTTGATGGCTTTATAACCGCGCGCCACCAGTTTTTCGGCAAAGGTGGCGTACTCGTCCGGTGTGGAAAGGCCGCCTTCCAGTTCGTCACCGCACATGGTGCTGCCATAGGCAGGGACTTTATCGCGGTAACCGCCGAGCAGTTTGTAAACCGGCATATTCAGCGTGCGGCCAATTAAATCCCACAGCGCTTGTTCAACAAACGACAGCGCGCGCTCGGTGAGTTGATGGGCGCTGCCGCGCTGCCAGTGCACCAAATCCTGCCAGATGCGCTCGCGGTTAAAGGGATCCTGGCCGACCATTACTTTGCGGAAAAAAGCATTTAATACAAACGGGCGTACGACTTCCGGCGGCGCGAAGGAGTAACCTTTGCTGCCATCGTCCGCCGTGATGGTTAACATCGCCATCTTCGCCTGGGTTTCCGCTCCCGGATGCGAATGCCCGGCGCTGTCCGAGACCCGGCGCGTGGGGTGCTGGAAGACAGTGACGTTTACAGATTCAATTTTCATTTCGTATCCTTGACTTTTTGAAAAGCTGTTTCATAAATCAATATATGCACAAAACATGGTCACATCCTCGGACAAATAGCGCTAAGCAGCCGCCATTTTTTGGGCATGCGCACGAGGATGCGTGACAGTTTTCACAAAAGGTTACGAAATTGTGATCGGGATCCGAGGGGGATTTCAGCGGGGTTTCCCCCTCCTCCCGCAGGAAGAGGGGAAGACTAACGTTACGCGATGGTGACTTTCTCGTTGAGATAGACATCCTGCACGGCGTTAATCAGTTTCACGCCGTCAGCCATGGTTTTCTTAAATGCTTTTCGACCGAGGATCAGGCCCATACCGCCCGCGCGTTTATTAATCACCGCCGTGCGCACAGCATCGCTCAGGTCGGTATCACCGCCTGAAGCACCGCCGGAGTTGATAAGCCCGGCGCGACCCATGTAACAGTTCGCCAGTTGGTAACGCACCAGGTCTATCGGGTTGTCGCTGGTCAGTTTGCTGTAGACGCGCTCATCGGTGTAACCAAAGTTCACCGCTTTATAACCGCCGTTATTCTCAGCCATTTTCTGCTTCACGATATCTGCGCCAATGGTGGCGGCGATATGGTTCGCCTGGCCGGTAAGATCGGCGGAAGCATGGTAATCCACGCCCTCTTTTTTGAAGGCGGAGTTACGCAGATACGCCCACAGCACAGTGACCATGCCTAATTCATGGGCGCGTTCAAAGGCGGCGGAGATCTCTTCAATCTGGCGGCGAGATTCAATCGAGCCAAAGTAGATGGTCGCACCCACGGCGACCGCGCCCATATTGAAAGCCTGCTCAACGCTGGCATACAGCGTCTGGTCATATTCGGTCGGGTAGCTGAGGGTTTCGTTATGGTTCAGTTTCACGAGGAAAGGAATGCGGTGCGCATAGCGGCGGGAGACCGACGCCAGCACACCATAGGTGGAGGCCACACAATTACAACCCGCTTCGATGGCCAGTTCGACAATATTCTTCGGATCAAAATAGAGTGGATTGGCAGCAAACGACGCGCCTGCGGAGTGCTCAATCCCCTGATCGACCGGCAGAATGGAGAGATAGCCCGTGCCTGCCAGTCGGCCGTGGTTATACAGCGTTTGCATATTACGCAATACCGCCGGTGGGCGGTTATTGTCGATCATGACGCGGTCAACATAATCGTGCCCGGGCAGATAAAGCTGGTCGGCTGGGATGGTCATGCAACGGTGTTGCAGAAGGCTTTCGGCGTCGTTGCCAAGTAACTGCACAATATCAGTCATCACTTTGCTCCCGTAAGCTTCGCGCGAGGCGAATTGGATTGTCCTCACCCACCTGGCGGTGGGCAAAAATAAGCCTGGTACCGTGATGCGATATTTTCCACCGTAGCTCAATTTTTCAGCATTATCTGCTGGCACGTTTCGGATCCTGATTTACCACCATTGATGAAAGTGATGCACCGGCCCAATGCCGTGGCCCACTTCCAACGAGTCGGCCTGTGCCAGCGCGGCAGTGAGCCAGCGTTTCGCTTCTGCCACGGTCGCGGCCCAGTCTGCATGGCGTGGTCGCAGCGCCGCCAGCGCAGCAGAAAGCGTGCAGCCTGTGCCGTGGGTGTTTTTCGTGTTAATGCGCTCCGCGGTGAAACGCTGTGCGCCGTCGCGCGTGAATAACCAGTCCGGGCTTTCGGCGTCATCGAGATGGCCGCCTTTCATCAGCACGGCTTCACAACCGAGCGCCAGCAGCGCTTCGCCCTGGGCATGCATCTCTTTTTCGCTACCTGCATGAGGCGCATCGAGTAGCGCGGCGGCTTCCGGTAAGTTGGGCGTAATAAGTGAAACGTGCGGCAGTAACTGCTGGCGCATCGCAACGACCGCCGAAGGTGATAACAGCGGATCGCCGCTTTTGGCGAGCATCACCGTATCGAGCACGACATTGCGCACCTGGTAACGGCGCAACCGCTCCGCCACCGCTTCCACGATGTCCGTTTCCGCCAGCATGCCGATTTTGGTGGTGTCGATGCGCACATCACTCAACACGGAATCAAGTTGCGCGGCGACAAAATCCGGCGCAATACGGTAAACCGACTGTACGCCCCGCGTGTTTTGCGCCACCAGCGCGGTGATCACCGAACAACCATACGCGCCCAGTGCCGAAAAGGTTTTCAGATCCGCCTGAATCCCCGCGCCACCGCTGGGATCGGTGCCGGCAATGGTCAATGCGTTAATCCGTTTCATACGCGTCCCTCCCCGCCCAGGGTGTACAGCGCGTCGAGAAACGCCGCAACAAAGCTGCCTGGCCCCTGGCTTTGCGCAACCGCCAGGCTGCCCGCCTGCGCCATAAAGGAACACGCCGCGGCGACATTCACGACTCTGTCGCCGGGCAGTGCACAACTGGCGGCAACAACAGCGGAGAGCGCACAGCCGGTGCCAACCACGCGCGTCATCAACACATCGCCGCCGGTTACCCTCAACGTGCGGGTGCCGTCGGTGATGTAATCCACTTCCCCCGTCACGGCGACAACCGCGCCCGTCTGCTGGGCCAGTTTACGTGCCGCCGGAAGGGCGGTGCTGGCAGTGTCGGTGGTATCAACCCCGCGCCCGCCTGTGGTCATTCCGCCAAGAGCCAGAATTTCCGAGGCATTGCCGCGAATGGCGGCAGGATGTAGCGCCAGCAGTTGCTGGCAAAAATCAGAGCGGAATGTCAGTGCGCCAACAGCAACAGGATCGAGAGCCCAGGGTTTGTGTGCGGCGTTGGCGCTTTCAACCGCCGCGCGCATCGCGTCAGCGCGTTCGCGGGTCAAGGTGCCTACGTTAATCAGTAACGCATCGGCGATGGCGCTGAACTGCTGCGCTTCTTCGCGCTCAATCACCATCGCCGGTGATGCGCCAAGCGCCAGCAACACGTTGGCCGTGAAGGTTTGTACGACGTCGTTGGTCATACAGTGCACAAGGGGGGAAAGATGGCGGAATTGCTGTAACGCATGTGCGGTTTGCACACGATCAAGCAGGTCAGGTTGCATGGTTTCGCTCCTGCCCGGCGTGAAGAAGGGATGCCGGGCGGGCATCTGACTTCCCTACGCTGGCATTATCCAGATCAGGTGGTACGGGTATTTCTCAGCCTTCACAAAGAAGGGCACCCCGAGTCATGTTGATTACATTTCTTTATTAATTACCAGCTTAGGAGAAGTAGCCTTGGGATGCAAGCTTGCACTTATGGTTATCCTTTCTTCACGCTGTACCTCCCCTTGTACCCCAATTTGTACCTCACATAAAATCAATAAAAGCTTCATTACTTACGATTTAATTATTTGGGTCAAGGAAGTTATCTAAAATTTTGTAGTTACAATCAAATATGCTTTGGCAACAATAGTTGAAAGAACTATCGATTATAATCTACTCCTTTATTAATTTTTAAAGTAACCAAGCATCCCAAAATATATAAAACAAGCAATCTACTACTACCGGTTAACTTTATCGCACTTATAACATGTTATTTTTATATGAAACGGCATTGATTTATGTCCTATCCTTAAGGTGTGTTAAGCATATTATTTTTAATTAACAAGGATATATATTAATGAAAATGAAAGAACATTATGAACAAAGCATTATAGAAGAGTTAGAAATTTTAGAGAATGAGCATGATTTGAGAAATTATCAAAACAATCCTCCTTTAGATATTGATGCTCTTGTTAAGGCATGGTTAGAGAGACAGTCACGCAAAAAAGACAACCATTAAATAACTTAGCTAATTATAAATTTTAATGCATTGTAAAAATCATATTCAATCATTAAAAAACAATGAGGATTAAAACCTCAACAAAATTTAATTTGAATAGGTAATCCCTTTGATTTTTGCATAACAAAAAAGAATAGTAGCCTCTTAGTAATTGGACAAATTAAAGGCTTGTTCTTTTACGAGATTTTAACTTAGGAAATTTAACATTATATACGAGAAAATCGACACAATTAATAAAAAAGATGGCATTGATGCCAGATAATAAAAGGAATTTACATGAACAATAACTTTTATCAACAGCACTACTTTGAATTTATCAGTAGTAAATGTGGTTCGGGAAAAGGACTACATATGCAGAAGATGATTAACGAAGGAATCGCTACTGGTCATCAGCGATATCACATAATCGTACAAAGCACCAAAGTACTTTTAGAACAATTCTATAAGTATTTAGAGCATCATAGACCAGAAATGATTGTATCAGAGGATGATTTAAGCATTAACCTTCTGCAACGAATCAATACGACTCTATCAAGCGGTGAACACAATATAATAATGATTACAGATAAGATGTTTTATCGTATCGAACCAAATCGCTTAAAAGGTTGGAAAGTGTGGATTGATGATTGTACTAAATCTTTCGACCTAATTATAAGAGGCATTAGCGATACAGATCGGGAAGATATTATTAACATTTACAATAAAATGTTAATAACTGAGAAAGAGTACTTAGAGTTAAGCAGTGTTGATAATGATCCAGTCAATTATAAGTATAAATCAGTACAGATTAATGACGATGTGAAATTATCAGCCGACGTTGACCTACTCAAAGAACAGTACAAGACATTGAAATTCTATCACAAGATTGCAGTATTAAATGATTCATTATTAGGTAAAGCAAATCAGTTAGTAATTGCTGGGTGGTATGATCTTAATCGTTATATCGATGCAGGTATCGATATAACTTATCTGGCAAATGACTTTGAACATTCATTACTTTATAAAAGATGGTCGCACTTATTCAAGAAAGTAAAACTACCTTTGGATTATCAGTCTATCAACGCTAATGATCTTCGTATCGATGTTAAGTACTTTTTTGATACAACAAAGCACGATAAAGGGCTATCGAAGGAACAGCTTAAAAAGAACTGTGCCAATATTAAGAAAGTACAGCAATGGATCGTTGATAATGTACCAGTTGATTCTTATTACTGGACTACTAACGATAAAAGTACTTTCAGATTACCCGGTGCACGTGTACCAGTAGTAACAAGAGGTTTGAATCAGTATCAGGATTACAATACATGCATCTTCATGGTTGCATGTAACGCACATCCACAGGCCGAAGAGTACTTAAATGATCTCTTTGATTTAACACGTGAGGATGCACTCAAAGAGTACGAAACGGAGCAATTTTATCAATTCGTGTACCGTAGCTGTGTACGTAATTATGACAGTGATGAACGGGTAACTGTGTATGTCTATGATGATGAGATTGCTAATAGCATTCCTTCTGGTTCTGTAAACAAAATAGATATTGGTTTGCGTTCGTTGAAAAAGAAGAATGTACTAAGTGTATGTGACGAATTGAAAGACCTATTCAAGAACTGGAAAAATAAATGGAATCACAAAGCAGATACTATGTATCGATTTGAAAAATGGGTTAAGAAAACCATAAAGAAATATCCACAATTTTCAGGTGAAAATTTTGATGAACTGCAAGATACTTTATCAGTAGAACCGAAATAAGGGGCTTGATGCCCCTTTTTCATGGCCTATTTTTGGTAAGGCACTTTAGGAAAGGGGGAAAGATGGGAAGAGTTAAACTTAAAAAGGGACATTTGTTCATATTATAAGAGAGAAAGTCCCTTTTTTATAGGTACTCATTTGTTAGAAAAATCATTTGAAACCTCTTAACTATTCGATTTGTGCGAATGAGCAAAGCGAATGAGTAAAATCGAATAGTTAAGATAGATTGATGCCGTTCGCTGAACGGCTTTAATCTTGATTCGTTTACACTAATATTGATTGATGTACATGAAAAGAATAGATACATAACATTGAAATGAATGGGCATGTTCTATCGCGGCAGAGCCGCAACAGAACATAAAATTAAAGGCGAATAAATCTCGTTGCTGACGCACTCGATTTATTCGCCTTTAATTTATTTTATGAATGGTTTTGAGGTACTGATCAAACCTAATCAATATCAGAACATATCTCATTACATAATATTCAGTTATAAATCCTTTTTTTGTACATCCAAAGCTACCCGTCCAACCCTCCCCTCATCTTACAGTGCCTTAGCAATTAACTATCTAAATCCAAGTTATAAGTACTCTGAATACACAAGGTACTTACTGAGCCGATAAGTATTTTATTACTTTTTCATTATAATCCTGCAAAAATCTGTAAATGAAATCTGTTATCACTTAACAGTACACTATCGATCCCCTGTTCAGTACCATTTTTAGGTTTGTTTGTTGCGGTGCTGTTCAGGGGAGTAAATTTTATTTCGGATGTACAAATAAATAAGTTATTGGGTGATCAGAATCAGTTATTTTTGAAATTATGGAGGTAGTGTTTCTGTGTAGTTCATGACACCTACCAACTATATCTTGAACTGATTTTTTAAACAATTGTCTGTCATCATCAGTTAGCTCATTTCTGCGATCCACATACATAAAGGT
Organism: Kosakonia sp. H02; assembly: GCA_030704225.1. Classification (NCBI taxonomy): domain Bacteria; kingdom Pseudomonadati; phylum Pseudomonadota; class Gammaproteobacteria; order Enterobacterales; family Enterobacteriaceae; genus Kosakonia; species Kosakonia styphnolobii. The sequence goes on from CP131915.1 coordinate 820,368, forward strand.
AACTAAAAGTTTATCCATTTCTATATCAGAATCGGATTTCAAATCGTTTGTTTCTTTTATTATTTCATTAAGCAACTTTAAATTTTCATTAAGCTTAGCATTTGGATACCATTTGTATCGTTTTAATGACCCTAATTTTTTAATTAATGAATAGTTGGCGGATGTTAATTCATTGATCAATGTCTCGACATCAACAATCAAAGAATTTGTATAACTTTCATTAACTTTTTCGTTATTTAAACTTTGAAATGCATTATAACAAAATGCAGTAAATTTAACTCTAAATTTATTGCTCAGTATCCTTATCTCAGGTAAGTCAGTGTATATAATTTGGTTAGCAATTGAATATCCTTCTTCGTTAGTTTTTTGATTGAACCAGTTTGGTGCTTTCAATAAAGCAATCAATGCAACTACAAAAGTACCAGCAGTAGCCACAGCACTTAATGGTGCCCACCAATCTTTAATCTTACTCAGGTCTGACTGACTAACTTGAAAGAATATCATTACACTGATAAGTAACAATATGCCAACTATTACCATTAGCATAATGTTGATAACTTTCATTATTCTTTCCATACGTAACCTATTAACTATACAAGAATATTCATCCTACAATAACTTTCAAGTATTTGATATACCTTTCAGAATGAAAGCACACCGGATAACAAAACCAATCATCATCGTCGCGGCTCTGTGTATACAATGCCTTAAGTCCAGATAGCTCAAACCATCAGTGCCTGAGTCTAATAGTTCAAGATACAGCAGTAAATTGATTCAATGCTAATTGAAATACCCCCATCAATAATATCTATCAGGAGGTAACTTGCTCTATATAAAAGTCTAATCCTATATAGTTCCTTCCTATAAGGCCAGATAGATCATTTTAACAATTAAGGTAATTATATAATATGAAAGGATATCGAATGGATTTTATTTCATAATAAATCCTTAACTGCATATCTTACTTGGTTGTCACTTCATGATTTGAAACGGAAAAAATTTTTTCTTGAAAAATCATATTGTTTTTAACTTACCTAATTTTTTGCTAACCGTTATCAGCCAACATCAGATTTTTAGCAAAAAGATCATGTCTAATAATTATAAATTTAGTATTTGAATGATCACATTTGGTATCACCTTAACATTATCACTATATTTCTAATTCACACAATTAATTATCATTATAACGGTTCCAACAACATTTATATTGTTTATTTCATCATTTGGAACTGTGATTGAGGGATAAAGATTATTATCATTAAGTAAACAAATCCCATCCAAAAGCACCTGTACTCTCTTGAAAAGATAATTACCGTTCTGTAGCATTACCACAAGTTTGTTATCAGTTAATTTGGTATCGTTAGTATCAATCAGCAGAACAGCCCCCGGTAAAAAGGTAGGGTGCATAACGTCAGTGCTGATCCTGATCGCGTAAAGAGAACGCAATTTCTTCTTCGCAAGCAACTGGGCATCCAGTTTTAGTACATCACTGCTCCGATCAATAAAAGGTACAGCTATAACTGCTGAGTCAGAGTTTTTATGACTTTGCTGTCCTGTAGCAAGCCACTCAACAGATACATTTCCTGCTTTAGCGAGTAGAACCAAGTTATCAAGAGTAGGGCTTGATACAGCATGTAGATAGTTGTGTAAGGTACTATAACCAATACCTGCACGTGCCGCGAACTCCCTGCCTGACGTTCCAAGTGCTGTTATGATGTGCTTTAAGCGTTCACTGAACTCTTTGATGCTCTGCTTTTTATCGCTCATTCTATCGCCATTCAACTTAAGGAATACTATTCCTAATTCGATTTGACTTGTTCATTTTAATGATCAATCATATTCATGATTAAGTAATGAGTGATCGTAATGAAGAATCATAAACAAACAGGATCTCAAAAAAAGGAATTAAATGCCAGCACTCGAAACTGGCATAGAGCCGATGTACTGGCTGCTATACGCAAAAAGGGCAGTACACTGGCTAAGCTGTCCCGTGATAACGGCTTACATGAGCGAACGCTATACAACGCCCTTGAGAGACATTGGCCAAAAGGTGAGCAGATCATTGCCGATTATATAGGCGTGAATCGAGAAGAAATCTGGCCTGAACGTTACAACAATAAGGAGGAATGAATTGTGGCTTATGCGACATATACAGTGACTTGTCCGCATTGTGGAAGTACTACGACTGTTAACACCGGAATTAAAAGTAGTGGCACAGGTGTAGGTTCTTGCAGTGCATGTAGAAAAATCGTCAGAGTAGAAGTTGACTCTCAAGGGAATATCAAGCGGGTTTTAAAATAAAAAGGAACAATAAAAATGAAGAAAGTACAGTTTTTTGTTTATATGGCATTTGGATTAGTCATGGCATTTATATTTTATGATTATTTCCGTACATTCAGCGAGCCAGGAATGTCATTTTTAACTGTATTACTCGCATTAGTTACTTTAGCATTTTGGTCTATGGTTATAGTCATTTCACTATGGTGGTCAGTTATAGCCATTCCATCTATTAAAGATAACTATCCCGTATTAACCCAGAAACTACCAAAGTTCTTCAATAATTATTTGCTACCAATTATTCTTGTTTTTTTATTACTGATCGCGGGCCAAGCTAATGTATACATGATGAATGTGCAAGGAAAGAATCTCGGCTTCACGAAAGAAGAACAATTTTCTAAAGCAAAAGAAAAAGGAATTTTCGATAGAGATAAGTGGATAGAGTTCAGAAGTAAGGAAGAAGAAGAACAAAAATTAGCTGATGAACAAGCCGCTGCTGCTGCATTAGAACAAAAGAATAGATCTTATATTGAGAGTAAGATTAATAGTCTGGACAAGAGCAGTGGTAAGTACTTAGTAGCTGAAAATATCTACAAGCAATATGGTGTTTGGGTCGATGATTACATTGCTGTTCAAAAGAAGTCATGCTCACATGAATTCAATCGACTGTTAGCTGCTAATGCAGCATCTGAGCAAGCCATTGAGTACTGGAATCAAACTTCGGATGCCTTGACGCAAAGCGGAACATCTCCTTTTGCTGGCGGGAGAAGTCCTACTACCGATCCCGAAATTCAAAGAACCAAGAATGACATCGATTCTGCACGTTCTCAATTAGAAAAATGTGGTGTAGCTCATCTTAAAGAGATAGATCACCGTGTTACAGTACAAATTGATAACTAAAATAGGCTTATTTCTATGTATTACAAAGTGGTGGTTATAAGTGCAAGTTTACTATTTTGTTTATCGGCTTCTGGTGAGGAACTTAAGCAAAATATTGATAGTACATTACAAAAATGCAAGTTGGATGCTGTTAGCACTATTGACTCACAGAATTGCTATATTAAAGCTACTACAGCGTGGGATATTGAGCTTGGGAATCAGTACAAACTGCTAATGAAAGATCAGCCTGAAAATGTGCGTGCTGCCCTAAGAGATTCACAAAGGCAGTGGATAAAATACAGAGATTCATATAATAATGGAATTGAGAAATTTTACCAAAAGGAAGAAGGTACTATCTGGAGTTTGATTGCGGCTGAAAGCAAAATGAATATCATCCGCGATAAAACATTAGATCTATATCGACTAAGGAATAGTACAAATCTTGGTGGTTGATGTTAAAAGGTAGCGTAGGCTACCTTTTTTATTGCCAACGATGTGTCAGGGCTGGTGGAAAACCGCTATTAATAATTCTTGAAGTACTTTCATCGCTCCATTCACACAGCAAAACGCCGAACATGAGATAATCTTCTGTCTCAGTGTCAAAGTATATGTGCATTAGCTCATGTAAAGCCTTTTCTGTTTGTGTGAAAGAAATCATTTTCTTATTTTAACTTAAGGCGTTGCACAGTTCATTTCTTTCTTGATTCGGCTAATGGTGTTAGTACTTACACCGAATTCAGAAGCCACAGAGCGGACACTGCCACCAGAAGCTAATGCTGCCACTATTTTACTGCGAGGAATGTTCCTGCTATTCCCACGTCCGGCAATACGTCCAGCGGCTTTAGCCGCTTCATAACCTTCACGTTGCCTGAGTAGCATTTGCTCACGTTCCATTTGAGCTATTCCCCCGAGTAGCGTTAAAACAAGATTACCTGTAGGGGAGCTGTCGCCCGTTTTAATACCTTCTTTATGAAACTGGATCGCTACACCTCGTTTAGTCAATGCACCTACGATTGAGAGAAGGTCGGCTGTATTACGGGCGAGGCGGCTGATGTCATGCACGTGTAAAGTATCCCCCTCACGTAAGTACTCCATCATCGTTAAGAACGCTTCACGATTGGTATCTTTCGCACTTACTTTCTCAGTGAATACTTTCTCAAAGCTGATCCCCGTATCTGCTAATTGTCGATCGCTGTTTTGTTGCAAGCTGGATACGCGGATATAAGCGACGTGTGCCATGTCAAAAATCTCTACATTGTTTCGATTTGTATGTTGCGTTTTATTGTAAGGTGTAGCGATGAAAAATCAAGGCAGATCGCTACGTTTAATCAGGTTTGAAGGGAGATTCGATGTGTAGCGATTAAGGATGCTAAATCACTACAATCATAATCACTTTTCGTATAAACAAGATGTACACTTGTATGGTATGACTTCTAACACAGGCTGCAAATAAACACTCTCATCAAAAATTATGATTTATTTAATAGATGAATGGCGGCGACTCTTATATAATTGTGTTTTAAGGTGTGTAGCTTATTTAACTCTGGAATATATCATGAATAACATTGACATAAGCATGCTAAAAATTGTCCCTACAAAGCAATTAGCAGATGAAGTATTACAAAAAAAAAGAAGAGAACTATCTAAATCAATTTGGATCCTGAAAGAAAATATACGTGCAGTCGATTTTTACTGTTACTTTAATGTAAGATTTGGTGCCCCAAATGGATTATTTACAGTTTTAAAAAACAAACATGATTCAGATAACTTAATTCACTGGGATTATACTTTTGATTACAAAGGATATAGGATTAATTTAATTTGTAAAAATTACTATATTGAAATTATGAAAGAGATATCTTTCGAAAATGAATCTGAAGCCAAGCAATTATTTATTGATCAGATCCGTAATGATTTCAAATACTATGGTCGTCAACTTTCTGAATTTAGAAAACATTTAGAGCCATGGTTGGTTTTTATTAATCCTTTCAAGCGATTAAAACAAGTTATAGAAAATCAACTAACCAAACTTGAAGATTTAAATATTAGTAGCATTAAACCAAACAATATATCAGACCCAAGAATGAAAGCAACAAGAGAAGATCTCGAGCAATGGCAAAAAAATGCCGAACAGATAGGAGAGAAATATGTAGAAGCTACTTCGTTAGGTTTATCAATAAGCATGTTGCTTCCTGTATATGCTGAGTCTTTTGTAAACTTTTTAATTTTCATTCTGGCTAAGCCAGAAATTAAAAACGACGTAGATCTTTATAATAAAGTTCTACGAATGAGAATTAATGAACGCGTTAGTTCTTTACATATTAACTGCATAGGATTTTATCAGCCTATAGATTATAATGGAGTTGAGGCGTGTAAGGCTTTTCATTCGATAATGAATAAAAGGAATGAAGTTCTACATGGGAATATTAATCCTATGAACTATTCTTTTGACTTTCTTTATTTCGAATATAGAACACCATTGTTTGAAAACTTCAGAGACATTGAATTCGATACTTATAAAGCCTCAATTCGAGGGATAGAATTTGAAAAATTGTTATGTGATTATCAACATGTGCAAAATTTCATATCTTATATTTTACTTTGTCTTGATGAAAATATATTACACCATGTTAAAACTATAATCGATACAGTCCACCCTGGATGGAATAAAAAAACAAAACGACTGGGTGTATTATCCGCTAATTATGGAGTTGAAGGTGTAATGATATATGGAGATGATGCTAAATTTTATTGAATACAAAAGAGCTTTTGAAAAAACATTAATTTTTAACAAGAAATAACAGAGGGAATAATGGCTACAGATTTAATCACCACTCAATTGATTACTGTTGGCGGTACCATTGGTGGTGCTTTGCTCACAGGCATAGTAACTATTATAAGTCAGTACATTAACAAAAAAAGCAAAGAGAATGAAATTAAACAACAAATTACTTTCAAAATTATTGAAGAAAATTTAAAAGAAAGAAAATTATTGATAAAACCAACATTACAGTTTATCGATTCCTTCAACTTACCTGAGCATCATGAATTTTACGATGACAGTGGTGAGTGGCTTGAAAGAGCAATGATCAGCTCTTACATTAAAATAAAAAAAGAGATCAGTAATTTCATGTTGAATTACACTGTATATATGAATGATGAAATTCGTAATTCTATATGGGATCTATCCACAGCTATTAATAAATTAACTGAATTAGAAAGCAAGTTACGTAACGCATCGAACAACTATGAAGTGAGCGATGACATTATATATATGAGCTGTAAAGATGAACCTTCAAAGATTTGGTCTAAGTTGCAGAAACTAAGAGGTGTTCTTTGTGATGAAATAAACATTATTGAAGTTATATGACTCCAAAAAATGACTTTTCCCCTTACACTCCACATGAAACATGTTCATGTGGAATAAAATTTACCATAAAAACAACTTATCATTTAAAAAAGGCATTCGGAAGTTATCAATTTTAAATCCAACAAATACCATCAATCACATAGCTAACTGATGTTAGCGGAAACGTATGCAAATAACGTTTAGTGATCCCACCACTCTTTTCATGTCCTACTATTTGTTGCAGATGCAATATGTTCTTTACCCACCCAGCCATTGCGGCAGAGCAAACAGAGTGACGAATGCTATGCAGCAGCCTCCGCTGTCCAAAGTCATCTAAGTACGGAATGCCAAGCTGATCACGGACATCCGCAAATTCTTTGCCAATCTTTGTCATGTTCGTACCTGCCACTTCTGAAAAAATCCGCTCTTTCCACTGGCGACCAACGTATTCCATGAACCCCCATTCGATCAACTTAGGGTGGATCGCTACTTGTCGAGTGGCATTTTCTGTTTTCCCCTGCCCTCCTTCTGCAATCAGAAAATAATACCGCTGGCTATCCTCATCATATTTGATTTGTGACTTTTCCAGTTTGGCAATTTCTCCCCTTCTGGCTCCTGTGTATGCCAGCAACAATGTTATCCACTTCTGCCAGCCATCAGGCTGCTTAAGTGCCCACCCTACAAACTTCTTCATCTCCGCCGAACTGTATGCACCGAACCTTGCTTTAGATGGTGCAGCCACTACACCATCAGTTGGAGATTTCATCAAAATATCTTTGTTTTCTGTGAGAAAGGTCTTGAAAAGCGATTTGTAGATTTTTAGATGCTTATGAATGGCTTCAGCCCCTACTAACTCATTCGGTGGTACATCATCACATTCAATCAGTTGCTGGATGTTCATTGAGCGATACGGCTGGACAACACGCTTAGGCAAATTTTCAACAACTTCTATCACCTGCTTAATATCCTGCTTAGTAATCGCCGCTACGTCTGTTGTCTCTCCCAAGACAACCATCAAGACTTCCATGTAACGCTCATTCGCCCTTGAGATTGATTGTGTCCAAGTTTTACCCTTCTCCGCTTTGTACATAGCCCAAGCATCAGAAAGAGTTAGCACGTTTTGCGGTTCGGCTTGTGCCGCTGGCTCCTCGAATGTAGCAGGAACAATTACCGGCTTGTGGGATAACAGTGGAACTTTTACAGACCTACGTTCTGACATGAGCAGGGTTGAAACAAAAGCATCAAACATCGGGATTGTGATGGCTAACGATTTAACAAACGGAATGTGCGGAGCAACACCAACCATCAAAGCAGAGGCTTCACGATAGCTGTCAGTGAGTAGTGATTTTTTATACATCCGACCATTCGAAAGCCGGATCTGTAGGTAGTAGTTACCGTTTCGTTGAAAGGTGTATGGAAGGGTTTTGTACCTCATGATTACGCTCTTTTTGTATCTTAGGTTCATTACACACGGACAAAAAGAAATGTAAGCTCATGATAGTTAATACTAAACTTGGATAACTACGCTGGCATTATCCAGATCAGGTGGTACGGGTATTTCTCAGCCTTCACAAAGAAGGGCACCCCGAGTCATTCAAAATCAATAAGTTGTGATAAGCATTTTATTGACTGGCGTTCAGGATAATGCCAGCCAGAAGCGTTGTAAACGCGCTTTGTCACCTAATGGCTCTGTAAAGCCCGCTCATCAGTGCGTGAAATCAATGATGAATTTGTGCCACTTCGGCGTCGGAAAGCCCTGTCATCTTCATCACCGTTTGGTGATCAAGCCCGTTTTGCAACATGGTACGGGCGATTTTCAATGCCTCCTGCTGACGGCCTTGTTCGAGTCCTTGTTCGAGTCCTTGTTCCAGGCCCTGTTTAATCCCTTTTTGTTCAAGCTGTTGCGCGATGGTCATCAGTTCGTCCTCATATTGCGGTATCCGATGTGCCAGTTGACGTACAAAACCTTCGGCATCTGACGCTTCACCAGCATGTACCAGGTAGTTTATCAACGAAACCAATTGATGTCCCGTTATGTACTCAGCCAACAGAATCTCGGTCAGCCTGTCCAGCAAATCGCTCATATCTCTTTGCTGAATGTGTTTTTGCAGCAGGGTCAGTGCCGCCATACTGCGGTGGTTCATGATTTCATCATCAGGGATCATCGTCACATCAACTAACGGAAAATGGCTACTGTAGAGCGTTTGCGCTGTAGAAGGATCATTAAACATATCAAGCCAGTTAGTCGAATAGGGATAAGGGCTACGTTTACCGGTGTAAAACAACATTGGTATTACCAGCGGCAGCTTTTCGTGGCCCGCATCCAAATGCCGCTGCATCGCGGCGAGCGCATAGCGAATTAAACGAAAAGCCATTTCACTGTCTGGCGTAGACTGATGCTCAATCAGTACTTGAATGTACCCTTCACCACGCGTTGTTTTCAGGCTATAGAGCACATCACTGTATAAATGGCGCAAGCTTTCATCGACAAAACAGCCCGACTCCAGCTTTAGCGTACTCAAATCGCAAATGGCAAGCAGCCTTTCCGGTAGATGCAGTTCCATGAAATCCCGGGCAATATCCGGGGACGTCAGAAACTGCTTGAACATGGCATCATGCGGCATTGAAGCCACACCACTTCCTTTCTTTTTAGACACCGCTCTCTCCTGGCTTATTTAGGTCGAAGCATCAAATGCGCCCAGAGATTACGGACGAAGCCACTGCCGGACAATACGCGAACAAGTATCTACAACAACATGCTGGGCCATTATCAGAATACGTTCAGGTTGCCGACCATCCGCCATTTTCACTTTTCAAAGATAAGTCCTGCCCACTTTCACTGGTTTTTCGCACGCCCTGCGTTGACTACCCTTACCGGTATCAACGCAAACCATGCAAAACGGAGCCTTTATGAAAGCAATCGCCATTACCCGCGCTGCCACTGGCGGCAGCAATCTGGATTACCTCACCGATATCGAACTGCCCCAGCCGCAGGCCAGCGGCCACGATCTGTTGGTGGCAGTAAAAGCCGTTTCCGTCAACCCGGTGGACACCAAAGTGCGTGCCGGTTTTAATGCCGATAGCCCGCGCGTGCTCGGCTGGGACGCGGTTGGCGTGGTGAAAGAGGTCGGCGAGGCGGTAACGCTGTTTCAGCCGGGGGATGAAGTCTGGTATGCCGGTGCCCTGACGCGACCAGGCAGCAACAGCGAGTTTCAACTGGTGGATGAGCGCATTGTGGCGCGAAAACCAGCCTCGCTCGATAACGCCGCCGCTGCCGCCCTGCCCTTAACCGCCATTACCGCCTGGGAGATGTTGTTTGACCGCCTGGGCGTGCAGGAAAAGGGCAACGACGGCGATGTGCTGCTGATTGTCGGCGCAGCGGGCGGCGTGGGTTCAATCATGACCCAACTGGCGCGCCAGCTTACACATCTGACCGTCATCGGCACCGCATCCCGCCCGGCCAGCCAGCAGTGGGTAAAAGATCGCGGCGCGCATCATGTAATTGACCACAGCAAACCGCTGACCGAAGAGTTAGCGCGTATCGGCATCAAGCAAGTGACGCATGTCGCCAGCCTGACGAATACCGGGCAGCACTATCAGCAGTTGATTAACGCACTGCAACCACAGGGCAAGTTAGCGCTGATTGACGACCCGGCGAGCCTTGATGCCGTGCCGCTCAAAGCGAAAAGCATCTCTCTGCACTGGGAATTTATGTTTACCCGCTCGATGTTTTCCACGAACGATATGATTGAGCAGCACCATCTGCTGACGCGCGTGGCGCAGTTGATTGACAGTGGCGTGCTGAAAACCACCCTTGGCGAGCACTACGGCGCAATCAATGCCGCTAATTTGCGCAAAGCCCATGCGCTGATCGAGAGCCAGCGGGCGGTCGGCAAAATTGTCCTGGAAGGCTTTGCTGGCTGATTCCTTGCCAGGATTACTCCCAAACGTAACAAGCGGATCGCGAAAATCGTTATCCGCTTATCCTGCTTTGCCCTGGGTTTGCTTACACTTTTTACCAAAGCGTTATTTTTTGGTGGTTGCTCCACTGTCCGTTAACGGCAATGATGTCGTGCTATTTATACAACTGCGTGAAATGTATAAGAACAACCTGGAGAGAAGTATGCGTAAAACAAAAATGATGCTTCTGGGCGCGCTGTTGGCAACAGCCTCATCGGCTTTTGCTGCCCCGCAAACTGCAACACCGAACGCGACCGGAGAGCAATCTTACGAAGTGAAAGAGTTTGTCGCCGACTTTACCAAATTCACCATTGGCGACACGGTACCGGAGATGTACCGCAGCGACGAGTACAACATCAAACAGTGGAAATTGCGCAACCTGCCCGCGCCGGATGCCGGTAGCCACTGGACGTATATGGGTGGCAACTATGTATTGATCACCGATGCCGAAGGCAAAATTCTCAAAGCCTATAATGGCGATATCTTTTACCACCGCTAAGAGGAGCGCCTGTGATTATCCGCCGCTGGCAGGAAAGTGACAGGCCGTTTTTACGCACCCTTTATTTGCATGCTCGCAAAAACGCCTGGTCCTGGCTCGATAGCAGCGACTGGCGTCTGGAAGATTTTGATGCCACAACCCTGGGGGAAACCATCTGGGTTGCGGAGGAAAATGGGCATCGCATGGGGTTCGCCTCGGTCTCTGAAAACGATAATTTCCTGCATAATTTGTTTGTCGACCCGGCCTTTCAGGGCAAAGGCGTTGGCAGTGCGTTACTGAAACATGTACAGACGACATTTACCCACACCGGAGCGCTGAAATGTCTGCTGCTTAATAAACCGGCGCTGGCGTTTTATCAACACCACGGCTGGCAGGTTGAAGCGCAGGGCGTGTCGCCGCAGGGGGATTATTTGCTGTTGCATTATGTGTTGAAATGAGTGTATTGAAGTGACTGTATTGAAATGCGTTTTTCGCCGGATGGCAGTTAATACCATCCGGCGCGTTTAATCACACCGCGCGAAACGCGATCTCACCGGGGATGATTTCACCCTGCCAGTAAAGCTGCGCTGCAACGCGATCCGCCAGGTTGCGGTAAATCGCGGTGAACTCGCTATCCGGGCGGCTAACTACCGTCGGCGTGCCTTTATCCAGATCTTCACGCAGGGAAATATGCAGCGGCATCTGCCCCAGCAACTGCGTGTGATACTGCTCAGCCAGCTTCTCTGCGCCGCCGGTGCCGAAAATCGGCTCATGATGGCCGCAATTGCTGCAAACATGCATGCTCATGTTCTCGACAATCCCGAGCACCGGCACTTCCACTTTCTCGAACATCACGATGCCTTTTTTGGCGTCGATCAGCGCAATGTCCTGTGGCGTGGTCACTACCAGCGCGCCGGTTACCGGAATGTTCTGCGCCAGCGTGAGCTGAATATCGCCGGTGCCTGGCGGCATATCGAGCACCAGATAATCGAGATCCGGCCATATGGATTCCTGCAACAGTTGCAGCAGCGCTTTGCTGGCCATCGGGCCGCGCCACACCATGGCGTTCTCATCGGTGACCAGATAACCAATCGAGTTGGTCGCCAGGCCGTGCGCCATAATCGGCGCCATATGCGTACCGTCCGGCGAGGTCGGGCGCTCATTTTCCGCACCGAGCATCAGCGGGATCGACGGGCCATAAATATCGGCATCCAGAATACCGACTTTCGCCCCTTCAGCAGCCAGTGCCAGCGCCAGGTTAACGGCAGTAGAGGATTTCCCCACGCCGCCTTTGCCGGAACTGACGGCAATAATGTTTTTCACGCCGTTCACGCCAGGCTGGTTCTTCACGCGTTTCAGGGTGGCGATGTTGTGCGACAGCTTCCAGTCGATGGCGCGCGCACCGGTCAAACGCAGCAGCTCGGCGCTACACTGCGCTTTTAACTCCTCGAAGGCGCTTGCCCAGACGAAAGGCATCACTAATTCAATATGCAGGGTGTCATCCAACCAGGCGACATGATGCACGGCTTTCAGCGCCGTGAGATTGTGCTTGAGGGTTGGGTGTTGAAAATCAGCCAGCGTCCCGGTGACGATTGCCCGTAAGGCTTCCGGGGATTTGGCCTGGGATTGCGAACTCATCCCGACTCCTTTGTAGTTGTAAGGAAAACGACATTGTAGCGGCCAAGTTTACCGCACTGATAACTATTATTCATTTATGGATAAATGCCCTTATCGCTTGGCGCATTAATTGCCCTTTTGGTACTATCGATACCCCTTTTTCTCAAGAAGATGTAATTCCTACTATGACTCAAGTCGCGAAGAAAATTCTGGTAACGTGCGCGCTGCCGTACGCCAACGGCTCCATCCACCTCGGCCATATGCTGGAGCACATCCAGGCTGATGTCTGGGTCCGTTACCAGCGAATGCGCGGCCACCAGGTCAATTTCATCTGCGCGGACGATGCTCACGGCACGCCGATTATGCTGAAAGCGCAGCAACTGGGGATCTCCCCGGAGCAGATGATTGGCGAAATGAGTCAGGAACATCAGACCGATTTTGCTGGCTTTGACATCAGCTACGATAACTATCACTCCACGCACAGCGACGAGAACCGCGCGCTGTCGGAGCTTATCTACACGCGCCTGAAAGAGAACGGTTTTATTAAAAACCGCACCATCTCCCAGCTTTATGACCCGGAAAAAGGCATGTTCCTGCCGGATCGTTTTGTAAAAGGCACCTGCCCGAAATGTAAATCACCGGATCAGTATGGCGATAACTGCGAAGTGTGCGGCGCGACTTACAGCCCGACCGAGCTTATCGAGCCGAAATCGGTGGTTTCCGGTGCCACGCCGGTGATGCGTGACTCTGAACACTTCTTCTTCGACCTGCCCTCGTTTAGCGAAATGCTGCAAGCGTGGACGCGCAGCGGTGCGTTGCAGGAGCAGGTCGCGAATAAAATGCAGGAGTGGTTCGAATCCGGTTTGCAGCAGTGGGATATCTCCCGCGATGCGCCGTACTTCGGCTTCGAAATTCCTGGCGCGCCGGGTAAATATTTCTACGTCTGGCTGGATGCGCCGATTGGCTACATGGGATCATTCAAAAACCTGTGCGACAAACGCGGCGATGTCACCAGCTTTGATGAGTACTGGAAGAAAGATTCCGACGCCGAGCTGTATCACTTTATCGGCAAAGATATTGTCTACTTCCACAGCCTGTTCTGGCCGGCGATGCTGGAAGGCAGCGGTTTCCGTAAGCCGACCAACCTGTTCGTGCACGGTTATGTGACGGTGAACGGCGCGAAGATGTCCAAATCGCGCGGCACCTTTATCAAAGCCAGCACCTGGCTGAACCATTTCGATGCCGACAGCCTGCGTTACTACTACACCGCCAAGCTCTCATCGCGCATTGATGATATCGACCTCAATCTGGAAGATTTTGTCCAGCGCGTGAATGCCGATATCGTCAACAAAGTGGTTAACCTCGCGTCCCGTAATGCGGGCTTTATTGCTAAACGTTTTGACGGCGTGCTGGCGGCTGAACTGGCGGATCCGGCGCTCTACAAAACCTTTACCGACGCGGCAGCTACCATTGGTGACGCGTGGGAAAGCCGCGAGTTTGGCAAAGCAGTGCGCGAAATCATGGCGCTAGCCGATGTGGCGAACCGCTATGTGGATGAGCAGGCTCCGTGGGTGGTGGCAAAACAGGAAGGCCGCGATGCCGACCTGCAAGCGATCTGCTCGATGGGCATCAACCTGTTCCGCGTATTAATGACCTACCTGAAACCGGTGCTGCCGTCGCTGGCAGAACGCGCAGAAGCGTTCCTCAACACCACGCTGGAATGGGATGCCATCAATCAGCCTCTGCTCGGCCATAACGTTAACGCCTTCAAAGCGTTGTACAGCCGCATTGAGATGAAACAGGTTGACGCGCTGGTTGAAGCGTCAAAAGAGGAAGTGAAAGCGGCTGCGGTACCCATGACCGGCGAGCTGGCGGAGAACCCGATTCAGGAGACCATCAGCTTTGATGATTTCGCCAAAGTCGATCTGCGCGTGGCGCTGATTGAGAATGCGGAATTCGTCGAAGGCTCCGACAAGTTGCTGCGCCTGACGCTGGATCTGGACGGTGAAAAACGCAATGTCTTCTCCGGCATTCGTTCTGCTTACCCGGATCCGGGCGCGCTGATTGGCCGCCTGACGGTAATGGTCGCCAACCTTGCGCCGCGCAAAATGCGCTTTGGCGTTTCTGAAGGGATGGTGATGGCCGCCGGTCCTGGCGGGCAAGATATCTTCCTGCTAAGCCCGGACAGCGGTGCGAAAGCAGGCCAGCAAGTTAAATAAAAAAATAAGGCGCTGAATTCAGCGCCTTTTTCTATACTTGAAACGGTATTCACCAAATCAATACTTCACATGGAAACAGGGGATTATCGTGAAATTCAGTAAACTCATCGCAGCACTCTTTTCTGTCGCTTTACTCGTTGGCCTGGTCGGCTGTGGCGAAAAGGAGCAGAGTAAGACCTTTACCTGGTCACAAGCGGGCACGGAAGTGACGCTGACCTATTACTACAACAAAGACGATAAAGTGCTACGCCAGACGGCGAAGAACAAAATCGAATACTCCTCGATTGGCGCGAAGAACAAAGAAGAAGCGATGAAGGTTCTCGATCCGATCAGCAAGCGATACCAGAGCATTAAAGGCATCAAAGAGAGCGTGGATTACGAAGAGACCTACGCGCAGGAGACGCTGGATGTGGATTACAGCGAGGTCGATTTCGCCCAGTTGAATAATTTGCAGGGCTCGGAGTTTACCGGCACGGTGAATGGCAATATCAGTATGTCGCGCTCGGAGGAGTTGCTGAAAGCGCGCGGCTTCAAGGAAGTCCAGTAAATACACGGCATCCTTCAAGCTGCCTCTTTGTTGGCTGCGCCTGCGCAACCCCAGTCACTTACTTCAGTAAGCTCCTGGGGTTGCACCGACTTGCCGCCTCGATGCAGCTTGAATGCTTTGTGTATTAGTTAGTGCCTAATTAGTTATTGTCTGATTGGTTATTCTCTGTTTTGCTCTGCGGCTTCTGCATTCTCACCGCTAACCCACGCAAAAAATAACGCATCACCTGGTCGCCGCACTCGCGGAAATTTTTATGTTCCGGCGCGCGCATCATGGCGGTGATTTCCGGCATCGAAATGCGAAACTGCTGCTCGGTGAGGATCGCCAGAATGTCGTCAGTTTTTAATGAGAAGGCGATACGCAACTTCTTCAGCACAATGTTGTTATTCAGCTTGCGCTCGGCAACCAGCGGCGGCGCACTCTCATCCTTGCCGCGCTTGTCATAAATCAGGCCATTCAGAAACGCGGATAACACAATATCCGGACACGGCTTATAACCCTCTTCATCGTCTTTACGCAACCAGGGGGCTAACTGTTCAGTGGTGACCACCGTGTCCGCCAGCGCCAGAATGCGCACCAGGGCGGTGTTATCAGCCTGTAAGGTGTAACGCAGGCTGCGCAGGATATCGTTATTAAGCATTTTTCTTCCAGGAAATGAGGAACCAGCGCGCAGTGTAGGCATCACGCAGGAATTTACAACCCTAACGCCTCTTTTAAATTCTTCAGATAGCGGCGGCTCACCGGCACCGTCAACCCGTCGCGCAGCAACAGTTCAGCCTGGCCGTTATCTTCCAGACGGATCTCTTTCAGGTGCGCCATATTAACCAGATACTGGCGATGACAGCGCACCAGTGGCGTGCGGCTCTCCAGCGTGCGCAGGGTCAGCTCAGTAAAACCCTCTTTGCCTTCCTGGCTGGTGACGTACACCCCGCTCAGACGGCTACTGACAAACGCCACTTCATCCATCTGCAACAGCCAGATACGGCTGTGGCCGGTGCAGGGAATAAATTTCAGCGAGTCCTGATTTTCCGGCAGCAGCGACACATCCTGCACGCCGCGCTCCTGGCGCAGGCGACTGAGGGTTTTCTCCAGACGCGGCGCTTCAATCGGTTTCAGCAAATAGTCGAACGCGTGCTCTTCAAAAGCCTGCACGGCATACTCATCAAACGCGGTAAGAAACACCACATAAGGCCGGTTGCCGGGGTCGAGCATCCCCACCATTTCCAGGCCGCTAATGCGCGGCATCTGGATATCCAGAAACAGCACATCCGGGTGCAGTTTATGCACCGCGCCAATGGCTTCCACGGCGTTGCCGCACTCGCCAACAATCTCAATGTCGCTCTCTTCCTGGAGCAGAATACGCAGGTTTTCCCGGGCCAGCGGTTCGTCATCAACAATCAGCACTTTTAACATGCGTCTTCCTCCAGCGGGAGTCGTAAGGTAATGCGGGTAAACAGGTCAGGCTCGCAAATAATGGTGATGCCGCACTCATCACCGAAACGCGCGCGCAGGCGCTTATCCACCAGGCTCATGCCCAGCCCGCTGGCATCGCTTTTCGGCTGATACAACCCGGCGTTGTCTTCAATATCCAGTACCAGATGCTGGTCTTGCTGGCTGGCGTGAATGGTGATTTCACCGACGCCAAGTAGCTGCGACGTGCCATGTTTAATGGCGTTCTCGACAATCGGTTGCAGAGTAAACGCAGGCAATCGTAAATGTGCCAGCGTATCTGGCACATGCAGTTGCACCTGCAAGCGCGACTGAAAACGCGCCTGCTCAATTTGCAGATAGGCATTCACATGCTCGATTTCGTCGGCCAGGGTCACCACTTCCGACGGACGCTTTAAATTTTTGCGGAAAAAAGTCGACAGATACTGCACCAGCAGCCCGGCCTGATCGCTGTCGCGGCGGATCACCGCTTTTAGGGTATTGAGCGCGTTAAACAGGAAATGCGGGTTCACCTGCGCGTGCAGGAGTTTGATTTCCGATTGCGTAAGCAGCGCTTTCTGGCGCTCGTACTGCCCGGCAAGAATTTGCGCCGACAGCAGTTGCGCAATCCCTTCGCCCAGCGTGCGGTTAATCGAGCTGAACAGGCGGTTTTTCGCCTCATAAAGCTTGATGGTGCCGACCACGCGCTGATTTTCACCGCGCAACGGAATTACCAGCGTGGAGCCTAATTTGCACTGCGGATGCAGCGAACAGCGGTACGGCACTTCATTGCCGTCGGCGTACACCACTTCGCCGGTTTCAATGGCGCGCTGTGTCCAGACCGACGAAATGGGCCGCCCCGGCAAATGGTGATCGTCCCCGGTGCCGGTAAAAGCCAGCAGCTTTTCGCGATCGGTAATCGCCACCGCGCCGATATCCAGCTCTTTATAGAGCACCTGCGCCACCTTCATGCTGTTCTCTTCGTTAAAGCCCTGGCGCAGAAATCCTTCGGTGGAAGCCGCCACTTTCAGCGCGG
Source organism: Kosakonia sp. H02 (assembly GCA_030704225.1). NCBI lineage: Bacteria > Pseudomonadati > Pseudomonadota > Gammaproteobacteria > Enterobacterales > Enterobacteriaceae > Kosakonia > Kosakonia styphnolobii. The sequence goes on from CP131915.1 coordinate 838,158, forward strand.
TGGCGGAAAACGCCGAAGTGTACTTCTCAAACATGGCGCGCTTATCAAGCAGGATGCGCATAAACAGCGCCGCACCCACGGTATTGGTGACCATCATCGGCGCGGCAATGCTCTGCACCAAATGCAAGGCGCTGTCGAACGGGCGGGCAATCGTAAGAATGATCAGCATCTGGATAAGTTCCGCCACGCAGGTGACCGCCCCGGCGGTAAATGGGTTAAATACCCGATCGGTGCGCCCGCGCTTAATCAAAAAGCTGTGCACCAGCCCGCCGAGTAGCCCTTCGACAAATGTGGAGATCATACAGCTCAGCGCCGTCATGCCGCCCATCGAATAACGGTGTAGCCCGCCAGTCAGCCCGACCAGCCCGCCCACTAGCGGGCCGCCGAGCAAACCGCCCATCACCGCGCCAATGGCGCGGGTGTTAGCAATGGAGTCTTCAATATGCAGGCCGAAATAGGTGCCCAGAACGCAGAAGATAGAGAACGTGACGTAGCACAACAGCTTGTGCGGCAGGCGCACGGTCACCTGAATCAGCGGAATAAACAGGCGCGTTTTGCTCATCAGCCAGGCGATCACCAGAAACACGCACATTTGCTGAAGCAGCAGCAACACCAAATTAAACTCGTACATACCCGCCATACCACATCAACCAAAGCGCGTAACATACAGGGAGTCGCCCTGGGTTTCTTTGAAGCGCTGCAAAAAAATACAAAATCGTGCTCTGTGTCACAAAGTCAGCCAGAGTCATTAACCATTCGCACACAACTTGCGCAAATCGGCTTCAGTCACGTCTGCGCGGACGGGTAGCGGCTACAGTTATAGACGGGTACAGGGAAGCAAAGGTGAAATCATGGCGCTTTACACTATTGGTGAAGTGGCATTGTTATGCGATATCAATCCCGTGACGCTGCGGGCCTGGCAGCGACGTTACGGGCTACTCACACCTCAACGCACGGATGGCGGCCACCGGCTTTTTACCGACGCAGATATTGACCGTATTCGTGAGATCCAGCGCTGGGTCGGGGCGGGCGTGCCGGTGAGTAAAGTCCAGTCTTTACTGGCGCACGACAGCGAAAATAGTCGCGACGCGTGGTGCAGGCAGCAAGAAACTGCCCTGCACTATTTACAGCAGGGCAACCTGCACCTGGTGCAGCAGTGGTTAAGCGAACTGACGCGCGATTACCCGGCCAAAACCCTGGCAAGCCATCTGCTCAATCCGTTACGCCAGCGGCTGCAAGCCCCACAACCTGCGCTTCTGGCGATGCTCGGCCTGTTCGATGGCGTACTGATAAGCCATATCTCCGGCTGGCTTGCGGCCACCCGAAGTAAAAAGCCCGGCAGAGAGGCGCTGGTGGTCGGCTGGCATGTTCAGGACACCACCCGCCTGTGGATTGAAGGCTGGATAGCCAGCCAACAGGGTTGGCAAGTCGGCATCCTGGCGCATGCGCTAACCCAGTTTCGCCCGGAGATGTTTGCTGGTCAGACATTGCTGGTGTGGTGCGGCGAAACGCCCTCCCCCACGCAGCAGCAACAGCTGCTGGCCTGGCAGGAGACGGGGCATAACGTCTGGCTTCTCGGCATTTAATGTTTTATTAACAACTGAGATTGCCTTTATAATGCCGCCTCACTGTAAAGGAGCCTGAGATGAAGCCTGGTAAAATTCTCGTCATCACTATTTTCTTACTGATGGCGATCGGCGGGATCAGCGGCGTGATGCTCGCCGGATATTCATTTATTGTGCGTGGCGGTGTCGGTTAAGCAGTACCGCCAGGCGTTCAAACCCGCGATCGACGATGATCGCCGCCAGCGCCACTAACACCGCGCCCTGCACAATATAAGCGGTATTAAAACCGCTTAGCCCGATGATAATAGGCGTACCGAGCGTACTGGCTCCCACCGTGGAGGCAATGGTCGCGGTGCCAATGTTGATAATCACCGAGGTACGCACGCCGGCGATGATGACCGGTGCGGCCAGCGGTAATTCCACTTTCCACAGACGCTGCCCGGCGCTCATGCCCATGCCCTGCGCCACGCTCTGCACGCTTTCCGGTACGGCGGCAATCCCCGCCAGCGTCCCCTGTAAAATTGGCAACACACCGTAGAGCACCAGTGCGATAATTGCCGGTTCTTTACCAAAACCCAGCACCGGAACCGCAATCGCCAGCACCGCCACCGGCGGAAACGTCTGCCCGACAGCGGCAATGGTTTCTGCCAGCGGGCGAAACTCCCGCCCGGCCTGGCGCGTTACCGCCACTCCGACACCCATGCCAATCACCACCGCAATCACACTCGAGAGGGCCACCAGAGAAAAATGGGCCACCGTCAGCGCAAGAAAGCTCTCCTGCAAATAGACCGGGCGCGGCAACTGCGGGAATAACGCGCTGAATAACGGCGCACTGTGCGGCAGCCACAACAGCAGCGCAACAAACAAGGCAATCAGCCACAGTAACGGGTCACGCAGGATCTTCACCGCCAGCCTCCACGCGTAACAAATCACGAAAATGCAGGCTACCGCAGGGCTGCCCGCTGGCATTAGTGACCGGCAAAACATCGCAGCGCTGGGCGACAAACGCCGACAGCGCTTCGCGCAGGGACATCTCTTCCTGTAACGGTTCGCCGCCTTCGACGCGATCGCTTCGCAGATACTCGCTCACCTGGCGCAGGGATAACAAACGCACGCCCAGCTCGCTGCGGCCAAAGAACTCGCGCACAAAATCGTTATGCGGCGCGGTGAGCATCTCCAGCGGGGTTCCTTGCTGAATCACTTTGCCACCGTCCATCAACACCAGGTGATCGGCCAGTTGCAGCGCTTCGTCAATATCATGGGTCACCAGCACAATAGTGCGACCCAGCAGGCGATGAATACGCACCATCTCTTGTTGCAGGGCGCTGCGCGTGACCGGATCGAGCGCGCCGAAGGGCTCATCCATTAATAACACTTCCGGGTCGGCAGCCAGCGCGCGGGCCACGCCGACGCGCTGCTGTTGCCCACCGGAAAGCTGGTGGGGAAAGCGATCGCGCAGCACCGGCTCCAGCCCAAGCAGCGCCATCAGTTCATCGACCCGCGCGTCACGTTTGTCGCGCGACCACTTTTGCAGTTGCAGCACGGTGGCAATGTTCTGCGCCACCGTCCAGTGCGGAAACAGGCCAATCGACTGGATGGCGTACCCCATGCGGCGGCGCAATTCGAGCACCGGCAACTGGCGAATCTCCTCACCAGCAAAGGTAATCGTCCCTTCGTCATGTTCCACCAGCCGGTTGATCATCTTCAGCGTGGTGGATTTACCGGAGCCGGAGGTGCCAATCAGCACCGAAAACGCGCCGGTTTTGACCTCTAAATCAAGATGGCTGACCGCCTGATGCCCGGCAAAGGTTTTGCTGACGTTATTAAATTCAATCATGTTGTTTTACCTTCAGCAGCGCGATGGCTAAACCAAATACGGCATCGATAACCACCGCCAGGCCGATAACCGGGATAACCCCCAGCAGGACCAAATCCAGCGCGCTGCTCAGTAGCCCCTGAAAAACCAGTGCGCCAAAACCGCCTGCGCCAATCAGCGCAGCAATCACCGCCATGCCCACCGTCTGCACGGCGACCACCCGCAGGCTACGCAGCAACAGCGGTAAGGCCAGCGGCACGCGCACCTGCCAGAATCGCTGGCGCGCGCTCATCCCCATCGCTTCGGCGCTCTCCAGCACATCCGGCGAGACCTGATTTAGCCCGGCGACCACACCGCGCACCAGCGGTAATAGCGCATAGAGAATAAGTGCGATAAGCGCAGGCGTGATGCCGGTTCCGGCAACGCCGAGGCGCGCCAGCCACGGAAAATGCTGCACCAGCCCGGCAAGGGGTGCAATCAGCAGGCCAAACAGCGCCACGGAAGGAATGGTCTGGATAACATTGAGCACGGTAAACACCGGCCCCTGGCGCGCCGAATGGCGATAACACCACAGCCCGATGGCAAAACCAATCACCAGCGCGGGTAACAGCGTGCCGAACAGCAGCGTCAGGTGCTGCGCCAGCGCGTCGTTAAACACCTCCTGGCGATTGGTGTATTCGTGCATCAGCGAGAGGTTATCGAGCTTACCGCTCAGCAGTAAAAGGAGAGGCCAGCACCAGACCTGCGCATTGAGCAGCCAGCGCCATACCGGATGGGTGGCGAAACGCCGAATGGCGTCGCTACAGGCAAGTAATGTTAACGCCAGCCATAGCCACAGGCCGCTGCCCGGCGAAGTGCGTGCCAGCGTGCTACCGCTTTGCGCCAGATCCGCAGCCGCCCTGCCCGCACTCCAGACCAGCAGGCAGAACAGCGCCTCGGCCAGCAATAACGTGGCAACCTGCGCACCGCGCCCGGGAACAAAACAGAGCACCAGCAGCACCCCGGGCGCAAGCAGCCACAGCACCGAGAAAAGCTGCCATAGCGCGCGGCCTTCACCGGAAACCAGCCGGTTCGGTGCGTAATTGATAAACGGCAGCCACGCCGCCAGCCCTCCCAGCACAACCAGCAATAACAGCACCCGGTTGTGGCAGCGTATTTGCGCATCCATTGTCGTCGTTATTTCACCAGGCCTTTTTCTTTCAGGTAATCCGCCGCCACTTTCTTCGCATCCAGCCCTTCAACGGCAATGCTGGCATTCAGTTTCTGCAATGTTTTCTCATCGAGGCTGGCAAAGACTGGTTTCAGCCAGTTGTCCAGCTCCGGGTAGGCTTTCAGCACCGCTTCACGCACCACCGGAGTCGGGGCATAAATCGGCTGCACGCCTTTCGGATCGCTTAAGGTTTGCAGACCGAGCGCCGCCACCGGGCCGTCGGTGCCGTAGGCCATTGCCGCATTCACACCGGACGTCTGTTGCGCCGCCGCTTTGATAGTGACCGCCGTATCGCCCCCGGCCAGGGAGAGCAACTGATCTTGTTTCAGGTTGAAGCCATAGGCTTTTTCAAAAGCGGGCAGCGCATCGGTGCGCTCAATAAATTCCGCCGAGGCCGCCAGTTTGAACTCACCGCCCTCTTTCAGGTAACGGCTGAGATCGTCAAGTGACGTGAGTTTATTTTTCTGCGCCAGATCCTGGCGTACCGCGATGGTCCAGGTGTTATTGGCCGGAGCCGGCGTCAGCCAGACCAGCTTGTTTTTTTCGGCGTCGAGTTTTTTCACTTTCTCGTAGCCCTGCTGTGCGTTTTTCCACGCCGCGTCGTTCTCATCTTTAAAGAAAAACGCGCCGTTGCCAGTGTATTCCGGGTAGATATCCAGCTCGCCAGCGGTGATTGCGCCGCGCACCACCGGGGTGGTGCCAAGCTGCACTTTATTGACTGTTTTTACGCCATGACTTTCCAGTACCTGCAAAATGATATTACCGAGCAGCGCCCCTTCGGTGTCAATTTTGGAGCCCACTTTAATCGGTTCTGCCGCCTGCAAGGGTAAGCTTACGGCGGCGAACAGCGCCAGCGAGCAGGCAATCTTTTTGGTGAGTGTCATTATTGTTTCCTCATTTTTACTGCCTTTTTCAGCAGCTTGAGAAAAAAGCGTAGCTGAAAAAAAGCGCAATGGACGCGATATGGCATAAGAAGGAAAAAAATCAGGCCGGTTTCCCGGCCTGTGTAAGGATTAACGTAGCTCGAACTCGCCCTGCTTCACGCGGGCGGAATCCACGCCGATAAAGACATTGAACTTACCCGGTTCCGCGTCATATTTCATCCGCTGGTTCCAGAACTTCAGCGCATTAACATCGATCGGGAAGCTGACGGTTTTGGTTTCTCCCGGTTTCAGGTTCACCTTGTCGAAACCGCGAAGCTGTTTCACCGGGCGGCTCATCGAGGCGGTGACATCCTGCACATACATCTGGATGACCGTTGCGCCTTCGCGTTTGCCGGTGTTGGTGACATCGACACTGGCGGTGACTTTACCGGTGCGCGTCATCGTCGGCGCCGACATTTTCACATCAGACACGGTAAAGGTGGTGTAGCTGAGGCCATAGCCAAACGGATAGAGCGGGCCGTTGGCTTCGTCGAAGTAACGGGAGGTGTATTTGTTCGGCTTGTCGGCGTTATACGGACGACCGGTGTTCAGGTGGCTGTAGTAAACCGGGATCTGCCCAACCGAGCGCGGGAAGGACATCGGCAACTTGCCGGACGGGTTGTAATCACCAAACAGCACATCAGCAATGGCGTTGCCGCCTTCGGTACCAGCAAACCAGGTTTCCAGAATCGCATCGGCTTGCTGATCCTCTTTCACCAGCGCCAGCGGGCGACCGTTCATCAGCACCAGCACCAAGGGTTTGCCGGTGGCTTTCAGCGCGGCAATCAAATCACGCTGGCTCTGCGGAATGGTGATGTCAGTACGGCTGGAGGCTTCATGGGCCATGCCCTGCGCTTCGCCGACCACGGCAACCACCACGTCAGATTTTTTCGCGGCGGCAACCGCTTCATCAATCATCGCTTTCGGCGTACGCGGATCGACCACTACTGCCGGTTCGTACTGGTTGAGGAAATCGACAATGCCTTTATCGTTGGTGATATTCGCCCCTTTGGCGTAAATCACCTCGCCTTTCCCGGCCAGCGCATCGCGAATGCCGGTCAGCACGGTCACAGACTGATCGGCCACACCGGCGGCAGACCAGCTACCCATCGAATCGCGTTTGCTGTCGGCCAGCGGCCCGACAACAGCCACGGTACCGGATTTTTTCAGCGGCAGCGTTTCGAGGCGGTTTTTCAACAGCACCAGGCTTTCGCGCGCCACTTCCCGCGCCTCTTTGCGGTGCAGGCGGCTTTCGGCATTGGTGTCCTGCGGGTCAGACGCTTTCGGCCCCAAATGGCTGTACGGATCGTTAAACAGACCCATATCGTATTTCACGTTCAGCACGTGACGCGCGGCATCATCCAACTCTTCCATCGTCACCTTGCCGGATTTGATCAGCCCCGGCAGGTATTTGCTGTAGTACTCATCGCTCATGCTCATGTTGATGCCGGATTTCAGCGCCACGCGCACGGCGTCTTCCGGGTCGGCGGCGGTACCGTGTTTGATTAATTCTTTGATTGCGCCGTGATCGGAAATGGTAATGCCTTTAAAGTCCCACTCATCGCGTAGCAGGTCTTTAAGCAGCCAGGAATCTGACGACGCTGGCGTGCCGTTAAGGGAGTTGAGCGCCACCATCACTCCGCCGCTTCCAGCGTCGAGTGCGGCTTTGTACGGCGGCATATAGTCGTTGAACAGGCGCTGCGGGCTCATATCGACGGTGTTGTACTCTTTCCCGCCTTCCACCGCGCCGTAAGCGGCGAAGTGTTTCACGCTGGTCATTACCGAATAGCGATCCGCCGGGCTTTTGCCCTGCATCGCTTCAACCATGGTTTTACCCATTTCGGCGGTTAAGAAGGTGTCTTCCCCAAAGCCTTCCGAGACACGGCCCCAGCGTGGATCGCGCGAGACGTCCACCATCGGAGCCCAGGTCATATTCAGGCCGTCATCGGCGGCTTCATACGCGGAAACACGGCCAACGGTTCTCACCGCATCGAGGTTAAAACTCGACGCCAGACCGAGGCTAATCGGGAATACGGTGCGCTGCCCGTGCACCACATCGTAGGCAAAAAAGAGAGGAATTTTCAGGCGGCTTAATTGCAAAGCCTGGTCCTGCATGGCGCGAATGTCCTGGCGAGTCACGGTGTTGAAAATCGCGCCGACCTGGCTCTCCTTGATCATGTCGCGAATGGCTTCTTTCGGGTTATCCGGCCCGACGCTGATTAAACGCAACTGGCCGATTTTCTCATCGACGGTCATTTTTTTGAGCAGATCAGTGACAAAGGCGTCCCTGGCTTCTGGCGTCAATGGATGGTTACCGAACATCTCCTGGGCCTGCGCGGGTTGCAGCGCGAGACTCACAGCGACACCTACAGAACATAGCCATTTCATGTCGTTTACTCTCTTGTATTTTCACCAAAAACCGCGGTTAACGGGCCGCGAAAAAAAGGCAGTGTGCCATAATCCTGGCACGTCTTGCAGACCTGGACTCTGATTTTTATGCAAATTCGCTCCCCCCCGTCTGGGTTGTGGGACTACTATCAATAGGCATAAAAGTCATACTTCGCCACAAGGAGTGGAATATGTCTCATGAACACAGCGCTTTTATAAACGAATTGAAACGGCTTGTTGGCGCTTCTCATCTGCTTACGGATCCGGCCAAAACCGCCCGCTATCGCAAAGGCTTTCGCTCCGGCCAGGGCAATGCGCTGGCGGTGGTGTTTCCCGGCACGCTGGTTGAACTGTGGCGCGTACTGCACGCCTGCGTGAATGCCGACAAAATTATCCTGATGCAGGCGGCGAATACCGGCCTGACGGAAGGCTCCACGCCCAACGGCAATGATTACGACCGCGATATCGTGATTATCAGCACCCTGCGCCTCGACAAACTGCATCTGCTGGATAACGGCGAGCAGGTGCTGGCATATCCGGGTACAACGCTCTATTCGCTGGAAAAAGCGCTCAAACCGTTAGGACGCGAACCGCATTCGGTGATCGGCTCATCCTGTATTGGCGCATCGGTAATTGGCGGGATCTGCAATAACTCCGGCGGCTCGCTGGTGCAGCGCGGCCCGGCGTATACGGAAATGTCGCTGTTTGCGCGCATTGATGAGCAGGGCAAATTGCAGTTGGTGAACCACCTGGGCATTCAACTGGGTGAAACGCCGGAGCAGATCCTCAGCAAGCTTGATGACGATCGCATTCAGGACAGCGATGTGTTGCACGATCAGCGTCACGGCCACGATCACGATTACATCAACCGCGTGCGCGATGTGCAGGCCGATACCCCGGCGCGCTACAACGCCGACCCGGACCGGCTGTTTGAATCCTCCGGCTGCGCGGGCAAACTGGCGGTCTTTGCCGTGCGTCTCGACACCTTCCCGGCAGAAGCCCGCCAGCAAGTGTTTTATATCGGCACCAACCAGACGTCCGTGTTAACGGAGATCCGCCGTCATATTCTGGCGAATTTCGCCCATCTGCCGATCGCAGGCGAGTATATGCACCGGGATATCTACGATATCGCCGAGCGCTACGGCAAAGACACCTTCCTGATGATCGACAAACTCGGCACCGACAAAATGCCATTTTTCTTCACCATGAAGGGCCGCACCGACGCACTGCTGGAGAAAGCGACGGTCTTTAAACCGCACTTTATCGACCGCTCACTGCAAAAAATCAGCGGCCTGTTCCCGTCGCATTTGCCGCCGCGTATGAAGGAGTGGCGCGATAAATACGAGCATCATCTGCTGCTGAAAATGTCCGGCGACGGCATAAATGAAGCGCAAAGCTGGCTGCAAGACTATTTCGCCAGCGCGGAAGGCGATTTCTTCGTCTGCACGCCGGAAGAAGGCAGCAAAGCGTTTCTGCACCGGTTTGCCGCGGCGGGGGCGGCTATCCGCTACCAGGCGGTTCACGCCGACGAGGTGGAGGATATTCTGGCGCTGGATATTGCCCTGCGGCGCAACGACACTGACTGGTTTGAACATCTGCCGGCGGAAATCGACAGCCAACTGGTGCATAAGCTCTATTACGGCCACTTTATGTGCCACATTTTCCACCAGGATTACATCGTCAAAAAAGGCGTTGATGTTCACGCCCTGAAAGAGCAGATGCTGGAATTACTGCGCCTGCGCGGGGCGCAATACCCGGCGGAGCATAACGTCGGGCATCTGTATGAAGCCACTGAACCGTTAAAACGTTTTTATCGGGAAAATGATCCGACAAACAGCATGAACCCCGGCATTGGCAAAACCAGCAAGCGGAAATTCTGGCAAGAAGCGCAAGATGCAGCGCATCACGATACTACGGTGATGAAATAACCTGGTGCGGCTTTGAATTGCGCGCAACTTCCGTAATAGAGTAACGACAACGCCAGAGAAACGTTTCTCTGGCTTTACTCAATGGAGCCCGTCTGTCATGTCAGCTGTCGATATCATGTCTGGTCCTGCGGTGGTGGTGCGCGACGCCTGCCCCGAAGATGTTCACGCCATTGCCTCACTTTACGCCTGGCACGTGCTCAATGGCCGGGCTTCCTTTGAAGAAGTGCCCCCTACGATTGATGAAATGCGCAGCCGGATGAGCAAAATCGCCAATGACGGTTTGCCGTGGCTGGTCGCGCTGTATCAGGGCATTGTGGTGGGTTACTGCTATGCCGGTTTTTACCGCCCGCGTCCGGCGTACCGCTACACGCTGGAAGAGTCGATTTATGTTGATGCCAGCATGACCGGCCACGGGATTGGCTCGGCATTACTGAGCGCGTTAATTGCCCGCTGTGAAGCGGGGCCGTGGCGGCAGATGATTGCGGTGATTGGCGACGGGAATAACAACGCCGGTTCGCTGCGGGTACATAAAAAGCACGGTTTCGAGATTGCCGGGCAACTGCGCAGCGTCGGTTACAAGCAAGGCGACTGGCGGGATACGTTGATTATGCAGCGTCCACTCAACGACGGTGACTGGACGCTGCCGGAGTAATTAATCGTTTTGCGCGGTAAGTTCGCCCGCCGCCACCGCCGGAGTTTGTGCCATCTGCGCCGCTTTCTGGCGCTTATAGCTTAACGCGGCGGCCGGTACTGGCTGCACTTTCCCGGTTTCAATCCACGTGCGTAAGCGGCTGGCATCGGCAAAGTGGGTATATTTGCCGAACGCATCCATCACCACCAGCGCCACCGGTTTGTTGTTGATAACCGTGCGCATCACCAGGCAGTGGCCTGCCGCATTGGTAAAGCCGGTTTTCGTTAGCTGAATGTTCCAGTTATCGCGATACACCAGATGGTTGGTGTTACGAAACGGCAGCGTATAGGCCGGGTTGGCAAAGGTTGCCATCTCTTCACGCGTGGTGCTCAGTTGCCCAATCAGCGGATACTGTTTGGTGGCAATCAGCAATTTGCTCAGATCGCGCGCGGTAGAGACGTTGTGAATCGACAGCCCGGTCGGTTCAACATAGTGGGTATTGCTCATGCCGAGCGCTTTGGCTTTGGCATTCATCGCCGCGATAAAGGCGTTGTAACCGCCCGGATAGTGGTGCGCGAGGCTCGCGGCGGCGCGGTTTTCCGAGGACATCAGCGCCAGCAGCAGCATATCTTTGCGGCTGATTTCACTGTTCAAACGCACGCGGGAGTAAATCCCTTTCATTTCCGGCGTCTGGCTGATATCCACTTTGATCTTCTCATCCAGCGGCAGGCGCGCATCCAGCACCACCATGGCGGTCATCAGTTTCGTGATCGACGCAATCGGGCGCACCAGATCCGGGTGGCTGGAGTAGATGACATTATTGGTTTGCAGATCGACAATCATCGCGCTGCCAGAGGCGATTTCAGGTTGTGCGGCAGCGGACGCAACAGGGGTTTTCGCCACGGCCATTGGTGCCATGGGCGCACTCAGCACTAAAGCCAGGCTTAATAAAGAGACTCGAAATTTCTGCATGGTGAGGCTTCTGAAAATTATTCACGCACGTTATTACGCACACCGCTTCTGTTCGCCAAAGCAATAACAGGGCTGGCTTTGGCATAATAGCCGCCACGCAGGGTTGTCGCCAGAGGATAATCGTTGCGAGAGATTGCGTTGCCAGCTTTTCTGCCAGCAACGCAACGTTATCAGAACAAACGGTAACCGTAGCCCCACAGAATTACCGTCAGCGCCAGCAGCACTTCCAGCACCAGCACACCAATCGCAAGCGTTGAACTGGAGAAGCTCAACCCCTCTTCCTTGTTGATATTAAGGAAGGTCGGAATGCCGACATAGAGCAGATAGCCGGTGTAAAACAGCGCCACCGTACCGATCAGCGCGCAGAGCCACACCAGCGGATAGAGCGCCACAATACCGCTTAAAAACAGCGGCGTTGCCACATAACCGGCAAACACCATACAACGCGTCAACGATGGCCGCTGCGGGTAACTTCGCGCCATCCACCAGATGACGCGCCCCATAACGGCCACCCCCGCCAGCATCAGGGCATAAAAGATAACCGCCAGATAAAACCCGGTGAATAACGACAGCGTCACGACGTTGTTTTCACCAAAGTTCCAGCCAATTTGCGTGGTACCAATAAATGCGCAGATAACCGGAATGGCCGCCATGATAAGTACATGGTGGGTGTAGTGATGCGAAACCGTTTCGTCTTCGCTTTTGATAACCTGCATTTCACGATCGGGATGGGAAAAGAGTCCCCAGACATGGTTCATAACGCCCCCTCACTGAAAGCCCAACTTCGACTCAGTAAGTATACGTCACTCTGGCGATTATTTTTTGTACAGCGCAAAAAACGCGCGCGGTTGCGTTCAGCGGAAACGGCGCGAAGCGTATATGCTTAACAACGTTTTGCCAGGAGGAGGTAATGACATTGGATATCAATAATCTGATTAGCCAATATGGTTACGCGGCGCTGGTTATTGGCAGTGTGGCCGAAGGGGAAACCATTACGCTGCTTGGCGGCGTGGCGGCGCATCAGGGGTTGCTGCGCTTTCCGCTGGTGGTGCTGGCGGTGGCGCTCGGCGGCATGATTGGCGATCAGTTGCTATATCTTGTGGGCAGACGTTACGGGGCGAAAATCTTGCGGCGCTTCTCCCGCCACCGGGAGAAAATCCACCAGGCGCAGTCGCTTATCCGTCGCCATCCCTATCTGTTTGTGATTGGTTCGCGGTTTATGTACGGCTTTCGCATCATTGGCCCGCTGTTAATTGGCACCAGCCGTTTGCGACCACACATCTTTTTGCCGCTGAACATCCTCGGAGCCCTTGTCTGGGCGCTGATTTTCACCACCCTTGGCTATGTCGGCGGTGAAGTGATCGGCCCGTGGCTGCATCAGTTTGATCAACATGCCAAACGCTGGATCTGGCTCGTTATCGCGGTGGTGCTGGTGTTCTGCCTGCGCGCGTGGTTTCGCCATCGCCGGAAAAAACGCCAGCACACGCCGCCGCAAGATTAAGTGGTTTTCGGTTTGAACTGCGGGTTCGCCAGCATAAAACCGCCGTCGATAATAAACGATTGTCCGGTGGTGTAGCTGGCATTTTCTGAGCAGAGCCAGGCCACCATGCTGGCGATCTCTTTGGTGGTGCCGGGTCGCGCCAGCGGGATATTCGGCATTGAGCCGGGTTTCGCGTCGTCGTCGGTCATGTTGTTCATCGGCGTGGCAATGGCGCCAGGGGCAACGGCGTTGACCAGAATGTTGTGCTCCACCAATTCCAGCGCCATCGATTTTGTTAACCCGCCGAGCGCATGTTTGGCGGCGGTATAGGCGCTGGCTTCCGGCAGCGGCGTATGTTCATGCACCGAGGTGATATTAACAATGCGCCCGCCCTGCCCCTGTTTCACCATCTGCCTGGCGGCGATTTGCGAGCAGAGAAACGCGCCATCGACATCGACGGTAAAAATGCTGCGCCAGTCGTCAAAGGTGACATCCAGAAATGCGGCTTTGCTCATTGCTCCGGCATTGTTGACCAGCGCGTCGATGCGCCCGAAGCGGGAAATCAACGTTTCAATGGCCTGTGCGCCATCGGGTAAATGGCTGAGATCGAGCTGGATAGTTTCCGCTCGTCGTCCAAGTGCTGCAACCCGCTGCGCTGTCTCCTTTGCGCCGTTGTCGTCTGAATGCCAGGTAATGCCAATATCAAACCCCTGCTCTGCCAGCATCAACGCGCTTTGCTTGCCGATGCCGGAATCCGCGGCGGTCACGATCGCGACTTTTGTTTCAGACATACTTCACCCTCCGGTTATTTAATAAGCAGTTAAGTATAGAAAAAAGGCAGGATAGTGAGAGATTGACTAGGCTTTGCATGAACTCAAACACGATAAGGAAGACGAAAATGATGAAGATTTTACTTTGGGCGATCCTGATAATTTTCCTGATTGGTCTGCTGGTAGTCACCGGCGTGTTTAAGATGATCTTTTAAGTAAAATGCCGGATGGCGGCTACGCCTTATCTGACCTACGGGGGTTAGTCGGTTTTGTAGGCCCGGTAAGCGTCAGCGCCACCGGGCGTTTTGTTACTCCCCCTTCGCGTTGTAATTAATCGGCACCCAGCGGTAGCCCCGTTCGGCTTTCATCACTTTGCCGATGCCGGGAAAGGCAATATGCGCTGCTGCGACCCAATCCCCTTCCTGTGCGACTTGCGCCAGCACTTTTTCCCGCGTGGCAACTGCCTTCTGGCGATCGACATCAAAATGAATCGCCACCTCGGGCTGCGGGAATTGCACCGGCTGGGCGTGAATAATATCGCCCCATAACATCAGCGTCTTGCCGCCGTGCGTCACCCGATAAATCACACTGCCTGGCGTATGCCCGGCCGCTGGAATGGCCTCAATACCGGGGATGATTTGCACCGGCGCATGGAAAGTACTTAATTTCCCGGCGTCGATCACCGGGCGCAGCGACCGTTCGGATTCGGCAAACGTGTGCCGCTGCCCCTCTTCCACTTCGGATTTATGCTTCGGGTTGAGCCAGAAATCGACATCGCGCTTATCAACGCGCACCGTCGCATTCACGAATACCGGTTTGCCGTCGCGCTGCACGCCGCCAGAGTGGTCGGCATGAATATGGGTCAGCAATACCGTATCAATCGCCGCCGGATCGATCCCCGCCGCGCGCAGGTTGTCGGGTAAATGCCCGCCTTCTTTGCCAAAAAGCGGCCCGGCACCGGCATCGACCAGGATCAACTGCTTGCCGGTATTAATGACAAAAGCGTTAATCGACGTTTCAGCGTTTACCGGCATATTTGCCTGCGCCATCCGCGCCTGTAAATTTTCCGGTGTGATATTGGTCAGCAGCTTGTCAAACGGCACGGCGACGGTGCCATCGGAGACGGCGGTAATTTGCCAGTCGCCCATCGCCATGCGGTAGTAGCCCGGCGCTTGCGGCTGGTGAGTCGATAGCGGTTCGGCGGCCAGCGTGCTGAAATTCAGCCCGGCGGCGGCGAGTGCCAGTAGCAACGGATAATATTTCATTGTCTTCTCCGGTCGTTTTCGTTGCGCCAGTATCCTGCGACCGCTAGTATCACTCCAATTGATTGGAGCAATAATGACTATCAAAGAGAATGATTTTCGCAAAATCGATCTGAACCTGCTGATCGCCTTTGCCGTGCTGTACCGCGAACAGAGCGTCTCTGCCGCTGCGGATAAGCTGCACCTCGGCCAGCCAGCGGTAAGCGGCGTGCTGTCACGGTTGCGCACCCTGTTTGATGATCCGCTGTTTATTCGCAGCGGCCATAAGATGCAACCGACCAGCCGCGCAACGGAGCTGCACGCCGAGCTGCTGCCGCTGCTTGAACAGTTACAGAGCGCGCTGTTTCAGCAATCGGCATTCGATGCGAAAACCGCGACGGCCACGCTGACGCTGGGCATGGCCGACTGGGTGGAGATGTGGCTGATGCCGAAACTGATCCCGGCATTGCTGCACCATGCGCCAGGCGTGCGGTTGAACGTGGTGGCAAGCGATCCCTTCAGTGATGCCGCCCGGCTGGAAGGGGGCGAAATGGATATGGCAATAAGCGTTGCCGTTGCCGGGCCACGCTGGCTGGAACGGGAAGTGCTGACCACCATGGCGTTTGCGACGCTCTGGCATCCGCAGCAACTCTCACTTTCTGCACCGCTGGATCTCGATACCTTTGCGGCACAAACACATTTGATGGTCAGCTACCGGGAAGCGACCGGTAGCCATTTCGATACATTGCTGGCGAAAACCGGCCATCAGCGGCGCATTCACTACACCACGCCGCACTTTGCCGCCCTGCCGGGCTTGCTGGAAACGATGCCCGCGCTGGCAACGGTACCTGCGGGGCTGGCGGATGAGTGGCGACGCACCAGAGGATTGATGCGAAGCCCGCTGCCGCTGGAGGCAGAACCGATTGAAGTCGCGATGCTATGGCATCAGCGCCACAGCAGCGATCCGGCGGTGATGTGGCTAAAAGAATTTATCGCCACATTAATGGCCTGAAATCTCTGCCCGGTCGCGCCGGGCAGAATATCGCTTATCGCAGGGTTGCGCCGTTACTGGCAATGACATCACGATACCAGAAGAAGCTCTTCTTGCGGCTTCGCGCCAGGGTGCCGTTACCGTTGTCATCCCTGTCGACATAGATAAAACCATAGCGCTTGGAGATCTCGGCTTTCGACGCACTCACCAGATCGATAGGCCCCCAACTGGTGTAGCCCATCACCTCGACGCCATCTGCAATGGCTTCGCGTACCTGCACCAGATGATCGTTAAGATAGGCGATGCGATAGTCATCATAGATGCAACCATCCGCGTCCACTTTATCCTTCGCGCCGAGGCCGTTTTCGACAATAAACAGCGGTTTTTGCCAGCGATCCCACAACATATTTAACATTGTGCGCAGGCCAACCGGGTCGATTTGCCAGCCCCACTCTGACGCTGGCAGATGCGGGTTTGGCACCATGCTGAGGATATTGCCGCGCAGTTGCTTATTCAGCTCTTCATCAGCGGTGACACAACCGCTCGAGTAGTAGCTAAAGGAGATAAAATCGACCGTCGACGTCAGCGCTTCACGATCGGCATCGGTTATCTCAATCGCCATACCGTTGTCGCGGAAATAGCGCAGCATATAACCCGGATATGCACCGCGACACTGCACATCACCGAAGAACTGCCAGTTGCGGTTCTCCTGCAACGTTTCAAACACATCGTCCGGCTTGCAGCTTAAGGGGTACATCAGGCCACCAAGCAGCATATTGCCGATTTTGCTGTCAGGGATGATTTCATGACAGGCTTTCACCGCCCGCGCGCTCGCCACCAGTTGATGGTGAATAGCCTGATAAATCTCCGCTTTGCTGCTGTTATTGGGCAAACCCACACCGGTCATTGGCGCATGCAGCGACATATTGATTTCATTGAAAGTCAGCCATAGCTTCACTTTTGATTGATAGCGGGTAAACACCGTGCGGGCATAACGCTCAAAGAAGTCGATAGTCTGGCGGTTACCCCAGCCGCCGTACTCTTTCACCAGATGCCACGGCATCTCGTAATGAGACAAAGTCACCAGCGGCGTAATGCTGTGGGAAATCAGTTCGTCGAACAGTTTGTCGTAGAAGGCCAGCCCGGCTTCATTGGGTGTGGTTTCATCGCCGTTGGGAAAAATACGTGTCCAGGCGATGGAGACGCGCAGGCAGCTAAACCCCATTTCGGCAAACAGGGCGATATCTTCCGGGTAGCGGTGATAAAAATCGATCGCCACATCTTTTAACGCTCTGGCTCCCGCCACGCGCTCCACCACGTCGCCAAACACCCCGTTTGGCTGCACATCCGAGGTAGAGAGGCCTTTGCCATCTTGCAGATAAGCCCCTTCAACCTGATTAGCCGCCACTGCGCCGCCCCATAAAAAACCTGCTGGAAATGTTGTCACTGTTTTCTCCTTTTTTAACTTGCCACCGCTAGCAGCGGTTTTCCGGCCTGAACTGAGGTAGATGCCACGTTAGATACGCCCGTGTAGCAGTCGCTGTTACTGATAATGACCGGGGTGGCGAGATCGAACCCGGCGGCGAGGATCGCCGCGCGATCGAACTCCAGAAGCAGGTCGCCCGGTTTCACTCTGTCACCCACGCTGACATGCGCGGTAAAGGGTTTGCCTTCCAGCTTCACTGTGTCGATGCCGACGTGAATCAGCATTTCGATACCGCAATCGCTGAGTAAGCCAATCGCATGTTTGGTTTCAAACAGGGAAGCCACTTCCCCGGCAAACGGCGAAACAACCCGGCAGTCCACGGGAATGATTGCCACACCATCGCCCAGTAAACCGCTGGCAAATGTGGGGTCGCCAACTTGATCCAACGCCAGCACGCTGCCACTCATCGGCGCGAGCAACACTTTTTCCGGCAGAGCGCTGACCTTTCCCGCGGGGGCCGCCATCGGTGTTTTTGGCAGCCCGGCAATGCAGGTCAGTATTAACGACAGCCCGAACGCGACGGCGCATCCAACAATGCCGCCCCACAGCGTCGCGTCAACGCCGCCCGGTGGGATCATTTGCGCCAGCGTAAAGATATTCGCCATGCCAAAGGAGTACGCATGGCTGCCGCTAAAGCCGACAATGGCTCCCCCGACAGCTCCCGCGATACAGCCAAAAATAAACGGTCGGCGCAGCGGCAGGGTCAGACCATAGACCGCCGGTTCGGTGATACCGAAAATCCCGGCGGCTATCGACGAACCCGCCAGCACTTTTTGTTGCCCATTACGGGTACGCAGGAAGATACCCAGCGTCGCGCCCACCTGGCCTAGCACCGCAGGCAGCAGGATCGGTAACATCGTGTCCTGGCCGAAAACGGCCATGTTGTTGATCATGAGCGGCACCAGCCCCCAGTGCAGGCCGAAAATGACGCACACCTGCCACAGCGCACCCAGCGCGCCGCCCGCCAGCCACGGCGCCAGGCTATAAATGGACTGGTAAGCGAACGCCAGCATCTGGCTGAGCCAGGTGGCGACCGGGCCAATCAGCAAAAACGTGAGCGGCACGGTAATGGCAATGCAGAACACCGGCGCGAAGAAGTTTTTCAGTGAGGCATGCAGAAAGCGGTTGCCCTGTTTTTCCAGCCAGCAACTTACCCACGATGCAAGAATAATCGGGATAACCGAGCCGCTGTAATTGAGGAATGTCACGGGAATGCCGAGGAAGGTTTCACTCACCGCACCGCTCGCCTGGCTGGCATTGAAGGCGCTTATCATCAGCGGGTGGGTTAATGCACCGCCAATCGCCATCGTGATAAACGGATTGCCGCCGAACTTTTTCCCGGCGGTATAACCCAGCACCAGCGGGAAGAAGAAGAACAGCGCATCGCTGGCGGCAAACCAGATTTTGTACGTGCCACTCTCGGGGTTAAGCCAGCCGCAAACGACGGCCAGCGCCAGCATGCCTTTGAGGATCCCGGAGGCGGCGAGAATGCCGATAAACGGTGTAAAAATGCCGGAAATAATATCAATGATGCGGTTGAACAAGGAGCTCTTATCCTCGCTCACCGTCATTGGCGTGTCGTCCGTCAGACCGGCGTCTTTGCGCACGGCCTGCCATACGTCATGCACATGATTGCCGATGACCACCTGAAACTGGCCGCCGCTTTCCACGACCATAATCACACCAGGATTCGCTTTTAAGCCTTCGGCGTCGGCTTTGTGCATCTCTTTGAGTTTAAAGCGTAAGCGCGTAGCGCAATGCACCACGCTGCTGATGTTCTCCTTGCCGCCCACGTGGCTGAGAATGTCTTTC
This sequence comes from Kosakonia sp. H02, assembly GCA_030704225.1. NCBI lineage: Bacteria > Pseudomonadati > Pseudomonadota > Gammaproteobacteria > Enterobacterales > Enterobacteriaceae > Kosakonia > Kosakonia styphnolobii. Next base: position 857,371 of record CP131915.1, read on the forward strand.
GCCAGTGTTTGATATTCCATGCTGAGTTCCTTGCCTCTTGTGTCTGAGTAAAAAAAAACCTGAGGCCGGTACCTTGCGGGAGCGGACTCAGGTTTTGCCTGCACTGATTGATGCAGTAACAACCCTGGCGGCACAAATCAGTGCCGTACTTTCCTCACGCGCTCAATGTGGAGCGCGAGAAACATTATCTCTTCCGTTGTCAGTGGCCTCTGATACGTACTGACCAGATGACGCGCCACCTTCTCGGCGCACTTCCATGCCAGCGCGTAGTTCTCTTTCACCGCCAGATGCAGGCCGGGATCGTCATCTTCCACCACGGTGCGGTTCAGCATACGCTGCGAGAAGAACTTCAGATGCGTCACAAAGCGTTGATAGCTAAGAGAATCCTCATCGTATTCCAGCTTTAGCTGGTACTGCACGATATGTAAGATCTCCTGCATCACTTTGGTGATATGCATCACTTCCGGCATTTCACTGTTGAGTTGCGCCGTCACCAGGTGTAAGGCGATAAAACCGGCTTCGTCTTCGGGTAATTCAACGTCCAGGCGCTTAGCGAGGATCTCCCGCGCCTGCTGACCCAGCGCAAACTCTTTTGGGTAGAGGCGTTTTATCTCCCACAGCAGCCCGTTGCGAATGAGCAGGCCTTTTTTCTGCCGCTCAATAGCAAAAAAGCAGTGGTCGGTTAAGGTGATGTACAGACTCTCCTGCAACCTGCCCAGACGCTCGCGGGCCAAATCAATAATGCGATCGCAGGCGGTCATCACTTCCAGCGGGATCTGGCTGAGCAACTCCCCCAGCCGACGCACCAGCTCATCGCTTTGCAGGGCAAACACTTTCTCGATACGGCTTTCATCAAGCTGTTCGCCGGGTCGCTTTTGAAACGCGATCCCCCGCCCCATCACCACCTGCTCGCGCTGATGCTCATCAAGCACCACCGCGACATTATTGTTTAATATTTTGGCGATACGCATCCCGCCCGCGGTCAACGGGCCGGAAGAGGTGGAGCTATCGCCGTTGTAGGCTGCCATCAGCGTAGCAGTGCCTGATAATGTGTTTCATACTGCGGGGCATTCCATTGACCATCAAAGACCGTCAGGGTGATATAGCCCTGGTTTAACCAGCCAGTGTCGGTATCCGCGTTGCTCGGCGTCAGCACTTTATCACTCAGAATTTGCTGCGCGCGGCCATCTTCCAGCAGTTTGTAGCTGTGCTGCGGAACCGGGAATGGCTCGTTGCCGATGTATTTCTCACCCTTAATGTCGCTTTTTGCCAGCGGCGGATAGTTGATGCTCAGCCCCGATCCCACCGGCAGTACTGCCTGGCCTGGCTGCCATTTGGCATGGAGCTTATCCACCAGCGACACCACATAATCGACGGAATCCGGCCAGTATTTATGTGTACTTGGCCAGCCTGCTTTTTGCTCCTCAACCGTCAGCAGGTAACCGATGCTCGCAGCAATGGCCGGGTAGCCATAACGCACGGCACGCGCCGCCGCACCCACGGTGCCGGAGTTAATCTGCGCCACGCCGGTGTTTGGCCCATCGTTGACACCGGAAATGATCAGGTCTGGCGGGTTATCTTTCAGCACGCCAAGCAGACCGAAATCCACCGCATCCGCAGGCGTACCGGGGAAGCAGTAACGTTTATCCGCCACTTTTTTGACGTCAAAAATCTTATTGGGTTTAAAGGTGATAGCCGAGCCAATCCCGCTCTGATTAGTGGCGGGGGCCACCATCCAGACATCAAACCCTTTGGCCGCCAGCTTTTCCTGTAAGGAAATCGTCCCCACGGAGTCGCAGCCATCGTCGTTGACCAGTAAAACGCGCATCGCCCGCTCAGCGGCCTGTACGCTGGTCGTCGCAAGCGCAGTTATCAAAAGTGCCAGTAATGTCTTATTCACGGTGAAGCTCCCTGTTAGTTATGCAGACCAAATTTGTATTCCATCGTTACCCCGCCCCCCACGCCTTTCGAGCGGTGGAAAGCGCGCTTGTCTTCCGTGAGCGACGGTTTACCGTGCACCAGTTTCCAGCTGTAACTTGGGCCAAATCCGGCAGAAATGGACAAGCCAGATATCGCCGCTGGTGCCCACGCCACAAAGCCGCCATATTCCCACTGTGTTAATGCAACGCCCTGGTATTTGGCACCAAAACCGTGATTAGCAAAAATCCCCGCAGTTAATTCTGGCGACAGCGCATATTTCCCATACCAATAAAGCATTTGTTCATTGTCATTGACATAATCATTGCCTTCACCGTCTGCCGGGCTATTAAATGCGCCTCGCGTGTTCTTGCCCATATGCCAATAAAAATGACCTAGCCCATTATCCAGATGCGCTTTAGTTTTTGACCACGCAATACCGGACTCAATATCCTGTGATTGATAACTGACCATCGCGAAAATATGTTGCGCAGTATTGGTAAATCCTCGCGCTCCTTCCCATTCAGCCAGGCCGCGATTGTAATACCAGGCTCCGCGTAAAAGAATGTTCTCATTCTCCGCCAACGGTAATGAGAATTGTGTTTCCAGCCCCTGACGTAAAAGATAATTATCGCTTTCGCCAATAAGCCAGGTGACACGCGTATTTTTCGCCGGGATCCAACTCACATCGCCCGTGACAATATGATCAATGGGCTTATTACTTTTTAACGTATAAAAGCGACGCTTTTCCGGTTCATCGCGCTCGGAAAAGCGCGTAACCCAGGCAGCGCGCGCGGAGAAATCTTCCCAGCCGCTCTCCAGGCTCACACCCTGCCAGGAGCTTGGTGCCGCACGGCTTCGCGTTACGCTGATTGCGCCGAACTTATAAAGCTGCTTCCAGCCCGCATAGAGCCTGGCGTAAGCATGTTCATCTTCCCATTTCAGCTTGCCGTAAAGCTGGCCGATTTTGTTAAAACCCTCCGCATGACCGTTGTGATCGCGCAGCAGATCGCGACCGGCAAAATCGTCATTGGCGTACAGCTTGACCACACTGTACCAGGACGCATCAACGCCGATGACATCCCGATACCAGCCGCTCTGGTAATCAAGCAGCGCCCCCTGCGCCCAGGCTCGCTGCTCGCCGATACCCGCATCAGCATGTTGGTTACTGGTGTTCAGCATCCAGACATTTTTCAACGTAATATCAAATTGACTATTTTCAATAAAACCCTGAGTGTTGGGCAGTTCATTATTAGCGAAAGCGGTAGTGCCGCTTAAACCAGAAATGAATACCAAAGGTAAAGTAAATTTTATCGCTGACATTTTTATTCCATTTTTATATTGCCGACCTAAAAACCAGCATCAAAAAAAACAACATCGATGCTAAAGGCTCAGACAATTCCTTTTAATTATTTCGTTTTACTGTTGTTATTTACGCACGCCATGAAAACAAAAAAACCCAAACCCGAAATTCACACGCGGTGAATTCTGACGGTTTAGGTTTTGCCTGTTTAACAGTAACAACCCTGATATGGCGTGGAGAGATAAATACCATTTCAGGAAAAAATAATCTATCCGCAATTTAACTAAGTGATAAAAGTGTGACTTAGATAACGCTACGATTTTTTTGATATTTCATAACGCGACAAGTTTCGTTTATATTTCGGCGCGCGCGATCGCTGCGGCAATTTCGCCCGACGTTTTATAAGTACGGATTTCAGTAAAGAGATCGCTGGCTTGTGTATATTCTTTGCGCAAATAGCCGAGCCACTGTTTAATACGCGCGACGTGATACAGACCCGTATCGCCTTGTTTCTCCAGCCGGGAATATTTTGCCAGTAGCGCCACCACTTCGGGCCACGGCATACGCGGTTCATTGTATTTCACCACCCGGCTGAGGTTCGGCACATTCAGCGCGCCGCGCCCGATCATCACCGCATCACAGCCGGTAATGGCCATACACTCCTGCGCGCTTTGCCAGTCCCAAATTTCGCCATTAGCGATAACCGGAATCTTCAACCGCTGGCGGATCTTGCCGATCGCCTGCCAGTTAATACACTCCGCTTTGTAACCCTCTTCTTTGGTACGCCCGTGCACCGCAAGTTCACTGGCTCCTGCCTGCTGCACGGCATCGGCAATCTCAAACTGCCGCGCCGGGCTGTCCCAGCCGAGACGGACTTTCACCGTCACCGGCAGATGCGACGGCACCGCTTCGCGCATCGCTTTCGCACCGCGATAAATCAGCTCAGGATCTTTGAGTAACGTTGCGCCGCCACCGCTACCGTTCACCAGTTTCGACGGGCAACCGCAATTCAGATCAACGCCCCAGGAGCCAAGCTCCACCGCGCGCGCAGCGTTTTCCGCCAGCCACTCTGGGTACTGACCGAGTAATTGAATGCGCACCAGCGTGCCGGAAGGGGTGCGGCTCTGGCGTTGCAACTCGGGGCAGATTTTATGAAAGGATTTTACCGGCAGCAGTTGATCGACCACGCGCAAAAACTCGGTGATGCACAGATCATAATCGTTAACCTCGCTCAGCAGCTCGCGCACCAGCGAGTCGAGCACGCCTTCCATTGGAGCCAGTAATACACGCATAAATCACCCCGGAAAAATGAGGCGACATAGTAGCTTCTCTGTCAAAGGGAGGAAAGCGCCTTTATCGCCCCGAGGTTGCTGACCAGCTTCACATTCTGCAAACAGCGATTTACGAATCTGTAACAGTACAAATTCTCTTCAGTTACACTGCGCCAAACGCATTTCCATGGATGAATTGCGCATAACGCTCAGGGCTGTATCCGCGTTATGCATTATCAACAGTAAGGAAGCTTATGAAAATACAAACAGTTATACCCGCAATCCTGGCACCATCATTCCTGATGGTGCCGCTGACACAGGCCGCTTTGCCACACGATTCGCTGATGATTGTGACGTCACCCATCCCCTCCCCGCTTGAAATTATCACCTCGCCGAAAGCGTCCCACCCGCTGCTTCCCGCCAGCGACGGTGCAGATTACCTGAAAAACCTGCCCGGATTTTCACAAGTGCGCAACGGCGGCACCAACGGCGACCCGGTGTTTCGCGGCATGTTCGGCTCGCGCCTGCGTATTTTGGCCGACAACGGCGAAATGCTCGGCGCCTGCGGCGGCAGAATGGATGCGCCGAGTGCTTATATCTCGCCGGAAAATTTCGATCTGCTGACGCTCATCAAAGGCCCGGAAACGGTGCTGTGGGGGCCGGGCAACTCCGCCGGGACAATCCGTTTTGAGCGCGAACCGCCGCGCTTTGATAAACCGGGAATGGAAGGAAGCGCTTCGCTGCTGGCGGGCTCCAGCACGCGCCGGGATGAACGTGCCGATGTGAGCCTCGGCAACGAAGAGGGATATTTACGCCTGCTCGGCAATCACGCTCGTGCCGGGGATTATAAAGACGGGCGCGGCGATCGGGTGCCGTCGAAATGGCGAAAATGGAATGGCGATCTGGAACTCGGCTGGACGCCGGATAAAACAACCTTGCTGGCGCTCACCGCCGGGAAAGGCGACGGGGAAGCCCGCTACGCCGGGCGCACCATGGACGGAACGCAGTTCAAACGTGAAAGCCTGGGCCTGCGGGTGGAAAAATCCGCGCTGGGCGAGGTGTTCGAGAAGTTCGAGGCCAGTCTCTACAGCAACGCTGCCGACCACATTATGGATAACTACACGCTGCGCCCGCAGCCAAAGATGCCGATGCGCAAGCAGGTTGAGCGTAAAACCCTCGGCGGGCGAATGATGGGCACCTGGCACTGGTCACAGGTTGAACTACGCGGCGGCACGGACGCGCAGCACAATACCCATTACCGCCATATTGCGAGCCACCAGGTGCAGGATGCCCGTTTTCGCGATGCGGGTGTGTTCAGCGAATTAACCTGGCATGCCACAGCGCAGAGCCATCTCGTTAGTGGCGCGCGTGTCGACAGCGTTAAAGTGACGCGCTTTGCCGCGCACCGTACAGAGACGCTACCCGCCGGGTTTGTGCGTATCGAACATCAACCTGTGGGTTTGTCGACCATGCTCTATGCGGGGCTGGGTTATACCGAACGCTTTCCCGATTATTGGGAACTGTTTTCCTCAACCCGTAGCGATCAAGCATTCGCCAGGCTCAAGAGCGAAAAGACCACCCAGCTTGATATCGGCGCACATTATACCGGGACACAACTCAATGGCTGGGTGTCGGCGTATCTGGGTCGGGTGCATGATTTTATCCTGTTTCGCTACGCCCCGCCCAAGGCGCGGTTAAGCCAGGTGGATAACATCAACGCCACGATTTTGGGCAGCGAAACCGGGGTCAGTTATCAGCTCACGCAAGCCTGGAAAACCGAGGCCAGCCTGGCCTATGCATGGGGAGAAAATCGTGATGATCACCGGCCATTACCGCAAATCCCCCCGCTTGATGCCCGTTTCGGGCTGAGCTGGCAACAAGGCGACTGGAGCAGCAGCGGCTTGCTGCGCCTGGTCAGCGCCCAGCACCGCGTGGCGATTAACCAGGGCAATGTGGTCGGCAAAGACTTTTCCCGCAGCGCCGGGTTTGCGGTGCTTTCAGCCGATGCGGCGTATCGTATGACGACACAGGTTAAGCTGAGCGCCGGGGTCGATAATCTTCTCAACAGAACCTACAGTGAGCATTTGAATCTCGCGGGAAATCGCAGTTTTGGCTATACGGCCAACAGGCCGATAAATGAACCCGGCAGAACCGTTTGGGGCAAACTGAACGTCACCTTCTGAACGCATCCCGGCTCCATGAGCCGGGACGTTCACCCGCAGCGCACAGCAAATCCTGGAGGAATGCATAACCTTACTCAATGGAATGTTTGGTATGCTCAGAATTCATGATGTGATCAGTAGCACGTTTTTCGCTTTAATTGTATGATGAATGCGTTTCGGCAAGGGCTTTCACCATGAGTAAATCATTGAATATTATCTGGCAGTACCTTCGTGCTTTTGTGCTTATCTACGCGTGTTTATACGCCGGTATTTTTGTCGCCTCGCTGCTGCCTATTGCCATTCCCGGCAGCATTATTGGCATGCTGATTATGTTTGTCCTGCTGGCGCTGCAAATCCTGCCCGCCAAATGGGTAAACCCCGGCTGCTTTTTCTTTATCCGCTATATGGTGTTGCTGTTCGTGCCTATCGGTGTGGGTGTGATGCAGTATTACGACCTGCTGCGGGCGCAGTTCGGCCCGATTATTGTTTCCTGTGCGGTCAGTACCGCGATTGTCTTTTTGGTGGTGAGCTGGAGCACGCATCTGGTGCACGGCGAGCGTAACGTGGTCGGCAAAAAAGGGCGTAAGAAATGATGACGTATATCTGGTGGTCGCTGCCGCTAACCCTGGCGGTATTTTTTGCCGCGCGTAAACTTGCCGCCCGTTTCAAATCGCCGCTGCTTAACCCGCTGCTGGTGGCGATGGTGGTGATTATCCCGATCCTGCTGTTGACCGGCACGCCGTACGATCACTATTTCCAGGGCAGCAAAATCCTCAACGATCTGCTGCAACCCGCCGTCGTCGCGCTGGCCTTTCCACTGTATGAGCAGTTACACCAGATCCGCGCCCGCTGGAAATCCATCATCACTATCTGCTTTATCGGCAGCCTGGTGGCGATGATCAGCGGTACATTGATTGCGCTGTTGATGGGTGCGACGCCGGAAATTGCCGCCTCAATTTTGCCCAAATCCGTTACCACACCGATTGCGATGGCGGTGGGCGGCAGCCTCGGCGGTATCCCGGCGATCAGCGCCGTGTGCGTAATTTTCGTCGGCGTATTGGGCGCAGTATTTGGTCATACCTTGCTGAACCTGATGCGTATCAAAACCAAATCGGCGCGCGGGCTGGCAATGGGAACGGCGTCCCATGCATTGGGGACTGCGCGTTGTGCCGAGCTGGATTATCAGGAAGGGGCGTTCAGTTCTCTGGCGCTGGTGATCTGCGGGATAATCACCTCGCTGCTGGCTCCGTTCCTGTTCCCGCTGCTCCTTGCGCTGTGGGGTTAAAATTTGCGATGCGTCGCGCAATATTCATCTGAGTTACATAAGTTGCACATGCAATGTGAAGTGAGTCACACATAAGAGCGATACGGACCCGTAAACTACGGTTCCAATACACGCTATGAGGCACTGCTATGCATTCACGTTTTCACACTGCTTATTCCGGGCTTGCGGAGAATTTACAGGCCGCGTTGGCTCCTCTGCTGGCGGATGATCATTTCCCCGCCATGCTGAGTGCAGAGCAGGTGGCAACGTTGCAAAGCGCGACGCAACTGGACGCCGATGCATTGGCCTTCGCCCTGCTTCCTCTCGCCGCCGCGTGTGCCCGCACTGACCTTTCCCATTTTAATGTCGGGGCCATTGCGCGAGGCATCAGCGGCAACTGGTACTTTGGTGCCAATATGGAGTTTCGCGGCGCGACCATGCAACAAACGGTACATGCCGAACAGAGCGCCATCAGCCACGCCTGGCTGCGCGGTGAAAACGCGCTGGCCGCTGTCACGGTCAATTACACGCCCTGCGGCCACTGCCGCCAGTTTATGAACGAGCTCAACAGTGGGCTGAGCCTGCGCATTCATCTGCCAGGCCGTGCGCCGCACACGCTGGGCGATTACCTGCCGGATGCGTTTGGCCCAAAAGATCTCGACATCAAAACATTGTTGATGGATGAGCAGAACCACAGCTTCCCGCTGCGCGGTGATAAGCTGACGCAAGCGGCAATCGCTGCCGCGAATCAAAGCCATTCCCCTTATACCCAGTCGCCTTCTGGTGTGGCCCTTGCCGGTCGTAACGGGCAGATTTTCAGCGGGCGCTACGCCGAAAACGCCGCTTTTAACCCCACATTGCCGCCGCTGCAAGGCGCGTTAAATCTTCTGAGCCTGAGCGGTTTTGATTATGCGGATATCGAGCGCGCGGTGCTGGCAGAACGTGCCGATGCGCCGTTAACGCAGTGGGATGCCACGCTGGCAACCTTGCGGGCGCTGGGTTGCGAGCAGGTTGAACGCGTGCTGCTCTAAGCGTATTACTGCGGGTTCCGGCCCGCAGTGATGAAAAACCCCGCAATTGAACCTGCGTTTCTTGCGCTTGCCGTGCGGGTAAAGTAGCCTGAGTGAAATTTCCATTCCCTACCGAGTCAGCTTCATGTTTAAGCGTTTTTTCTACAGCCTGTTAGTCCTGATCGGCCTGCTGCTGTTGACTGCGCTTGGCTTAGACCGCTGGATGAGCTGGAAAACCGCCCCCTATATTTACGACGACTTGCAGGATCTCCCCTGGCGTCAGGTGGGCGTTGTACTCGGCACCGCCAAATATTACCGCACTGGTGTTATCAACCAATATTATCGCTACCGCATTCAGGGCGCGCTTAACGCCTATAACAGCGGCAAGGTCAATTACCTGCTGCTGAGCGGTGACAATGCCCTGCAAAGCTATAATGAGCCGATGACCATGCGCAAAGACTTGATTGCCGCAGGCGTCGATCCTGCGGACATCGTGCTCGATTACGCGGGTTTCCGCACGCTGGACTCAATAGTCCGTACCCGCAAAGTGTTTGATACCAACGATTTCATCATTATCACCCAGCGTTTTCACTGCGAGCGGGCGCTGTTTATCGCCCGGCATTTAGGCATTCAGGCGCAGTGTTATGCGGTGCCGTCACCAAAAGATATGTGGAGCGTGCGGGCGCGTGAGTTTGGCGCGCGGCTCGGCACCATTGCCGATTTGTATCTGTTTAAGCGCGAACCCCGTTTTCTGGGGCCGCTGGTGCCAATCCCTTCAATGCAGGAAGTGCCAAACGATGCGCAAGGCTACCCGGCGGTCACCGCCGAGCAGCTGATTGATATGCAAAAGAGAGGAAAAAACTGACAGTGCGCCGTTAATTCAGCGGTGCAGGACGGTTATTACTTTTAATTGGGCGGATAAGCGTAAATGCCCGCGCCATAAAGTCCTGATGGTTAATCCGCGCGGCGGTAGTTTTATCCAGCGTCCACATGCCGTTAAGTGCGTTAAATGGCAGCACAATCTCCCCTTCCGGTGTATTCACCAAATAGTCACCGGTCTTTAAATAACCTGCGCTACAAACGACACGCGCTGGCGGATTATTGTTCATTCTGAATTCTATTTTGCGAAACCCGGTCGGCACGCTACAAAAGTAGAAGAATGGCAACGCGGTAACGTTAATATCGCCGGGCGTGGCGATAACGTCACCGTCACGAAGAAGTTCAACGTTCTTTAACTGGAAATTGACCTGATTCGTTTTTTCATGCGGCAGATTATCCACCTTAAAATAGACAATATTCATAAGCATCCCCCTGAGCTGCGCTTACAACTTTCACAGATTCATTGTTTCAAGCGTAAGTAGCGAGCGGAAAGATGGCCTTCAGAATTCCCTTAAATTTAACAGAATCTTCAATGAGATGCGTTTTCAGGGGCCTTTTCAGCCCAAAAAAGAGGTATGCAAAAGCGTAGCGAATGCTGGCTGACGTATGCCATTCAGGCAGGGATAGAGCGTAGCAGCGAAGTGAAATTTCACCATGGCGAAGCGGTGAAGTTTTTTAATAATCGAACGCCATAAAAAAAGCCCGCTAAAATAAGCGGGCTTGAAGTGCAGAACAGAAATTATTTTTTACGCGCGTACTTCAGGGAGTCCAGTGCCACGGCGAAGATAATAATGCCGCCCTTGATGATGTACTGCCAGTACGGGTTGATACCGATATAGGTCAGGCCGTAGTTGATAACGGTGAAGATAATCACACCGGTCACCACGCCCACCACGGTGCCTACCCCGCCGCTGAAAGAGACGCCGCCCACCACACACGCGGCGATAGCATCCAGTTCATACATAAAGCCAAGGTTATTGGTCGCTGAACCGATGCGGCCCGCTTCCAGCATTCCGCCGAAGGCGTAGAACACACCGGAGAGCGCATAAATCATCAGCAGGTTCAGGGCAACGTTCACACCAGAAACTTTTGCTGCTTCCGGGTTACCGCCGATAGCGAAAATGTTTTTACCGAAGCGGGTTTTATTCCACAGCACCCAGACAAAGCCGACGGCAATCAACGCGTAGAAGGTGATATAGGAGAGGCGGAAACTGCCCATCGCAATAAAGCCTTGCGTAAAGGTCGAGAAGCCGCTGTCGAAGCCGGAGATCGGCGACGCACCCACAAAGTCGTAATAGAGGGAGTTGATACCGTAAACGATAATCATCGTACCCAGCGTGGTGATAAACGGCGTCACATTCAGGTAAGCAATGATGATACCGTTGACCAGGCCGATAATCGCGCCGATGACGCAGACAATCAGCACCACCACCGGAATCGGCATGGTGGCCATGTCCGGGAAGACTTTGTTGACGTTTTCCATTGACTGCAACAGCGTAGCGGCAACCACCGCCGCCAGACCGACCTGACGCCCGGCAGAAAGATCCGTCCCCTGGGTCACAATCAACCCCGCGACGCCGAGCGCGATAATAATGCGCACGGAAGATTGGGTCAGAATATTACTTAAGTTCAGCAAACTTAAGAACGTGGGATCCTGAAAAATAATAATGGCCAGTAACACTAAAAGAACAACGTAAATCCCGCCGTCTTTCAGATAAGTGAGAAAAGTTTTTTTATTTAACGCACTCATGAGGAGCCCCTGATCTTAAAGGTGCAAAGACGCAAGACGGAGAATTTCGTTTTGCGTGGTCGTTTTAGTATCAACAATTCCGGAAACAAGGCCATTGCTCATTACCAGAATACGGTCAGTGATGCCTAACAACTCAGGCATTTCAGAAGAGATAATAATAATCCCCTTATTCTTCTTCGCCAGCTCGGCAATCAGTTGATAAATTTCAAACTTCGCACCAACGTCAATACCGCGAGTCGGTTCATCAAGCATCAGAATTTCCGGCTGAGTTAACAGCCAGCGGCCAATAACCACTTTCTGCTGGTTACCACCCGATAATGAACCAATTTGTGTGCGGTGCCCTGGTGTTTTTACCCGCATCGAATCAATAACCCATTGGGTATCGCTTTTCATGCGGCTGTTATCCAGCAAACCGACTTTATTTTTGTAATTTTGAATATTGGAAATCAATGAGTTAAATCCAATATCTAAATAAGCATAGATACCGGTAGAACGGCGCTCTTCAGTCACTAGCGCAAAGCCATTATTAATGGCTTCATTAGCATTGTGATTATTAATCTGCTTGCCATGTAATTTAATGGTACCGGCTGATTTCTCACGAATGCCAAATAAGGTTTCGACGATATCGGTACGTTTTGCGCCGACCAGGCCGGCAATCCCGAGAATTTCGCCTTTGCGTAAATCAAAGCTGACGTCGCGAATCGACGGCTGGCGCAACGAGGTGAGATTACGCACTTCGAGAATGGTTTCCCCCGGCGTGTTGTGCTTGTCCGGGAAGCGTTGGTTCAACGAGCGGCCCACCATCATGGCGATGATCTTATCCATATCCAGCCCTTCGAGCGGCTGGGTGGCAATCCACTGACCGTCGCGCAGAATAGTGATTTCATCACACAGCTGGAATATTTCTTCCATTTTGTGGGAGATATAAACAATACCGCAGCCGCGCTCTTTCAGCTTGCGGATAATTTTAAACAGATGATTAACCTCTTTTTCGGTCAGCGAAGAAGTAGGCTCATCCATAATAACGATCTTAGCGTTATAGGAGAACGCTTTCGCTATTTCAATCATCTGCATTTGCGACACGGATAATGTGCCTACGCGCGCGCGTGGATCGATATCAATATCCAGCTCATCAAAGATATCTTTGGTGTCGCGGAACATTTTATCCTGATCAACAAACATGCCTTTGGTGGGGTAACGCCCCAGCCACATATTATCCATAACGGATCGTTGCAGTACCAGGTTTAATTCCTGGTGAACCATGGAAATACCGTTTTCCAGCGCCTCTTTAGCTGAGTGGAAATCGATCTCTTTGCCCTGAAAAAGGATGCTGCCGGAATCTTTTTGATAGATCCCAAAAAGACATTTTAATAATGTTGATTTACCCGCACCGTTTTCCCCCATTAATGCATGAATGGAGTGAGGACGGACTTTTAAATTGACATTATCAAGTGCCTTTACGCCGGGAAATGACTTGTTGATATTGCTCATTTCCAACAAGAATTCACCTGACGACTGAGTATTATTGCTGACCATAATTATACCTTGTTGGCCTGGCATATCATTTTTATAAATGGGCGTATTAATCAATACGCCCAGTGAGAACGGTGTTACAAAAAATTATTTACCGGAGATTTCTGTCAGGTTGTCTTTATCAACGCCGACGTAAGGAATACGGACAATCTTATTCTCAATTTTCCAGCTCGTGCCATCCGCCGCACCTTTACCATCGGCAAGGTTTTTCGCCAGATCGAAGGTGGCTTTCGCCTGGTTGTTAGCATCGTTCAGCACGGTACCGGCCAGCGCACCGGATTTCACCAGCGCCAGGGCTTCTGGCAGCGCATCCACGCCAAATACCGGAATAGCGGATTTGTTGTGCGCTTTCAGCGCTTCTACTGCGCCCATTGCCATCGCATCGTTGTTGGCGATAACCACTTCGATTTTGTTGGCGTTCGGGCCAGAGAGCCAGGCGTCCATCTTATCTTTCGCCTGCGCGGTGTCCCACATTGCGGTATCTAACGCCAGTTGCTGGGTTTTGATGCCTTTCTCATTCAGTTCTTTCACCACGTACGTGGTGCGCGCTTCCGCATCCGGGTGGCCCGGCTCGCCTTTCAGCAGCACGAACTGGATTTGACCATCTTTGTTCAGATCCCAGCCCTGGTTAGCTGCCCAGTGTTTAGCAATCAGGTCGCCCTGAATAACCCCGGATTCTTTCGAGTCAGTACCCACGTAGTAGGCTTTGTCATAGCTATCCAGCGCTTTACGGGACGGCTCTTTGTTGAAGAAGACGATTGGCACATTCTGGCCACGCGCTTTTTCAATTACCGTGCCTGCCGCAGCCGGGTCAACCAGGTTGATCGCCAGCGCTTTCACGCCTTTTGCCAGCAGGACGTCTATCTGATCATTCTGTTTGGATTGGTCGTTTTGGGAGTCGTTCATCAGCAGCTGAACGTCCGGCGCTTCTTTGGCGTCTTTTTCAATAGCCTTACGAACAACGGACATGAAGTTATCGTCATATTTATAGATGGTCACACCAATGCGGGTATCCGCTGCGTGTGCGGCTGCGCCAAAAAGCATGCTTGCCATGACAGCAGACAGAGTCAACACCTTCTTATTCATGGTATCTCCGATATTTTTATATGCAGGGTAGTTCTTGTGAATAATGCTCGGCGGGCCAGTATGTTACGAAGACGTTACTGACTACCGACGTTCACGCTAAAAAATCCATTCGTCCGTGTTCGGTAACGCTCCAGAAGTTCGCTTTATCCGATGTTTCAATGAGAGCACCAAAAGTAAAAGTGAATAATCACCGTTACATCGTGTTTCAGCTTCCAAAACGCTGACATCATAGTCAGCGCCTTGTTAAGATACTGTGAATTTACTCACAGATTGAAAACGGTTACATCACTGTGCGTTATAAGTTAGTGATCGGTGCCACAGTTTGCCGCGCGGTAACAGAGTGGCGGCGCACCAGAGTCGGCATAAAGCAGTGCGCAGCCTCGGGATCCAGCTTGCCTGCCGCGCCCTGTAAGGCGAGTTCTGTCGCCAGCCGCGCCATTGACGCCACCGGATAGCGTACCGTGGTCAGTTGCGGGTCGGTGTAACGGGCAATGGGAATATCATCGAAACCAATGAGTGACAGATGCTGCGGCACCGCAATGCCGTTATCTTTCAGCGCCGTCAACGCCCCCGCGGCCATGCTGTCGTTATAGGCAAACACGGCGGTAAGTTGCAGGTTGCGCCCGAGCAGTTCAACCATTGCCGCTTCGCCGCCCTGCATATCCGGCGAACCGGTGCCGACCCAACTGTCAGGCGCGGTGATGCCCTGCTCTTCCAGCGCGCGGAACCAGCCATTGCGGCGCAGATCGTTATCTTCAATCTGGTGACTGGACGCCAGATAGCCGATGCGCTGATGACCGTTATTAAGCAACATCCGCGTGGCCATCACCGCTCCGCTGACGTTATCAAGGCAGACGCAACGGTGCGCGTAGCCCGGTACCAGCCGGTTAATCAACACCATGCCAGGGATCTGCTCCATAAAGCCCGTGAGTTCTTCATCACTGAGGGCTTTAGAGTGCACAATCAAAGCGTTACAGCGCTGGCGAATCAGCACTTCAATGGCGTGGCGCTCTTTTTCCGCTTCATGGTAGCTATTGCCAATCAGCACATATTTCTGGTGCTGCTGGGCGACGGTATCGACCGCTTTTACCAGCGCGCCGAAAAAGGCATCGGAGACATCCATCACCACCACGCCGATGGTGTCGCTAACCTGCGTCGCCAGCGCCTGGGCGTTGGCATTAGGGCGATAACCAAGCTGGGCGACCGCTTTCATCACGGTTTCCCGTGTTTCCTGGCTGACCAGCGCGCTGTTGTTGAGCACGCGGGAAACCGTCGCGACAGAGACGCCCGCATGACGGGCAACGTCACGAATGGTGATCATTTTTACCCACCTTTTCTGGATTGCGGCAGTTCACAGTCACCCCCTGGGTTAAGTAAGGAGGCTATTCTGGCAGTCGGAACGGGGTTGCTACGTGAGTGACATCACATGAATGGAAACGGTTACATCCGTTTTGTTAATGATTGTGATCCAGATCGTTATCTGGATGTGCGTTGTAATGCGCTCCCCGCAGCACGCGCGGTTAATTGTCGCCACAACCACTCCAGCGGCCCCTGGCGAAAACGCTTAAGCCAGAATACCGAGAAGAGAATGTTAACGACCCATACCGCCGGGACAAAGGCCAGCAGTTGCAGGCGGTCGAACTGCATAAACAGCCCGAGGCGGTTAAACAGCGTGGTGCAAATCAGGGTTTGTAATAGGTAGTTGGTGAGCGCCATGCGCCCGACGCAGGCGATAGCATTCACCAGTTTATAGCCGCAGATCTGCGGCCAGAAGCCCCACGCCAGCGCGGCGTAACCCACCGCCTGGAGCGGCGCGCTCAGCTCGCGCGGTGCTTGCAAAATAAACGCGCACCAGCGGTATGACCAGCCCAATTGCCACTGGGCAATAATCGCCGGAATGTTTATCAGCATCCCCAGCGCAATCATCGATGCGCCAACGCGGCGGTAATGGCGAAGGCTGAACTGCCCTTTCAGCCAGCCGCTGCGCATTAACGCGGCACCCAGCAGCATCAAACCGGCCAGCTGCCAGCCATATTGCGCCCCCAGCGCCAGCATCGTGTTAGATAACAAACCGGCGCGGTTACTCAGCGCTTCCATCATGCCGCCGCTGGTTTTCCACCAGCTTTCATACTGAATATTGGCGGCATCCGGCAACCATGAGCGGTTCGGCGCAGAGCCGGAAATGAAACCCAACAGCAACAACACGGCGATGCCAATGAGATACAGCACCACGCCGGTGTTGAACATGGTTTTGACACTTTGCGCATCGCAGATCATACGCCAGGAAATCAGCCCCACCAGCCCATAAGCCAGCAAAATATCGCCATCCCAGAAAAAGAGCGCGTGAATAAACCCAAGCAGCACCAGCAACGTCAGACGCGACTGGATCCAGCGTTTACCGCGCGGCAGCAGCATTTGCAGGCCCGCGCCGAAAAGAATGGCGAACAGCGAGAGGAATTTAACCTGCGCGAAGAGATCGAGCAGCGCCCAGGTCCAGGCATCACGCGCCGTGATCGCGCCATACCAGGCGGGGTTAAGATAGGCCGCCTTCGGTAAACCAAAGGCGGTGATATTGAGCAGCAGAATGCCGAGAATGGCGATGCCACGAATAAAATCCAGCGTGACATTCCTTTCCATGTCGGCAGCTCCGGTCAATTAGAGATGTGGCGAACGGCGCGCAGGAACTCCTGGCGGGTGTTCTGGCTCGACTTAAACAGGCCGCCGAGCGAGGTCGTCGTGGTCGCGCTGGTCGCATCGCGAATACCGCGCGCTTTCACACAATAATGAACTGCATCAATCGATACCGCGACATTATTGGTGCCAAGCAGGGTTTGCAGGGCAGTCAGGATCTGCTGAGTTAAACGCTCCTGAACCTGCGGGCGCTGGGCAAAAAACTGCACAATGCGGTTAATTTTCGACAGGCCAATCACCGACTCTTTTGGGATATACGCCACGGTGGCTTTGCCGTCGATAGTGACAAAGTGATGTTCGCAGGTGCTGGTAAGCGTGATATCGCGCACCGTCACCATCTCATCCACTTTCATCTTATTTTCGATGACGGTGATTTTCGGGAAGTTGGCGTAATCAAGGCCGGAGAAAATCTCATCGACATACATTTTGGCGATGCGGTGCGGCGTTTCCATCAGGCTGTCATCACTCAGATCGAGATTGAGCAGTTGCATAATCTCGGTCATATGCCCGGCGATAAGACGTTTACGGGATTCATTATCCATTTGCACCGGTGGGCGCAGCGGCGTTTCCAGACCACGGGCAACCAGAGCCTCATGGACGAGCGCCGCTTCTTTACTGAGTGATGACATGTTTTTATTCTCCTGCGGTGTGGCGAGCTTCGCCTGTTACGGCAAAGTGAACGGACATTGTGCGTGAGGCCGCGCACATAATCCAGCCCCGATAATGATAATTATTGAAATCGCCACCGCCTTTCAGGCACTGCGTTTCCACACTAAAAGCCCGCCGATTAACAGCGCAATTGCCGCCACGCCGAGCGCCGGTTCAAGACGCTGTGTCAGCCAGGTTGAGATGGCGGAAGTCATCGGGCCGACCAGTTGCCCCACCGCATAGCCGGTGGTCAGCAGCCCGGCCATATACCGCGTGTGATTCGGCGCAAGCTCGCGACCGTATAACAGCGAAAGCTGCACCGCGCACAGAAAACCGCCGCCGACCAGCAGCGCGCCGCACACCAGCCCGCTCATCCCCGGCAACAGCCACGCCGCCAGCACGCCCGCGCCCTGTAACCACAGCACTATCGCCAGCCGCTGATGGCTGTGGCCGACATGGCGCAACATAATGCTTAACGCAATGCCAATAACCGCGGCGGCGCCGAAGACCGGCCAGACAAACTGAGCAAACAGACTGCCGGGAAAACGCAGCGCCGCCATTTGCGACAAAAATGTCGCCGGGAGGATATAGCCAAACCCGGCCAGGCTGTAGCTCCAGACCAGACGCTTAAGATCGGGCGTTAAGTGCAGCGGCTGTGGCTTTTCCCCTGGCCTGTGCCATTCGCCCGGCCTTGGCAGATAGCGGGCAATAATCGCGACCAGCAGCAGCGCCAGCACGCCATACACCTGCCAGGCGGCACCGGCACTCAGCCCTTTCGCCTGAATGGCCACCGCCAACAAACCACTGAAGGCAATCCCGGCGCCTGGCCCGGCAAACACTGCCGCGCTCAGACCCGGTTTCCCGGCGTGCGCCAGCCGCTCGTTGGTCCATGCGGCAATCAGCACCATCGCCCAGCCGCTCATCGCGCCAATGACCAGCCGCATTGCGCCATGCACAAGGGCGTTATCCGCCACCGCCGATAAGAAGGTCAGCGCTACCGCACCGCCAATGCCCAGATAGAGACGCACTTCGATATGCCGCTGCGCACGCATGGCATCCCATGCACCAAGCAAATAACCGAGGTAGTTAATGGCCGCGACCAGCCCGGCGCTGGTGAGGGTGAGTTGTCCCTCGCGGATCATCAACGGCACCTGCGGCGTAAAAGCAAATCGCCCGATGCCCATCGCCACCACCAGCACGATAAAACCACACAGCGCGACGCGTTGCGCCATCTCAGCCTCCGAAATGTTAATGTAAAGTTATGTTTATGATGCAGTATGTTGTATTGATGCGGAAGTGAAAGTTACTCACAGCGGCGGGAATAATCTGTATTATGAATGTTTCTCTCTGTGAAGACCCTGAGGAGCCCCGCATGGAATTGCTCGAAGAGCATCGCTGTTTTGAAGGCTGGCAGCAACGCTGGCGTCACGACTCCCACGTCCTGAACTGCACCATGACGTTCAGCATCTTTTTACCGCCGCAGCGCAGTGAAACCCGCCCGCCGGTGCTTTACTGGCTCTCCGGCCTGACCTGTAACGATGAGAATTTCACCACCAAAGCGGGCGCGCAGCGTGTCGCTGCCGAGCTGGGTATTGTGCTGGTGATGCCGGACACCAGCCCGCGCGGTGATGATGTTGCCGATGCCGACAGTTACGATCTGGGTAAAGGCGCGGGATTCTATCTCAATGCCACGCAGCAACCGTGGGCGGCGCACTACCGCATGTACGATTACCTGCGCGATGAGTTACCGGCGCTGATCCAGTCTGAGTTTAATGTCAGTCCGCGCGAGGCAATCAGCGGCCACTCAATGGGCGGCCACGGCGCGCTGATCATGGCGCTGAAAAACCCCGGTCGTTACACCAGCGTTTCAGCGTTCGCGCCGATTGTTAACCCGCTGCAAGTGCCGTGGGGGCAAAAAGCCTTTACCGCTTACTTAGGTGAGGATGCCGAGCAGTGGCGCGCGTGGGATAGCTGCGCATTGATGCTGGAAAGTGCAGAAAATGACGCCATCCCGACGCTTATCGACCAGGGTGATGGCGATCAGTTCCTCGCCGATCAACTGCAACCCGCGCGGCTGGCAGAAGTGGCACGGCAAAAAGCCTGGCCGCTGACGCTGCGTATCCAGTCGGGCTACGATCACAGCTATTTCTTTATTGCCTCGTTTATTGAAGATCATCTGCGCTTCCATGCGCAGCACTTGCTGAAATAGTCCATGCCCCGGCGCGAGCGTTGCGCCGGGGTTTTCTTATCAGAAGCGGTAATCCACAGCCATAAAGTAGCGACGGCCATCTTCGTTGTAGCTGTAATCGTCGCGGCTTAAATCTTTGTCCGCCAGGTTCAGCACACCGGCACGCAGTTTGACATTTTTCGTTGCCTGCCACGCGCCGCCGGTGTTCCAGATAACGTAACCGCCCGGCGTTGCGCCCTGCGAGACGGAGCGTTTTTCACCGCTGTAGTTCGCTGAAAGATAGAACGACCACGCCTCTGTGGCCTGCCAGTCCAGCGTACCGTTGGCAGTATGGAACGGCAGATCCTGCAAGGGCTTATTGCCGCCGCCGCTGAGATCGCGCCCGTCGTTATAGGTGTAATTCAGCGTCAGTTTCCATGCCTCATCAAACGGGATCTTCAGCTCGGTTTCCACGCCCTGAATACGCGCTTTGTTGACGTTGTAATAGCGGAACACCGGCACCAGCACGCCGTTGGCATTGCGTTCAAAGCCGACAAAGTTGGAATAGCCAGGCGCCTCGGTCAGGCTCGACGTGCGGTTAATATTGATCATGTCTTCAATATTGTTCTGGAACGCGGTGACACTGCCCTGCACGCCGTCCAGCCAGCCCTCTTCGCCGCTGTAATAGAGCCCCAGTTCAAAGCTTTCACTGGTTTCCGGTTTCAGTTCCGGACTGCCGACAATGCGGCAACCGCCGCGACAAGAGTTGGTCGCCCAGTCCGGGCTTAATTGCAGCAGTGATGGCGCTTTAAACGCCGTCGCCCAGCCGCCTTTCACCGTTACCGTGTCGGTGGCGCTCCACACCAGATAAGCGCGCGGGCTCCAGTGATCGCCGTAGGTATCGTGATCGTCCATACGGATGCCGGTAGTCAGCGCCAGCGGTTCGAAAATCCGCCACTCATCTTCGACAAACAGCGCGTACTGGCTGGTTGAAGTTTGGCTGCTGGTGCCGCCGGTGAGGTTAACGGGATCTTTCAGCTTGTCGTGACGCCACTCGCCGCCGAGGGTAATAAGTTGATTGATGTCACCCAGTGGCAGGACGAATTTGCCATCAATCGTGTTGCTCTCTGAGCTTATCGCGCCGCTATTGCCGGGGTTTTTGTTATCGATCTTCTCGCCGTAAAAGCGCAGTTCGCTGTTTGCCATGCCCCAGCGTCCGTTATGCGCCAGCGAGTAGTTCTGCCGGTCGAGGCGGTTTTTGTCCAGCGAATCGGAGTCGCGATCCTGTCGGTCGTAACCGTAACCGGCGGTAAAGTCGTGATTTTCATCCGGCGTCCAGGCAAACTCCACGTTGCCATCGCGGCTGGTGAAACCTTCAATGCGCGGCGATTCGCCCGTTGCGGCAGTTTGCGAGGCTTGCTGCTGATCTTTTTCGCGCTTCGCCACGCTGCCAAACGCTTTCAACCCCAGCACGCCGTCAATCAGCGGGCCACTGGTGTAGAACTGGCCGTTCCAGGTATCGCCGCGATCGCGGTGCTCCTGAAGCGTGGTGTCGGCGGTGATCGTACCGCTCCAGCGCTGGCCAATTTTTTTGGTAATGATATTCACCACGCCACCGAGCGCATCGGAACCATACAGTGAGGACATCGGTCCGCGCACCACTTCGATACGTTCGATGGCATCGACCGGGATCCAGTTGAGGTCAAAGTCATTGTGGCGGAACACCGCGTTGCGGGAATTGACGCGTTTGCCATCGATGAGAATGAGCGTGTAACTGCTGCTCAGCCCGCGCAAACTGACGCCTTTGCGGTTATCGCCTTCGTTGGTCAGCTGCACGCCGGGGACTTCTTTCAGCACGTCATTCAGGTTTTGCACCGGTTTGCGCTGCAAGTCTTGTTGCGTAATGACGCTGATACTGGCGGGCGCGTCTTTCAGGTTTTGCTCGCTGGCAGAAGCCGTGACCACCAGCGTTTCACCTTCCTCTACGGCAGCCATCACCGGTAACGCCAGCGATAAAGCGGACGCACAGAGGCCTCCCCGGACAATGGGATTCAAGGTAAACATTCCGTAACTCCATGAGGTATCAATAAAAAATAAGAAATATTGCTCACGTACTGCAAAACCGCGCACCGTTACATTGACGGCGGCGTTATCGGTTCAGGAAGCGAATGGCGCGGCAAAGCCCTGCCCTGTTCCCTTTCTTTTCAGACGTTTACATTAATGTAAATGATAATGATTATCAATTTCGAGAATCTAAAGTTATGTAAATTGTTACAATTCTGAAGGCATCTGGCAGGCAAAAAAAAGCCCTCCGGACAGAGGGCTAAGAGAGTGAATTCAGTTTTTGAAACGTTCGGGGAACTCCATTTCGCTGTAACGCACGAAACGGGTGCCTTTGGTGAACTTGTACCCCAGCCAGATAACCAGAAACAGCGGGATACCGATATAGGTCGCCGTGACCGCGCCCCAGTCGATGGAGTCTTCCAGGAAGGCCTGGTAGTTCTGACCAAGAGTTATGACCAGGCACAGCACAAAGGCGAAGATCGGCCCAACCGGGAAGAAACCGGAGCGGTACGGCAAGTCATCCAGCGAATGGCCCTGCGCGACATAGCCGCGACGGAAACGATAATGGCTAATCGCAATGCCCAACCAGGCGATAAAGCCTGTCATCCCGGAGGTGTTCAGCAGCCACAGGTACACCGTCTGGTTGCCAAACATTGAGGTCAGGAAGCACAGCGCGGCAATGACCGTGGTGGCATACAGCGCGTTACGCGGCACGCCGCCTTTCGACAGTTTGGCGAAGATGCGCGGCGCTTTGCCATCGCACGCCAGGGTGTAGAGCATACGGGTGGAGGCATACATGCCGGAGTTACCCGCCGACAGCACCGCCGTCAGGATCACCGCATTCATGACCGCCGCCGCCGAGAGCAGACCCGCGTGCTGGAACACCAGGGTGAACGGGCTGACGCTGATATCTTTCACATCATTGCGCAGCAGGCTCGGGTCGGTGTAGGGAATGATCAGGCTGATAATCAGGATCGCAAACACATAAAATAGCAGGATACGCCAGAACACCTGACGCACCGCACGCGGAATGTTCTTCTCGGGATCTTCGGATTCACCCGCCGCGATACCAATAAGTTCGGTGCCCTGGAAAGAGAAGCCAACAATCATCGCCACGCCAATCATCGCCGAGAAACCGCCCGCGAACGGTGCATCGCCGATGGCCCAGTTGCCCCAGCCCGCCGGTTTTTCGCCCTGGAAAATGCCGACAATCATCATGACGCCAACGACGATAAAGATAATGACCGTCGCGACTTTGATGAGCGAGAACCAATATTCCGCTTCGCCGAAGCCTTTTACCGAGATGTAGTTGAGCAGGAAAATGACTGCCAGGAACAGCGCACTCCAGATCCAGCCTGGCGTGTCCGGGAACCACCAGGCCATCACCAGTTGTGAGGCCACCAGATCCACAGCGATGGTCACCGCCCAGTTGTACCAATAGTTCCAGCCGAGCGCGAAGCCGAAGCCCTCTTCGACATATTTCTGACCATACGTTGAGAACGAGCCGGAAACCGGCATATACGCGGCAAGCTCGCCGAGGCTGGTCATCAGGAAATAGACCATCAGGCCAATCAAAATATAAGAGAGCAGCGCGCCGCCCGGGCCTGCGGAAGAAATGGTCGCCCCTGATGCGACAAACAAACCTGTACCGATGGAACCGCCAATCGCGATCATCGTCAGATGACGCGCTTTCAGTTCACGACGAAGCGTGGTCGCTTCTGTGGTTTTTGTTTCGGAAACCATAAGAAAAAGCTATCCATCCAAAAAATGAGGCGCGATTGTAGCAAACGAAACGGACCCCTTCCGGTATAAAACGCCTCTTATTAGAGACCTTCATGATAGGTCGGGGATTATAAGTAAAGCAGTGAATGGTTGATGTTGCGAGTCTGTTACAGACTCGCCGTAAGATTAAATGTCGCAGTAACGAATAAAGCGGTTTAACGCGCTGGATAAGTGCTTCTGCCGGTGGTGAATGCGCCACAGGGTGCGCACCAGGCGCGGCAAGGGGATGGGCACTTCCGCTAATGTTCCGGTATCCAGTTGTTCGGCAATCACCCGCCGCGACAGGCAACTGATGCCCAGCCCGTGACGCACCGCATGTTTGATGGCTTCGGAATTACCCAGCTCCATACCGAGATGAAACTGCGGCAGATGCGAAAGCAATAAATAGTCGACGATTTCGCGGGTGCCGGAACCGCGCTCACGCAGGATCCACGGCGCGGCGGCCAGTTGCTCCAGCGTCACCTCCCCTTTCAATAACGGCGATGACGGCGGCGCAAACACCACCAGTTCATCTTCCAGCCAGGGTTCGGCAACAATTTCGGCGGCGTGACACGGCCCTTCGATTAAGCCGATATCGACACGAAAATCCGCCACCGCATTAATCACGTCCTGGCTGTTACCGACGCTTAGTTCCAACGGCAAATCGGGGAAATCGCGCCGGTAGTGGGCAATGACTTCAGGCAGGATGTAATTGCCAATCGTGCTGCTGGCGAACACGCGGATTGCGCCATTCTCTTCGCGAAACAACTGCTCGATTTCGCTGGCCTGCTCAAGAGCGGCCAGCGCGCGGGGATAGAGCAAGCGCCCGTGTTCATTGACCACCAGCCGTTTTCCGACCCGGTCAAATAACTGCACACCAAGCTGACCTTCAAGATCGGTGAGCGCCGCACTGACAGCGGATTGTGATAACGCCAGCCGCTGTGAGGCCTGGGTGGTGGAGCCGCTTTTCAGCACTTCAGCAAACACTTCAAGTTGCCGCAAAGTTATATGCATAGGGAGTCGCTTACCACTTATAAAGATTAATTATAAATATATAATCAATTTTACCTTTAAACCAGCGCACCGTACCCTTTTTCTCAACAAGAGGAGAAGGCTATGACTGAAATCACACTACAGACGCATCGACATCCCGGCTGGCATTTTGTGCCTGGATTACTGCTAAGCGGGCTGATTACCGCTGCGGCGTTATGGATGGGCGCAATCCCGGCGGTGACGGGTCTCGGCTTAAGCGCGCTAACGCTTGCGATCCTGTTCGGGATGCTGCTCGGTAACACGCTTTATCCTGCGCTGCATCGCCCTTGCGACAGCGGTGTGTTGTTCGCCAAACAGCATTTGCTGCGGCTGGGTATTATTCTTTATGGCTTTCGTTTGACGTTTTCGCAAATTGCCGATGTTGGCATCAGCGGCATAGTTATTGATGTACTGACCCTCTCCAGCACCTTTTTACTGGCCTGTTTTCTGGGGCAAAAAGTATTCGGGCTGGATAAAAAAACCAGTTGGCTGATTGGCGCAGGCAGCAGCATTTGCGGCGCAGCGGCGGTGCTGGCAACCGAGCCGGTGGTAAAAGCGGAAGCCAGCAAAGTGACCGTTGCCGTTGCTACCGTCGTTATCTTCGGTACGCTGGCAATCTTTATTTATCCTGCGCTATGGCCACTGTTAGCGCACTGGTTTAGCCCGCAAACTTACGGCATCTGGATTGGTTCCACGGTGCATGAAGTTGCCCAGGTGGTTGCCGCCGGGCATGCCATCAGCCCTGATGCGGAAAACGCGGCGGTGATTGCCAAAATGCTGCGCGTGATGATGCTGGCGCCGTTTTTACTGCTGCTGGCGGCGCGGGTTAAGCAGTTAAGCCCGCAGGAAGGGGCGGAGAAAAGCAAGCTGACTATTCCGTGGTTTGCGCTGGGGTTTGTTGCCGTGGCCGTTGTTAACTCATTCCACTTGTTGCCAGAAACCGTGGTGAATGCGCTGAATACGCTGGACACACTCCTGCTGGCAATGGCGATGGCGGCACTGGGTTTGACCACGCATATCAGTGCGCTGAAAAATGCGGGCGCAAAACCGCTGGTGATGGGGCTGCTGCTGTTTATCTGGTTGATGGTGGGCGGCGGCGCAATTAATTTCTCCATTCACTATCTGATGGCATAAACCACTACATTTCTGCCCTGTAGACCCGCTATCATGGCGGCTTTCCCCTGGCGGGTTTTAACAGGAGTTTTTATGAAATACATTGGTGCACATGTGAGCGCCTCCGGCGGCGTGGCGAATGCTGCCATTCGCGCCGCCGAAATCGGTGCGACGGCGTTTGCCCTGTTTACCAAAAACCAGCGTCAATGGCGCGCCGCGCCGCTGAGCACGGAAACCATTGATGCGTTCAAAGCCGCCTGCGAAAAATACCATTTCACCCCGGCACAAATTCTGCCCCACGACAGTTATTTGATTAACCTCGGCCACCCGGTTGCCGACGCGCTGGAGAAATCCCGCGAGGCCTTTATTGATGAGCTGGCCCGCTGCCAGCAACTTGGGTTGACGCTGCTGAACTTCCACCCCGGCAGCCATTTAATGCAGATCCCGGAAGAAAAGTGCCTGGCGCGGATTGCCGAATCGATCAATATTGCGCTGGCGCAGACCGAAGGCGTGACCGCAGTGATTGAAAATACCGCCGGTCAGGGCAGCAATCTGGGTTTCCGGTTTGAACATCTGGCGGCCATTATTGACGGCGTGGAAGATAAATCCCGCGTCGGGGTGTGTATTGATACCTGCCACGCGTTTGCCGCCGGTTACGATCTGCGAAGTGAGCAAGCGACGGCAGAAACCTTTGCGGAATTCGACCGGGTTGTCGGTTTCAACTACCTGCGCGGAATGCACCTCAATGATGCCAAAAGCGCTTACGCCAGCCGGGTCGACCGCCATCACAGCCTCGGTGAAGGCAATATCGGCCACGATGCGTTTCGCTGGATCATGCGCGATGCGCGTTTCGACGGTATTCCGATGATTCTGGAAACCATTAACCCGGATATCTGGGCAGAAGAGATCGCGTGGTTGAAGGCGCAGCAGCAGACAGAAAACGCCTGATGGCGCTGCGCTTATCAGGCCAGCAAAACCATAAAAAAAGGGCCGCTTGCGGCCCTTTTTCGTATCAATTGCTTATGCGACTTTCGCCACCACTTCCGTTTCCGGACGTTTCAGCACAGCATACAGCAGCCCCGCCAGCAGCGTACCGGCCACGATAGCCAGCAGATAACCCAGCACCGGCGTGATTGCGCCCGGGATCAGCAGCACGAACAGACCACCGTGCGGTGCCATCAGTTTCGCGCCGACTGCCATCGAAATCGCACCGGTCAGTGCGCCACCGGCGATACAGCACGGCAGAACACGCATCGGATCGCGCGCCGCAAACGGGATTGCGCCTTCAGAGATAAAGCACAGCCCCAGTACCAGCGCCGCTTTACCGCCTTCACGCTGGCCCTTGTCGAACTTGTTGCGTGCAACAATCGTCGCGAGGCCCATCGCCAGCGGTGGCACCATACCGGCCGCCATAATGGCCGCCATCGGCGCGTAAGTTTGCGTACTCAGCAGACCGACACCGAACGCGTAAGCCGCTTTGTTCACCGGACCACCCATATCGGTACACATCATTCCACCGAGGATTGCGCCCAGCAGAACCGCGTTAGCAGTACCCATGGTTTGCAGCCAGGAGGTCAGACCCGCGAGGATCTTCGATACCGGCGTACCAATCAGGTAGATCATCGCCAGACCGACGATCAGGCTGGACACCAGGGGAATGATCAGGATCGGTTTCAGCGCTTCCATACTCGGCGGCAGCTTCAGACCTTTGCTGATCCCTTTCGCGATATAACCGGCGAGGAAACCGGCAATAATCCCGCCGATAAAGCCAGATCCGGTGCTCACAGCGAGCATACCGCCGATAAGACCTGGCGTCAGACCCGGACGGTCAGCAATGGAGAAGGCAATAAAGCCCGCCAGCACCGGCACCATCAGCGCAAAGGCTGAACCGCCACCAATTTGCATCAGCGCCGCCGCCAGCGTGCCCTCTTCTTTAAAGGCAGTGATACCAAAGGCAAATGACAGGGCGATCAGCAGACCACCCGCCACCACCATCGGCAGCATATAAGAAACACCGGTCAGCAGGTGACGATATGCGCCCGCGCTCTCTTTCTTCCCTTCCGTAGAATCAGACTGCGCTTTACCTGATGGCTGGTAAGGCTTCGCTTCAGCCACGGCTTTATCCAGCTCCTGCGCCGTTTTCTTCAGCGCCAGACCAGTTGTAGTGCGATACATCGGCTTGCCGGCAAATTTCGCCAGATCCACTTCGATATCCGCCGCCACCAGCACCAGATCGGCCTGCGCGACCTCTTCCGGCGTGATAGCGTTGCCAGCGCCCACGGAGCCACGGGTTTCAACTTTCACCCACCAGCCGCGTTTTTTCGCTTCGGTTTCGATGGCTTCAGCCGCCATAAAGGTGTGCGCCACACCGGTCGGGCAGGCGGTTACCGCGACAATACGTTTCGGGCCGGTGGTCGCAGCCGCAGGTGCTACTGCCGGTGCGGTGTAAGGTGCTGCATGGTTTTTCGCTTCGCTCAGGAACAACTCCGGGTGCGCAACGGCGCGATTGATATCGCCCAGCCACACGTTTTTCCCGCTCAGTGCGCCATCGTTCGGCAACTGGCTACCCAGAACGATCGCCAGCTCCGCATCGTCAGGGTTTTCGATGAATTGCAGATTCGCTTTTTGCGCCGCCGCGCCCAGCAAGGTCTTTGCCATATAGGCGCGGGCCTGCCCGAGTTCGGCATCAATTATCAGCAGCGTTTTCATTATGCCTCTCCTGCTGTTAGTTAAAGGGTTTTAAGTCAACGCGCGCCATCATCGCGGCTAACTGGGTACGGTCGGTAATCCCTACGTTACTTTGACTAACTGCCAGTGCAGCAACAGCGGTAGCCAGGCGTAATGTATGTTCACTGGACTCACGCATCAGCAGGCCATAAATCAGGCCGCCAACCATTGAATCCCCTGCGCCAACGGTGCTTACCACTTCCATTGACGGCGGTTTGGCGATCCATTCACCCGAAGCGTTAACCCACAGCGCCCCTTCTGCGCCCAGCGAAATTACCACGTGGGCAATCCCCTGCTCGCGAAGCGCGTGAGCGGCTTCAATAACGTCCTTCAATTCAGGTAATTTGCGACCCGCCCAGATTTCCAGCTCGCGACGGTTCGGTTTCACCAGCCACGGCGCGGCTTTCAGACCCGCTACCAGCGCATCACGGCTGCTGTCGAAAATAATGCACGGACACTGGCTGCGCAGGCGCGTCATCCAGTCGGTGAAGGCTTCCGGGCTGACGCCAGACGGCAGGCTGCCGCTGACGCAGACCATATCGAACTGACCAAGCCAGGTCAGGGAGTCATTAACAAAACGTTCCCAGTCGGCAGGGGTGACTTCGAAGCCGGAGAAGTTAAAGTCGGTCACTTCGCCATCTTTTTCGGTCAGCTTAACGTTGATGCGGGTACGCCCCTGCACCACCTGAAAGCGATTGGCAATCCCCAGCTCGCTGAATAATTGCTGAAAACCATCCTGGTTATCTTTACCGAGGAAACCGCCGACGGTGACATCAATGCCGAGATCTTTCAGCACCTTCGCAACGTTGATGCCTTTGCCCGCTGCATGCAGGCCAGTAGTTCGAACGAGGTTAACTTCACCGCGTTCAACTTCAGGGGTAAAACCGACCAGATCGTAGGCTGGGTTTAACGTAATCGTTGCAACACGTCTGCTCATTTATACACCCTCTCCGAGGCCGGCAGCGATGGCATCGCCAATCGCTTTCAGCGCTTGTTCAGCATCATCACCTTGCGCAGTGAAACGCAGGTGGTGTCCTTTTTTAACGCCCAGCGCAACCACTTTCATCAGGCTACGGCCGTTGGCCGGTTTACCGGAACCGTCAAGGTTAGTGACGGTGATTTCGCTATTGAATTGTTTAATGGTGTTAACCAGCATGGTGCCCGGGCGGGCATGCAGACCGTGTTCGTTGCGCACAACAAACTCCGCACTCAGCAGATCGTCAGCCACGGCATCGTCGCTGGTCAGCAGCGCCAGCAGGGTGGCGGCGTCGGCATTCAGCAGGCGGTCAGCTTTGTTGCTGAGCAGCAAATCGCTCAGGCGTTTCAGCACCGCGACGGGTTGTTCGTCGGCCATCGATACGCTCACCAGCAGCGCGGCAGTTTCACCCTCAACATCAAATGGCGTTGCGGCGCGGCTTACGGCGACGGCGCTCAGCAGGTTGCCTTCAGCACTGTCGTTCAGCCAGATGCCCTGGCCGAGATTCAGCGGTTGTTCGTTAATCGTGCGGGTAACGTACGCGGTATCCACTGCGCCCGCTTCTTTCAGACGCGCGGCGTTCAACGCCTGCAAGGTCACCAGCGAGTTTGCATTGACATTGAGAGACAACGTTTCGTTGTCCAGCTTCAGTGCGGCGCTCTGTTTTTCGCCCATCAGCAGGGCGCGCAGATCGTCTGCGCTGGTGGCAGATTGCAGTTGCGCGGCCACGGAATCATCGCTCAGCACATGCGTCAGCTGACGCAGCAGGCCGAGGTGCTCATCAGAGCTGGCGGCAATACCGATCGCGACATACGCCACCTGCCCTTCGCTCCACAGGATGCCCTGCGGGAACTGGAACACTTTAACGCCGGTTTTCAGCACCTGATCGCGCGTGTCGGTGGTGCCGTGCGGAATGGCAATGCCATTGCCGAGATAAGTTGAGGTCTGCTGCTCACGGGCGAGCATGCCGTTGACGTAGCCGTCAGCAACGTTACCGGCGTCTGCCAGTGCCGCTGCAATCTGGCGAATGGCCTCTTCTTTATTTGCGGCCTGCTGGCCGGGATGGATGTCCTGAACTGATAACTGGAACATGTGAATCCTCTCTCGCTGAAATTGAATCGTTTCAGCTAACTTGAGAAATGAAACGTCACCGCTGGTTTTCAGAGATGGTGCGATGACGCTGAAACGTTTCAAGAAGTCTTCACCTTTTTTGTTCAGCGATCAAGAATTCTCTCTAATGGCGTTTCAGATTTTTGAGGTACTGCACATTTCACAAGCGCTTAGGGCAAATTTGCTGACGCGATTATTGCCGTCAGCAAATTGTTGTTCAGCAGCGTCAGCTTAATAAGAAGAGGTTAAGGCGCGGTCTGGTGTTCGAGGTCGAGCAGGTAAACCATCGCCTGCCCGCGGTTTGCGCCACACATATCAGCACTCGGTTGTAAACCGGCGCAGACTTTCGGGCGCAAGGGAGAACCAAAGAGTTTGCAGCGCTGCCGGGCGTCAAGCTGTACGCAGGGCGTGTTGGCCGGTTTACCGTTGGGCATGCCGGGGATCGGGCTGGAAATGGACGGGGCGGTACAGCAGGCTCCGCAGTCCGGGCGGCATTGCATAGTGGCTCTCTTCGTTGCATATCGCGCTGGATTAGCGCGTTTCGGTGCACGCTATCATCTTTTACCCGACAAACGCAAAACGCATCAATTCCACTTGCCTGAAAAGGCCCTCGCGAGTAGTTTGTCGCGATATTTTCGTCATTTTCAATTTACAGGATCCTTGCAATGCCAAGAGCGAACGAAATTAAGAAAGGTATGGTGCTGAATTACAACGGCAAACTGCTGATTGTGAAAGATATTGATATTCAGTCACCGAGCGCCCGCGGCGCAGCAACGCTCTATAAAATGCGTTTTGCCGATGTCCGTACCGGACTGAAAGTAGAAGAGCGTTTTAAAGGCGACGATATCGTTGATACGGTCTCCCTGAACCGCCGTTTTGTTGACTTCTCTTATGTGGATGGCAACGAATACGTGTTTATGGATAAAGAAGATTACACGCCGTACACCTTCACGAAAGATCAGATTGAAGAAGAGTTGCAGTTTATTCCCGAAGGCGGCATGCCGGATATGCAGGTTCTGCTGTGGGATGGTCAACTTCTGGCGCTGGAACTGCCGCAGACTGTGGATCTGGAAATTGTCGAAACGGCGCCGGGGATTAAAGGTGCATCTGCCAGTTCGCGTACCAAACCAGCAACGTTGAATACCGGCCTGGTGGTACAAGTGCCCGAATACCTGACCACGGGTGAGAAGATCCGTGTTCATATTGAAGAGCGCCGCTATATGGGCCGCGCGGATTGATAAGAAAAGCCTCCGAATGGAGGCTTTTTTTTCGCCCAATGGCGGGCTTCTTGCGGGGCAGTGATTACAGCAGGTCGCGGAACAGGGTTTTCTTCAGCGCCAGTTCCACACCGCGCACTTCGGCCATCCCTTTCAGGCGGCCAATCGCCGAATATCCCGGGTTCGTTTTCTTACGCAGATCGTCGAGCATCTGATGACCGTGATCCGGACGGAACGGGATCGGGCGCAGATCGCCTGCTTTCTTGCGGCGCTGCTCTTCGGTCAGGATCGCCGCAACCACAGAAACCATATCGACATCGCCGTGCAGATGCGCAGCTTCATGGAAGGTCTTCGGGTTCTCTTCACGGCAGGTTGAACGCAGGTGCGTAAAGTGAATGCGATCGCCGAAGGTCTCAATCATGCGCACCAGATCGTTATCTGCACGCACGCCATAAGAGCCGGTACACATGGTGAAACCGTTATTGATACTGTCCACCGCCTCTTTCAGCCATTGCATATCTTCAATGGTGGAAACAATACGCGGCAGGCCGAGGATCGGGCGCGGCGGATCGTCCGGGTGAACCGCCAGACGCACGCCCACTTCTTGCGCCACCGGCACAATGGCGCGCAGGAAATATGCCATATTTTCGCGCAGTTGCGCTTTGTCGATAGCGTCATATTCCGCCAGACGCCCGCGGAACTGATCCAGCGTGTAACCCTCTTCCGCTCCCGGCAGACCCGCGATGATATTGCGCGTCAGCTTTTCCACTTCCGCGTCGCTCATGGCATTGAAATACGCCTGCGCCTGACGCTGCTCTTCGTCGCTGTAGTCCGCTTCAGCACCTTTGCGCTTGAGAATATGCAGCTCGAAGGCCGCAAAAGCGATGTGATCAAAACGCAGCGCTCTGGAGCCGTCCGGCAGTTGATATTCCAGGTCGGTGCGCGTCCAGTCGAGGATCGGCATAAAGTTGTAGCAGACGGTGTCGATGCCGCAGGCCGCAAGGTTACGAATGCTCTGCTGGTAGTTGGCAATCCAGGTTTCATACTGCCCGGTGTGGGTTTTGATCTCTTCATGAACCGGGATGCTTTCCACCACCGACCAGCTAAGCCCTTTGTCCGCCAGCAACGCCTGGCGAGCTTTGATCTCTTCAACCGGCCAAACCTGGCCGTTCGCAATGTGGTGTAGTGCGGTCACAACGCCCGTTGCGCCAGCCTGACGTACATCATCAAGAGATACCGGATCGTTCGGTCCATACCAACGCCAGGTTTGTTCCATCGCCTTCCCCTTAAGAAGTTGTTATACCAATACAGATAATGCGTTGACGACTACCATACATGCTAATTATTGATGGTCAAATCCTGCCACAACAATGATTGATCCAGCTCACATTCCCCGGATATTTACGGCATACCAATTCTTTTTGCTGTCATATAACTTTACACTGCATATTGTTAATTATTGGTTAATCAGGTGTATAGAGATGAAAACAATTGCCTCCGTCACGCTGCCCGCAACGGTGCAACAACCTCAGTATGATCGCACGCAGCTACGTTCGCGAATGGTGCATTTCGGCTTTGGCGCATTTCATCGCGCACATCAGGCGTTGCTGACTGACCGGGTGCTGAACGCACAGGGCGGCAACTGGGGGATTTGTGAAATCAGCCTGTTCAGCGGTGATGTGCTGATGTCGCAACTGCGTGAACAGCAACATCTTTATACCGTGCTGGAAAAAGGGGCGAACGGTAATCAGCCGATTATCGTGGGTGCGGTTAATGAATGCTTAAATGCAAAGCTCGATACCCTGGCGGCGATTATTGAAAAGTTTTGCGAACCGCAGGTGGCGATTGTGTCGCTCACGATCACCGAAAAAGGCTACTGCATCGATCCCGCCAGCGGCAAACTTGATCTTAGCCAGCCGCGTATCGAGCACGATCTTCAGTATCCTGATGAACCGCACTCCGCACCGGGGATTTTGGTGGAAGCTTTGCACCGCCGCCGTGAGCGCGGGCTGCCGCCGTTTACGGTGCTCTCCTGCGATAACATCCCCGACAATGGTCATGTAGTGAAAAACGCAGTGCTGGGCATGGCGCAAACGCGCTCACCGGAACTGGCGCAGTGGATTGAAGAACACGTCAGTTTTCCTGCGACGATGGTGGACAGGATCGTGCCTGCGGCCACGGACGAATCCCTGGCCGAGATAAGCGACGCGCTGGGCGTCTTCGATCCGTGCGCCATAAGCTGCGAGCCCTTTATTCAATGGGTGATTGAAGACAATTTTGTCGCCGGGCGACCCGAGTGGGAAGTGGCAGGCGCACAACTGGTGCAGGACGTGCAGCCGTGGGAGCAGATGAAATTGCGCATGCTCAACGGCAGCCACTCATTTCTGGCGTATCTCGGCTATTTGGCCGGTTTTGCGCATATTAACGACTGTATGCAGGATGACGCTTTTCGCCAGGCCGCGCGCCGCCTGATGCTCAACGAACAAGTGCCGACGCTGCGCATTACCGGGGTCGACCTCACCGCTTATGCCGATAGCCTGATTGAACGTTTCTCTAATCCGGCGCTGAAGCATCGCACCTGGCAAATCGCCATGGATGGCAGTCAGAAACTCCCGCAGCGCATGCTGGAAGGGATCCGCGTACATTTAGAACGCGAGTCCCAATGGCCGCTGCTGGCACTGGGTATTGCCGGGTGGATGCGTTATGTCAGCGGTGTTGATGATGCGGGCCAGGTGATTGATATTCGCGATCCGCTGGCCGATAAAATCCATGCCATTGTTGAGACCAGCAGCAGCGAAGAGCGCGTGACCGCGTTGCTGACACTGACAGAAATCTTCGGCACTGACCTGCCGCGTAACCCGGCCTTTGTTGATGCCATCAACCGGGCGTGGCAAACCATTGAAACCCAGGGTGCGCACGGTGCAGTGAAAAGTGCGTTGAAAAATTAACAATTTCTGCGTTTAACGCGGGCGGTTAATGCAGCGCGCCGTCCGCGCCCTTCTCTTTTTCGCCATTTTTAGCCAGGATTGAGCGTTGTTTTCATTATTTGACGCTGGAGTCCTTGTGACAAAAACCAACCTGATTACCGGCTTTCTCGGAAGCGGCAAAACCACCTCCATTTTGCATTTATTGGCCAATAAAGATCCGCAGGAAAAATGGGCGGTGCTGGTGAATGAATTTGGCGAAGTCGGCATAGATGGTGCGCTGCTGGCCGACAGTGGCGCATTACTCAAAGAGATCCCCGGCGGTTGCATGTGCTGTGTGAATGGGCTGCCGATGCAGGTCGGCCTGAATACGCTGTTGCGCCAGGGCAAACCGGACCGTCTGCTGATTGAGCCAACCGGGCTGGGCCATCCTAAACAAATCCTTGATATGCTCACCGCCCCGGTTTACGAGCCGTGGATCGATTTACGCGCCACGCTCTGCCTGCTCGACCCGCGTCAATTATTAGATGAGAAAACCCGCACCAATGAAAATTTTCGTGACCAACTGGCGGCGGCGGACATTATCGTCGCCAACAAACAGGATCGCGCCAGTGCGCAAAGCCAGCAGGCGCTGGAACACTGGTGGACGGAGTTCGGTGGCGATCGCCTGCAAGTGACCGCGACACAGGGTGCGATCGACGCCACGTTGCTTGATCTTCCGCGCCGTAATCTGCGCCAGCTTCCTGCAAGCGCTGCCCATGACCATGCGCACGCAGAGAAAAAAGGTCTCGCCACATTGAATTTACCGGCGCATCAACGCTGGCGTCGCAGCCTCAACAGTGGCCAGGGCCACCACGCGTGCGGCTGGATTTTTGATGCCGATACGGTTTTCGATACGGTGGGCTTGCTGGAGTGGGCGCGTCTTGCACCGGTGGAGCGGGTTAAAGGCGTAATGCGCATTCCCGAAGGGTTGCTGCGGGTGAATCGCCAGGGGCAGGATTTGCATATTGAAACACAAAATGTCGCGCCGCCAGATAGCCGCATTGAGTTGATTACCGCATCGGAGGCTGACTGGAACAGCCTCCAGTCAGCTTTGTTGAAGCTTCGTTTAGGTTAGTCGGACTAACGTTGCCACCGTGTTACTTACTTATGTCTGAATGATGAAAACTCGACTGCCTCTTATTTTGCTGATGAATGCCGCCGGACTGGCGCTCTTTATGTCGTGGTATCTGCCCGTGAATCACGGTTTCTGGTTCCGGCTGGATTCGGCTATTTTCCACTTTTTCAACCAGGGGCTTGTGGAAAGCCGCGCGTATCTGTGGTTTGTGGCACTGACCAATAATCGCGCCTTTGATGCCTGTTCACTGCTGGCGATGGGCTGTTTGATGCTCTCTTTCTGGCTACCGGCAGACCAGAACGGCCGCCGACGCGTGGTAATGATTGGCCTGACTATGCTGCTGCTGGCGCTGGTGCTGAACCAGCTCGGGCAGCATCTCATCCCGGTGAAACGCGCAAGCCCGTCGATCTCCTTTCCCGATATCTATCGTGTAAAAGATTTGCTTAATTTCCCGACGAAAGATGCGTCTAAAGATAGTTTCCCGGGGGATCATGGCATGATGTTGCTTATTTTCTCCGCCGTGATGCTGCGTTATTTCGGCAAAAAAGCATTTACCATTGCCCTGATAATTTTTGTGGTTTTCGCTTTTCCACGCGTAATGATTGGTGCGCACTGGTTTACGGATATTGCCGTAGGTTCACTGTCGGTGGTGTTGATTGGCCTGCCCTGGTGCCTGATGACACCTCTGAGCGATAAAATTATTGCATTGTTCGATCGTTATTTGCCCAACAGAAACAAAATTTAAACAATTGACAAACATTAATTAACAATATTCATTAGGGATCGTTTTCGATTCCTAATGTAAATTCCCGGCGTTGGCCTAATTCTGTCACTTCCCCGTGATAGCTATCGCTCAAAAAAAGCCCTGTTTGTGCGGTATTTACCTTAATTTGTCCGTTTTTTGAGCAAACTCATAATTTCGCTTTCTGTATCACAATTTCTTATAAAAAAGTGATGAAAACCACTCGCCTTGTATTAGATGTTCAGGTAACCTCGGTTCGTCTTGTCGCAAAGAGTGCTCTTAATACTCGTTGCGCGGTAATTTGTGCGTTCCAGTGCAAATTCAGACCCGACTATTCGTCTTGATGCATACAGATAATTAATCTTGCTGCGTTGGCATTTTTTATAACGATATTATCGTTAAGGACTTCAAGGGAAAATAAGCAACATGGTCAAGTCTCAGCCGATTTTGAGATATATCGTGCGGGCGATCCCCGCGATTGCAGTAGCGGTTCTGCTTTCAGCTTGTTCAACGAATACCGCAAAGAATAATATGCATCCTGAGACGCTTGATGTGGGTGAAAATAGTTCTTCACTGCAAGCTTCTCAGGATGAATTTGAAAACCTGGTACGTAATCTGGATGTAAAAAACCGCATTATGGATCAGTACGCAAGCTGGAAAGGCGTACGCTACCGTCTCGGTGGCGACACCAAAAAAGGCATTGATTGTTCCGGCTTTGTGCAGCGCACGTTCCGTGAACAGTTTGGTTTAGAACTGCCGCGTTCCACATGGGAACAGCAAGAAACCGGCAAGTCCATTTCGCGCACCAGTTTGCGCACGGGCGATCTGGTGTTGTTCCGGGCGGGTTCTACTGGTCGACACGTCGGCATTTATATTGGTAATAACCAGTTCGTTCATGCCTCCACCAGCAGTGGTGTGATGATTTCCAACCTGGACGAGCCGTACTGGAAGAAGCGCTACAATGAAGCGCGACGCATTTTGACGCGTAGTTAATCACTTTTTGCCGGTTACCCTTGGCCGTCATTAAGTTTAAAAACACTGCTCCGGCAGTGTTTTTTTATGCCTTCAATATGCTATACGACACTTTCCGGGTTATAGTCCCCAAACCCTGGCCGCTTCCCATGCGCGCCTCCATGAATATCTGAAATGGGTCCAGCAACATGTTCACCCGCAACGTTTCCTTTCGCCGAAAAGTTTTGCTGATAAGCCTTATTGCGGGTTTGCTTTCAGCACTGTTAGTAGGTGGGATCCAGTTCAGGCTTGAGCAAAAAAATCGTGAAGCCAAATACGATGCGCTACTCACTAGCATCCAGGCATCATTTTCCCGTTATTTTAATGACGTTCGCGCTACGGCCGAATCCTTACAGCCGCTCACGTTAAACCCCTGTCACGATGTCGCCAGCGAACTGACGGCAAAAGCCGCGTTCAGCGCCAATATTCGTGCCTTTCTGCTGGTGAAAGATGAGAAAGCCTATTGCTCTTCGGCGACCGGTGAAATGGATGAATCCATGAAGGCGCTGGTGCCGGATATTGATTTAAATAAATCGACCGACATGGTGATTTTATCTGGTACGCCGATGCAGCCCGACAGCCCCGCTATCGCGCTGTGGTTTCGCAGCCCGCTGCTGGATAACCGGGGCGTTTTTGCTTCGCTGAACATCACTCTCGCGCCTTACATGCTCTCCTCTTCACAACTTCCTGACCTGACAGGAATTGCACTGGGGATTGGCGACCGCGCACTCACCACCTTCGCCACCGGCACCGTTATTCTGAGCAACCTTGAGCAAACACCTTACCTGACACAGAAGGTTGAAGGTTCGCCCGTTACCCTTTACCTCTACGCGCAAAAATGGCGACCGCAAGATGTGCAATTTGCCGTGCTGCTGGGCGCAACTGTTGGCATGCTGGCGGGCTTGCTGAGTGCCTGGATTTTTTCTACCCACCTGCGCCCCGGCAAAGCGATTCTGACCGGCATAAAGCGCGACCAATTTTACGTCGTCTATCAGCCGGTCGTGAGTGCAGCAGAGTTGAAAGTCACGGGCCTCGAAGTCCTGATGCGCTGGAAACACCCGACCGCCGGCGAAATCCCGCCCGATGCCTTTATTCATTTTGCCGAAGCACAGCAACTGATCGTGCCGTTGACGCTGCATCTGTTTAAATTGATTGCCCGCGACGCGCCGGTGTTACAAACCCTGTTACCGGCAGGATCGAAGATGGGCGTGAATATCGCACCGGGTCATCTGCATGCCGCGAGTTTCAAAGAGGATATTCGCCAGTTCGCCCACGCACTGCCGCCGCACCATTTCAGCCTTGTGCTGGAGATAACCGAGCGGGATATGTTGCGTCACAACGAAGTTTCAGCGGTGTTTCAGTGGCTGCATGACGAAGGGTTTGAAATAGCCATTGACGATTTTGGTACAGGCCACAGCGCACTGATTTACCTGGAACGCTTTACCCTCGACTTTTTAAAAATCGATCGCGGTTTTGTAAATGCCATCGGCACCGAAACCGTCACCTCGCCAGTGCTTGATGCGGTGCTGACGCTGGCAAAACGTCTCAATATGCTTACGGTGGCGGAAGGGGTTGAAACGCCGGAACAGGCCAGATGGCTGCGCGAGCATGGCGTGCACTATTTGCAGGGCTATTATTTCAGCCGCCCAATGACGCTTGCGCAGTTTGTCGACTGGCAGCCGCCATCGTTTGCTGCAAAGCTTTAGGCTGAAAAATTTCACAACCGGCCGGGGCTCCCTTATTATTCAACGATAAATGTTAACGCGCCTGTCGCGTTGCGGGTCAAAGGGACACAGCGAATGAAGTTTGCGCGCATTTCGGCTCTATTATTGGCGTTTATCGGCCTGGCTTGTCAGGCTCAGACCATCAAAGAAAGTGGCTCATTTGCCGTTATTGGCGAACCTAAATATGCCGTCAACTTTTCCCATTTCGATTATGTAAACCCCGCCGCGCCAAAAGGCGGCAATGTCACGCTGTCGGTGATTGGCACATTTGATAACTTCAACCGCTTTGCCCTGCGCGGTAATGCGGCGGTACGCACTGAATCCCTTTACGACGCGCTGTTTACCACCTCCGACGATGAACCCGGCAGTTATTACCCGCTGATCGCCGAAATGGCGCGCTACGCTGATGATTATTCATGGATGGAGATAACCCTCAATCCCCGCGCGACGTTTCACGATGGTTCGCCGATTCGCGCCAGTGACGTCGCCTTCACCTTTGGCAAATTTATGACCGAAGGCGTGCCGCAATTTCGCCTGGTCTATAAAGGCACCACGGTAAAAGCCATTTCCCCGCTCACCGTGCGTATCGAACTGGCGAAGCCGGGCAAAGAGGATATGCTCAGCCTGCTGACGCTGCCGGTGATGCCGCAGAAGTTCTGGAAAGATCATAAACTCAGCGATCCGCTTGGTCGCCCGCCGCTCGGCAGCGGGCCTTATCGCATCAGCACCTGGCGGATGGGGCAATATATTGCCTATACCCGCGTGCGGGATTACTGGGCCGCTAACCTGCCGGTAAACCGGGGTCGCTGGAATTTCGACAACATTCGCTATGACTACTATCTCGACGACAATGTCGCTTTCGAAGCCTTTAAAGCCGGCGCTTACGATCTGCGTAGCGAAGCAGACGCCAAAAACTGGGCCACGCGCTATATCGGGAGCAACTTCAAACAGGGTTATATCGTCAAAGATGAACAGCCCAACACCTCGGCGCAGGACACGCGCTGGCTGGCGTTCAATACTCAGCGCCCGGTGTTCAGCGATCGGCGGGTGCGTGAAGCCGTCTCGCGGGTGTTTGATTTTGAATGGATGAATAAAGCCCTGTTTTACGGCGCGTACAGCCGGGCCAATAGCTATTTCCAGAATACTGAATACGCCGCGCGTAACTATCCCGATGCGGATGAGTTAACGCTGCTGGCCCCGCTGAAAGCGCAACTGCCGCCGGAAGTGTTCACGTCCATTTACTCCCCTGCCGTCTCGAAAGGCGATGGTTACGATCGGGAAAACCTGTTGAAGGCGGATAAACTGCTGGTCGACGCGGGCTGGGTGCTGAAAAACCAGCAGCGCGTGAATGCCAAAACCGGGAAACCTTTTGTCTTTGAACTGCTGTTGCCTTCCGGTGGTAATACCCAGTGGGTGCTGCCGTTTCAGCATAATCTTGCCCGCCTTGGCATCACCATGGAGATCCGCCAGGTGGATAACTCGCAGGCCACCAACCGGATGCGCAGCCGCGACTACGATATGATGCCGCGCCTGTGGCGGGCGCAGCCGTGGCCGAGCGGCGATCTGCAAATCGCCTGGAGTTCTGAATATATCGACTCCTCCTATAACGCGCCGGGAGTCAAAAACCCCGCCGTGGATAATCTCATCGCGCAGATTAACCGCTGGCAGGGAAATAAAGAGAAACTGTTGCCGCTTGGGCGCGCGCTGGATCGCGTGCTGACGTGGAACTATTACATGCTGCCAATGTGGTATATGGCGGCCGATCGCCTCGCATACTGGGACAAGTTCTCCATGCCCGGCATTCGCCCCGTCTACTCGCTTGGGTTTGATACCTGGTGGTATGACGTAAACAAGGCGGCAAAATTGCCCGCCGCCAGACGTTAAGGAGACGGGATGGGCGCGTATCTTATTCGCCGCTTATTGCTGATAATCCCCACCATTTGGGCCATTATCACCATCAACTTTTTTATTGTGCAAATCGCGCCTGGCGGGCCGGTCGATCAGGCCATCGCCGCGATTGAGTTTGGCGATCAGGGGAATCTGCCCGGTAGCGGCGGTGGCGACATGGGCGCAACGCATGCCCGCACTGGCGTGGGCGATGTGCTGAGTAACCAAAGCCATTATCGCGGTGGGCGCGGTCTGGATCCGCAAGTCATTGAAGAGATTAAACAGCGCTACGGTTTTGATAAGCCGATGTATCAGCGCTATTTCACCATGCTGTGGGACTATGTACGCTTCGATTTTGGCGACAGCCTGTTTCGCAGCGCGTCGGTATTGCAACTGATTAAAGACAGCCTGCCGGTGTCGATAACCATTGGGCTGTGGGGCACGCTGATTACCTATCTGGTGTCGATCCCGCTCGGTATACGCAAAGCAGTGTATAACGGCAGCCGCTTTGATATCTGGAGCAGCGCGCTGATCATTATCGGCTACGCCATTCCCCCGTTCTTATTCGCCATTTTGCTGATTATCTTTTTCGCCGGGGGCAGTTATTACGACTTCTTCCCGTTACGCGGGCTGGTTTCGACCCATTTCGATACCCTGCCGTGGTACAAGCAGGTAACTGATTATTTGTGGCATATCACCCTGCCGGTGCTGGCGACGGTGATTGGCGGTTTTGCCGCGCTGACTATGCTGACCAAGAACTCGTTTCTTGATGAGATCCGCAAACAATACGTGGTCACCGCGCGCGCCAAAGGGGTGAGCGAGCGCAACATTATGCGCAAGCATGTGTTTCGTAATGCGATGCTGCTGGTGATTGCCGGTTTTCCGGCCACCTTTATCAGCATGTTTTTTACCGGCTCGCTGATGATTGAAGTGATTTTTTCCCTCAACGGCCTTGGCCTGTTGGGCTACGAAGCGACCGTCTCGCGGGATTACCCGGTGATGTTTGGCACGCTCTATATTTTCTCTCTGATCGGCCTGCTGCTGAATATCCTCAGCGATATCAGCTATACGCTGGTGGATCCGCGTATCGATTTCGAGGGGCGCTGATGTTTCAACTTAGCTACGTTAACCAGGCGCGCTGGGCGCGGTTTCGCCACAACCGCCGTGGATACTGGTCGTTGTGGATTTTCCTGCTGATTTTTGTGCTTAGCCTGTGTGCCGAACTGGTGGCGAACGACAAACCGTTGCTGGTGCGCTATCAGGATCGGTGGTTCGCGCCGGTAGTGAAAAATTACAGCGAGAGCGATTTCGGCGGCCCGCTTGGCACCCCTGCCGATTACCAGGATCCGTGGCTGCAACAGCAGCTAAAAGAGCATGGCTGGGTGCTATGGGCGCCGGTACGTTTCGGCGCGCGCAGCATTAATTACGCCACCACGGAGCCGTTCCCTTCCCCGCCGTCGGCGCAAAACTGGCTTGGCACCGATGCCAACGGCGGCGATGTGCTGGCGCGTATTCTGTACGGCACGCGGATTTCGTTGTTGTTCGGCCTGATGCTCACCCTGTTATCCAGCGTGATTGGTATTCTGGCCGGTGCGGTGCAGGGTTATTACGGCGGTAAAATCGACCTGTTGGGGCAGCGCTTTATTGAGGTGTGGTCCGGCTTACCGACGCTGTTTTTGATTATTCTGCTGTCCAGCGTGATCCAGCCCGATTTCTGGTGGCTGCTCGGCATTACCGTGCTGTTCGGCTGGATGACACTGGTCAGCGTGGTGCGCGCCGAATTTCTGCGCACGCGCAATTTCGACTACATTCGCGCCGCCCAGGCGATGGGCGTCGGCGATCGCGGCATTATGCTGCGTCATATGTTGCCGAACGCAATGGTGGCGACGCTGACATTTCTGCCGTTTATCCTTAGCGGCTCGGTGAGCACCCTGACTTCGCTCGATTTTCTCGGTTTCGGCTTGCCGCTCGGCTCTCCTTCTCTTGGCGAGCTGCTGTTACAGGGGAAAAATAATTTGCAGGCGCCGTGGTTAGGGATCGCCGCGTTTGTCTCCACCGCCCTGCTGCTCTCGTTATTGATATTTATCGGCGAAGCTGTGCGCGACGCGTTTGATCCGAATAAGGCGGTATAAGATGAGCGCTCCTCTGTTAACAGTTGATTCATTAACCATCGCTTTTCGCCAGCAAGGTGCGTTACGCACCGTGGTGCAGGATTTATCGCTGCGCGTAGAGGCCGGTGAAACCCTGGCGCTGGTCGGCGAATCCGGTTCCGGCAAAAGCGTCAGCGCGTTATCTATTCTGCGTTTACTCCCCTCGCCGCCGGTGGTGTATCCGTCCGGCGATATTCGCTTTCACGGCGAATCCCTGCTCCATGCCAGTGAACGCACCCTGCGCGGCGTGCGCGGCAATAAAATTGCCATGATTTTCCAGGAGCCGATGGTTTCCCTAAACCCGCTGCATACGCTGGAAAAGCAACTTTATGAAGTGCTCTCCCTGCACCGGGGAATGCGCCGGGAAGCCGCGCGGGCCGAGATGCTCGATTGCCTGGATCGCGTCGGCATCCGTAATGCCCGCAACCGGTTGAGCGATTTCCCGCACCAGCTTTCCGGCGGCGAGCGCCAGCGCGTGATGATTGCGATGGCGTTGCTGACCCGCCCGGAGCTGCTGATTGCAGACGAACCCACCACCGCGCTGGATGTGTCGGTGCAGGCGCAGATCCTCACCCTGCTGCGTGAATTACGCGATGAGCTGAATATGGGTTTGCTGTTTATCACCCATGATTTAAGCATTGTGCGCAAGCTGGCAGATAACGTGGCGGTAATGCAAAACGGCCAGTGCGTGGAGCAAAACCGTGCCCCGGCGCTGTTCAGCGCCCCGGCGCATCCTTACACGAAAAAGCTGATTAACAGCGAACCCCACGGCGACCCCGTTACGCTGTCGCCCGCCAGCCAGCCGCTGTTGCAGGTGGAAAACCTCGGCGTCAGCTTCCCGGTACGCAAAGGGGTGTTTAAGCGCGTGGTTGACCACAATCAGGTCGTGAAAAATATCAATTTCACCCTGCATCCGGGGGAAACGCTCGGGCTGGTGGGCGAGTCCGGTTCCGGCAAAAGCACCACCGGCCTGGCCCTGCTGCGCCTGATACGCTCGCAGGGCACCATTTTGTTCGACGGGAAACCGCTGCATCTGTGGAACCGCAAGCAGATGCTGCCGGTGCGCCATCGCATTCAGGTGGTGTTTCAGGATCCGAACTCGGCGCTGAACCCGCGGCTGAACGTGCAACAAATTATCGAAGAGGGTTTGCGGGTGCATCATCCCGAACTTTCGCGCGAGGCTCGCGAGCAGCGCGTTATCGAAGTCATGCAGGAAGTAGGTCTGGATGCACAGACGCGGCGGCGCTATCCCGGCGAGTTTTCCGGTGGCCAGCGTCAGCGTATTGCCATTGCGCGGGCGCTGATCCTCAAACCGGAGCTGATTATTCTGGATGAACCGACCTCATCTTTAGACAGGACAGTGCAGGCGCAAATCCTCGCCTTGCTGAAGTCACTCCAGCAGACGTACCGGCTGGCCTATATTTTTATCAGCCATGATTTGCACGTGGTGCGCACCTTGTGCCATCAGGTAATTGTGCTGAAAGAGGGCGAAGTGGTGGAACAGGGAGAGTGTCGGCGTGTCTTTGACGAACCTCAGCAGGCGTATACACGCCAGCTTCTGGCGCTGAGCTGAGGTTCAGAAAGGGTTGTAGTTCGAAAAGGGCTCTGCGATAGCAACGCCAAAGTTTTTCAGGCGGCAGGTGGCGGCGAACTCATCCTGGCGGTTAACGAACAGGCAC
Organism: Kosakonia sp. H02; assembly: GCA_030704225.1. Lineage (NCBI taxonomy): Bacteria > Pseudomonadati > Pseudomonadota > Gammaproteobacteria > Enterobacterales > Enterobacteriaceae > Kosakonia > Kosakonia styphnolobii. Next base: position 902,286 of record CP131915.1, read on the forward strand.
GGTTCCCCTTCGCACTCCACAACGGAACAATCCACTTCGATATCGCTAAGCGCCTGGCTAAGTGTATGCATCACCGGCCAGGCTTTTTCGCCGTCCGGGCTTAACAGTTTCAACGCCACCAGCGCATCTTCCGCAGATTGACCATTTTGCGGAATCGGTTCAACTTTCGCGCCTGCAAAACCATCGAGCCAGCGATAGCACTGGGGCAAACGATGGATGATTGAGAGCTGTAATGTATTCACTTTCTTTCCCCAGAAGCACGTTTACTTCACAAATATTTCACACTTATATTAACACACTATTGACAAATCATCCTGCCAGTCACGTAGAAAAGGTCACATCCCGCGTAGCGTGTGGGCTAGCCGCTCATTTATCAGGGTCTTATGGGAGCGAGGGCAAGCCAACTTTTCGGCTATATGTACCCGTTTCTGCGATCTAACTCAACTTTTTTCACTACAATAGTGTGACTTTTTACACCAAGAGATTTTACATAAAATAAACAAACATGTCTGAAGGTAAGTGGTTTCAGGTTGACATGTATCAAAGAAGGGAGCGTTTTCGCTCCCTGTTCAGGCGGGTTATGCCGGTTTTTTTGCCCGGCTGGCGTAGAGATAGAAAAGAATGGAGCAGGTCGCGCAGAAGGTGATTGACCAAATCATCGGCCAGGCGGAGTTGAATGTCGCCAGCGACAACAGCGCACCAACAATGGCCCCAATACCGAAACGGAAGGTGCCCGCCAGCGATGACGCCGTACCCGCCATATGCGGAAACTCGTCGAGAATAACGGCCATCGCGTTGGAGGCCACAAGCGAAACGCAGCCGACAAACGCCGCCACGCCGACAACCAGCGCCCAGAAACCGACATCCAGCAGCGCGGTCACCACCATCCACAGCGCCATTGCGAACTGGATCCACAGCCCACTGCGGAACATGTTCAGCGCCCCGACCCGGCGCACAAAGCGGCCATTAATGATGGTCATCACAAACAGGAACACGATATTCAGCGCGAAGTAGTAACCAAAGTCCTGCGGCGAGACGTGGTTAATTTCGATATAAACAAACGGCCCGGCGCTGAGGAATGAGAACATCCCTGCAAAGCTGAAGCCGCTCGCCAGCATATAGCTGAGCACGCGTTTATGGCGAAACAGCGAGGCAAAGTTGCCGAGCGTGGTACGGATACGGAATTTCTGCCGCTTTTCGACCGGCAGCGTTTCGCGGATAAACACGGCAATCATCACCGATGCCAGCAGCGCGGCAATCGCCAGGATCCAGAAAATTGCATGCCAGTTAAACCAGACCAGCACCGCGCCACCGATCATCGGCGCCAGCAGCGGCGCAATGGTGGTGACCAGCATCACAAACGACATCATGCGCGAAAACTCTTCTCGCGGGTAGATATCGCGCATCAGGGCGTTAATCACTACACTTGCAGCCGCGGCGGCAAGGCCGTGGAAAAAGCGCATGGTGATTAATTGCTCGATACTCTGCGCCAGCGCACAGGCCACGGCGGCAGCGGCGAAAATCAACGTGCCGCCAAGAATGACCGGCTTACGCCCGATGCTGTCGGCCATTGGCCCGTAAAGCAACTGTCCCAGCGCGAAGCCCAGAATATAAGTGCTGAGCGTCATCTGCGCGCTGCCCGCCGGTACGCCAAACTGGCCGGCAATCACCGGCAACGCGGGCAGATACATATCAATAGAGAGCGGCATTAACATGGCCAACAGGCCAAGAATAAACACAATACTCAATGATGAGTGTGGCCTGCTGGTCACGAAAGTCTCCTGAAATTAACGAACGGGCATGCCAACACTGGCAATTTCATCTTCGGTAAGCGGACGGTATTCGCCCGGCGCCAGATCTTCATCCAGCGTAATCGCGCCAATGCGCTCGCGGTGCAGTGCGACGACATGATTACCGACGGCAGCAAACATGCGTTTTACCTGGTGATAACGCCCTTCGCTAATGGTCAGGCGCACCTGCGTGGGGGTAATCACCTCCAGTACCGCGGGTTTAGTGAGATCTTTTTCATTATGTAACTGCACGCCATGGGCGAACTGCGCGCCGGTGTCGTCCGCCACCGGCGATTCGAGGGTCACCAGGTAGGTTTTTTCGCAGTGATGGCGCGGCGACGTAATGCGGTGCGACCATTGACCATCGTCGGTCATCAGCACCAGCCCGGTGGTATCAATATCCAGCCGTCCGGCGGCGTGCAGCTTGTACGCTACCGGCTCATCAAGGAAATAGAGCACCGTTGGATGATCCGGATCGTCCGTTGAACAGACGTAACCTTCCGGTTTGTTGAGCATAAAATAACGCGGACCATTTTGCTGAACCAGGGTATTGCCGTCGTATTCAACCTCGTGCTCAGGTTGCAATTTAAATGAAGAATCTTTGACGATATCGCCGTCGACAGTAACACGGCTGCCGCGGATTTCACGCCCTGCAATGGCGCGGCTTACGCCGAGTTGCTGAGCGATAAACTTATCAAGTCGCATGAAATTTTTTAGCCTGTATGGTGCTGGATGCGGGCAAATCGCCTGCAAAAGAAATGAATGCCCTGACAGTATAGCGAGCATCCCAAACCGCTCAAAGGAAAGATTCGTGGCATAATAAGCGCCGTTAATCTGTAACCCCGTCGAGACAATGACTTTTACGCTACGCCCCTATCAACGCGAAGCGGTGGATGCCACCCTCGCCCATTTTCGTCAACACGCCGAGCCTGCGGTGATTGTGCTGCCAACCGGTGCAGGGAAAAGCCTGGTCATTGCCGAGCTGGCACGGCTGGCGCGCGGTCGTGTGCTGGTGCTGGCGCATGTCAAAGAGCTGGTCGCGCAGAACCACGCGAAATATGTCGCGCTGGGGCTGGAAGCGGATATTTTCGCCGCCGGGCTAAAGCGTAAACAGAGCTTCGGCAAAGTGGTGTTCGGCAGCGTGCAATCCGTGGCGCGCAACCTTGCGCAATTTCAGAGCGAGTTTTCCCTGCTGGTGGTGGATGAGTGCCACCGTATCAGCGATGACGATGACAGCCAGTATCAGCAAATCCTCACTCACCTGCGCGAAGTGAACCCTCACATCCGTTTGCTCGGGCTGACGGCGACCCCGTTTCGCCTGGGCAAAGGCTGGATCTATCGCTTTCATTATCACGGAATGGTGCGCGGCGATGAAAAAGCGCTGTTTCGCGACTGCATTTATGAATTACCGCTGCGCTATATGATCAAGCACGGCTATCTCACCCCGCCGGAGCGGCTGGATATGCCAGTGGTGCAGTACGATTTCAGCCGCTTGCAGGCACAAAGTAATGGCTTGTTCAGCGAAGCGGACATGAACCATGAACTGAAGAAGCAGAAGCGTATTACGCCGCACATTATCAGCCAGATAATTGAGTTTGCGCAGACCCGCAAAGGGGTGATGATTTTTGCCGCCACCGTCGAGCACGCGCGGGAAATCACCGGCTTGCTGCCCGCTGACGACGCGGCATTAATCACAGGAGAAACGCCCGGCCCGCAGCGTGATGCATTGATTGAAGCCTTTAAAAATCAGCAGTTCCGTTATCTGGTGAACGTCGCGGTATTGACTACGGGTTTTGATGCGCCGCACGTCGATCTGATTGCCATTTTGCGCCCGACCGAGTCTGTCAGCCTGTATCAGCAAATTGTTGGTCGAGGTCTGCGCCTGGCGCCCGGCAAAACCGACTGCCTGATTCTGGATTACGCTGGCAACCCGCACGACCTCTACGCACCAGAAATCGGTGCGCCGAAAGGCAAAAGTGATAACGTCCCGGTGCAGGTTTTCTGCCCCGGCTGCGGGTTCGCCAATACCTTCTGGGGAAAAACCACCGCTGACGGCACGCTGATTGAACATTTTGGCCGCCGCTGCCAGGGCTGGTTTGAAGATGATGAAGGCCACCGCGAGCAGTGCGATTACCGCTTCCGCTTTAAAAACTGCCCGCAGTGCAACGCGGAAAACGATATTGCCGCCCGCCGCTGCCGCAGTTGCGATACGGTGCTTGTCGACCCGGACGATATGCTGAAAGCGGCGCTTAAGCTGAAAGATGCGCTGGTTCTGCGCTGTAGCGGCATGGCCTTGCAACACGGGGCCGACGAGAAAGGCGAATGGCTGAAAATCACCTATTACGATGAAGATGGCGCGGATGTGAGTGAGCGCTTCCGTTTGCAGACACCGGCTCAGCGCACCGCCTTTGAACAACTGTTTATTCGCCCGCACACGCGTACGCCGGGTGTGCCGTTACGCTGGATTGTCGCGGCGGACATCATTGCGCAGCAGGCGCTATTGCGCCATCCCGATTTTGTCGTTGCGCGCATGAAAGGCCAGTACTGGCAGGTGCGGGAAAAAGTGTTCGATTATGAAGGCCGTTTTCGTCGGGCACATGAATTACGCGGTTAAACGTGCTTTTGATTGATGTATCGAACATTCGGGGATAGAATACCGCCCGCTTTTGCATCCGCAAAGCCGATCATCTGCCTGTTGCTGGGTCGCCTGTAACAGGATTATTTAAGAGAGATTCAAATGTTTACTATCAACGCTGAAGTACGTAAAGAGCAGGGTAAGGGTGCGAGCCGCCGCCTGCGTATTGCTAACAAGTTCCCGGCTATCGTTTACGGTGGAACTGAAGCACCTATCGCTATCGAACTGGATCACGACAAACTGTGGAACATGCAGGCAAAACCTGAGTTCTATAGCGAAATTCTGACCATCGCTGTTGATGGCAAAGAAGTGAAAGTTAAAGTTCAGGCTGTTCAACGTCATCCGTTCAAAGCCAAACTGAGCCACATCGACTTCGTTCGCGCTTAATCGCTGACAAGTTGAAGGAAACCCCGCTCCGGCGGGGTTTTTTTATGGCTTATTTTCCGCCGTTAAAACGACGCTGTAGCTGGTCGCGCAGGTTCGGCGGCGTGCCTTTGATAGTCAGCGTGTCCGTTGCCGGATCCCAGAAAATACGCTCCCCGAGCAACAACGCATCGAAATTGATTGTCAGACCGCCGCCGCTTCCGGCGTATTTGGTCAATTGGCGCAGGGTGCTGCGATCCGCCGGGAAACTCTCTTCCAGCTCGTAGCCCTGATCTGCGGTGAACGCTTCAAAACTGACTTCGCTAACGCCCGCCAGCTCTTTAGAGAGCGAGGCCAGTTCAATCTCTTCGCCCGCCTGCAATTGTTCATTGCAGTAGGTATAAACCTGCTGGCGTACCGTCTGGCGCTCTGATTTATCCAGCTCTGCCTGAGCGGTAAAGTCATCCACGGCTTGCAGCAAACCCCGGTTTTGCGCTTTGGCGTTCAGCCCTTCGCTGGCCCCGAGGAAATCCATAAAGAAATCGGCAACTTTACGCCCTACCCGCCCTTTCAGGAAGGTCAGATAGCGGGTAGATTCCGGGTTGGTTTCCCACTCGGTAAGATCAATTCGCGCGACGATATCGGCGTGATTGATATCCAGATAATGCGTCGAGCTGATATCCAGATTTTCATTAACGCGCATGCTGCTTAAGTTGTTCAGCACCGCGACCAGCAAGTACTCCACGGCCAGGTAACGGTAGTGGCAAAACAGCACAATGCCGCCATCGGCAAAGGGATATTTCGCCAGTTCATCACGTAAGCGCCCGGTTGCCGCGCGGCTGAAGGCAAGGAATTCTTCTTCGCCCTGACGCTGGAGACGCAGCGCCTGCGCCAGTTCGCTCTCTTCATTAAACAGGCCGTAGGCTTTATTTTTCGCGCTATAAACCCGGTGCAGCTCTGCCACCATCTCTTCAACAGGCGCGGTAGGTTCCAGCAAAGAATCGCGCAACACCAGTTCAAGGGTCTGCTCATCACGCTTGATAAGCTGGTGCAGGGCAATCTGGTTGATGTCCAGACTCATGATAAACTCTCCTTTTAGACCGGCGGTATTCAACCACCACCAACGCGACTGTGCAACTGCTGATAAAAAAGCAGAAAAAAAGCTGTTGCTACGGTAAGATGTTGCCCTTTCATGAACAGACTGATTTCGATTTATGCCACAAATCTCCCGCTACAGTGATGAACACGTTGAACAACTGCTCAGTGAGTTAGCCAACGTGCTGGAAAAACACCACGCCCCGACCGATCTCTCTTTGATGGTGCTGGGTAACATGGTGACAAACCTGATTAATACCAGCGTCGCGCCAGCGCAGCGTCAGGCAATCGCGAAGTCGTTCGCTCAGGCGTTGCAATCGTCCATTGGCGACGACAAAGCGCATTAAGGGAAATATCGACAGTTTATGGTGACCAATCGTCAGCGCTACCGTGAAAAAGTCTCCCAGATGGTGAGCTGGGGGCACTGGTTTGCGTTGTTCAACATTTTGTTGTCCATCGTGCTCGGTAGCCGTTATCTGTTTGTTGCCGACTGGCCGACCACCTTATCAGGCAGGATTTACTCTTACCTGAGCGTGGTCGGGCATTTCAGCTTTGTGGTGTTCGCTACCTACCTGCTGATTCTGTTCCCGCTGACATTTATCGTGATGTCGCAGCGGCTCATGCGCGTGTTGTCCGCGATCCTCGCCACCGCCGGTATGACGCTGCTGCTGATTGATAGCGAAGTTTTCACCCGTTTTCACCTGCACCTCAACCCCATCGTCTGGGAACTGGTTATTAACCCGGACCAGAACGAGATGGCGCGCGACTGGCAACTGATGTTTATCAGCGTGCCGGTTATTTTGTTAATTGAGATGCTGTTCGCGACCTGGAGCTGGCAAAAACTGCGCAGCCTTACCCGCCGTCGCCACTACGCCAAACCGCTGGCCGCATTTTTCTTCGTCGCCTTTGTTGCCACCCATGTGATGTACATTTGGGCAGACGCCAATTTCTATCGACCGATTACCATGCAACGCGCCAACCTGCCGCTTTCCTACCCGATGACCGCGCGTCGTTTTCTTGAAAAACACGGGCTGCTGGATGCGCAGGATTATCAGCGCCGTCTGGTGGAGCAGGGCAACCCGGAAGCGGTATCGGTGCAATATCCGTTAAGCGATCTGCGCTATCTCGATATGGGTTCCGGCCAGAATGTGCTGTTGATTACCGTCGACGGGCTTAATTACTCCCGCTACGAAAAACAGATGCCGCAACTGGCGAGCTTCGCCGGGCAAAACGTTAACTTTACGCAGCATATGAGCGCGGGCAATAACGCAGATAATGGCTATTTCGGTCTGTTCTACGGGATTTCACCGAGCTATATGGATGGCGTGCTGTCGGCGCGCATTCCGGCTGCGCTGATTACTGCCCTGAATCAGCAGGGTTACCAGCTGGGCCTGTTCTCGTCCGACGGGTTTAGTAGCCCGCTCTATCGCCAGGCATTGCTATCTGATTTCTCGCTGCCACCGGCCAAAACCCAGAGCGATGAGCAAACTGCCGATCAATGGATCAACTGGCTGGGGCATGATGCGCAGGAAGATAACCGCTGGTTCTCGTGGATCTCATTAAACGGCACCGCAACACCGGATCCCTCTCAGCCAGGCTTCACCCGCAAGTACAGCCGTGCAGCCGCCGATGTTGATGCGCAGATTGCCCGCGTGCTGGATGCCCTTCGCGCCTCCGGGAAAATGGACAATACCGTGGTGATTATTACCGCCGGGCGCGGTATTCCGGCGAACAAAGACGAGGCGAATTTCGACTGGTCACGCAGCAAATTACATGTTCCGTTGGTGGTGCACTGGCCGGGTACGCCAGCGCAGCGTATTGCGAAGCTGACCGATCATCAGGATGTGATGACGACGTTAATGCAGCGTCTGCTGCACGTCAGCACGCCAGCTAATGAATATTCACAAGGTCAGGATCTGTTTACCGCCGCCCGTCGCCATAACTGGGTGACCGCCGCCAATAGCAATACGCTGGCGATCACCACGCCGCAGATGACCCTGGTGCTGAATCAGAATGGCAGTTACCAGACCTGGGACGCGCAGGGGAATAAAATCCACGATGAGAAACCGCAGTTGAGTCTGCTGTTGCAAGTCCTTACGGATGAAAAACGTTTTATCGCTAACTGATTGATTATTTATGAATCACTCAGGCGACCCGTCACTTGCAATCAGCCAGGAAACGGGTAGTATTAGCGCCACATGTCGGCACGTAGCGCAGCCTGGTAGCGCACTGTCATGGGGTGTCAGGGGTCGGAGGTTCAAATCCTCTCGTGCCGACCAAAAAATCCCCAACGTTTTGTTTGTTGAAATCCGGACAAGGCGACAAAAAGATTAAACAGCAAGTTATTTATAACTTGCTGCTTTTTTTTGCTAACTTAGTCACTCCCCTTCGGCCTGAAAACCAGTATCTGCGTGGAGAGCAAAATCAGCCTGAATTATCCTCTCTCTCTTCCGATTGTCATTGTCCACGCTGTAATAAACTACGTATTGTTTACCTGATTCAAAGCGATAGCCGAAAGTGGGAAGGCATTTACCGCTCGCTGGAGTGAATGCTTGTTCATTCAGTGATTTTCGAAAACTGTCACTCTCCCCGGACTTACTGCCTATTTGAACATAGGAAATATGATCGCCGGGTTTAACGGCATAGGTAATACAGGGAGTAGTGCCCTTGAGCCGAACCTCAGCATTCTGAGTGTCTGGTAAACGATCGCCGACGCCAGGGCAACCTGCAAGGAGGCTTAGCGGACATAACAGCAGTAGCTTTCTCATGACTCAGCCTCTTCCGGTAACAATTTTTTGATAGAGATAGGGGATATCACGAAAGTTATCATCGCCTCTGTATCTTCCCTGCTTCCCTTCCCTCTGAAACAACGACCAGGTGCTCATACCATAAACAAGAAGAAGCCAGTAGTCGGCAATAATAGATGCCTGCTGTTCAAGGGGATAATCAATAAGGTTTTTTTTATCAAGCTTATAGAAGTAATCAGCGGCCCAACTAAAAAGCCCTCTTGTCCTGACCCATTGTCCATGCTGATGTTGCCAGACGTGGCCTAACTCATGGATGAAGACATGTTTACTCTGATCCAGCACATCACTGGCAGAAAAATCCGTCCTGTATCCTTCTTTCCTGAACCAGAGTTCTCCGTTAGGAGCCATTGCATATCCGGGTCTCTGCAAACCGAACGGAAAATAACTGTCACAGTGAACCCATACATGGCTATAAACGATACTGTCGCCAAACACACGTTTTGCCATGGCAATTTCGCCTAAAGTCATCAGGCGCAACGTGCCTTCTTCTGGCTTAGTGCTATCGTTCTGCATTGGTATAATCCTTTTTACGCATTCAGAAACCTCATCGTATTGATTAGCAATAACTGAGTCCAGTGAGGTATGCGTCCGAATAAAATTCTTGCGACGAGCAGTCCATCATTGCCTCACAAAATTAGGATCCCAGTCCTGATGCGCATTTCAGACAAAAAAATCCCGGCCATTTAGCCGGGATGACTATTTATAAGCAAGAAAGTTACAGTGCAATATCCGCAACCTGTTCGCCGTCGTTATGCGGCTGCACGGCAGGTTTCTGCACCGGTGGGGTGACATCGGCCACCAGCGACTCGTCGCATTTCAGGCCGAGGATCTCACTGGTGTAACGGAGTTCTGCGTCGGCGGCGTCGATGTTGCCATTCAGCTCGGTGCCAAAAGAGGGAATTATCTCCTTCAGCTTCGCCTGCCAGGCATCTGAGGCAAAGCGTTCGGTGAACACTTTTTCCATCAGTTCCAGCATAATCGGTGCAGCAGTTGACGCGCCAGGTGATGCACCAAGCAGTGCGGCAATCGTCCCTTCTTTATCGCTCACCACCTCAGTGCCAAGGCGCAGCACTCCGCGCTTGCCTGCTTCGCGCTTGATTATCTGCACGCGCTGCCCGGCCTGCCACAAACGCCAGTCCTCTTTCTGCGCCAGCGGGTAATATTCACGCAACGCATCGAAGCGATCGTCCTCATTTTGCAGCACCTGGTTCACCAGATATTTCACCAGGCTGAAATTGGTCATCCCGACCGTCAGCATTGGCAAAATATTAGAGGAGTTGGTGGAGCGCAGCAGATCCCACAGGGATCCGTTTTTCAGAAAACGCGTGGAGAACGTCGCGAACGGCCCAAATAACAACACGCGTTTGCCATCAATAATACGGGTATCAATATGCGGCACCGACATGGGCGGTGCGCCGACCGTCGCCTGACCATAGACTTTTGCCAAATGGTGATTGACCACCGCCGGGTTCTCCGCCACCAGGAACTGGCCGCCCACCGGGAAACCGGCGTAATCTGCTGCTTCAGGAATGCCGGACTGCTGTAAAAGTTTCAGCGCCGCACCGCCCGCGCCAATAAAGATAAACTTCGCCTTGATAACCTGCTCAGCGCCGCTTTTCGGGTTATGCAGGGTCACGCTCCAGCTGTTATCGGCATTGCGCTTAAGGCCGCGCACTTCGCTGCCCAGTTGCAAAGAGAAGTTCTCTTTTTTTTGCAGCGAGCCAATCATCTGGCGGGTCAGTTCGCCGAAGTTCACATCCGTACCGATCTCTGTGCGGGTGGCGGCTATTTTCTGTTTCGCATCGCGCCCTTCCATCACCAGCGGAGCCCACTGCTTGATCTGCTCGGGATCTTCGGAATAACGCATGCCACGGAACAGGGAACATTGCTGTAACGCTTTGTAGCGGGCGCGCAGGAAGTTGACGTTATCGTCGCCCCAGACGAGGCTCATATGCGGCACGGTATTGATAAATGAACGCGGTTCACGTAGCACACCGGTTTTCACCTGGTGCGCCCAGAACTGGCGAGAAATACGAAATGCTTCGTTGATTTCTATCGCTTTTTTGATACTGACAGAGCCGTCCGCGCTGCGTGGGGTGTAATTAAGTTCCATTAAGGCAGCATGCCCGGTACCGGCGTTATTCCAGCCGTTCGAGCTCTCTTGCGCCAGGGCGTCCAGCCTTTCCACCATCGTAATCGACCAATCCGGTTCGAGATCTGAAAGCCAGGTTCCCAACGTGGCACTCATGATCCCACCACCGATTAAAAGCACATCTGTTTCCTGCTCTTTCGATGCGGACGCTTGTGCTGCTTTTGAGACAGCATTTAGCCCGACAGCCATCGAAAACAGCCTGGCAGTCATTCTTTTCATGATGATATTGCCTTACTTTTAGTGCTGCTTTATTCGCATTTATTGAGGGTAAAGTTGTTAGCTCGTCTAACGTAGCACTTAAAAAGCGAGATTTAAATAATGTTTAAACATTAAATAATAATTATATAAATGTTACTAATAAGTTGATTATTGGCGTTAGTTTTAACACTAATTGTTCGCCGCTGGCGGCAAAATCCTGCTATCATCCTGCGCTTTGCCAAACGCACGGATGCCGTTGGCCTTGCTGATTGTGGCAACACTCACCTGCGAACTGTTATGACCGAAAAAACACCCTCTTCTTCCCCTTTGTTAAGCCATATCCTGCGCTCGCCGCAATTATTAACCCGCGAAGTGCTGGCCGGGGTAATCACTGCCCTGGCGCTAATCCCGGAAGTGATCTCCTTCTCGGTCATTGCCGGTGTCGATCCGAAAGTCAGCCTGATTGCCTCTGTGGTGCTTTGTCTTGGCATGTCTTTTCTCGGCGGTCGCCCGGCGATGGTCACCGCGGCTGCCGGATCTGTTGCTCTGGTTATTGGTCCAATGGTTCACCATAACGGAATGGAATACATCTTACCGGCGGTGTTACTGGCGGGCGTTATCCAGATTATTTTCGGTCTGACCGGCATGGCGCGGCTGATGCGCTTCATTCCCCACGCGGTAATGACCGGCTTTGTTAACGCGCTGGGTATCCTGATTTTCTTCGCCCAGGTGCCGCACTTCTGGAGCAAAGATCCGCTGGTTCTGGCGCTCTTTGCCCTCACGCTGTTGATTGTATTGTGGCTGCCGCGCTGGCTGAAAAGTATCCCCGCGCCGCTGGTGGCGATTGTTGTGCTCACGGCGTACACGGTTTTCAGCGGCCAGCTTTTACCTACCGTCGGAGATGAAGGCCCGATGCAGGGCGGTTTACCGGGGCTGACGCCTTGGCTGGTGCCGTTTAACCTGCACACGTTGAGCATTATCTGGCCCTGCGCGCTGAGTATCGCGTTTGTGGGTTTGATGGAGTCATTGCTGACCGCCAAACTGGTCGACGATCTCACGCACACGCCATCGAACAAAGGGCGAGAAAGTACCGGGCTTGGCATCGCGAATATTCTGGCCGGTTTTTATGGCGGCATTGCTGGCTGCGCGATGATCGGCCAGACCATCGTTAACGTTGAGATGGGCAAAGGCCGCACCCGCATTTCCACCCTCGCCGCCGCGCTGGTGTTACTGCTGCTGGTGACCGCATTAAGCGAAGTGATGGCAAAAATCCCGATGGTGGTGCTGGCTGGGATCATGGCGATTGTGGCGTTTAAAACCTTTAACTGGGGCAGCCTGCGACCGGTAACGCTGAAACACGCGCCGGTCATTGAAAGCGTGGTGATGCTGGTCACCGTGGTTGCGACGGTCAGCACTGGCAACCTGGCGATCGGCGTCGTGGCCGGGATGATTGCCCTTGCCGTGACGCCGGTGAAATGGCGGGAAAAACTGCTGGTTACAACAGAAAAATTGTCGCCAGACCAAGAAAAATAAAGAAACCGCCGGTGTCGGTAATGGCGGTGATCATCACGCTGGAGCCGACCGCCGGGTCGCGCCCCAGCCGGATCATAATCATGGGAATTAACACCCCCATTAATGCTGCCATCAGCAGGTTGAGCACCATGGCGAGCATCATCACTCCGCCTAATGCCGGGTCGCCATAGAGCCACCAGGTAATGCAGCCCATAATGCCGCCCCACACCAGACCGTTAATCAACGCCACGCCCATCTCGCGCAGAATGAGAAAGGAGAAGTTCCCCGGCTGAATGTTCTGTAATGCCAGCGCGCGAACGATCATGGTGATGGTCTGGTTGCCGGTGTTACCGCCAATCCCGGCGACGATCGGCATCAGTGAGGCCAGCGCCACCAGTTGCGAAATAGTGTGTTCAAAGCCATCAATCACCCGCGAGGCAATAAACGCGGTACAGAGATTAACAGCCAGCCACGCCCAGCGGTTTTTTACCGCTTTGGCCACCGGCGCAAAGACATCTTCTTCCGTGCTCAGGCCGCCCATCTGGCGCATATCGTTGTCGGATTCTTCATACACCACATCGACAATCTCATCGATGGTCAGACGCCCCATTAACACGCCGTTTTCATCGACCACCGCCGCACTGAGCAAGTTGTCACGCTCAAAGGTACGCGCCACTTTCTCCGCCTCTTCTTCCGGGGAGAACGTCACCGGATCGGCATCCATCACCTCGCTCACTTTCCGCCCGGCAGGGTTGAGCAGAATGGTTTGCAGCGCCAGCTCGCCGATCAAGCGGTTATCGCGCCCGATGACAAACAGTTTGTCGGTGTTTTCCGGCATCTTACCCAACCGGCGCAGATAACGTTGCACCGCCGCGAGCGATACCCCGGCGCGCACCGTCACCACTTCAAACTCCATGATTGCGCCGACGCAGTTTTTACCGTAACGCATCACCTGGCGCACGCGCGCACGCTCTGTCGGCGGCAGCGTTGCCATTAGCCGCCCGGTCAGGTTGCGCGGAAGATGCTGCACCAGATAAATCTGCTCATCGATGTCCAGCGTTTCCAGCGCATCAAGCAGCGCACGGTCGCTCATCTCCTCGATCAGATCGTCCCAGACATTTTCCGAAGCCTCGAGCAGGACTTTGCCGCGTTTTTCATCTTCAACCATCCGCCACAATGCATGGCGCTCATCCACCGGCAACGCTTCAAGGACGTCGGCCAGATCCGGCGGCGGCAGATGCGACACCAGCGCCCGCACTTCGATGAGATCGTGATCGAGGGCTTCGCCATCAACCTGCTCAACCAGAGTAATTTCGCCGAGCAGCGTGGCGGTCAACGCTTTATGAGTGGTGAGAAGCCAAATTAGCCGCGCGCGTTCTTCATCGCGCAGCCTTACGCTGTTTTTTTTGATAACCGACATGGGGATCCTGAACCTGAGAGCGCCCGTAAATCAGGGCTGAGCAGCCTTAAGCATAGCGGCAGGTTGGTAAAAGTGACTAAACGGCACGGGCGTTCGACTAAAAAAGCGGCAAATTACCCCCTTCCGCAGAAGGGGGGAGACATCAGGCCGTACGGGAGACCGCATCGCGGGAAGCCAGCGCGCGTTCTTCACCGACCAGCTCGCTTAACTGGCCGTCGCGCATCTCCAGCAGCCGATCGGCGTGGATAAAGTAGTGATCGTCATGGCTGATGGCAAAAATGGTTTTCCCCATCTGTTGCATCAGCGGCAGCAGCGCCTGGTAGAAGTCGCGGCGAAAATGCGGATCCTGATCCGCCGCCCATTCATCAAGCAGCAGAATGTCGCGCTCTTCCGCCAGCGCCAGCAGCAGCGCAACGCGCTTTTTCTGCCCTTTCGACAATTTGAGATTAAGGATTTTGCCGTCTTTCAGCTCCAGCTTATGCGACATCTTTAACTGCTCAAGCCACTTCTCCACCAGCGCCGGGTCAGCCTGTTTCCCTTCCGGGCCAAGCAGATCATCAAACAGCCAGACATCGGTAAACACCGCGGAAAAGAGCTTGCGGTAATCTTCCGGCTTCTCCTGCGCCATCGGTTTACCGTCGAGCAAAATCTGGCCCGATACCGGCTGATACAGCCCGGTGAGCAGCATCGCTAGCGTTGATTTGCCGCTGCCGTTACCGCCAATCAGGAACACCAGTTCGCCGCGCTTGAGGGTCATATTGATGGGTCCCACGGAGAAGTCGTTATCCTGATATTTAAAGGTCACATCGCGCAGTTCCAGGGTTTGCCAGCCCGGAAACGCCTGCGGGCGCGGGAACGCTGCCTGATAAGGTGCCAGGGCAAATTGCTTAAGCTTTCTGAAAGCCACTTGCGCAGTAAGCAGTGTCGGCAGCGCACCCACGGCGGAAAGCAGCGGCGTGCGCAAAAACAGCACGGTTAATGAGTACGTGGCGGCAACGTTGGTGTTCGCCCAGCCAAGGCCATTCGCCATCCAGAACACCAGGCCAATTGCCCCGAGCATCATAATGTTCGACCAGTTCACCGCGCTTAAATGGAAGGTATCGGCACGAATAATATGGTGGCGGTATTCGCGGGCATCCGGCAGGTACATATTGTCGAACACGTACTCGGCGCGCTCGCGGTTCAGGTTCAGCTCTTTGCGCCCTTCCAGCACAGTCTGGAAATCGTTGTACAGCTTATCTTCCGTTTCGCGCAGCGTCGCCATATGTTTGTAAACCCGTGACACCAGCACAAAACCGCCCCAGATGGTGAGCGCCATCCACAGCGCAGTGACCACCAGCATCTTCCCGGAGAGCATCGCAAGATAGATACAGGAACCGATAGTCAGAATGATCCCCTGCACCAGTTCCGGCAGGCGGACAAAGGCGATGGTGATATTGCGCACATCGCTGGTTAGCCCCGCCAGCAGCGACGCGCTGCCCAGTTGCTCGATGCGCTCGACCGGCGTGTCGAGAATACGTTTGATAAATTCGCTACGCAGGCGATAAACGAAATGGTGGCCGAGCGTAGTCAGCGCCAGTTGTGAGCCGAGCGTCACCGCCATTAACAGCACCAGCAGACCGAGAAACTCCGGCAGCACGGCCAGTGACAAATTCACGGATTCAATCAACCGCTGGTTAATAAAGGCAATCAGCCCAATGCCAAATGCGGCGCTGACAAGAGTGAGCGTCAGCACCGCCACGAACGGCCAGCGATACTGCCGCCAGACAAGAAGGAGAAGTTCCATAATGACAACCCGGTCAACAAAAACAGCCAGCAGTTTAAACGGCTAACCATTTACATCAAGAATAATTCTTATTTTTGTTCGCTCTTACTGGCCTGGCGGAAAGTGAGGTTGTACCGGCACTCGCCGGTGGCGGGATGATAGCCGGGTTTAAGCGGCGCAATGCCGTGGTAAAAGAGGCGCGATTCGCCGCCCCACACCACGATATCGCCGTGTTCCAGCATCAGGCGCTGTAACGGATCGCTACGCTTAAGCCCGCCGAACTGGAAAATAGCCGGTAACCCCAGCGAGACAGAGACAATGGGCGCGCGCAGATCCGGCTCGTCTTTATCCTGATGCAAAGAGAGCTTCGCGCCCGGCGCATAGCGGTTGATAAGGCAGGCATCCGGGCGAAAATCAGGATACCCGGCCGCCGTACTCGCCGCGCGACATAGCGCCACAAACGCTTGCGGCATGGCAGGCCACGGGCGCTGGGTTTGCGGATCCTGCGGGGCATACAGGTAACCACGCTGATCGGTGGTCCAGCCAAGCTGGCCGCAATTGGTCATAGCGACCGACATGGTATAACCGCCGGGCGTGACCATATGGCGCAGCGGTGATTCGCTGACCACCTGCGCGATGCCGCGCAGCAGCGCATCCACATGCGGGAGCGCAAAACGGCGCAATACAACAGCGCCGGGCGCCAGCGGCTCCTGCCAGGGTTGTTCTTCAGCAAACAGATCGAGCATCAGGTCTCCTCTTTATTATGGGCTTCGCGCGAAAGCAACTGCGCTTTGCGCGCGGTTCCCCAGCGATAACCGGACAGCGCACCGTCCTGGCGCACCACGCGGTGGCAAGGGATAATAATTGCCAGCTTATTGGCAGCGCAGGCACCGGCCACAGCTCTGACCGCGCCGGGCTTGCCCATTTTCTGTGCCAGCGTCTGGTAACTGACGGTTTCTCCCACCGGGATCTCACGCAGCGCCTGCCACACCTGCAACTGAAACGCGGTGCCGCGTAAATCTAACGGCAAGGTAAAGGGTGAATCGGCACCATCAAGACGCTGGATCACCTGCGCAACGCGTTCGCTGAACGCCGCGCTGCCCTCCGCCCGCCGGGCATGGGGAAATAAGGTATGCAACTCTGCAAGCAATTGTTCGTCATTATCTGCCAGTAAAATCGCGCAAATGCCGCGATCGCTTTCCGCCACCAGGCAACGTCCCAGCGCGCACTGGCCGCAGGTAAACCAGACATCGGACGCCTCGCCGCCACGGCGAAACTGGCGGGCGGTCATGCCCAGCGCGGCATCTGCCTGGCGATAATAGCTGCTGCTATCAGGAAACCCCGCCGCCAGCACCGCATCGGTAATGGTGCTGTTTTCGCCGAGCGCGGCGCGCAAACGCCGGGCGCGAAATGCCAGTTGCCAGGCTTTCGGCGTCATACCGGTAACGGATTTGAAGAGACGGTGAAAATGATACGGGCTCATCGCTACTGTGGCGGCCAGTTGTTCCAGCGTCACCGGCGAGTCCTGCTCCAGCAGGCGACACGCTTTGGCGACTTTATCCAGCCGCTGCTGCTGCGGGTGCGCTTTATCCGGCTGGCAGCGTTTGCACGGGCGAAAGCCAGCAGCGATGGCGCTCTGCACATCCGGGTAGAAGCGGACATTCTGACGCAGGGCGTGGCGCGCCGTGCAGGAGGGGCGGCAAAAAATACCGGTGGTCAGCACGGCAAACACGAACTGGCCGTCGGCTTGCGGATTGCGCGCCAGCACCGACTGCCAGCGTTGGTCATCTAATATAGTGGCATCGTTCATGTCAGGCTCCTCAGTTAAGCTTAGCCCCACTGTGCCGGGAAGCACGCTTTCAGACACCCGCAATCTTGCGGTTTAATTTTTTTCGCTCAGCAAAAACGCAGCAAACTGCGGTGACATCCAGGTGGTAAAGCCCTCGCCCTGTTTGATTATCATAAATACCGCCAGCCCTTCCCTTTTCACCACGTCTTTCGCGTGATCGGCACCCAGCACCATCAAGCCAGTATCCCAGGCATCGGCTTCCAGCGCCGTCGGCGCGATAACGGTGACCGACACCAGCGCGTGTTCAATCGGGCGTCCCGTGCGCGGATCGATAACGTGGGAGATGCGTTTGCCGTCCAGCTCGTAATAGTTGCGATAACTGCCGGAGGTGCTGATGCCGTGGCCGTTAATGTCCACCACCGCTTGCGCCGCGTTTTCCTGGTCGGTTGGTTTCTGGATTGCCACGCGCCACGGTTGCCCCTGCGCATTCATGCCCCGGCTGGCGAGCGCACCGCCAACGGAGACCAGATAACGGCCGATGCCTTCACGCTCCATCAATTGCGCCAGATGATCCGCTGCATAACCTTCGCCCACGGTGGAGAGATCGACAAACAGATCGGGCAGATCTTTTTGCAGGAACTGCTCCCCGGCGCGGTTAATCACCGTTAAATGTTGCAGACCCGTGCGGGCTTTTGCCGCGTCGATTTGCGCCTGATCCGGCGTTTTTACCGGCTGCTTATCCGGCCCGAATCCCCATAAGTTCACCAGTGGGCCGACGGTGATATCCATTGCGCCAGCGGTTTTCTCCCCCACGCGCAGCGAGGTCGTGACAATATCCGCCATTGCGGCGCTGACCGGCCACGGCGCGGTACTGGCGGCGTGGTTAAAACGCATCAACGCAGAGTCATTTTTCCACGTCGACAGTAAGCGGTCGTCGGCATCAAGCTGTGTTTGAATTTTTTGCTGTAGCGCCTGCGCTTGCTGCGGCGCGATATTGACCAGGCTGACGCGCCAGAAGGTGCCCATGGTTTTGCCTTCCAGTACGGTCGGCTTTGCCTGATTACCGGAATCGCACCCGGTTAAAACGAATAACGCCGCTAACACGCCGGCGCGAAGAAAAGTCATCGCCATGTTTGTTATCTCCTTGCTGGCGGCAAGCGTACACCAGGAATCGGGCAATAAAAAAGGGGCCTTTCGGCCCCTGTATACGTTTCGTTGTGAATTTAGAACTGGTAAACCAGACCCAGTGCAACGATGTCGTCGGTGCTGATGCCAGCCTGACGAGTGAAGGTATTGTCGTCCAGCAGGTTGATTTTGTAATCAACATAGGTGGACATGTTTTTGTTGAAGTAGTAAGTCGCGCCAACATCAACATATTTCAGGATATCCTGATCACCGAAGTTAGCCGTGCCGGTGTTGTTGGTGATGTCCTTACCTTTAGATTGCAGGTAAGCGATGGACGGACGCAGACCGAAATCGAACTGGTACTGCGCAACCACTTCGAAGTTCTGTGCTTTGTTAGCAAAACCGTAGATGTCGCTGGTGCTCTGGGAGTTACCAAAACGGGTGGCGTTATAGGTCTGAGAGTACTGCGCCGCCAGGTAGATATTGTTGGCGTCGTATTTCAGGCCGCCGCTGTAAACTTCAGCGCGATCGCCCTCACCATACAGTGCGTCATTGCCAAGCGCGTTCTGATCAGCAGTACGTTTAGACGAGGAAAGCGCACCACCGATGCTGAAGCCTTCGCCCAGATCGTAAGTCAGAGACGCGCCGTAACCGTCGCCATTCTGACGCAGCGTGCTGCGGCCCGTGTCGTTTTCGCCGCTGGCGCTGCCGTTTTTGCCCTGGTATTGCAGCGCAAAGTTCAGGCCATCAACCAGACCGAAGAAGTCAGTGTTGCGGTAGGTAGCAACGCCGTTAGCACGGGATTGCATGAAGTTGTCTGCGCCGTAGGTGTCGCCGCCGAATTCCGGCAGAACGTCGGTCCAGGAGGTAACGTCGTAAATAACGCCGTAGTTACGACCGTAGTCGAAAGAGCCAGCGTCGGCAACGCGGATACCGGCGAATGCCAGACGGGTCCATGCCTGGTCGCTGGCAGCTTCAGAGTCGTTCGCCTGAACGTTGTATTCCCACTGACCGTAACCTGTTACCTGGTCGTTAACCTGAGTTTCGCCTTTGAAGCCGAAACGAACGTAAGTCTGATCGCCATCGGAGCCGTCGTCGTCAGAAAAATAGTGCAGACCATCAACTTTGCCGTACAGATCTAATTTGTTGCCATCTTTGTTATAAACTTCAGCCGCATTTGCTGCGCCCGCTACCAGCAGAGCCGGTACCAGGAGGGACAGTGCTTTAACTTTCATTTTATTAACCCTCTGTTATATGCATTTTTTATTGCCACTGCTTGCTGATTAACCCTCAAATCAGCTGGCGAATTCATTGTGCTTAAAAAAATAAAATAATCCAACAGGAATATGATACGAAAACTTTGAAGATGTTTCATATTTAATGATAGATGTTTCATTTTGTAATTATAAGGGAACTTTTTTTAGCACGTATCGCTAAAAAATAACGCACGAATAATCAAATAAATATATAATCACCAATAAATACAACTAGTTAACTATAAGAATATTCACAGCACTGATTGCAAAGCCCAATGAGAATTTCCCCACTAAAATACCCAACGCTATCATCATTAACTTTATTTATTACCGTCATTCGAATCTGAATGTCTGTTTACCCCTCTTAGGACCGGATGCTTCGCATTCGGTTTTTTTTTACCTTTCTTTACCTAAGCTGAATCTCAATAAACATATAATCACTATTTGTAATGATTATTAATTAATCAACTTCCGTGCCAGCTTTTTTCTCATTGCATAATAACGTGATTAATATCTTGTTATTGCCTGCGTTCTTTCTTAATCGAAACGGTAAATATTTGTACAAATTTATTTGATATGTACATTTTTAACGTACACAGAGGCATAAATGCATACTCATGCACTTTCCAGGCATTTACTGAAAAGAGAGTCTGGAAATTCACTCATTTACCGATATACTGCCTGCTGTACATTCTTCTGAGGCACACAACATCTTGAAGCTCGCCGCGCAGTTAACGCGGTGCTTACGGCATGGCAGCAATATTGTCTTAGCGCATGCTGAGGTTTATCAGCAGTGTTGTCATAACGGGTTACACACACGAATGAGTCAATCTGACACAATGATCCCTGGCAAATTTTCCCTTATACCGGGCAACATAACCCGTTACTTTCTGTTGTTGATTATTGTCCTGCTGGTAACCATGGGGGTGATGATCCAAAGTGCGGTCAATGCCTGGTTGAAGGACAAAAGCTATCAAATCGTCGATACCACCCACGCCATTCATAAGCGTATCGATATCTGGCGTTATGCCACCTGGCAAATCTATGACAATATCGCCGCCGCATCTTCCTCTACGCCTGGCGAGGGGTTGCAGGAGACACGTTTAAAGCAGGATGTTTACTACCTGGAGAAACCGCGGCGTAAAACCGAAGCGCTAATTTTCGGCTCCCATGACAGCTCCACGCTGGAGATGACCCAACGCATTTCGGCCTACCTGGATACGCTGTGGGGCGCGGAAACCGTGCCGTGGTCGATGTATTACCTTAACGGCCAGGATAACAGCATGATTCTGGTATCGACGCTGCCGCTCAAAGATCTTACCTCCGGGTTTAAAGATTCAATGATTGGCAATATTGTTGATTCCCGCCGCGCAGAGATGCTCCAGCAGGCTAACGCCCTTGATGAGCGCGAAAGTTTCTCTTCCTTGCGCCGCCTTGCCTGGCAAAACGGTCGCTACTTTACGCTGCGCACCACGTTCAACCAGCCGGGTCATCTGGCGACCGTCGTCGCGTTTGACCTGCCGATTAACGATCTGATCCCGCCGGGTATGTCGCTGGACAGCTTCCGCCTCGATCCCGATACCATGCAAACCAGTGCGCGGGGGCAAGATAAAGAGACCACAGACAGCGCGTCCGTTAACTTCAACAGTTCACGCATTGAGATCTCGTCTTCTCTGAGCGGCACCGGTCTGCGTCTGGTGTGGCAAGTGCCCTTTGGCACGCTGCTGCTTGATACGCTGCAAAACATTCTGTTGCCGCTATTGTTGAATATCGGCCTGCTGGCGCTGGCGCTGTTTGGTTACACCACGTTTCGCCAGCAGCCTGGACGTAAAACTGATAGCCTGGCTGCGCCCGGCGCGAATAATGAGCTACGCGTGCTGCGCGCGTTTAATGAAGAGATTGTCTCACTGCTGCCACTGGGGCTGCTGGTGCACGATCAGGAAGCCAACCGCACGGTATTGAGTAATAAGATTGCCGACCATTTACTGCCGCATCTTAATTTGCAAAACATCACTGCGATGGCCGATCAGCACCAGGGCGTGATTCAGGCAACCATCAATAATGAGTTGTATGAAATCCGCCAGTTCCGCAGCCAGGTTGCTTCACGTACGCAGATTTTTATTATTCGCGATCAGGATCGCGAAGTGCTGGTCAATAAAAAGCTCAAACAAGCCCAGCGTTTGTATGAGAAAAACCAGCAGGGCCGCGCCACCTTTATGAGCAACCTCGCAGACTCGCTGAAACAACCGGTGAAAGCGCTGGCCAGCGAAGCAGCGGCATTGCAAAGTGAAGAAGCGAATCGCCTGGCTGACCATGCTGACAGGCTGGTGCAGCTGGTGGATGAGATCCAACTGGCGAATATGCTGGAGAGCGACAGCTGGAAAGGTTCGCCTTCGCTGTTCTCCATTCAGGATTTGATTGATGAAGTGGTGCCGGAAGTGCTGCCGGTTATCAAGCGTAAGGGCTTGCAGTTACTGATTAATAACCATCTGCCAGCGAATGAAGAGCGGCATGGCGATCGCGATGCGCTATGTCGCATCCTGTTGCTGCTGATTCAATACGCAGTCACCACCACGCAAATGGGCAAAATCACCCTTGAGGTGAATATGGACGAGTCGGCGGAAGACCGCCTGACATTCCGTATTCTGGATACCGGCGTGGGCGTCAATGCCAGCGAGATCGATAACCTGCACTTCCCGTTCCTTAATGAAACGCAGGGCGATCAGTACGGAAAAGCGAACGCCCTCACCTTTTGGCTGTGCGATCAGCTGGCACGCAAACTGGGCGGCCATCTGAATATCAAAGCGCGTGAAGATCTGGGTACCCGTTATTCCCTGCATGTGAAAATGGCAGCGCGTTCACAGCAGGCAGAGAGTGAAGAAAAATTACTCGATGACGTGGTAGCGATGATCGATATTACCTCGAATGAGATCCGTAATATCGTGGTTCGCCAGTTGGAAAACTGGGGAGCGAGCTGCATTTCGCCGGATGAAAGATTATCGAGTCAAGAATATGATCTGTTTTTGACAGATAATCCGTCTAATCTTACTGCCTCAGGCTTGCTTTTAAGCGATGATGAGGTCGGCGTGCGGAAAATTGGCCCAGGACAATTCCGCGTTAACTTTAATATGAGCAATGCAATGCAAGGAGCAATATTGCAGCTTATCGAAGAGCAACTGGCGCAGGGGGAAGTACCGGAGTCGCCTTTGGGAGGCGATGAAAACGCCGAGCTCCACGCCAGCGGCTATTACGCGCTGTTTGTTGACACAGTACCCGATGATGTTAAGAGGTTGTATACTGAATCGGCATCGCGCGATTTCGCTGCGCTGGCACAGACGGCACACCGCCTGAAAGGGGTGTTCGCCATGCTTAATCTGGTACCTGGTAAGCAGTTGTGTGAAACGCTGGAGCAATTAATTCGTGAGAGTGATGCTCCAGGCATAGAAAATTACATCAGCGACATTGACGCTTACGTCAAGAGCTTGCTGTAGCAAGGTAGCCTAATACATGAACAATATGAACGTAATTATTGCCGATGACCATCCGATTGTACTGTTCGGTATTCGCAAGTCACTCGAACAAATCGAATGGGTAAATGTAGTCGGTGAATTTGAAGACTCTACAGCGCTCATTAACAACCTGCCGAAACTTGAGGCCAATGTATTGATAACCGACCTGTCAATGCCGGGCGACAAATACGGCGATGGCATTACGCTTATCAAATACATTAAGCGCCACTTCCCGGCGCTGTCGATTATTGTGCTTACCATGAACAATAACCCGGCTATCCTGAGTGCCGTGCTGGATCTCGATATTGAAGGGATTGTGCTTAAACAAGGCGCACCGACGGATCTGCCGAAAGCGCTGGCGGCACTGCAAAAAGGGAAGAAATTTACCCCGGAAAGCGTTTCCCGTCTGCTGGAGAAAATCAGCGCCGGTGGTTACGGCGACAAGCGTTTGTCGCCAAAAGAGAGCGAAGTATTGCGCCTGTTCGCAGAAGGTTTCCTGGTCACCGAAATTGCCAAGAAGCTGAACCGCAGTATTAAGACCATCAGCAGCCAGAAGAAATCAGCCATGATGAAACTGGGTGTGGATAACGATATTGCCCTGCTGAACTACCTCTCTTCCGTTACGCTAACCCAGACGGAAAAAGAGTAATCCTCGCAACCCCGGCCGCCGCCGGGGTTCTTTTTTTCACCGTTATTTCCTGCTGTATCTTACCCGCGCGGCATACACAGCCAGCGTTTGCTTAAGCACGTCCAGCGTCACCGGTTTCGACAGGCAGCTATCCATGCCCGACTCCAGACAGCGCTGCTTCTCTTCCGCCAGCGCGTTGGCCGTCACGCCGATCACCGGCAACGTCAGCCCTAACTGGCGAATGCGTTGTGTCAGGCGATAACCGTCCATATTCGGCATGTTAACGTCGCTGAGCACAATATCGATCGGGTTCTTGCTCAACACGTTCAGCGCATCAACGCCGTCGTTGGCGGTTTTACATTGATACCCCAGCGACCCCAGCTGATCGGCCAGCAAACGCCGGTTGATAGGATGATCGTCCACCACCAGAATCATCATATCGTCGTTGTGCGAGACATCATTCGACTCTGCCGGTAATGCACTGGCCGCCTGCGGTTCAGCCACCTGCACCCGATAAATCCGCCCCAGCAACGCCAGCAGATCGTGAGGAGAAGCCACGCTGTGCAGCCATTCGCCTGGCGCGCGCTCCAGCGGGATACCAATATGGCGACGGCAGAAAATAATCACTGCACGGCCGGTCCATGGCTGCACAACTTCATCATCAGTAATCAGCGTGTCCTGATTGCCCAGTTCGCGCCCGTCATACTGTTTCACCTGGATACCGTTCCAGCTCAGGAATGTTTGCAGATACTGCGACAGCGACGCGTTACGCACCGCCAGCCAGCAACAGGTGTCCGCCAGGCCATCCACGTCTGCACGCACCGACGGCACAACGTTGTAAAGCGGAATACGGATGGTGAACTGGCTGCCCATACCCGGTTCGGTATCGACCGAGATATCGCCGTCCATCATATTGACAAGCTTCTCGCAAATCGCCAGCCCCAGCCCGGTGCCCTGGAAGTTACGCTGCACGCCCGTCCCTACCTGGAAGAAGGGATCGAACAAGCGCACCACTTCTTTGCCTGGGATCCCGACACCGGTATCGCGCACGCGAATGCTGAGGTAATCCTCGTCACGCTGAACATGCAGGACAATGCAGCCAATATCGGTAAATTTGATCGCGTTGCTTAACAGGTTGGAGATCACCTGTTGCAAACGCATCGGGTCGCCATTCAGCGACACCGGCACATCTGGCTCAATAAAGCAGTACAGTCCAAGTTGCTTGCGCACCACCAGCGGTAAATAGTTGGCGGTGATATGGCTCATGACTTCACGCGGCGAAAACTCGCGTGGCTCAATTTTCAACTGCTCGGACTCAATTTTCGAGAAGTCGAGAATATCGCTGATGATTTTCAGCAACAGACTGGAGGAGTTATTCATCGCCGTTACCAGCCTGTCGACCCCTTTCGGCAACTCTTTGGTTTGCAATAAATCAAGGTTACCGATAATGCCGTACAGCGGCGTACGCAGTTCATGGCTGACGGTCGCCAGGAACATCGATTTCGACTGGCTCGCCTGCTCCGCCGCCTGCGCCATCTCCTGCAATGACTCTTCCATTTTGACGCGGGCAGAAACATCCACCAGCACGCAAATGGCGACGTTTTCATTGCGATAGCGCGAATGCACGAAGCTGATTTGCAGGTTGGTATTGTTACTGGTCAGCACATCGACAAAATTAACCTGCTGACCACAAATGATCTGCGTCAGCCGCTGCCTGTCTTCATGGGTCAGCATATTCAGGTAGTTATGCGCCAGTTCGTTACTCAGAATATTGGTGCCGTCCTGGGTGCGCAAAATACAGATGCCGACCGGCGCCGAAGCGACAATTTTACGGTTGAACTGCTCATGCTCTTCGAGCCGCTGAGCGTCATTTTCTGCCGGAATAAAGATGCGCCGCTCATACATTCGCGCCAGGGTAAATAGCGCCACGCCAACCAGCACATTGAGCAACACGGCGTTGAGGATCAGCATGCGAATGCGTTCCAGCACCATATCCACCGGCACGGAATACACCACACTGAGCGACGACGGCGGCAGGCTCTTTTTCAGGATCAGCTCACGGAAACCCGAGGTATAGCCAAACCACGAACGCTCCTGCAACCAGCGCGGATCGGCGGTAATGGCGTTCTCCTGCCCGGTCAGGGAGATCAGAGTATGCCCATTGTCATCCAGAATGGTCACGCCCATCGGTAAGCTGCCCGGCGTGAAAAAGTTTTCCATGCGGATCGACTGTTCAGTGCCCAGCAGCGCTTGCAGGCGGTTACCCAGATAGACCGGCGTCAGGGCATAAAAATACCCGATACCCGGGCGTGGGCCCAGGCTCATCCAGTAGACGTTGTTGCTGCGCTCGTCCTGCGGCGCATTGCGGTATTTAACAATACGTTCATGCAGGCTTTTCAGTGTGTCATCCCGTTCTACCGGCATATCGCGCAGGCCAAAATCGGCCATACAGAGATTATCGCTGCCAATCAGAAACACACGGTTGAGATCGTAGGCGGCGGAGAAATTATCGCGCCAGTAGCGCATAAACCACGCCAGCGACTCCAGCGAGCCGCGCCAGGAGCTGCCCATTGCCGAGCAGTCTGAATCCGGGAACAGCGGCAAAAACGCCGGTACGTCGGTTTTATCACCGAGATTGCGCGACGTAAGGATGCCGTTTTCCGCCGTCAGACGGTTTTCAGCAATGTACTTCAGCTCCTTCATGACATCAGAGGTACGCTGTATATAGCGCTGGGCCTGATCGGAGCTGAGGTTGAATTCCTGGCGAATTTCCGACTCTTTGTCATGCAGGGCATTGACGATGTAAAAGACCGAGAAAAAGGCAATCAACAGCCAAAGCAATAGCGCCAGCGCCCTGAACAAATAGCGGGATACTTTCAGGGTACTGCGAAAAGAGACGAGGTATTTCAACCTGGGGAAACTCCGCCACAAGGAAGTTAAAAAAGAGTGTGCTTAAAGTAGCGATAAATCGCAAAGGTCGCAATGGCAATGAAAAAGGGCCGGAAACCGGCCCTTTGTAACGCGTTATTCGGCGTCGTCGTCCACCGCGTCGTCGTCTGTATCGACTTCCGGCGCGATGTCATCATCGCCTTCCGCCACGCTGCCATCGATGGAATCAAGCTCTTCGTCATCCACCGGTTCAGCCACTCGTTGCAGGCCCACGACGTTTTCATCTTCCGCTGTACGGATAAGGATCACGCCCTGGGTGTTACGGCCCACTACGCTGATTTCCGACACGCGCGTACGCACCAGCGTACCGGCATCGGTGATCATCATGATCTGGTCGCTGTCAGCCACCTGCACCGCACCGACCACGGAGCCGTTACGCTCGGTGACCTTGATAGAGATAACGCCCTGAGTACCACGCGATTTGGTCGGGTACTCAGTTTCCGCGGTACGTTTACCGTAACCGTTCTGCGTCACCGTCAGGATTGCACCTTCGCCACGCGGCACGATCAGCGACACAACACTGTCGTTGCCTGCAAGACGAATGCCGCGTACGCCGGTCGCGGTACGACCCATTGCGCGAACGGCACTCTCTTTAAAGCGCACCACTTTACCGGCAGAAGAGAAGAGCATCACTTCGTCGCTACCGGACGTCAGGTCAACGCCAATCAGCTCATCGCCTTCGTTCAGGTTGACGGCAATAATACCGGCAGAGCGCGGACGGCTGAATTCGGTAAGCGCGGTTTTCTTCACGGTACCGCTGGCGGTCGCCATAAAGACGTTAACGCCCTCTTCGTATTCACGTACCGGCAGAATGGCAGTGATACGCTCGTTCGCCTCCAGCGGCAGCAGGTTGACGATCGGACGACCACGTGCGCCACGACTCGCTTCCGGCAACTGGTAGACTTTCATCCAGTACAGACGACCACGGCTGGAGAAGCAGAGGATCGTGTCATGGGTGTTGGCCACCAGCAGGCGGTCGATAAAGTCTTCTTCTTTAATACGCGCAGCCGATTTACCTTTACCCCCGCGACGCTGGGCTTCGTAATCGGTCAGCGGCTGATATTTCACATAGCCCTGATGCGACAGCGTAACAACCACATCTTCCTGGTTGATCAGGTCTTCGATGTTGATATCTGCCGTGTTGGCCGTAATTTCAGTGCGACGCTCGTCGCCAAACTGCTCGCGAACCAGCTCAAGCTCTTCGCGAATCACTTCCATCAGGCGCTCTGCGCTACCGAGGATGTGCAGCAATTCGGCAATCTGCCCCAGCAGCTCTTTGTACTCTTCGAGCAGTTTTTCATGCTCAAGGCCGGTCAGTTTCTGCAAACGCAGATCCAGAATCGCCTGCGCCTGCTGTTCGGTCAGCCAGTATTTACCATCGCGAATACCGAACTCTGGCTCCAGCCACTCCGGACGCGCCGCGTCATCACCCGCGCGTTCCAGCATGGAAGAAACGTTGCCCAGATCCCACGGCTGTGCGACCAGGCCGGCTTTCGCTTCTGCCGGCGTCGGCGCACGACGGATCAGTTCAATGATCGGATCGATGTTCGCCAGTGCCACCGCTAACGCTTCAAGGATATGCGCACGGTCGCGAGCTTTACGCAGTTCGAAAATCGTGCGGCGGGTCACCACTTCACGACGGTGACGAACAAACGCGGCAAGAATGTCTTTCAGCGGCATGATCTTCGGTTGACCATGATGCAGAGCCACCATGTTGATACCGAAGGAAACCTGTAGTTGCGTCTGGGAGTAGAGGTTGTTCAGCACCACTTCGCCCACGGCGTCGCGCTTCACTTCAATCACGATGCGCATACCGTCTTTATCAGACTCGTCGCGCAGTGCGCTGATGCCTTCAACGCGTTTATCTTTCACCAGCTCGGCGATTTTCTCGATCAGGCGCGCTTTGTTCACCTGGTACGGAATTTCATGCACGATGATGGTTTCGCGGCCGCTTTTCGCGTCGGTTTCCACTTCTGCGCGGGCGCGGATATAGATTTTGCCGCGACCGGTGCGATAGGCTTCTTCAATCCCACGACGACCGTTGATGATCGCCGCAGTCGGGAAGTCCGGCCCCGGAATGTGTTCCATCAGCCCTTCAACGCTGATGTCTTCATCATCGATATAGGCCAGGCAGCCGTTGATCACTTCCGTCAGGTTGTGTGGCGGAATGTTGGTTGCCATACCGACCGCGATCCCGGAAGAACCGTTTACCAGCAGGTTCGGGATCTTGGTGGGCATTACATCTGGGATTCGCTCAGTACCGTCATAGTTATCAACGTAATCGACGGTCTCTTTTTCCAGATCGGCCATTAGCTCATGGGCAATTTTCGCCAGACGGATTTCCGTATAACGCATTGCCGCCGCGGAGTCGCCATCGATGGAACCGAAGTTACCCTGACCATCAACCAGCATGTAACGCAGCGAAAACGGCTGCGCCATACGGACAATGGTGTCATACACTGCGGAATCACCATGGGGATGGTACTTACCGATTACGTCACCAACGACACGGGCAGATTTTTTGTAGGCTTTATTCCAGTCGTTGCCCAATACGTTCATGGCGTAAAGTACGCGACGGTGAACCGGTTTCAGGCCATCTCGGACGTCCGGAAGCGCACGGCCAACAATGACCGACATCGCATAGTCCAGATAGGAGCTTTTCAGCTCTTCCTCGATGTTAACCGGTGTAATTTCTCTCGCAAGGTCGCTCATCTAACCGCTATCCCTCTACTGTATCCCGGATTCAAAGGTCGCAAATTATAACACAACCGCCTTGATACAGGTAAACCTATAACACCCGTGCAAAGGTTTATTCATCCCACTGGCCTGATATACTCACGGGTCTTATTGAGAGAGGAGTAAATGCGCCCATGAATGCCGAAAAACCGTCGGTCGCTCAGAACGTTGATCATGCTGAAATCGCCAAGTTTGAAGCGGTCGCTTCACGCTGGTGGGATAAAGAAGGCGAATTTAAACCCCTGCATCGCATTAACCCGCTGCGCCTGGGTTACATCAGCGAACACGCGGGCGGCCTGTTCGGTAAGAAAGTGCTGGATGTCGGCTGTGGCGGCGGCATTCTCGCCGAGAGCATGGCGCAAGAAGGCGCGAATGTCACCGGCCTGGATATGGGCTTTGAACCCCTTCAGGTTGCGCGCCTGCACGCGCTGGAGTCTGGCGTACAGGTAGATTACGTACAAGAAACCGTTGAAGAACACGCGGCAAAACACGCGCAACAGTACGACGTGGTGACCTGCATGGAGATGCTGGAACATGTTCCCGATCCGCAATCGGTGGTCAAAGCCTGCGCGCAGTTGGTCAAACCCGGCGGTCACGTCTTTTTCTCTACCCTTAACCGCAATGGCAAATCCTGGCTGATGGCGGTGGTTGGCGCGGAATATGTGCTGCGCATGGTGCCAAAGGGCACGCACGACGTGAAGAAGTTCATTAAGCCAGCCGAGTTGTTGGCCTGGGTAGACGAAACTGTGTTACAGGAACGTCATATCACTGGGCTGCATTATAATCCGCTGCTGAATCAATTTAAGCTCGGGCCAGGTGTTGATGTTAATTATATGTTACATACAACAGCAAAAATCAGCTAACGTCATCTCTTAATCTTATAAAGATTGCGCAGGCGTCAACTGCGCAATCCCCCTCTGCGACGAAGAAATCAGCACTCGATCAAATTTTCATTTTTTTTTTAAGATTATTGACATCCTCTGCAAGCCTTA
The DNA here is from genome assembly GCA_030704225.1 of Kosakonia sp. H02. Lineage (NCBI taxonomy): Bacteria > Pseudomonadati > Pseudomonadota > Gammaproteobacteria > Enterobacterales > Enterobacteriaceae > Kosakonia > Kosakonia styphnolobii. Next base: position 933,007 of record CP131915.1, read on the forward strand.
CGCGACGAGGACTTAGCGATTATTACCCTTTCGCAACCTCAATTTAACCTCAAAATCAACTCTTGTACTGAAAAGAATCCTTACTAGAATACTCACCATATAGCGTTTTTCTTATCGCAAACCCCCTATATATAGTATTTATCCACAGAGTTAGTCACAGCCGTAATTTGTGGATAAACGGGGGATACTTTTATTTCACGGACAGGTAAGCACATGAATCAAAGTCTGCTGGTAACAAAGCGTGATGGTGGGACTGAGCGCATCAATCTCGACAAAATTCATCGGGTACTGGATTGGGCGGCAGAGGGGCTGAGCAATGTTTCCATCTCCCAGGTGGAGCTGCGTTCGCACATTCAATTCTACGACGGCATCAAAACGTCTGATATTCACGAGACAATTATTAAAGCCGCTGCGGATCTTATCTCCCGCGACGCGCCGGACTACCAGTACCTGGCCGCGCGCCTGGCGATTTTCCACCTGCGTAAAAAAGCCTACGGTCAGTTCGAGCCGCCTGCGCTGTTTGATCATGTGAAGAAAATGATTGCGCTTGGCAAATACGATCATCATCTGCTGGAGGACTACAGCGAAGAAGAGTTCCAGCAGATGGACGGCTTTATTGATCACTGGCGTGATATGAACTTCTCCTACGCGGCCGTGAAGCAGCTGGAAGGGAAATATCTGGTCCAGAACCGCGTCACCGGCGAGATCTACGAAAGCGCGCAGTTCCTTTATATGCTGGTTGCTGCCTGCCTGTTCTCCAACTACCCGCGTGAAACCCGTCTGGACTACGTGAAGCGTTTCTATGATGCGGTTTCGACGTTCAAGATTTCGCTGCCGACGCCCATCATGTCCGGTGTGCGTACCCCGACGCGCCAGTTCAGCTCATGTGTACTGATCGAGTGCGGCGACAGCCTGGATTCCATCAACGCCACCTCCAGCGCGATTGTGAAATACGTTTCCCAGCGCGCCGGTATCGGCATCAACGCCGGTCGCATTCGTGCGCTGGGTAGCCCGATCCGCGGTGGCGAAGCGTTCCACACCGGCTGTATCCCGTTCTACAAACACTTCCAGACCGCGGTGAAATCCTGCTCGCAGGGCGGCGTGCGCGGTGGCGCGGCAACGCTGTTCTACCCGATGTGGCACCTCGAAGTGGAAAGCCTGCTGGTGCTGAAAAACAACCGTGGCGTGGAAGGCAACCGCGTGCGTCACATGGACTACGGCGTACAGATCAACAAACTGATGTACACCCGCCTGCTGAAAGGTGAAGAGATCACCCTGTTCAGCCCGTCCGACGTGCCTGGCCTGTACGATGCGTTCTTCGCCGATCAGGACGAGTTCGAGCGTCTGTACACGCAATACGAGAAAGACGACAGCATTCGCAAACAGCGCATCAAAGCGGTTGAACTGTTCTCACTGATGATGCAGGAACGCGCCTCCACTGGCCGTATCTACATTCAGAACGTTGACCACTGCAACACCCACAGCCCGTTTGACCCGCAGGTCGCCCCGGTGCGCCAGTCCAACCTGTGCCTGGAAATCGCCCTGCCAACCAGGCCGCTGGATGATGTCAACGACGAAAACGGTGAGATTGCCCTCTGTACGCTCTCCGCTTTTAACCTCGGCGCGATTAAAAACCTCGACGAGCTGGAAGAGCTGGCAACGCTGGCAGTTCGCGCACTCGACGCCCTGCTCGATTACCAGGATTACCCGATCCTCGCTGCAAAACGCGGTGCAATGGGTCGCCGTACGCTGGGTATTGGCGTTATCAACTTTGCTTACTGGCTGGCGAAAAACGGCAAACGCTACTCCGATGGCAGCGCCAACAACCTGACTCATCAGACCTTCGAAGCGATTCAGTACTGGTTGCTGAAAGCCTCTAACGAGCTGGCGAAAGAGCAAGGCGCATGCCCGTGGTTCAACGAAACCACCTACTCGCAGGGTATTTTACCGATCGATACCTACAAAAAAGATCTCGACGGCATTACCAGTGAGCCGCTGCATTACGACTGGGAAGCGCTTCGTGAGTCAATCAAAACCCACGGTCTGCGTAACTCCACGCTCTCTGCGCTGATGCCGTCAGAAACCTCGTCGCAGATCTCCAATGCCACCAACGGTATTGAGCCGCCGCGCGGTCATGTGAGTATTAAAGCGTCGAAAGATGGCATCCTGCGCCAGGTCGTGCCGGATTACGAGCAACTGAAAAACGCTTACGAGTTACTGTGGGAAATGCCGAATAACGACGGCTACCTGCAACTGGTCGGCATTATGCAGAAGTTTATCGACCAGTCGATTTCGGCTAACACCAACTACGACCCCACTCGTTTCCCGTCGGGTAAAGTGCCGATGCAGCAGTTGTTGAAAGACCTGCTCACCGCCTACAAATTTGGTGTGAAGACGCTGTACTATCAAAACACCCGCGATGGCGCGGAAGATGCACAGGATGACCTGGTCCCTTCCATCCAGGACGATGGCTGCGAAAGCGGCGCATGTAAGATCTAACTAAGGGGCGGGGAAACCCGCCCTTTTTTTCGCAAGACAGGACTCACATTCATGGCATACACCACCTTTTCACAGAAGAAAAACGATCAACTGCTGGAGCCGATGTTCTTCGGCCAGCCGGTTAACGTGGCGCGCTACGATCAGCAAAAATATGACATCTTCGAAAAGCTGATTGAAAAGCAACTCTCCTTCTTCTGGCGTCCGGAAGAAGTTGATGTTTCTCGCGACCGCATCGATTTCCAGGCACTGCCGGAACACGAAAAACATATTTTTATCAGCAACCTGAAATACCAGACGCTGCTGGATTCCATTCAGGGTCGTAGCCCGAACGTCGCGCTGCTGCCGCTGATCTCCATTCCGGAACTGGAAACCTGGGTGGAAACCTGGGCGTTTTCAGAAACCATTCACTCGCGTTCGTACACGCACATCATCCGCAATATCGTCAACGATCCGGCGGTGGTGTTTGACGATATCGTCACGAATGAGCAGATCCTCAAACGCGCAGAAGGCATTTCGCACTTCTATGACGAGCTGATCGAGATGACCAGCTACTGGCATCTGCTCGGTGAAGGTACGCACACGGTGAATGGCAAAACCATCACCGTCAGCCTGCGCGAGCTGAAAAAGAAACTCTACCTGTGCCTGATGAGCGTCAACGCGCTGGAAGCGATTCGCTTCTATGTCAGCTTCGCCTGCTCCTTCGCTTTCGCCGAGCGCGAGTTAATGGAAGGCAACGCCAAAATCATTCGCCTGATTGCCCGCGACGAAGCGCTGCACCTGACCGGCACTCAGCATATGCTGAACCTGCTGCGTTCCGGTGTCGACGACCCGGAAATGGCGCAAATCGCTGAAGAGTGCAAACAGGAGTGTTATGACCTGTTCGTACAGGCGGCGGTGCAGGAAAAAGAGTGGGCGGAATACCTGTTCCAGGGCGGTTCAATGATTGGCCTGAACAAAGATATTCTCTGCCAGTACGTTGAGTACATCACCAACATCCGTATGCAGGCGGTCGGCCTTGATTTGCCGTTCCAGACCCGCTCCAACCCGATCCCGTGGATCAACACCTGGCTGGTGTCCGATAACGTGCAGGTTGCGCCGCAGGAAGTGGAAGTGAGCTCCTATCTGGTCGGCCAGATTGACTCCGAAGTCAATACGGATGACCTGAGTGACTTCCAGCTCTGATGAGCCGCGTAACGCTACGCCTTTCCGGCACGCAGGTGCAGTGCCGGGATGAGCACCCTTCTCTGCTGGTGGCGCTGGAGTCTCATCAGGTAGAAGTTGAATACCAGTGCCGTGCAGGCTACTGCGGCTCCTGCCGCTGCCGCCTGGTGGCAGGCCAGGTTGACTGGATTGCCGAGCCGCTGGCTTTTGTCAATGAAGGGGAAATTTTGCCCTGCTGCTGCCGGGCAAAAGGCGATATTGAGATTGAGATGTAAACCTGTCGGATGATGGGACTGGTTTTGTAGGCCGGGTAAGGCAAAGCCGCTACCCGGCATTTTTGTATTAATTACGACGTGCAAGCATCTCTGCATGGTGACGTTTTTCGCCGATCATCACGACGATTAACAACAATACCGCCAGAATGCTACCGCCAATCATCACCATAAAGCCGCCGTCCCAGCCAAAGAAATCAACGGTATAACCAACAATGGCGCTGGCCGCGACAGACCCGCCAAGATAACCGAACAAACCGGTAAAGCCCGCTGCGGTACCTGCCGCTTTTTTCGGTGCCAGCTCCAGCGCGTGCAGACCAATCAGCATTACCGGGCCGTAAATCAAAAAGCCGATGACGATCATGCAAGCCATATCCACCGCCGGGTTGCCTGCCGGGTTGAGCCAGTAAACGATGGTGGCAATTGTCACCAGCGTCATAAAGAACACCCCGGTCGCACCGCGATTGCCCCTGAACACTTTGTCTGACATCCAGCCGCAGATCAGCGTTCCGGGAATGCCCGCGTATTCATAGAGAAAATAGGCCCACGAGGATTTATCCAGCGCGAAGTGTTTCACCTCTTTCAGGTAAGTCGGTGACCAGTCGAGAATGCCGTAACGCAGCAGGTAAACGAAGACGTTGGCCACCGCGATGTACCACAGCAACTTGTTCGGCAGAATGTACTGCATAAAAATCTGCTTCGCCGACAGCTCCTCTTCATGCTTGTCGCTGTAATCATCCGGGTAGTCGTTTTTGTACTCTTCAATCGGCGGCAGACCGCAGGATTGCGGGGTATCGCGCATCAGCGCAAAGGCAATAATCGCCACCAGAATCGCACCAAACGCCGGCATATAGAGCGCCGCGTGCCAGTCGTTAAACCACGCCATCCCCAGCAGGAACAGCAACGGCGGGATGCCGCCGCCAACGTTATGGGCGCAGTTCCACACCGACACAATGCCGCCGCGCTCTTTCTGCGACCACCAGTGCACCATCGTGCGCCCGCACGGCGGCCAGCCCATGCCCTGGAACCAGCCGCAGAGAAACAGCAGCACAAACATAACCGCGATGCTGGAGGTCGCCCACGGCACAAAGCCCATAAACAGCATCACCGCTGCCGCCAGAATCAGCCCGGCAGGCAGAAAAACGCGCGGGTTCGAGCGATCCGACACCGAGCCCATAATGAATTTTGAAAAACCATAGGCAATCGAAATACCAGAGAGCGCAAAGCCGAGATCGCCACGGGAAAAACCCTGCTCTACCAGGTATGGCATCGCCAGTGCGAAGTTTTTACGCACCAGGTAGTAAGCGGCGTAGCCAAAGAAGATGCCAAGAAAGATTTGCCAGCGTAAGCGGCGGTATAGCGGATCAACCTGCGCGTCCGGCAGACGCGATTGATGGGGGGCTGGTTTGAAAATGCTCAACATAAAAAGCTCCGAGGCACGATAAGACTCATGATAAGTATCGCCATGAGTGAAAACGAACATGATTAAAGTTATTCGCGGCGGATTGTAGAGAAAGTTTTAACCAGAGAGAACGGGTTATCGCAGATAATGTTACAGAAATATGACAAAGCTCTAACTTTGTACCAAAAAGTGCATTTCACTTTCGTTTTTTGTTCGTATATGCGCGATATCAAACAAACCCCAATGATAATGTGGCTAAATGAGTGCAAACAACGTCGACCAGCCAGGACACGACCATGCCTCACTCCAGCGACTACGATGTGATCATTATCGGCGGCGGCGCAACGGGCGCAGGTATCGCCCGCGATTGCGCCCTGCGCGGCCTGCGCGCGGTGCTGCTTGAGCGCCACGATATCGCCACCGGCGCGACCGGGCGCAACCACGGTTTGCTGCACAGCGGCGCGCGTTATGCGGTCACCGATAACGAATCTGCGCGGGAATGCATTGCGGAAAACCAGATCCTCAAACGCATTGCCCGCCACTGTATTGAACCGACCGATGGCCTGTTTATCACCCTGCCGGAAGATGACCTCGCTTATCAGCGCCAGTTTATTGACGCCTGTCGCAACGCGGGCATTCCGGCGCAGGCGATTTCACCGCAGGAAGCGCTGCGCATGGAGCCGAGCGTTAACCCGGCACTGACTGGCGCGGTGCGCGTGCCGGACGGCACCGTGGATCCCTTCCGCCTCACCGCCAGTAATATGCTTGATGCCCGCGAGCACGGGGCGAAAATCCTGACCGGCCATGAAGTGTGCGGGCTGATTCGCGAGCGTAATACAGTACGCGGCGTCCGTCTGCTGCATGCCGCCAGCGGTGAAACAGCCGAAATTTATGCCCCCGTGGTAATCAATGCCGCCGGGATCTGGGGCCAACACATCGCCGAATATGCCGACCTGCGCATTCGCATGTTCCCGGCCAAAGGCGCACTGCTTATCCTCGATCACCGCATTAATCAGCATGTGATCAACCGCTGCCGCAAACCGGCTGATGCCGATATTCTGGTGCCCGGCGACACCATCTCCCTGATTGGCACCACCTCAACGCATATTGATTATGCCGATATCGATAACCTGCGCGTGACGCCCGACGAGGTCGATATTTTGTTGCGCGAAGGGGAAAAGTTGGCTCCCATCATGGCGCAAACGCGTATTTTACGTGCTTACGCCGGGGTGCGCCCTTTGGTTGCCAGCGACGACGATCCGAGCGGGCGTAACGTTAGCCGCGGTATTGTGCTGCTGGATCACGCCGACCGTGACGGGCTGGAAGGTTTTATCACCATTACCGGCGGCAAGCTGATGACCTACCGCCTGATGGCGGAATGGGCAACCGATGCGGTCTGCCGCAAACTTAACCACCGCGCGGCCTGCACCACGGCCACCACGCCGCTTCCGGGATCGCAGGCATCAACCGAACAGACGCTGAAAAAAATCATCTCCCTGCCCTCGCCGCTGCGCGGTTCGGCTGTCTATCGCCACGGCGATCGCACCCCGACCTGGCTCGGCAGCGACCGCCATAACCGCAGCCTGGTGTGTGAATGCGAAGCGGTCACTGCGGGCGAAGTGCAGTACGCTGTTGAAAACCTCAATGTCCACTCGCTGCTTGACCTGCGCCGCCGCACACGCGTTGGCATGGGCACCTGCCAGGGTGAATTGTGCGCCTGTCGCGCTGCCGGGCTACTGAACCGGCTGCATGTGACCAGTGAAAATGAGTCTCTCGAACAACTGGCGAATTTTCTGAACGAGCGCTGGAAAGGCATTAAACCGGTCGCCTGGGGCGATGCGCTGCGCGAAAGCGAGTTTACGCGCTGGGTCTACCAGGGATTATGCGGGCTGGAGAAGGAGACAGAAGATGAGATTTGATACGGTGATCATCGGCGGCGGGCTGGCGGGTCTGTTGTGTGGTATTCGCCTGAGCGAAAGCGGCCAGCGCTGTGCCATTGTCAGCCGGGGTCAGAGCGCGTTGAGTTTCTCCTCCGGATCGCTCGATTTACTCTCGCATCTGCCCGACGGCCAGCCCGTCGATAATCTCGACAGCGCGATTGCCCACCTTCAGCAACAGCACAGTGAACATCCTTATGCCCGCCCTGGCGCAGAACGCGTGCGCCAGTATGCACAACAGACGCAAACGCTGCTCGCGGATTGTGGTCTGGCGTTGCAGGGCGATGTGGATACGCCGCACCTGCGCGTGACCCCGCTCGGCACATTCCGCCAGGCGTGGCTCAGCCCGCAGGAAGTACCGCTCAAACCGTCTGCCGGTTTGCACACTGGCGTGGTCGGTATCAGCGGTTTTCTTGATTTCCAGCCGCAGCTTGCCGCCGGCGCGCTGCATAAACGCGGCATTAACGCTCAGGCCGAAGAGATAGAGTTGCCGTTGCTGGACCGCCTGCGCGACAACCCCAGCGAATTTCGCGCGGTAAATATTGCCCGGCAACTCGATATGCCAGAGCACTACAGTGCGCTGTATGAGGCCCTGCGCCCGGTAAGCGAGCGCTATGAGATGCTGTATCTGCCCGCCTGTTTTGGCCTGACGGACAGCGCCGTGTTTGAGCGCCTTAATCAGCAACTCGCCTGCCCGCTGCGCCTGCTGCCCACGCTGCCGCCTTCAGTGCCCGGCATGCGTATGCAGCTTTTGCTCCAGAAGCGCTTTATCCACAGCGGCGGCAGTTGGATGCCCGGCGATGAAGTTCTGCGCGCCAACATCCATCAACACCGCGTGGCTGAGTTATGGACGCGCAAACATGAGGATATTCCCCTACGCGCAAATCATGTGGTGCTCGCCAGCGGCAGCTTTTTCAGTAATGGTTTGATTGCCGGGCGCGATCGCGTGCGCGAAGCGGTATTTGATCTCGATGTATTGCAAAACGCTGAACGCCGCGACTGGTATCGTGACGACGTATTTGATACGCAGCCGTGGCAACAATTTGGCGTCCAAACCGATGCGCAACTGCGCGGCCTGCGCCAGGGCCAGCCGCTGGAAAATCTTTATGTGATTGGCTCTGTACTGGGCGGGTATGATGCCATCGCACAAGGTTGTGGCGGCGGCGTTTGCGCGGTCACCGCCCTGCATGCGGCACAACAGATTAGCGCTCAGGGAGGCAAACAATGACCAGCACGCAATTTGAAAGCTGTATCAAATGCACGGTTTGCACCACCGCCTGCCCGGTGAGCCGGGTTAATCCAGCTTATCCTGGCCCGAAACAGGCCGGCCCGGACGGTGAACGCCTGCGCCTGAAAGATGCCGCGCTGTATGACGATGCGCTGAAATATTGCACCAACTGTAAACGTTGCGAAACCGCCTGCCCTTCAGGCGTGAAAATTGGCGATATCATCCAGCGCGCCCGCGCGCAGTACGCGCCAAAACCTCTCTCGGTGCGTAACGCTATTCTCAGCCATACGGATTTGATGGGCACACTGTCGACGCCAGTCGCGCCGTTAGTTAACGCCGCAACATCACTGAAACCGGTGCGTCAGTTGCTGGATAAAGCCTTAAAAATCGATCATCACCGCACTTTGCCGAAATATTCCCACGGCACGTTTCGCCGCTGGTATCGCAGCGTTGCCGCCGAACAACAAGCTTTCCCGCAACAGGTGGCCTTCTTTCACGGCTGTTATGTCAATTATAACCATCCGCAGTTGGGCAAAGATCTTATTCGTGTGCTCAATCAGATGGGCATCGGCGTGCAGTTATTGCAGCGGGAAAAATGCTGTGGCGTACCGCTGATTGCCAACGGCTTTTTCGATAAAGCGAAAAAACAGGCGCAGTTCAATGTGCAGTCGCTGGAGCAGGCGATTGGCATAAATGGCCTGCCGGTGATTGCCACCTCGTCTACCTGTGCCTTTACCCTGCGTGACGAATACCCGCACCTGCTGGAGGTGGATAACAGCCATCTGCGTTCGCACATCGATTTAGCTACCCGCTGGATCTGGCGTATGCTCGACGAAGGCCACACGCTACGGCTTCGTGAAACACCGCTGAAAGTGGTCTATCACACACCTTGTCATATGGAGAAAATGGGCTGGACGCACTACACGCTGGAACTGTTACGGCGAATTCCTGGGCTGGAGCTGACGGTGCTGGATTCAAACTGCTGCGGGATAGCGGGAACCTACGGCTTTAAACGTGAAAACTACTCTACATCGCAAGCGATTGGCGCGCCGCTGTTTGCGCAAATTGAAGCCAGCGGCGCGGATGTCGTGGTGACCGATTGCGAAACCTGTAAATGGCAGATTGAGATGTCCACCAGCAAGCGCTGTGAACATCCCATCCAGCTACTGGCGCGTGCACTGGCGTAACGAGACCTTACTCCACCGACAGGGTTTCGATGACGTTAATCCAGCCGTGATCGCTGGCGATATCTTTACCTGCCAGCCAGCGGCGCAGGATATTCAGCGCCATCATGGCACACACTTCCTGGCGCACCGCCAGCCCGTGACGATTGGTGTTGAATCGCACCCGTAAGGCGCGCGTGCCTTGCGGCGTTGCCAGCGCAAAGTTAAGGCACTCTTCTTCGAGACCGGTCACCGTTAACGCCAGCCCGGCGAGATGCCGGTTACGCAGTTCTGTGGTCCAGCGAGCCGTTTGCGCCAGCGCTTCCGCCTGCGGGGGCAGCACTTCACTGGCGAGCAATGGCGCACCGGCGCGAGAGAGTTGCAGCGCCACCAGCCCGCTGGTGAACTGTTCGCTCAGGGTCAGGCTTAGCTGGCGCTCGCGCAGGGTGGCGGCAAGGGCTGCCGGTAAACCTTCCGTTCCTTCGAAAATAAGGCTTTCACCCGCGACGCGTTTTACTTCCGGCCATAGCGCTTCCATCGCCGCGCGATGTTCCGCCGGGCCGGTCAGTTTCAGTTCAATAATCGGCATCGATGAGCGATAGCCCATCACCACGCCAGGCGGCAATTCAAGGTGTTGCAGGCTCTGGGCCAGATCGCTTTCCGAGCGGCCAAAGGTGGTCAGACGCAGGCACACAGGCGGTTGCGGCAAGGTGAAACGTGCGCGCAGGCGCGGCACAATTTCATGCTCGACCATCACTTTGAATTCCGACGGTACGCCGGGCGTGAAGAACATCAGGCAGCGGTTCAGTTGCATGGCAAAACCGCAAGCGGTGCCGACCGGGTTATCGACCAGTTCGGCGCTGGCGGGGATTTCCGCCTGTTTGCGGTTGCTCGGTGCCATGACGCGGCCGCGCTCGGTGAAAAAACGTTCCATTTGCGCCAGCCAGGCTTCGTGCAGCACCAGCCCTTCACCTTTTGCCGTGGCCGCCGCCAGCGCACTCAGATCATCACTGGTTGGCCCGAGGCCGCCGTTGACGATCAGCACATCGGCGTGTTCACTGCGTTCGCGCAAAATGGCAATCAGGTCGTCGAGATTGTCGCCGACGGTATTACGACGCGTTAACGGCAGCCCCTGGTTAAAGAAAAAGTCGGCCAGCCAGGCCGCATTGGTATCAATAATCTGACCATGCAGTACTTCATCGCCGGTCGATAACATCTCCACATTTAACATCGTTAGCTCCTGCAATCGGGGTTGAAACACTATAGCGCATGCGCAGATAAACTGGCGCGGCCGGACGCCGCGCCGGGGGATCAGAAGCTGGCGCTGGCGCCGATATACGGGCCGTCGGCCACAACGTTGTCGCGGCGGCCATCTTTACCGGCCATATCGATATAACGATAACCGGCTTCAACGGTGAACGGACGCATAATGGTGTAACGCACACCGGCATTGGCTTCCTGGTACTCTTTAATCCCGCTGGAGAGTGAATCAGGCGAGTAGTAGTACTCACCGAAAATGCTAAAGCTGCTGGCGATATGCCACTGCAAACCGCCGCCAACGGCCACGGCGTACCCTTCGCTGCCTTCGTCGGGATTCAGATAAATCCCTTTACCGCCGACGGTAGCGAGGAACGGGCCGAGCGGCAGGTTGTAACCCAGCCCCAGGCTCGCGGTATCACCATCATCTTCGCTGTGCGCCCAGTTACCGCTCACTGCGATACCGCTGGTTTCGGTTCCCAGACCGAAACCGAGGTTGGTGTAGTCTTTGCCAATCTGGCCGTTCAGGCTGACAGCCTGTGCCCCGGTGGAGGCCAGCAACACGCTGGCTAATCCTAATAACGCCACTTTTTTCATTTTTAATTTCCGCACATAACGGGCCAATGCCCAAAAGCCTCTGATTGTACGCCTATTTTTCTGCCAGAAGAATGAATAAAAAAAGGGTTCAATTATTGTCAGGGTCAATATTTCAGCGCTGCTGCATGGTATAAGATGGCACATTCTGTGCGTCTGCTTTAAGGAGAAAATAATGCGACAACGGACAATTGTTTGCCCACTGATTGAAAATAACGGCGCGTACTTGCTGTGTAAAATGGCCGATGACCGCGGCGTCTTTCCCGGCCAGTGGGCATTATCAGGCGGTGGCGTGGAGCCAGGAGAGCGGATTGAAGAGGCGCTGCGCCGCGAGATCCGCGAAGAGCTGGGTGACAAGCTTGAACTGCGCCAAATAACGCCCTGGACCTTTCGTGATGATATGCGGATAAAAACCTACGCCGACGGCAGCAAAGAAGAAATCTATATGATTTACCTGATCTTTGACTGCGTCAGCGCCAATCGCGACGTCGTCATCAATGAGGAATTTCAGGACTACGCCTGGGTTGCCCCTGCGGATCTGCACCGCTATGACTTAAACGAGGCGACCCGCTACACGTTAACGCTGAAAGGATTGCTTTGAGCCTCCCAGGCTCGCAAAAAAAGCCAGACGCTATTTTTCCGCGCGGTTAACCCATTGTTGCACCGCACGGCGGGAGATTTTGATCCCACCATTTTTGAGATCGGCGGGTAGCGCCAGCCAACGTACCGGTTGCTGAAAACGCGCCAGTTTATTCGCCACCCATGCGCTCAGCGCGGCGGTATTCACTTCGCCTTCACATTCAACAACTGCGACGGGCCGCTGGCCGAATTCCGCATCATCGACCGGTACCACAAGGACTTGCAGCACCTGTGGATGGCGGGCGATTATGCGCTCCACCTCTTCGGGCTGAATGCCTTCACCGCCGCTAAAAAAGAGGTTATCCAGCCTACCGTGAATAGTCAGGCAGCCATCGTTCAGCACCCCGCGATCGCGGGTGGGAAACCAGCCGTCAGCATTGACCATCGGCAACAGTTCACCGTCGCGCCAGTAGCCGGATGCCTGGCTACTGGCGCGCAGCCACACCTCTTCGTCGACAATTTTGACCTCGCGGCCCGGCAGGGCGTAGCCCACATCCGGTGCGCCATCGGCCTCTTTCGCGCAAACCGTTGAGGCAAACTCAGTCAACCCGTAACCACACCAGCTACGAATACCGTGCGCGCGCGCCTGTAACGTGAGTTCAACCGGGATAGCCGCCCCGCCGAGCAAAACAGCCTTTAGTGAGAGGGGGTGATTATCGTTGAGTAAACGCCAGAGCTGCGTGGGTACCAGCGATGCATGGCTACAGTCGGACAGCGCCTGCTCCAGCGGTAAAGTGTGATGCACCGTGATGCGCGCACCGGCGAACAGCCAGCGCCATAAAATGCCCTGCCCGGAAACATGAAACAGCGGCAGCGAGAGGAGCCAGTCATCTTGCGGCGCAAACGGGATCAACGCGAGTACGCCTTCGGCGCTGGCAAGATGCGCCGCACAGGTATGCACCGCCGCTTTTGGTAAACCGGTGGAGCCGGACGTTAATGTCATTGACGCCAGCCGCTGCGCCTGCCAGCCCACAGCGTAAGTCCCCTCGACCTCGGTCATTTCCAGGGCAGTCAACCCGCCGTGTAGCGGCACTGGCTCAAAATCGAGGGCGAAACGCAGCGTCAATGGCGGCAGGAGCGCATCCAGCAACAGTGCGGGCAATTGCGGGTTAACGGGTAATATCCGCGCCCCGCATTGCAGCAGTGCCAGCCAGGTGAGAACGGTTTCCGGCTGGTTGCGGGCGCGCAACATCACGCCATCACCCTCGCGCACACCCTGGCGGGCAAAACCGGTTGCCAGATGGTCAACGCGTACGCAGAGTTGCTGCCAGTTCAGGGTTTGCTGCCCGAGGCGAATCGCCGCCTGTTCCCCGCGCATCTGACGCCAGTAACGCCAGGGCCAGTCGGAAAACATCATAGTAAAGGTTCCAGTGCATCAACCGGCAAGCAGGGTAAATCACTCTCTGGCCAGCGGCGGATCAACTGGCACTGCATCAGTTGTAAGGTATCCAGCCCCGGCACGGTGCCCGGCGTCAGCCAGGCGGCAATGCGTGCCAGTTGCGTTAAGCCAAGGCTCGACTCGACAGATGAACTGATGACCACCGTCAGGCCGAGCGCTTGCGCTTGCGCAACCTGCTGCTGCACTTTTTGCAGGCTACCGGTGAGTGTCGGTTTGATAACCACAGCGCTCACACCTTGCTTGTGCTCAAACGAAAAATCCTCGTCGCGCAGGCTCTCATCCCAGGCGATGGCAATCCCGCTTTCCTGCGCGAACGCCAGCGACTCTTCACGCCGCTGACAAGGCTCTTCAAGAAATACGATGCGCGCACGATATTCCGGGTTCACATATTTAGCGAATTGTTGCGCTTTCAGCGGCGTCCAGGCGCGGTTTGCATCCAGGCGCAGGTGCAGATCGGGAATCGATTCCAGCAGCAGGTTGACCACCATGCCGTCGCGCACGGCTTCATACAGCCCGACTTTCACTTTTGCCAGCTTCTCGCCGGGCAAGGCGGCCAGGGTGGCGAACAACTCGTCCGGATCGCCAGTACAGAGCATCGCCGCGCGGTAATCGGCAGGTTGCGGCAGTGCATCATGCAGCTCCGCCAGCGCGCAACTGAGGCCGAACGCCGCAGAAGGCGGCGCAGGCAATGGCGAAGATGCGCCGTCCAGCCAGCCACGCACCCAGTCAATAACGACCGGCTGAACCTCATCAAGCGTTTCCCGGCTGAAGCCCGGCAGCGGCGCTATTTCCCCCCAGCCTTCATGCCCATTCTCTTGCAGATGGACGAACAGCCCGTCGCGGGTCTTCAGACGGCGTTCACGCAGCACTACGCCTGCATCAAGCGGGATTTGCCAGCGGTAAACCTGCGCCTGTCGCATTACGGGTTCCGTTTAAATTTGCTGAAGTCAGGCTGGCGTTTCTGGTTAAAGGCGTTGCGCCCTTCCTGCCCTTCTTCGGTCATATAGAACAGCATCGTGGCGTTGCCCGCCAGCTCCTGCAAACCGGCCTGACCATCGCAATCGGCGTTGAGCGCAGCTTTCAGGCAGCGCAGCGCCATTGGGCTGTTTTGCAGCATTTCACGACACCAGCGCACGGTCTCTTTTTCCAGCTCTGCAACCGGCACAACGGTATTGACCAGCCCCATGTCCAGCGCCTGCTGCGCATCGTACTGACGGCAGAGGAACCAGATTTCGCGGGCTTTTTTCTGCCCGACAATACGCGCCATATAGGAAGCGCCCCAGCCGCCGTCGAAGGAGCCGACTTTCGGGCCGGTCTGGCCGAAAATGGCATTTTCCGCCGCGATGGTCAGATCGCACATCATATGCAGGACGTGGCCGCCGCCAATAGAATAACCGGCAACCATTGCCACCACCGGTTTCGGACAGGTGCGGATCTGGCGCTGGAAGTCGAGAACGTTAAGGTGATGGACACCGGAATCATCCTGATAGCCGCCGTAATCGCCGCGCACTTTCTGATCACCACCGGCACAGAAGGCTTTTTCCCCTTCACCAGTCAAAATGATCACCCCGATGTTGTCGTCATAACGTGCGTCGGACATCGCATCGATCATCTCTTTTACCGTCAGCGGGCGAAAGGCGTTGCGCACTTCTGGGCGGTTAATGGTGATTTTGGCGATGCCGTCGGCGGATTTCTGATAACGGATGTCGGTGTAACCTTCGGAACAGTCACGCCATTCAACCGGCGCGTAGAGCATGCTTTCATCGGGGTAGATCATAGTGTGTCCTTTATCTCAAGACGCAGAATTCGCGCCAGGGCAGAAGCAACGGCAGCGGGATTGTCCCGGTGCGCGTTGTGCCCGGCGGCAGGAATGGCGTGACAGTGGCGCGAGACGTCGCTCGCCAGCGCCTGAAACTTACTGTCATGTTCACCGTATAGATAATGAATCGGGAAAGATACTGCCCGCAACGGGCGGCGCAAATCCGGCTGATGCGCCAGGGATGTGGCCTCCAGCATGGCGGCTAAATTCGCGCCGTGGTTCTGGCTGCGTAGCGCCACCAGCGCCGCACGCTGCGGCTCAGTCAGCGCAGCAAATACCGGCTGGCGATACCAGGCGTCAAATACCTGCGTCAGCGGCTGATGGCGCAGGCGATCGCACCACTGCCGATCGGAGGCCAGCCGCGCAGCGCGGGCATTATCATCCACCAGACCGGGATGACTGCCTTCGACAATAAGGCCTTTTAAACCCACCGGTTGCTGGCTGGCATGATACAGCGCAATGCGCCCGCCAAGTGAATAGCCCACCAGCCAGTAGGTAAGGATGTTGTAACGAACAAGGGTTGCGCGCAGTAACGCATCCATCTCGTCAAAGGAGGCAACAGACAACGCTGCCGAACCGCCATGCCCGGGCAGATCCAGATATAAACGCGGGAAATTATCCAGCGCTGAACCCACCTCTTGCCACTCGCGGTTATCGCCGGAAAAACCGTGCAGAAACACCAGCCACGGCAGCGGCTGCCGACCAGCAATGGCGTCGACGTGCAGGCTCATAGCTGGCTCACCTGCGCCAGCAGGCTTTGCAGAGTTTGCGCGCCGTCCGTGTCGTTGACCACCAGTTCAATTACCGTGGCTCCCGGTTTGTGCCAGGCCCCGGTCAATGCTTGTTCCAGCTCATCCCAATTTTCCGGGCGGTGATAGGCAAGGTCGAACATGGCAGCGGCGTGGTCAAAATGGACATTCTGTGGCATCAGGTAAAACTGCTCGCGCTCGGCAGGCGGCGTAGGTAAGAGCGAGAAAATCTGCCCGCCGTTGTTATTGACCACCAGCAGCACAAACGGCGCGGAAGCCTGGCGCAGCAGCGCCAGCGCGTTCAGATCGTAAAGGGCCGAGAGATCGCCGACAATCGCCAGCGTCGGGCGCGCCGTTGCCCGTTGCACGCCCGCAGCGGTGGAAAGCAGACCATCAATGCCGCTCGCGCCGCGATTACTGTAAACCGGGTAACCCACCGGTAATTGCGCCAGTGCATCCACCAGCCGCACCACCAGGCTATTGCCCAAAAACAGTTGTCCCTGTTCGGGTAAATACTCCGTAATGCGGTGCGCCAGTTGCGCCTCGCCGAAGATGTCGCGCTGCATACGCACTTTTTCCCACGCCTGGGCGGAAAGCGCGGGGATAGCGCCATACCAGGGCGCGCGCGGCTCGGCCGGATGCTGCGCCAGCCAGTCGGCAACGCTTGAGACCAGCCGACGCCCGCGATGCTGGGCGGGATCGAGCCTGCCGGTCAGGTTATCAATCAACCAGTACTCTTGCGGTGCACAAGTCGCCTGCCACTGTAACAGGCGTTTGCCGGTGAGGCTGCTGCCAAATTGCAACACGATATGCGCCTGGTTCAGCTCCTCCACCGCCTGGCTATTTCCAAGCCAGAGATCGGCACACGGCAGCGGCTGACCCGTTTGCGATAACGCATCGCCGATAAGCGGCCAGCCCAGCATTTTTGCCCACTCGGCGAGCTTCTGGCCTTCGGCAGCACTCATGCGCCCCGCCACGACCACGCCGCGTTTTTGCCGCCAGAAAAACCAGTCGCGCTGCTTTTCACCGTTTAACGGCGTCGGGACATGCAGCCAGGGTTTGTCATCCTGCCACCAGTCGCCCAGCGCTTGTTGCCAGGCAAGCCCGGTATCGTCCATCTCGCCATACAGCGGCTCGGCGAACGGGCAGTTGATATGCACTGCCCCGCCGCGTAACGCGCCGAGCAGGTTATCAATGGTCGAGACCAGCCAGCGCGCCGGAATATCCTGCGAAGGCCGCGGTAAAGCGATGGATTCGGTCGGGTGTGAGGCGAACATACCCGGCTGGCGAATGGCCTGGTTGGCACCGCAGTCGATCAGTTCTGGCGGGCGGTCGGCGGTGAGTAGCACCAGCTTTTCACCGGTCAGCCCCGCTTCAATCAGCGCGGGATAAAGATTTGCTACCGCCGTACCGGATGTCACAATCACTGCCACCGGTTCATTACTGGCTTTCGCCAGCCCCAGCGCAAGGTGACCTAACCCGCGTTCATCAAAATGGGTGTGATGAATAAACGCGCGGTTTTCCGCAGCGGCCAGGGTTAAAGGGGTGGAACGGGATCCCGGAGCAATGCACACATGCCTGACACCGTGGCGGGTTAAGGCTTCGAGGATCACCGCCGCCCAGCGTCGGTTAAATGAACTTATTGACATGAATTTGTCCGGTATCAACATTGCTGGTTAGTATAATTATTCGCGAATGATGTGTTTTTGATATAGGTCGTTTATACGTGCGTCCGGAACAATAATGATCGCAGCCCCGCCGCTTTATTATCGATTTCCTGCCACTCTTGTTGCGCATCCGATCCGGGTACAATCCCCGCCCCGGCGTAGAGGCGTACCGTATCGCCGCTGAGTTTCGCCGAGCGCAGCGCCACGCAAAACTCACTCTGCTCGCGCGACAAATAGCCCGCCGAGCCTGCGTACCATTCACGTTCAAAAGGTTCGTGACGCGCGATAAATGCCCGCGCTTCGCGCCGGGGGAGACCGGCTACCGCCGCCGTAGGCTGAAGTAACTGTAAGCACAGGGCGTCATCCGGCGTGTGTAAATCGCTCCAGATGCAGCGGCGCAAATGCTGCACTTTGCGCAACCGAACCACCTGCGGCGGCAGAACCTCCAGCGCGCCGGTCTGGTGCTGTAAACGCTGGCAGATATCTTCCACTACCAGCATATTTTCGCGCTGGTTTTTATCATCACTCATCAGCCAGTCGGCAAGGCGCTGTGCCTGCGGGTCGTCATCATGGTTGGCGACCGTCCCGGCTAATGCTTCAGTACGCAGCGCCACACCGCGCCGCCGCCAGAGCCGCTCTGGCGTGGAGCCTAAAAAAGCATGCTGTGCGTCGAAGGCGTACATAAAGTGAAAGCAGTGATGATTAAGCCGACGGCTGGCAGCCATTAACGATGCGGCGTTGACGGCGCTGGCAAAACGGTAATCCGTGGCGCGGGCGAGGACAACTTTATCCAGCTCGCCACTTTTTAGCGTATCCAGCGCCCGGGAAATCAGCGTTTCCCACTCTTCCCACTCCGGGAAATGGCGCTGCCCCAGGCAGGGTTGCTGAACATTTCCCAGCGGTTTCGACTCGACCAGGGCCGCCAGGAAATCCGCCGCGCGTTGAGCATCGTCATGCAGCGAACTGTCGCTATAAAGGTACAAGCGCAGCACTGCCCGCCCGCCCTCACGCCGCCATTCAAGACGCGGCAAAAACAGCGCCCCCTGCGTGGGATCAAACGCGTTCACTCCCCAGACACGAACATCTTCAGGATGTTGCTGCAAAAACTGCTGGGCGAGCGGTAAGGCAGAGAAAGGGATCAGTGCGCCGAGGGCGGCCGCTTCATCCTCACCGCTGCGTTGCTGCCAGTAAAATTGCGGATAAACAGGTTGGCTGGCCAGCCATGTCAGGGGATCAAAAGCATCATTTAACGGGAAAGGGGCATCAAAAAAGCAGAAACCGGGTGTGCGAGGAAAGACGTCAGCCAGGCGGCTATGCAAATAGCCCAGCGCAGAGGAAATGGAAAACACGCGAACCCCTCCCGGATAAAACCACATGGTTTTAAAAACCATACAGTATACGGGGTACTTAACCGAATAGCAGTACCCCCTTCCAGGGAGGGGAAATAAAACGTTAGCGACGGGCTAACAGCAGACCGAGTACCAGGCCAACGGCAGCACCAGCACCAATGCCTTGCCACGGTTTTTCATGCACATAGTCATCGGCACGGTAAACCGCTTTTTTCGCACGGTAATAGTAGGTATCCGATGCACTGCTGACGCGGTTTTTCACGTCATGCAACGCCTGTTCGGCGCGGGCTTTCAGTTCAATATACTTCTGGTCAGCGGGGTCGCCTGAGGAGCGGAGTACTTCTTCCAGCGTTTCGCTCAGCAGGGTCAGGTCGTCGTCAATATGTGAATCGAATTGATTAGACATCTCTTTTCTCCATGTTATGAACCTGTTCGCTAACTATAGACAATGACTCCCGGTTACGCCTGGCGAACCTCGAGGGCCATCCCCACGTGAGGAATGCCGTCTTCGTCATAAATATCAGTCACCGGCTGGAAACCAAAATGATGATAAAAAGATTGCAGATGCGCCTGTGCGCCCAGATACAGCGCGTGCTGCGGCCAATGTTGCTGGCAGGAAGCGACCGCGCGTTCCATCAATTGATAACCCAGTTTTTCCCCGCGAACCTGAGCGCTGACAATCACCCGGCCAATGACAACCGGCGACAAATCATCGTTACTTTTCAGAATCCTCGCATACGCGACCAGCTCATCACCCTGCCAACCCAGCAGATGGCGGTTCTCGCCAATCAGGTCATCGCCATCAATATCGAGATAGGGGCAGGTTTGTTCGACGACAAATACTTCACAGCGCAATTTGAGTAGCGCATACAGCGCGGGAACAGTGAGTTCAGAGTGGTGCAGGTCTTGCCAGCGGATCATGGTGTGCTCCTTATGAGTCATCCTGTGGTTATACTAGATTCTTTTACTTTCAGGCAAAGCGTGTGGAACTGATTTTCTTAGGTACTTCGGCTGGCGTCCCGACCCGGGCGCGTAATGTCAGCGCAATATTGCTCAATTTACAGCATCCAACTCGCGCGGGGTTATGGCTGTTCGATTGCGGTGAAGGCTCGCAACACCAGATGCTGCGCACCGCATTTCATCCCGGCAAGCTGGACAAAATTTTTATTACCCACCTGCATGGCGATCATCTGTTTGGCCTGCCGGGGCTGCTGTGCAGCCGTTCCATGGCAGGCAACATGCATCCCTTGCAGATTTATGGCCCGAAAGGCATTGGTGAATTTGTTGAAACCGCGCTGCGCCTGAGTGGTTCATGGACCGATTATCCGTTAACCATACAAGAAGTGACGCCAGGTCTGGTGGTGAATGACGGGCTACGCAAAGTGACGGCATTCCCGCTGGCGCACCCGGTGGAGTGTTACGGCTATCGTATTGAAGAGCATGATAAGCCCGGCGCATTAAACGCCGCCGCGCTTGCCGCAGACGGCGTACCCGCCGGGCCGCTATTCCAGACGCTGAAAGCGGGCGGCACGGTGACGCTGGACGACGGGCGCATCATTAATGGCGCGGACTATCTCTCACCCGCTGAGCCAGGGAAAAAACTGGCAATTTTTGGTGACACGTCGCCCTGCCCGGCCTCGCTGGAGCTGGCGCGAAATGTTGACCTTATGGTGCACGAAGCGACGCTGGAAACGGCAATGGAAGAGAAAGCCAATAGCCGCGGACACAGCTCAGCACGCCAGGCCGCGCAACTGGCGGTGGACGCCGGTGCCGGTCGGCTGGTGATCACCCATATCAGTTCGCGCTATGACGAACGCGGCAGCCTCGCGTTGTTAGCCGAATGCCGCGCGCTCTTTTCGCAAACGGCACTGGCAACAGATTTTGACGTTGTTCGTGTCTGATTTTAATTTAGGCACTCTATTTTTTTCCCGTCATGCCGATAATAAGTTATACGCAGGCATTTCTTCTTTGAGGGCATGATGGATACTTTCCAGAAAGACATCGATGACAGGGCGAATCTTACTCTGTCGAACCGGTTTGAGCTGTTACTGTTTCGCCTTGGCACATCGTTAGATGCGACAAAATCAGAGCTGTTTGGCATCAATGTGTTTAAGTTGCGCGAAATCGTTCCGATGCCCACGTTTACACGCCCTGCGGGAATGAAACCGCCGTTGATGGGAATGGTCAATATTCGCGATCAGGTGATCCCGGTGATTGACCTTGCCGCCGTCGCCGGGTGCAAGCCTGCTACTGGCCTCAACATTTTACTGATTACCGAGTATGCCCGCAGCGTACAAGCCTTTGCCGTCGAGTCCGTGGAAAACATTACGCGCCTGGACTGGAAACAGGTGCACACGGCGGAGAAAGCGATCAATGGCCGCTACATCACCAGTATCGCCTGCCTGGATGACGATAAGGACACCAACAACCTGGCGATGGTGCTGGACGTTGAGCAGATCCTGTATGACATCGTTCCGGCGGATCACGAGGTACATGGCGATCATATCCCGGACAAAAAATTCAACCTGAAAGCGGGTTCCGTGGCGATTGTGGCTGAAGATTCCAAAGTGGCGCGCGCCATGCTGGAAAAAGGTCTCAACGCGATGGAGATCCCGAACGCGATGCACATCACCGGTAAAGATGCCTGGGAAAAAATTCAACTACTGGCGCAGCAGGCTGAAAAAGAGGGTGTTCCGGTAAGCGATAAGATTTCGATGGTGTTGACCGATCTTGAGATGCCGGAAATGGACGGTTTTACCTTAACCCGTTTAGTCAAAACCGATCCGCGTCTGAAAAATATTCCGGTGGTGATCCACTCGTCGCTCTCCGGGAGCGCCAACGAAGATCACGTGCGTAAAGTTCAGGCCGATGGTTACGTGGCGAAGTTCGAAATTAACGAGCTTTCTGCGGTGATTCAGGAAGTGCTCGACCGCGCAGCGCGCAATGTGCGTGGCCCGCTGATTAGCCATCATCAGGTGACTCCTGCGCCGCTGCTGGCGAAGTAATCTGCCCCGCAAATGTTAAAGGCGCTATCGCCGGTAAGCGGTAGCGCCTTAAGTACGTTTCAAGCCGTTACAGGAACGACAAGATCAGCTGCAACACAGCAATGATGATTGTGAGTACGCGTTTGGCGAATTCACGTTTCAACATCATCCGTTTTCCTCAAAGGAGGAAGGAGCCGCCCGGACTGGTTCTAAAGTTCCCCCGAATCAGAGCGAGCAAGGTTGTGATTTGCAAGTACCCCTTCCAGGCCTGAACCCTGTCACCACCACGTGTTACAACGGGGGAAATCCTTTTGCCCAGCCTGAAAGCAAGGTGCAATAATCTCAACGGGCGGTATTTTACACTTCGCATAAGCTGATGAAACAACTCAAAAAGAGATCAGGAAAAACGGACGCATTCCAGGCCTTTTTCTTAAACCTGGGATAACTAAAGTTCCGGGACTTGAAATAACTCAAGTTATAGCGGAAGCTTGAACACGTTGTGATTTGCATGTGCTCACATCCCCCCAAACGGGCCGGGATGAGTAAACAAACCGGTCATAACGAATTCCTTACCAGCTTTCGCTTATGTCCTATAAAAAAACCGCCGGGCTACAAACCCGGCGGTTTTTATTTGCGCGTTATACGCAATTACATCATCGGCATGGCCAACTGCACGATGCTGATAAGCGGCTGCGGATAGATACCGAGCAGCAGCACCAGCAGGGCAGAAATCAGCACTACAATCCCGCCTGCGCTGTATGCCCAGTTGGACGGCGCATCGCGGTTCAGTTGCTGCGGCGCATTCAGATAGAGGCTCACCGCCACGCGCAGGTAGTAATACAAACCGATTGCCGACCCGAGCACCACTGCGCCAGTCAACCACCACAGGTGCGCCTGCACACCCACGGCCAGAATGTAGAACTTACCGATAAAGCCTAAGGTCATCGGAATACCCGCCAGCGACAGCATCATCACCGTCATCACCGCCGACAGAATCGGGCGGTGCCAGAACAGACCACGGTAGGAGTAGAGCGACTCGGCATCCGGGCCGCGATACGGGCTGGACATCAGGCTGACGACGCCAAAAGCACCCAGGCTGCTGAAGAGATAACCGGCCAGGTAAACCCCGACGGTTTCCATCGACATCTGCCCGCTTTGCAGCGCAATCAACGCCACCAGTAAATAACCCAGATGCGCGATAGAGGAGAAACCGAGCAGACGTTTAATGTTGGTCTGGCTCAGCGCCATCAGGTTACCGAAGATGATGGAGGCAAAGGCAATCACGCCCAGCACCACACGAACGGCTTCACTGTCGCCCACCGGCGCATAAAGGAACAGACGCATCAGCACGCCAAAAATAGCGATTTTGCTGGCGGTCGCCAGGAAGGTGGAAACCGGCGCAGGCGCGCCCTGATAAACGTCTGGCGTCCACAGATGGAACGGCACCAGAGAGAGTTTAAAGCCAAGGCCAACAATCATCAGGCCGAGACCCGCCAGCAGCAGCGGTTCATGCAACATGCCTTCACCGAGGCTCTTACCAATCGCCATAAACGACAGATTACCGGTCTGGGCATACACCAGCGCAATACCGAACAGCAGGAATGATGACGCCGCGGCAGAGAGAATGGTGTATTTGATGCTGGCTTCCAGCGAGTGTTTCTGGCGAAAGGCGTAGCCAATCAGCCCGAACAGCGGCAAAGAAATCAGTTCAATACCGAGGAACAGCGCCGCCATATGATTAGCGTTCGCCAGCAAAATCCCACCGAGCGCGGCAATCAGTACCAGCAGGTAGAACTCTTCTTTGTTATCGGTATAGCCTTCGAGCCACGGGTAAGCAAACGTACAGGTGGCGAGGCTCGCCAGCAGTACCAGCCCGGTATAGAGCATGGCATAGCCGTCAACGCGCATCAGCGGCGTGACATCCATGGCCCCGGCCTGACCGACGAACCACAGGGAAAGCAGCGCGACGTTAAGACCAATGACCGACAGCGTGGCATTGAAAAAATGGTTGCGTCGCCACGCAATGGAGAGCATTACAACCACCACCGTCAATCCGACGATCAGCAGCGGTAGCAGCGCAATCAGGTGTTGTGGAGTTATTGTCATGGCGATTTACGGCCTTGTAGTAGTAACGGAATTAACAAACCACTGCTGGATGTTGCTCATCGCGCCATGCGATGTATCCAGAATCGGCTGCGGATAGAAGCCAAGCAGTACCAGAAGTACAACCAGGACAAGGATCATAAACAGCTCGCGCAGTGACAGCCCTGGCAGCGTTTGGCTGGCAAGTTCGCTTTTCGCCTTGCCGAAGTATGCACGGTGCAGCATCGCCAGCGAATAAACCGAGGCGAAGACCAGCCCGAAGGTCGAAATCACGGTGATGACCGGCACAACCTGGTAGCTGCCGAACAGGATCATGAATTCACCGACGAAGTTACCGGTACCCGGCATCCCGAGCGTCGCCACGGCGAAGAACATCGACAGCGCTGGCAGCCATTTAATTTTGCTCCACAGACCGCCCATCATACGCATATCACGGGTATGCAGGCGTTCATACAGCTGACCACAGAGAATGAACAGACCGGCCGCAGAGAGACCGTGCGCAATCATCTGGATAACCGCGCCCTGGAAGGCCAGTTGGCTACCGGTGTAGATAGCAATCAGCACAAAGCCCATATGGGAAACGGAGGTGTAAGCGATCAAACGTTTGATATCGGTCTGGGTGAAGGCCATCCATGCACCGTAGAAAATCCCGATAACGCCAAGCCACATGGCGATAGGCGCGAACTCTGCCGACGCGTTCGGAAACAGCGGCAGCGAGAAGCGCAGCAGACCGTAAGCGGCGGTTTTCAGCAAGATCCCCGCAAGGTCAACAGAACCGGCGGTCGGTGCCTGCGAGTGCGCGTCCGGCAGCCAGCCGTGCAGCGGCACTACCGGCATTTTCACCGCGAAGGCGATGAAGAAACCGAGCATCAGCAGATATTCAACGTTGTGGGACATCGGCGTTTTCAGCAGATCTTCATAGTTGAAGGTCCATACGCCAGTCGCGTTGTAGTGCACCAGCACCAGCGCCAGAATGGCAATCAACATTACCAGGCCGCTCGCCTGGGTATAGATGAAGAACTTCGTCGCCGCCGTGATACGCGTTTTCCCGTCGGAGGCTTTATGGCCCCACAGCGCAATCAGGAAGTACATCGGCACCAGCATCATTTCCCAGAAGAAGAAGAACAGGAACATGTCGATGGCAAGGAACACGCCGATAACACCGCCCAGGATCCACATCAGGTTCAGGTGAAAGAAGCCCTGGTATTTTTCGATTTCACGCCAGGAGCAGAGCACCGCCAGCACGCCGAGGAAACCGGTCAGGGTGACCATCAGCAGCGACAGGCCATCCATACCGAGATGGATGCTGATACCAAAGCGCGGGATCCAGTCCAGCCTGAACTCTTCCTGCCACTGCGGTAAACCGGTAGCCTGGGTCAGAGAATAGCCACCCTGCAACCACAGTTGCAGAGAAAGCGCCAGTGTCAGTCCCATCGTGATCAGCGCAATCCAGCGCGGCACCTTCACGCCAAAGCGTTCGGTTTGCCAGCAGAGGAAGCCACCAATAAAGGGGATGAGTATTAGCCAGGGTAATAACATGGCGGTTTATGTCCCTTATATTAATCCTGCTCAGGCTACCTTGCTCGCCAGCCTGAATCTCAGGAATACTTACCTAAATAATGTTTTCACCGGAGACGAATATTCTCGCCCCACAAATCGCACAAACTCAGCGCAATACCATCAACAGCGCCAGCACCACAACGGCACCGATGCTCATCGACGCCACATACCAGCGCAGATAACCGTTCTCGCTAAACAGCAGACCTTTGCCTGCAAAGCGCGAGAGGATCGCCGGGATGTTCATCAGCGCATTCAGCGGATCGCTCTTCAGCAGCCATGCAACACCGAGGTAAGGTTTCACAAACACGCGGTCGTAAAGCCAGTCGAAGCCCCAGGCATTGAACCACCAGGTGCCGAAGAAACGGCCCGCCGCGCTGTTGGCAATCGAGGTCACCAGCGTGCGTTTACCCAGCCACAACCAGGCTGCCAGCAGAATACCGATCACCGCCACCGCACCGGAGGCCACTTCCAGCATTACTACGCTACCGTGCGCAAGTTCGCTGGTTTCCGGCAGTACGCCACGCAGCGGCGGCACGATCATCGCGCCGACAAACGTAGAGAGCACCAGCAGCACAATCAGCGGCAGATGATGGGTGATCCCCTTCCCTGCATGGGCGTGAATTTGCTCTTTGCCGTGGAACACAATGAAAATCAGGCGGAAGGTGTAGAGCGAGGTCATAAACGCGCCAACCAGACCCGCAATCATCAGATTGACATGACCATTCGCCACCGCACCGGCAAGGATTTCGTCCTTACTGAAGAAGCCCGCAGTAATAAGCGGTAGCGCAGAGAGCGCCGCGCCGCCGACCAGGAAGCAGGCATACACCAGCGGAATCGACTTACGCAGGCCGCCCATCTTGAAGATGTTCTGCTCGTGGTGGCAGGCGAGGATAACCGAACCGGACGACAGGAACAGCAGCGCTTTAAAGAACGCGTGAGTCATCAGGTGGAAAATCGCCGCGTCCCATGCCTGTACGCCGAGCGCCAGGAACATGTAACCAATCTGGCTCATCGTCGAGTAAGCAAGGACGCGTTTGATATCCGTCTGCACAAGTGCAGCGAAACCGGCCATCAACAGCGTCACAGCACCGACGATACCAACCAGATGCAGCACTTCCGGCGTCATCAGGAACAGACCATGAGTACGGGCAATCAGGTAAACACCGGCGGTCACCATGGTAGCGGCGTGGATCAGCGCCGAAACCGGGGTCGGACCTGCCATCGCGTCCGCAAGCCAGGTTTGCAACGGCAACTGAGCCGATTTGCCGACCGCGCCGCCCAGCAGCATCAATGTCGCCCACATCAGCATGTTATTGCCGTCGGCGAAGTGCTGCGGTGCCAGTTCAACCATTTCGCGGAAGTTCAGCGTGCCCAGCTCGTTGTAGAGAATGAACAGCGCGAACGCGAGGAACACATCGCCCACGCGGGTGACGACAAACGCTTTCATCGCCGCTGCGCCATTCTTCGGATCGGTGTAGTAGAAGCCGATCAGCAGATAGGAGCACAGGCCCACGCCTTCCCAGCCGAGATACATCAGCAGCAGGTTATCGGCCAGCACCAGAACCACCATGCTGGCGATAAACAGGTTGGTATAGGCGAAGAAGCGGGAGTAACCCTCTTCACCGCGCATGTACCAGGAGGCGAACATGTGGATCAGGAAGCCAACGCCGGTCACCACCGACAGCATGGTCAGCGACAGGCCGTCCAGCACCAGGTTAAAACCGATGTTGAAATCGCCAACCGCCATCCAGGTCCACAGCGGTTGCACAAACGGCTGCTGACCATTGTTGAAAAAATCAACACCGACCAGCGCGGTGACTGCCGCGGCCAGACCAATCGAACCCATACCGACGGTGGCAGAGACGTTCTCTGACCAGCGCCCGCGGGAAAAGGCCAGCAATACAAAGCCAATAAAAGGAAAAATAATGGTTAAGGCGAGCATGTTCATCCACGCATCTCACTTACTGAATCGATATTCAGATTCTGGCGGCGACGATGGAGTTGCAGCAGCAACGCCAGGCCAATACTCGCTTCCGCAGCCGCGAGGCTAATGGCGAGGATATACATCACCTGTCCGTCGGTCTGGCCCCAGTAACTGCCGGCGACCACGAAGGCCAGCGCGGCGGCGTTAATCATGATTTCCAGCCCAATCAGCATGAAAAGCAGATTGCGGCGGATAACCAGACCGGTTAAACCCAAAACAAACAAAATCGCCGCGAGGATCAGTCCATGTTGTAAGGGGATCATGCGTGCTCCTCCGTTTTTCTTTTCGCGCGGTCATCCGTGCGGTTGCTCAGCACTTCGCCAGCTCTGTCTTCACGTCCCAGATGGAACGCGACAACCAGACCTGCCAGCAGCAGCATCGACGCCAGTTCAACCGCCAGTACGTAAGGGCCAAACAGTGTGATACCGACCGCTTTCGCGCTAATTGCCGCGCCGTCGATACCCTGATCGTTAACCCCCAGAATGGCGTAAATCATCACCACCAGCAGCACCGCAGAGAGCAGCGCCGGGCCAATCCAGATTTGCGGCGAGAGCCAGTTGCGCTCCTGCTCGACCACGGAATTGCCGAGGTTCAGCATCATCACCACGAACACGAACAGCACCATAATCGCCCCGGCGTAGACGATGATCTCCAGCGCCCCGGCGAAGTACGCGCCGAGGGAAAAGAAGACCCCGGCAATCGCCAACAGGGAGATAATCAAATACAACAAGGCGTGTACCGGGTTGGTATGCGTTATTACGCGTACCGTCGTCAGGACGGCGACCAGGCCACAGATATAAAAAGCGAACTCCATTGCCCCTCTCCTTACGGTAACAGGCCCTTGACGTCGATAGGCTTAGCTTCATTCTCTGCTTCGCCCTTATCTTTGCCGTCGATTGCCATACCTGCCATCCGGTAGAAGTTATATTCCGGGTATTTGCCCGGACCGGAGATCAGCAGATCCTCTTTTTCATACACCAGATCCTGGCGCTTAAACTCGCCCAGTTCGAAATCTGGCGTCAGCTGAATAGCCGTGGTCGGGCACGCTTCTTCACACATGCCGCAGAAGATGCAGCGGGAGAAGTTGATACGGAAAAATTCCGGGTACCAGCGGCCATCAACGGTTTCCGCTTTTTGCAGCGAGATACAGCCGACAGGACAGGCTACCGCGCACAGGTTACAGGCAACGCAGCGCTCTGCGCCGTCCGGATCGCGCGTCAGCACAATACGGCCACGGTAGCGCGGCGCCAGATAAACTGGCTCTTCCGGGTACATACGCGTTTCGCGTTTGGCGAACGCATGCAGGCCAATCATCCAGATACTGCGAACCTGGGTGCCAAAGCCCACGAGTAATTCTTTTAAAGTCATGGTCTCATCACCCCTTATTGCGCCTGCCAGAGAATGACAGCCGCCGTGCCCAGCAAGTTAAGCAGGGTCAGCGGCAGGCAAATTTTCCAGCCAAACGACATCACCTGATCATAACGAGGACGCGGCAGTGCAGCGCGAATCAAAATGAACATCATCATAAAGAACGCGGTTTTAATCGCGAACCAGATGAACGGCGGTAGCAACGGCCCCTGCCAGCCACCGAAGAACAGCGTGACCATCAGCGCGGAAATGGTGACGATACCGATATACTCACCGACGAAGAACAGACCGAACTTCATACCGGAGTATTCGATGTGGTAACCGTCCGCCAGTTCCTGCTCCGCTTCCGGCTGGTCAAACGGGTGACGGTGACACACCGCCACGCCCGCGATAGCGAAAGTGATAAAGCCGAAGAACTGCGGGATAACGTTCCACAAACCCGCCTGGTTGTTGACGATGTCGGTCATATTGAATGAACCGGCCTGCGCCACCACCCCCATCAGAGAGAGGCCAAGAAACACTTCGTAGCTCAGGGTTTGCGCAGAGGCACGCATCGCACCGAGCAGCGAGTATTTGTTGTTACTGGACCAGCCTGCGAACAGCACCGCGTAAACCGCCAGACCCGCCATCATCAGGAAGAACAAAATCCCGATGTTGAGATCGGCCACTACCCAGGTCGGGCTGACCGGCACAATGGCGAAAGCTAACAGCAACGAGGTAAAGGCAATCATCGGCGCGAGGGTGAAAATCACGCGATCCGAGAAACGCGGGATCCAGTCCTCTTTAAAGAACATTTTGATCATGTCCGCGACCAGCTGGAGTGAACCACCCCAGCCCACGCGGTTCGGCCCGTAACGATTCTGGAACAGGCCGAGCAGGCGACGTTCGCCAAAGCTCATGAACGCACCGCAGGTGACTACCACCAGC
This sequence comes from Kosakonia sp. H02, assembly GCA_030704225.1. Taxonomy (NCBI): domain Bacteria; kingdom Pseudomonadati; phylum Pseudomonadota; class Gammaproteobacteria; order Enterobacterales; family Enterobacteriaceae; genus Kosakonia; species Kosakonia styphnolobii. The sequence continues at coordinate 963,068 of CP131915.1, forward strand.
AGGATGACAACCGCTTTCAGGATGCTTAACAGAATGTCGATAACATCCGGTGTTAACCAGCTCATGCTTGCGCCTCCCGCAGATTTTCAAGACGTGCCCCGGCCAGCACCGGCGCAATGCCCGGCATGCCCATCGGCAGACCGACCTGCCCTGCCGCCAGACCTTCCGAGACCTGCAACGGCAGGCTGATGGTCTGACCTTCGTAAGTGAAGGAGACGCGCGCGCCCGCATTCACACCAAGCTTCGCGGCATCTGCCGGGTTCAGCTTGATATACGGTTGCGGCATACGGCTCTGGAATACCGGCGAACGCTGCGACATTTCATCGCTGCCAAACAGGTGATAGTAAGGCGCGATACGCCATTTACCGTCTTCGGCCATAAACGCACCCGGTACGGTGGTGAAATAATCCAGACCACGTTCAGACGCTTCAATCAGACGCACGCCCGGATCGCCATGGCGCAGGTGACCGCCCACTTCGTCCTGGAATTTGTTCCAGGCCTGCGGGGAGTTCCAGCCCGGAGCCCAGGCAAACGGGATTTGCGAACGCGGCGCGGACGGCTGGTTGTTCCCTTCCATCGAGAAGGCGAACATGGTGTCTTTGTCCTGCGGCTGACGCGGCTCATGCACGTTGATGTTGGCGCGCATGGCGGTGCGTCCGCTGTAACGGTGCGGTTCACGCGCCAGTTTCTGCCCGCGAATACGGAAGCTTGCATCCGGCGCGGCATCTTTAATACCTGCCAGCTGTGGCAGCGCGACAATTGCCGCGTCAATCACATGGTCAAGCTGCGTCCAGTCCACTTCACGGTTCAGTACCGTGCTGTGCAGGGAGTGCAGCCAGCGCCAGCTCTCCAGCATAATCGCTTTGCTGTCGTAGTAGCTCGGGTCGTAAACCTGGAAGAAGCGCTGCGCGCGGCCTTCGTTATTGATAACCGTCCCGTCGCTTTCCGCGAAGCTTGCCGCAGAGAGCACCAGATGCGCGTTATCCATGATCGCCGTGCGCTGGTGATCGATAACCAGAACCAGCGGCGCTTTTGCCAGCGCAGCATCAACGCGCGCGGCAGAAGCATGACGGTGCAGATCGTTTTCCAGCACCACCACCGCGTCCGCGCTGCCGCTCTCCAGCTCAGCCAGCGCTTCATCGAGGCTACCGCCGCCGATAAGACCCAGACCCATGCTGTTGACCGAGCGGGCAATCATGGTGATGCCGACATCCGCACCGCGCCCTTTCAGGGCTTTCGCCACGTTGGCGGCGGCGTGGATCACTTCTGCGCTGCCCGCGTTGGTGCCAGAGATAATCAGCGGTTTCTTCGCCCCGGCCAGCGCCTGGACAATCACATCGATTTTGCTCTTCAGATCACTGCTCAGACCGTCAACCGCCGGGGCAGACTCATCCAGCGCATGGGCGATGGCGAAACCTAAACGCGCCTGATCTTCAACCGGTGCGCGGTAGGTCCACGCGGCGATATCGTCCAGACGGGTGTTGTCGACGTTGGTGACAAACAGTGGATGTTTGGCGCGCTGACCAATGTTCATGATTGCCGCAATCTGCCAGTCGGCCACTTTCTGCGCCGCCGCCATTTCACGGGCTTTACCTTTCACTGCCTGGCGCACCGCCAGCGCAACACGCGCGCCGGTCTGGGTAATGTCTTCGCCGAGGACCAGCACCGCATCGTACGTTTCGATTTCGCGCAGCGCCGGAGTGCGAACACCGCCTTCGCGCAGCACTTTCAGCGCTAACTCAAGACGTTGCTGCTCACCTTTGGCAATACCGGTGTAGAAATTTTCCGCGCCGACCAGTTCACGCAGCGCGAAGTTGCTCTCTACGCTGGCGCGCGGGGAACCGATACCAATCACTTTCTTCGACTGACGCAGAATATCCGCTGCGCCCTGCATCGCTTGTTCAGCGTTGAGGGTGATGAGATCGTCGCCGCGGCGTTGTACCGGCTGGCGCGGGCGGTCTTTCAGGTTGACGTAGCCATAACCGAAGCGGCCACGGTCGCAGAGGAAGTAGTGGTTTACGCTACCGTTGTAGCGGTTTTCGATACGACGCAGTTCACCGTAGCGTTCACCAGGGCTGGTGTTGCACCCCAGCGAGCACTGCTGGCAGATACTCGGTGCAAACTGCATGTCCCACTTACGGTTATACCGCTCGGAGTGGGTTTTATCGGTGAAGACGCCGGTCGGGCAGATTTCGACCAGGTTACCGGAGAACTCGCTTTCCAGCACACCGTCTTCCGGGCGACCGAAGTAGACGTTGTCATGCGCGCCGTAAACGCCCAGATCCGTGCCGTCGGCATAATCTTTGTAGTAACGCACACAGCGGTAGCAGGCAATGCAGCGGTTCATCTCGTGAGAAATGAACGGGCCGAGATCCTGATTACGGTGCGTACGTTTGGTGAAACGATAGCGACGGAAGTTGTGACCGGTCATAACGGTCATATCTTGCAGGTGGCAGTTGCCGCCCTCTTCGCAGACCGGGCAGTCGTGCGGGTGGTTGGTCATCAACCACTCCACCACGCTTTCACGGAACTGCTTCGCTTCGTGGTCATCAATCGAAATAAACGTACCATCGGATGCCGGGGTCATGCAGGACATGACCAGGCGGCCACGCGTGTCTTCCGCGTTTTGATATTGCTTCACCGCACACTGGCGGCACGCACCCACGCTCCCCAGCGCCGGATGCCAGCAAAAATAAGGAATATCAAGGCCTAAAGAGAGACACGCCTCCAGAAGGTTGTCCGCTCCGTTTACCTCGTATTCTTTGCCGTCTACGTGAATAGTAGCCATTAGCATGCTTCCAAATTAAAAAATTCTTTGATTACCAGCGCGCCTTGAGCAAGTTTGGCTGGATCCCGCCAATCGCATGGGTATTGCTGAACTGCTGTTTAATACCCGCTTCAAACTCTTCGCGGAAATATTTAATCGCGCTCTGCAACGGCTCAACCGCACCTGGCGCATGGGCGCAGAAGGTTTTGCCCGGCCCGAGCTGCCGACACAGTTGCTCAAGGGTCTCAATGTCACCAGGCTGGCCTTCGCCACGCTCCAGCGCACGCAGGATCTTCACACTCCACGGCAGGCCGTCGCGGCATGGCGTACACCAGCCACAGGACTCGCGGGCGAAGAACTCTTCCAGGTTACGCACCAGCGGCACCATGCCAATTTCATGGTCAACGGCCATTGCCAGCGCGGTACCCAGACGGCTGCCTGCTTTACCAATGCTTTCAAATTCCATCGGCAAATCGAGATGCGCTTCGGTCAGGAAGTCGGTGCCCGCGCCGCCCGGCTGCCAGGCTTTGAATTTCAGGCCATCGCGCATGCCGCCAGCGTAATCTTCGAGGATTTCACGCGCGGTGGTGCCAAACGGCAGTTCCCACACGCCCGGGTTTTTTACGCGCCCGGAGAAGCCCATCAGCTTGGTACCGGCATCTTTGCTGGTCGAAATGTTCTGATACCACTCGACGCCGTTTTCCAGGATAGCCGGCACGTTACACAGGGTTTCGACGTTGTTGACACAGGTCGGTTTACCCCACGCGCCGGAGCTGGCCGGGAATGGCGGTTTGGAACGCGGGTTGGCACGACGGCCTTCCAGCGAGTTAATCAGCGCGGTCTCTTCCCCGCAGATATAACGACCGGCCCCGGTATGAACGATAAGTTCGAAATCGAACCCGCTGCCGAGAATGTTTTTGCCAAGGAAGCCAGCTTCGGTGGCTTCGGCAATCGCCCGACGCAGGCGCTCTGCCGCTTCAATGTATTCGCCGCGCAGGAAGATGTAGCCGCGGTACGCTTTCAGCGCAAACGCGGAGATCAACATGCCTTCCACCAGCAGGTGCGGCAGTTGCTCCATCAGCAGGCGATCTTTATAGGTGCCCGGCTCCATTTCATCGGCGTTACATAGCAGGTAACGGATGTTCATGGATTCGTCTTTCGGCATCAGGCTCCACTTAAGACCCGTGGAGAAGCCCGCGCCGCCGCGTCCTTTCAGACCGGCGTCTTTGACCTGGTTGACAATTTCATCCGGTGCCAGCCCGGTCAGGGCCTTACGCGCACCGACATAGCCGTTTTTACTCTGGTACTCTTCGAGCCAGACCGGCTGTTGGTCATCGCGCAGACGCCAGGTCAGCGGATGGGTTTCGGGAGTACGGATAATGTTTTTCATTTATACCGCTCCAGCAAGTCCGGGATCGTTTCCGGCGTCAGGGAACTGTGGGTATCTTCATCGATCATCATGGTCGGGCCTTTATCACAGTTGCCCAGACAGCAGGTTGGCAGCAGCGTAAAACGACCATCGAACGTGGTCTGGCCCGGTTTGATTTTCAGATGGCTTTCAATCGCCGACTGAATACCCTGATAACCGGTGATATGGCACACCACGCTGTCGCAGTAGCGAATTACGTGACGCCCCACCGGCTGGCGGAAGATCTGGCTGTAGAATGTCGCCACGCCTTCGACGTCGCTCGCCGGGATGCCCAGAACCTCAGCAATGGCATAAATCGCACCGTCCGGCACCCAGCCACGCTGTTTCTGAACGATCTTCAGCGCTTCAATGGACGCCGCACGCGGATCTTCGTAGTGGTGCTTCTCGTGCTCAATGGCCTCACGCTCTGCCGCACTCAGCTCAAAAGCCTCGGTTTGTGGTTGTTGATTCTCGTGCATAATTAGCGGTCCACATCTGACATAACAAAATCGATACTACCCAGGTAGACAATCAAGTCGGATACCAGGCTGCCACGGATCGCTGCCGGAATTTGCTGCAAATGCGGGAAACTCGGCGTACGAATGCGGGTGCGGTAGCTCATGGTGCTGCCGTCGCTGGTCAGGTAGTAACTGTTGATACCCTTGGTTGCCTCGATCATCTGGAAGGATTCGTTAGCCGGCATGACCGGGCCCCACGAGACTTGCAGGAAGTGAGTAATCAGGGTTTCGATATGTTGCAGCGTGCGCTCTTTCGGCGGCGGCGTCGTCAGCGGGTGATCCGCTTTGAACGGGCCTTCCGGCATATTGTTGAGGCACTGCTCAAGAATGCGCAGGCTCTGGCGCAGCTCTTCAACTTTCAGCATCACGCGGGTGTAGCAGTCGCTGACGCCACCGCCGACCGGGATTTCAAAGTCGAAGTTCTCATAACCAGAGTACGGGCGCGCTTTACGGATGTCGAAGTTGATGCCCGTCGCGCGCAGGCCAGCACCGGTGGTGCCCCACTCCAGCGCCTCTTTCGCGCCGTAAGCGGCAACGCCCTGGGCGCGGCCTTTCAGAATGGTGTTGCGCAGCGCGGCTTTCTCGTAAGAGGCCAGACGTTTCGGCATCCAGTCGAGGAACTCACGCAGCAGACGATCCCAACCGCGCGGCAGATCGTGCGCCACGCCGCCAATGCGGAACCAGGCCGGGTGCATACGGAAACCGGTGATCGCTTCCACCAGATCGTAGATTTTCTGCCGATCGGTAAAGGCGAAGAACACCGGCGTCATCGCGCCCACGTCCTGAATAAAGGTTGAGATATAGAGCAGATGGCTGTTGATGCGGAACAGTTCCGAGAGCATCACGCGGATAACGTCGACGCGCTCCGGCACCGTAATGCCCGCCAGTTTTTCCACCGCCAGCACATAAGGCATTTCGTTAACGCAACCGCCGAGGTACTCGACACGGTCGGTATACGGAATGTAGCTGTGCCAGGACTGGCGCTCGCCCATTTTCTCTGCACCACGGTGGTGGTAACCGATATCTGGCACGCAGTCGACGATCTCTTCGCCATCGAGTTGCAGGATGATACGGAACGCACCATGCGCAGACGGGTGGTTCGGGCCGAGGTTGAGGAACATGAAGTCCTCGTTGTCGGTGCCGCGTTTCATGCCCCAGTCTTCCGGCTTAAAGGTCAACGCTTCCATTTCCAGATCCTGCTTGGCTTTGGTCAGCTCAAACGGGTCGAATTCGGTGGCGCGCGCCGGGTAGTCTTTACGCAGCGGGTGTCCCGTCCAGGTCTGCGGCATCATGATGCGCGTCAGATGCGGGTGACCATCAAAAGTGATGCCAAACATCTCCCAGGTTTCACGCTCGTACCAGTTGGCGTTAGGGAAAAGTTTGGTCAGCGTCGGCACATGCAAATCGTTTTCAGACAGCGCCACTTTCAGCATGATGTCGCTGTTGCGATCGATCGAAATGAAGTGGTAGAAAACGGAAAAATCCGCGGCGGGCAAACCGGCGCGGTGGGTGCGTAGACGCTCGTCCATGCCGTGGAGATCGAACAGCATGACGTAAGGTTTCGGCAATTTCTTTAAGAAATCGACCGCTTCCAGTAATTGCTCACGCTTCACCCAAACGACGGGTACCCCGGTGCGGGTCGCCTGAACGGTAAAGGCATCCGGCCCAAAACGGTTGCGCAATTCGCCAATGACGGGATCGTTCAGATGATCCCTGGTCTGCCATGGGGCTTCTTGCGCAGTTAAATCGGTCATAGTTTTCACCATTGCAAAGGGTCCGTGGTGACTGTGGGGCAATGCTTCGCGTTATAGGATTATTGAAATGCGAAGTTTTCGTCTTTGCCCACAGGCGCAAATTAAATCTCGTCCGGCGTACGCAGATTGGTGACGGCAATGCGTTCACCGCGTTTACGTTCGCGTTCTGACTGCATGTTGGCGCGATATACGCCCTGATCGCCAACCACCCAGGAGAGCGGACGACGTTCTTTGCCAATCGATTCCTGCAACAGCATCAGCGCCTGCATATAGGCTTCTGGACGTGGCGGACAGCCTGGGATGTAGACATCCACCGGGATAAATTTGTCGACGCCCTGCACAACCGAATAGATGTCGTACATACCGCCAGAGTTAGCGCAGGCCCCCATTGAGATAACCCATTTCGGTTCCAGCATCTGGTCGTAAAGGCGCTGAATGACCGGTGCCATTTTGGTAAACGGCGTGCCCGCGACCACCATCAGATCCGCCTGACGTGGCGAGGCGCGCAGGACTTCCGCACCAAAACGCGCAACGTCGTGCACGGCCGTAAAGGATGTCACCATCTCTACATAGCAGCACGACAGGCCGAAGTTATACGGCCAAATTGAGTTCTTACGGCCCCAGTTCACCATATCGTGCAGGACATTTTCGAGCTTGCCCATGTAGACGCTACGGTTGATTTCTTGTTCCAGGGGGTCGGTTACGATCTCCTGTTTTTGCAGGGGGTAACGGTCGTTCTCACCGTTAGGATCTATGCGGGTGAGCGTATAATCCATCTTATTGCCTCGCGGTTAGCGTTGACTGTCAGTGTAGCTGTTGGTCTCTGGGTTGATTTGTGCACGGCGCGAACGCACCGGTGTCCAATCCAGCGCGCCAATACGCACCAGATAAACCAGACCAGCCAGCAGCACTAATATAAAAATAGCGGCTTCGACAAATCCGACCCAACCACTCTCGCGAATGGAGGTTGACCATGCATAAAGGTAAAGCGCTTCCACGTCGAAGATGACGAAGAACATGGCCACCAGGTAGAACTTGGCGGAAAGACGTAAGCGAGCGGAACCGACGGAGTCGATACCTGATTCGAAAGGAACGTTTTTGTGCCTTGCGCGCGCGCGACCGCCCAAAAACCGACCGCCAATCAGCATGAAGCAGCACAGGCCAATGGCGACAATAAGAAAGATAGCGAATGCCCAGTGATGAGCGATGATTTCAGTGGATGTTGACATACGCATTGCTTAACTCAAAAGGTAGCGTTAATACCTCTGCTCTTGCTGGCAGATGACGCCACATCGATTCACGGGGAGGAATAAAAAACCACATACTTACTGTGCAAAAGCTGAAAACAGCTAAATGATGTGGGTTTTTACTCCTTTCTATAACCTTTTGTCAACTTTAACAAAAGTTTCATCACATTAGTTTACATCGGCAGCAACTCATTAACATTTAGTGCCGTTTTATTGACCGGCTCCAAACTTTCCTGCGGCAAGATCAGGTGTTGAATCGTGTCCGTTGTGAAGAATTACAAAAATTACCCTCTTATTTTGACAGGATTTTGACCGGATTCCTCCCCCTCTACGGGAGTATTTTCTTGATCTGCGACACGCTTTTGTTAATTCATACAATGAAACGGCAACAATCTTGCTTGATTTTTAACATGAGCAGAGGGCATGAAAGACTATAGATGATAAAGGGTGAGTTTGCTGTGACGATGGTTAACTTGCTGAAAGAAATAATTATTTCAACTACTGATAATTTACTTGCTCATTGTTTGTGCGAAAAATGAACCGATAACCGCGTTTTTACCGTCAGCGGTTCATTTTTGCACTTACATTTTGTTACCAGTTTTAGTGCGGAATGTTAGCTAAAATCCCCTTCGACGATGAGTGAATCGCCTCCTCCTTCAGAGGTACTGCCATTGTATTGCCAGGGATTTTGATAATGCTCCATCGCCTGGAAAATCACCTGTGCCAACTCATTCGGGCTGTCCGGGTTGCAACAGAGCAGATACTCCGTCTCCGGTAGTAGCGGCAAGCCCTCGGCTCGCCCGAGCACGCGCAGATCGGGGCTCATCATTTCTACCGGTCGCGCGGTGACACCCAACCCCGCTTTAACCGCCGCCTTTACCGCAGAAAGCGTGGACGCCACATAAGCCATGCGCCAGGGAATATCGGCTTCATTCAGGGCGGCAATCACCATATCGCGGAAGGTGCTTGGTTCATCCATTAGCACCAGCGGGATCGGCTCACCTTTTTGCAACACATATTCCGCCGCACAATACCAGTGCGTCGGCGAGGTGCGCAGCGTCAAATAGTCAAAGTGTGTTGAACGATGGGTGGTCACGACCAGATCAACATCCTGATCCTGTAGGCGATCGCCGGAGAAAGGATTGCGTTTAACCCGCACATCGAGCGCAAGTTTCGGGTAGACCGAGCTAATACGATTAAGCAAGAACGGCAATATAGTATCGGCAGATTCATCTGAAGCGCCGATAGTTAATACGCCCTGAAGATTACTAAACATCAGCGAAGTACATGCTTCATCATTGAAACGTAAGATCTTTCGTGCATAGCCCAATAATTGAATGCCATGCTCCGTCAGCAGTTTATTACGACCATGACGGGCAAAAAGTTCTTTTCCCACTAATTGTTCCAGCCGCTGCATTTGCTGACTGACAGCAGACTGTGTGCGACAAACCGCAGCAGCGGCCGCAGCAAAGGTGTTCAAATCAGCGACCGCAACGAAGGTTCTCAGCAGATCGAGGTCGAGATTCAGTATCGGACGATTTGCATTTATCATAATTTTTCACTTACGGGTTGCTCGCGCGCAGATACCCGGGTTTATGCTGTGCTCGTAAGATTAAGTAAGTCCTTTTATAAAGCGCATCCTGCATTGCCAGGACGATAGAAGCCTGACAGTAAGTTCTGGAGTTTTTAGTTCGCTGTCTGATGCGCGCTGAACTCTATTGCTTTATTTGGCACACTCCCATCCTTTTGGATATATAAACCATGCCAAACTGTGTTAATCCTTTTAAGAAAAAACATATATGCGCAACAAACACCGGCCTGACATAGCTTTGCTGGTATATAGCCAAAACCCAAATAACGGGTTGGAAGTAAACATGAGTAATAACAATCGACTAAAATTAAGAAATGCCCCTTACAGCAGTATGGTCTTACCAGTAAGCGTCATTTCTTGACGTCAGAGTTTAACCTAAAACCTTTTTATTTATAAGCGTTAATACGAATTATCTTAAGCTAAAGAATTGCCGACTGGCAAAACCCGCTCTTAATAATATCGGAGAGAGTGATAGTTACCATTCTCAATATTAAATAGCGAACCTTTGTTTATAAGCTTCCTATTAATAACAGTTAACATTGCGTTTACAGCACCAGCTTACCGTCGCCAATGTAAACAGGGAGACTTCTGTCCCATCCCACAGATTTTGCGCAAGAATCTTCTAATATCGTATGACGACATGTCTAAACTCGCACTAAGCAAGCGGTTTTATTTGGTGAAAAATTACAACATTTAATCTTTTATTGGCAGTAATTACTGAAAATTTGCGTAAACGAAGCGTAAGCAAGAAACATAAAGCGAGAAACATAGTTAAAAGATCGTTAACGAAAGAGTCAGATCGGGCAAAATCTTCTTCTGTTAACCTTCAAAACTGACGGGCGTGGGAGTACATTGTTCCGTGCTCACTTCCACGGCAGGCAGTGGCTATTCTCGCAAAAGGCAAAGGTTCATGTCCTCCATCGAAAAATCCAGCAAATTAGATAACGTCTGTTATGACATTCGTGGCCCGGTTCTTAAAGAAGCAAAGCGTCTGGAAGAAGAAGGCAACAAAGTTCTCAAACTCAACATTGGCAACCCTGCCCCTTTCGGCTTCGAAGCACCGGATGAAATCCTGGTTGATGTGATTCGTAACCTGCCTGGCGCACAAGGTTATTGCGACTCCAAAGGACTTTACTCCGCCCGCAAAGCCATCATGCAGCACTACCAGGCGCGCGGCATGCGCGAAGTCACCGTCGAAGATATCTATATCGGCAACGGTGTTTCTGAACTGATTGTGCAATCAATGCAGGCACTGCTGAATAGCGGCGATGAAATGCTGGTTCCTGCGCCCGACTACCCGCTATGGACCGCGGCGGTGTCGCTCTCCGGCGGGAAAGCCGTGCACTATCTGTGCGATGAATCCGCCGGATGGTTCCCTGATCTCGACGACATCCGCGCCAAAATTACTCCACGCACGCGCGGTATCGTGATTATCAACCCCAACAACCCGACGGGCGCGGTCTATTCAAAAGAGCTGCTGCTGGAGATTGTTGAGCTTGCACGTCAGCACAACCTGATTATTTTCGCCGATGAGATCTACGACAAAATTCTCTACGACGACGCGCAACACCACTCTATTGCCGCGCTGGCACCGGATCTGTTCACCATTACCTTTAACGGCTTGTCGAAAACCTACCGCGTCGCCGGTTTCCGTCAGGGCTGGATGGTATTGAGCGGGCCGAAAAAGCACGCCAAAGGCTATATTGAAGGGCTGGAGATGCTGGCATCGATGCGCCTGTGTGCCAACGTTCCAGCGCAGCACGCCATTCAGACCGCGCTGGGCGGTTACCAGAGCATCAGCGAATTTATTGTGCCAGGCGGTCGCCTGTATGAGCAGCGCAATCGCGCGTGGGAATTGATTAACGATATTCCCGGTGTGTCATGTGTGAAGCCGAGCGGCGCGCTCTATATGTTCCCGAAAATTGACGCTAAGCGCTTCAACATCTTTGATGACCAGAAAATGGTGCTCGATTTCCTGTTGCAGGAAAAAGTGCTGCTGGTTCAGGGCTCCGCCTTTAACTGGCCGTGGCCGGATCATGTGCGCATTGTGACCCTGCCGCGTGAAGACGATCTGGAAATGGCGATCACCCGTTTCGGCCGTTTCCTTTCCGGTTATCACCAGTAATCTGTACCGGGGGAGGATTTGCATCTTCCCCCACACTCTGCGCAAAATGGCTCAGGTCGCAGTCACAGACAAGGTTAACTATGAGTCAGAGTCACTTCTTCGCGCATCTCTCCCGCCTTAAACTCATCAATCGCTGGCCGCTGATGCGTAACGTACGCACAGAAAATGTGTCCGAGCACAGCCTGCAAGTCGCGATGGTCGCCCACGCGCTGGCGGCTATCAAAAACCGCAAATTCGCGGGCCAGGTGAATGCCGAGCGTATCGCACTCCTGGCGATGTACCATGACGCATCGGAAGTATTAACCGGGGATTTACCCACGCCGGTGAAATACTTCAACTCGCAGATTGCCCATGAATACAAAGCCATTGAAAAGATCGCCCAGCAAAAACTGGTCGAAATGGTGCCGGAAGAGTTGCAGGATATTTTTGCCCCGCTGATCGATGAACATCAATACAGCGAGGAAGAGAAATCGATTGTTAAACAGGCCGATGCCCTGTGCGCCTATTTGAAATGCCTGGAAGAATTATCTGCCGGCAACAATGAGTTCCTGCTGGCGAAATCGCGCCTGGAGAAAACGCTTGATGCCCGCCGTAGCCCGGAAATGGATTATTTCATGCAGGTCTTTGTGCCAAGTTTTCATTTATCGCTGGATGAGATAAGCCAGGACTCACCGCTGTAATTCAGGCCGGGTCGCCGCCCGGCCTGTTATCAAAACGGAAACAGCACCGGGATCATCACCACACAAACAACCATCACCAGCAGCGTAAACGGCACGCCAAGCTTCACGAAGTCGCTAAATTGATAATTCCCGGGCCCTAATACCAGCGTGTTTACCGGCGATGAAACCGGCGTCATAAAGGCGGCAGAGGCCGCCATAGCAACCATCATGGCAAACGGATAAGGCGAAACGCCCATTGATTTTGCCGCCGCCAGCGCGATGGGTGCCATTAATACTGCCGTGGCGGTATTCGAGATAAAAAGCCCGATGGTGGCGCACATCACAAACAGGCAGATCAGCATCAGATGTGGCCCGTAGCCGCCGCCCAGTTCCATCAACCCTTTGACCACCAGATCGACACCGCCAGTTTTTTGCAGCGCCAGCGCAAACGGCATCATCCCGACAATAAGAATAATGCTCGGCCAGTGAACCGCTTTGTAGGCACTCTCGGCATCAATGCAGCGGAATTTCCCCATCAACATGCAAGCGATAATAGCGGCAATCGGGTTGGGAATTTCATCGGTCAGCATCAACGCCACCATTAATACCAGGCAGAAAATCGCATGCGGTGCCTGGCTGTGTGCCGGGGAAGCTGCGCTTTCTTCAACAGGCAGATTCAGCACTACAAAGTCGCGGGCATCGGCGGCCAGCTGGCTGATTAATTTCCAGTTACCCACCACCAGGAAAATATCGCCCAGTTGCAGCGCTTCGTCCGTTACCGCCCCTTCCAGCGCTTCACCGTTGCGCTTTAAGCCAACAACATTTAACCCATAACGGGTGCGAAAACCGATTTCCCGCACCGTCTTACCGAGCAGTTCCGAATCGGGGATCAGCGAAACTTCTGCCATGCCGACATCCAGCGCTTGATCGGAGAAATACTCCCCGCGCAGGATCAGCGGCTCCAGCAACTGTTCAGCACAAAACTCACGTAGATCGACCTCGGCCGCAGACATATCAATCAGCAGCACGTCGCGGGCGCGAAATTCCGAAACCCCGTTGACGTTCACGATCACGCGGCGAAAGCGCCGCCAGCGCTCAACGCCGATAACATTCGCGCCGTAGCGTTCACGCAACCGTAAATCATCAAGACGCTGGCCAATCATCGGCGAGCCGGGGCGGATCGCCAACCGACGCGCGCGCCCGGTAAGGCGATACTCTTTGATCAGATCGCGAAAAGAGCGGCGCTTCCAGCTCTCGCGCTGGGCTTCACTTCCTTCGCCGTTGAGCATAAAGCGCATCAGCAGCATATAAAGGATGCCGATGAGCAGAACAACCAGGCCTATCGGCGTGACGCTGAAAAAACCGAAACCTTGCAGCCCTTCACGCAACAGTTCACTGTTGATCACCAGGTTTGGCGGCGTGGCCACCAGCGTCATCATGCCGCTGATAAGCCCGGCGAAACTGAGCGGCATCATCAGGCGCGACGGTGCAACCTGCATGCGCATTGATACGCTCAACACCACGGGAATGAAAATCGCCACCACGCCGGTGGAACTCATAAACGCGCCCAGCCCGGCGACGGTGACCATCAGCAGCACCAGCATTTTGATTTCACTGCTGCCCGCCATCTTTACCAGCCAGGCGCCCATATTGGTCGCTACACCGGTGCGCACCAGCCCATCGCCAATAATAAACAGGGCGGCAATCAGGATAACGTTGGGATCGCTAAAACCAGAAAAGGCTTCGGAGAGCGTCAGGGTGCCGCTCAGAACAAAGGCAACAATCACAAACAGCGCGACTGCATCCATGCGCACTTTCCCCGTTGCGAATAACACAACGGCAATGCCCAGCAGACACAGAACCCAAATCAATTCACCGTTCACAACCTGTCCTTGTCAGTTGAGAGTGGGAAAATAGTGCCATAAAAAAACCCCACAAAGGTGGGGTTAAGTCATTGATCAGCCTTTCAGGTTAACCAGTACCGTACCGTCGGGCTGTTTTGTGATGTCTATCGCCTCAAGGCTTTTCAGCGAGAAGTCCACTTCATCAAGCCGGGGCGTATCCGCCGGAACATTCACCGCAATCACATGGCAACCGGCAGCCAGGCCGGACAGCACGCCTGCGGCGGCATCTTCCACCACCACGCATTCCTGCGGGGGCAAACCTAATTGCTGTGCGCCAAGGAGGTAAGCGTCCGGTTCCGGTTTGCCGTGCTTAACCTGTTCGGCAGTGATAAACACCTCCGGCGTCGGCAGCCCCGTCGCGCGATGGCGCGCATGAGCAACCGGCACCGAGCCAGAGGTAACAATTGCCCATGGAATGCCGGATTCATCAAGATGCCGGAGCAGTTCGATAGCGCCAGGCAATGGGGTAATGCCGCCAGTGTCCGATGCTTCAATCTCTTCCAGACGGGTGAATTCCGCCGCGATTTGCTCGTCCGTTGCTCCCGCCATAAAGTGGCGCAGCGAGGTAATAGCCTGTTTGCCGTGGATAAAATTCAGCACCTCGTCATGCGCGATACCGAAACGATCGGCCCAGTTACACCATGCGCGCTCAACGGCGGGCAGCGAGTTTACCAGGGTTCCATCCAGATCAAACAGAAATCCTTTGCACTGCACATCCACCTCCTCAGGCATTAATAATTTGATTAATTTCGTTGCTGCTCAGGTGATACTGGCGTGGGCACGCGTGCCAGACGCTCAGCATACGCTGATATTTTTCCCACATTGGGGTTTGCGCATTGAAGCCGTGCGTGCCGGCATCAAAATGGGTATAACGGCCTTCAATATTGACCATAAAGCGGACATAACCGAGATAGCGGGCTTCGGTGGCGGCGTCAAAGCCGAGAAACGTAACGCGGCGTTCATCAATGGTGCTGCTGTCTTTCAGATTGGTCCAGGAGACATGGAGTGCGTGGTACATCTCCATGATATCGATAACAGTGCGACAGGTTTCTTCTGTCAGCTCGCCAAATTCACGATCCAGCTCACGCATTTGCAGGCCATATCCACGCTCAACAATGGTTTGCAAACGGCGATAACGTTCCGCATTCGCCGGGTCCATCATGGTCATCATTTTATATTGGTTGGATAAGATCAGACGTTGGGCATTGGTCATTTCCATCTTTCAACTCCTGTGGCACGTCGGCGCATTAAAAAAGATGACTCGAGTGTACATGCTGAAAATACGACTTTTCTTGATTTGCCGGGGGTGTTACACGGATCAAATAAAAAAAGAAAGCACCGTGAGATGCCTTCTTCTTATCGTGAGGCGCGGCCTCATCACAAATCATCAAGAAAGGTTTTATCCAGTTGCTTAAACGCGCGCTTAAGCGTGTCAGCCAGCGCCTGGTAATCGGGCTTGCCTTCGACGGGTGCCAGCGCCTGCCCCGCTTCCTGCAACTTACCGCGCACTTCGTAAAACCAGTGCAGAATCGACGGCGGCAGCGGCGTGATGGAGCGTTTACCCAACCACCACAGCCCCTGCATCGGCAAACTTAAGGCAAACATCGCAGTCGCGACGGCGGGACCAAGCTGACCACCCAGCGCAATTTGCCAGCAGAGCGTAAACACCGCCAGCGGCGGCATAAAGCGAATGGCGTAACGCATGGCGCGAATCACGCGGTTTTCAACAAACATTGGAGCGAGGCGTTTTTCCATAGGCCAGGTCTTTGCATAATGCTGACCCCGGCGAAACAAACTGAAAAAATTGACGGGTCTATTTTCAGGAGTAGACATGGCTTTACCTCAACTTCACATATAAAAATTAAAAAAATTGTGCAAAACAACAACTGTGGATGACAACGTTAAAATTTTTTGTCAATCCCACCGGGTATCAGGTATCCTGTCGCAGCCTCAACCAGGGCCTTAGACGAATACGTTTCCGTCGTCAAATATCAAGCTCATTATGCCACTGTCTGAAATTTGCGCAAAATAGCTTAAAATCTTATGTATTCTTTCATCATGTCAGAAAATTCTCCGGGCATGATGTTAATCATAAATGTCAGCGTCAACCTGCGCTACGCTGTGCGACTCACTGACGTTTTTTTTAGCCACGTATCATAAATAGGTACTTCCATGTCGAGTAAGTTAGTACTGGTTCTGAACTGCGGTAGCTCCTCACTGAAATTCGCAATCATCGATGCTGTAAATGGTGACGAGTACCTGTCTGGTTTAGCCGAATGTTTCCACCTTCCTGAAGCACGCATCAAATGGAAAATTGATGGCGGTAAACAAGAAGCGGCTTTAGGTGCAGGTGCCGCTCACAGTGAAGCGCTGAACTTTATCGTTAACACTATTCTGGCACAAAAACCAGAACTGTCTGCTCAGCTGACCGCAATCGGACACCGCATCGTACACGGTGGCGAAAAATACACGAGTTCTGTGGTCATCGACGAATCCGTGATCCAGGGCATCAAAGATGCGGCCTCTTTTGCACCGCTGCACAACCCGGCCCACCTGATTGGTATCGCCGAAGCGCTGAAATCCTTCCCGAGCTTGAAAGAGAAGAACGTTGCCGTGTTCGACACCGCGTTCCACACCACCATGCCGGAAGAATCTTATCTCTATGCGCTGCCGTACAAACTGTACAAAGAGCACGGCGTTCGCCGCTACGGCGCACACGGCACCAGCCACTTCTATGTGACTCAGGAAGCGGCAAAAGTGCTGAACAAACCGGTTGAAGAACTGAATATCATCACTTGCCATCTGGGCAATGGTGGTTCTGTTTCCGCTATCCGTAACGGTAAATGTGTTGATACCTCCATGGGTCTGACCCCGCTGGAAGGCCTGGTTATGGGTACCCGTTCTGGTGATATCGACCCGGCTATCATTTTCCATCTGCATGACACCCTGGGCATGAGCGTTGAAGCCATCAACAAAATGCTGACCAAAGAGTCCGGCCTGCTGGGCCTGACCGAAGTCACCAGCGACTGCCGTTATGTAGAAGATAACTACAAAGATAAAGAAGACGCGAAACGCGCGATGGACGTGTACTGCCACCGCCTGGCAAAATATATCGGCTCTTACACTGCGCTGATGGAAGGTCGCCTGGACGCCGTAGTCTTCACCGGTGGTATCGGTGAAAACGCCGCGATGGTACGCGAACTGTCTCTCGGCAAACTGGGCGTTCTGGGCTTTGAAGTTGACCATGAACGTAACCTGGCTGCCCGTTTCGGCAACTCTGGCTTTATCAATAAAGAAGGCACCCGCCCGGCGGTCGTTATCCCGACCAACGAAGAGCTGGTTATTGCACAAGACGCAAGCTGCCTGACTGCCTGATTACCCACACCGCCAGCCATCGCTGGCGGTGCTGTTTTGTAACCCGTCCGTCACGACGGTAACGAAAGAGGATTAACCGTGTCCCGTATTATTATGCTGATCCCTACCGGAACCAGCGTCGGTCTGACCAGTGTCAGCCTTGGCGTTATCCGCGCTATGGAACGCAAAGGCGTTCGTCTGAGCGTCTTTAAACCGATTGCCCAGCCACGCGCGGGCGGCGATGCGCCAGACCAGACCACCACTATCGTGCGTGCCAACTCCGGTCTGCCAGCGGCTGAACCGCTGAAAATGAGCCACGTTGAATCGCTGCTCTCCAGCAACCAGAAAGACGTGCTGATGGAAGAGATCATCGCGCGCTACCACGAAAGCAGCAAAGACGCTGAAGTGGTGCTGGTTGAAGGCCTGGTGCCGACCCGTAAACACCAGTTCGCCCAGTCTCTGAACTTTGAAATCGCGAAAACGCTGAACGCGGAAATCGTGTTTGTCATGTCTCAGGGCACCGACACGCAGGAACAGCTGAAAGAGCGTATCGAACTGACGCGCAACAGCTTTGGCGGCGTGAAGAACACCAACATCACCGGCGTTATCGTTAACAAACTGAACGCACCGGTTGATGAGCAGGGTCGTACTCGCCCTGATCTGTCTGAAATCTTCGATGATTCGTCTAAAGCGAAAGTCGTTCATATCGACCCGACTAAACTGCAAGAAACCAGCTCGCTGCCCGTGCTGGGCGCTGTGCCGTGGAGCTTCGATCTGATCGCCACGCGCGCCATTGATATGGCTCGCCACCTGAATGCGACCATCGTTAACGAAGGCGACATCAAAACCCGCCGCGTGAAATCCGTGACCTTCTGTGCGCGTAGCATTCCGCATATGCTGGAACACTTCCGCCCGGGTTCACTGCTGGTAACTTCCGCCGATCGTCCTGACGTGCTGGTTGCGGCCTGCCTGGCGGCAATGAACGGCGTGGAAATTGGCGCGCTGCTGCTGACCGGTGGCTACGAAATGGACGCCAGCGTTCGCAAACTGTGTGAGCGCGCCTTCGCCACTGGCCTGCCGGTCTTTATGGTGAACACCAACACCTGGCAGACCTCCCTGAGCCTGCAAAGCTTCAACCTGGAAGTACCGGTTGACGACAACGAACGTATCGAAAACGTTCAGGAATATGTTGCCAGCTACATTAATGCGCAGTGGATTGACTCCCTGACCGCCACGTCCGAACGCAGCCGCCGCCTCTCTCCGCCAGCCTTCCGTTATCAGTTGACTGAACTGGCGCGTAAAGCGGGTAAACGAGTGGTTCTGCCGGAAGGTGACGAGCCGCGTACTGTGAAAGCGGCCGCTATCTGTGCGGAACGTGGTATCGCGACCTGTATCCTGCTGGGTAACCCGGATGAGATCAATCGCGTTGCTGCTGCACAAGGCGTTGAGCTGGGTACGGGCATCGAAATCGTTGATCCGGACGTGGTACGTGAAAGCTACGTTGCTCGCCTGGTTGAGCTGCGTAAGAGCAAGGGCATGACCGAAGCCGTTGCCCGCGAACAGCTGGAAGATAACGTGGTTCTCGGCACGCTGATGCTGGAGCAGGATGAAGTTGACGGTCTGGTTTCCGGTGCCGTTCACACCACTGCGAACACCATTCGTCCGCCGCTGCAACTGATCAAAACCGCACCGGGCAGTTCACTGGTCTCTTCCGTGTTCTTCATGCTGCTGCCGGAACAGGTTTATGTTTACGGTGACTGCGCCATCAACCCGGATCCGACCGCTGAGCAACTGGCTGAAATCGCGATCCAGTCTGCGGATTCCGCTATCGCATTCGGTATCGAACCGCGCGTGGCAATGCTCTCTTACTCCACTGGTAACTCCGGCGCGGGTAGCGATGTAGAAAAAGTGCGTGAAGCGACCCGCCTGGCACAGGAAAAACGTCCTGACCTGGTGATCGACGGTCCGTTGCAGTACGACGCCGCAGTAATGGCTGACGTCGCCAAATCCAAAGCGCCGAACTCTCCGGTTGCAGGTCGCGCTACCGTGTTCATCTTCCCGGATCTGAACACCGGTAACACCACCTACAAAGCGGTACAGCGTTCTGCCGACCTGATCTCCATCGGGCCGATGCTGCAAGGTATGCGTAAGCCGGTTAACGACCTGTCCCGTGGCGCACTGGTTGACGATATCGTCTATACCATCGCGCTGACCGCGATTCAGGCGTCCCAGCAGAAGTAAAAGCGCCATCCAGCAACAACATAAAGGCGACTCCCTGGTCGCCTTTATTGTTTACAGCAGCTCTCTTGCCGCCGACACAATATCGTGTGCCGTCAGGCCATACTCTTTTTGCAGAAAATCCTGCGTTCCCACCTGACCATACCGCTCTTTTACCCCGACGCGTCGCATCGGCACCGGACACGTCTCGACCAGCACTTCTGCCACCGCCGACCCCAGGCCGTTATGAATACTGTGATTTTCGCAGGTCACAATACGCCCGGTTTTCTCAGCATAGTTTTTCACTAACATGCGATCGATGGGCTTTAAGGTAAACATATCGATCACCGCTGCGCTGATCCCTTCGCGCTCCAGTTGCTGTGCGGCAGCGAGTGCTTCCGCCACCATAATCCCATTGGCAATTAAGGTGATATCACTGCCCTCGCGCAGCACGTTACCTTTGCCGATGGTAAAGCGCGAGCCGGGTTGATAAACCGTCGGCGCTTGTTTACGGATAGTGCGCACCCAGTAAAAACCCTCAAGATCCGCCAGTTGATGGAGGATATCGTCGAACATCACCGCATCGGTGACTTCCAGCACCACCGAATGCGCCAGCCCGCGCACAATCCCCATATCTTCAAACGACATATGCGTCCCACCGTTGTGGCACGCCGTCACGCCCGCATCGGAGGCGATAACTTTGACGTTATTGCGCTGGTAATCGAGAGACATAAATAGCTGGTCGAAGCAGCGACGGCTGGCGAAAGCGGTAAAGGTATGCACAAACGGCTTGCGCCCGGTCAGCGACAGACCCGCCGCGGTGCCGATCACATTCGCCTCCATGATCCCGCAGTTGATCACCTGCTGCGGGTACTTTTTATGCACGCCATCCATCGCCATCGAACTCATTAAATCCGCTTCCAACGCGATGATGTCACTGCCCGCTTCAATCTGTTCGCTGATAAAACCGGCGTAGACTTTGCGCATCTCGATACTGTCTTTTCCACCCACCTCGGCAACCTTAATCATGCGCGGCCTCCAGTTGTTCAATCGTCTCGTTAAGTGCCTGTTTCATCTCGTCCGTCAGACGCAGATGGTGTGAGTTACTCAGATTTTCGAGATACGGCACGCCCTGCCCTTTGATACTGTCGAGAATAACCAATCTTGGCCGTGCATCTGCCGCGGGCACCGGTTTGACGGCTTCCAGCAACCCGGCAATGTCATCCCCTTTCACGGTACAGACATCAAAGCCAAAGGCGCGGAATTTCCCTTCCAGATCGAAAGCGCAGATGATTTCGTCCAGCTCGCCGTCCAGTTGCTGCTTGTTCCAGTCAACAAACACGGTGAGATTATTCAGCCGGTGATGAGCGATAAACTGGAACGCTTCCCAGCACTGCCCTTCGTTCAGCTCACCGTCTCCGACGATACAAAAGACGCGGTTCTTCCGGCCCGCCAGCTTGTGCCCCAGCGCCATGCCGCCCGCAATAGAAATGCCCTGGCCCAGCGAGCCGGTAGTGGCATCGACACCCCGGGTTTTCAGGCGATCCGGGTGGCTCGGCAAACGCGTACCGTTGATATTGAGCGTCTGCAACTCCTCCTGCGGGAAGTAACCTTTCAGCGCCAGCGTGCTGTAGAGCGCCGGGCCAGCATGACCTTTCGACAGCACAAAATAGTCGCGCTCCGGCCAGTCCGGGTCGGCGGGGTCAATACGCATGATGTCGCCATACAGCACCGCAAGGGTTTCAACCACCGACATGCTGCCGCCATAGTGACCAAAGCCTAAATGGGTCAGTGATTTCAGCGTTGCCACGCGAATGTCTCGTGCAAATTGTTTCACTTCGTCAATATTGCTCATTATTTCGCTCCGCTATTTTCTTCAGTGCCGCTGGCACCCGGTTTACCTTTCGCCATCAGGTTCCAGACCACTAACACCGCAAACAACGCCACCATGACGCCGGTGATCGCCAGCGGTGAGAGATAACGCGCCAGGTTACCAAGCACGATGCCCACAAAGCCGAAGTCGGCGTCAGAGAAGGTAGTATTGGCAAAGCCCAGCGCGCCCAACACTGGCAGCAGTAATACGGGCAGGAAGGTGATCAACAAACCGTTGGCGAATGCGCCGAGCATCGCGCCGCGACGACCCCCGGTAGCGTTACCAAAAACGCCTGCCGTTGCGCCGGTAAAGAAGTGCGGAACGACACCCGGCAGGATCAATACCAGTTTCATCTGCCCGAGCAGGAATAATCCCACCAGCCCACCGAGGAAGCTGAACAGGAAGCCCACCAGCACGGCATTCGGCGCATAGGGGTAAACCACCGGGCAATCCAGCGCCGGGCGAGCATTTGGCACCAGTTTTTCCGAAAAGCCGGTAAAGGCCGGCACGATTTCTGCAAGGATTAAGCGCACACCTTGCAGGATGATGAACACGCCAGCCGCAAAGGTGATGGCCTGGATAATGGCGTAAACAAGGAAGTTCTGTCCGGCACTAAGCTGGCTTTCGACATACTCGCGCCCCGCGCAGACCGCGAGGATCATGTAGATAATGATCATCGTCAGCGAAATAGAGATAGAGCTGTCGCGCAGGAAGCTGAGGTTTTTCGGCAGGTTCATCTCTTCCGTTGAGCGCGATCCTTTCCCGCATTTGCTGCCAATCCAGCCTGCCAGCACATAACCAAGCGTGCCGAAATGGCCGAAGGCGATATCATCCGTGCCGGTAATGCGCTTCATATAGCGCTGGGCGATGGCCGGGAAAAAGGCCATCACCAGCCCGAGGATCAACGAACCGGTAAAGACCAGGCCGATGCCCTCAAACCCGGCGACGGTCAGGATCACGCCAATCATGCAGGCCATATAAAAGGTGTGATGACCGGTGAGGAAAATATATTTCAGGCGCGTAAAACGGGCGACAATAATATTCGCCACCATGCCGAAAGCCATAATTAAGGCCGTCGATGCACCGTATTTTTCCAGCGCAATAGAAACAATCGCCTCGTTATTAGGAATAATCCCCTGAATATTAAAAGCATGTTCAAACATGCCGCCAAGTGGATTCAGTGAACCAACTAATACCGTGGCACCACCGCCTAATACAATAAAACCAAGAATGGTTTTTACCGTACCTTTAACCACATCAGAAAAGGATTTCTTTTGCGCGACCAGGCCAATTAACGCAATTAACCCTACCAACACCGAGGGCACTTTTAATATATCAACCACAAAATTTAGCGTTTCAAGGATAAACATATCCACCTCGCTTGTGACACCGGCGCGGGCGCGGTATCACGTTGCTGTTAATGGTTGGCGAAGAAAGCGCTGATTTTCGCTTCCAGCTCGTTGATATCAATAATGTTATTCAGCACCACCAGTTGGTTTTCCGGTACGCTGGCGCTGGCGGCAATGTCTTTTGCCATCACAAACACATCGGCCGCACCTGGCGTGGCGGACGATAAATCAGAGTGCTCTACCTCAGCATCAATATTTAACTTCTTCAGTACTTTCTTAATGTTCATTTCGACCATAAAACTACTGCCGAGGCCGGAGCCACAAATTGCCATTATTTTCATGGTTATTACCTTTTTTATGTAGAGTACGTCCGCATCGCCTGAGAAAGGCAATGTGTAAGAAGGCTTATTAAATTAAAAACTCAGTAGCGTTGAATAATGTGGTTAATCTCCTCAAAGCTCTTTGCGCGATGTAATTGTTCCATATCATCGTCGCTGGAAAATAATTCTGCCAGCGCGGCAATCATATCGATATGGCTGTGTTTATCCGGTGCGGCCAGCATAATGACAAGATCGACCGGATCGAATTCGGCTGCGCCAAACGCCACGCCCTGGCGCAACTTTAATAACGATAAGCCCCCCCCTTTCGCTCCCTCTTCCGGGCGCGCATGGGGCATGGCAAGACCCGGCGCCAGCACATAATACGGACCCAGTTTTTGCTGCTGCGCCACAATAGCGGTCACGTAATCTGGCGTAATAGTGCCGGAAGCCAGCAAGGGTCTGCCGCAGATCTCCAGTGCCTGCGGCCAGTTTCCAACGTTATCAAGCAGTTGGATCGTCTTATCGTTAAGCCATTGGTTTAACACGTCACGCCCCTTCCCGGTGGTTAAGATGAGCAAACTTTATGCAAGTCAGTAAGGCTTAACCGTGATAATAGTCGCAAAGATAGCGCTACCAATAAGGAGATGTGAAAAGTGTGATAGCGCTATCAAATATGAAAACGCCGGGGAATTCGCAAAAAAAGCAGGGAGTTCCGGCGTATACTGCGCTGTAGATGAATCACTCAGCGCCTGAGATATGCTCGGGCCAGCCAGGAAACGGAATGTCTATTACCCGAAAACGGCGCAGTACCGGAAAAGTCACTCTGGCCGATGTCGCCCTGCTTGCCGGCGTTGGCACCATGACCGTCTCGCGCGCATTGCGCACCCCGGAGCAGGTCTCGGATAAATTACGCGAAAAAATAGAAGCGGCAGTGCAGGAGCTGGGTTATATGCCCAACCTGGCGGCGAGCGCGCTGGCCTCGGCGTCGTCGTGGACCATTGCGATGGTAGTGCCGAGCCTTGCTGAATCCGGCTGTTCGGAAATGTTCGCCGGTTTGCAGCACGTTTTACAGCCTGCGGGCTACCAAATCATGCTGGCAGAATCCCAACACCGGCTGGAGCAGGAAGAGAAACTGCTGGAAACGCTGCTCGCCTCTAACCTGGCGGCGGCGATTTTACTCAGCGTTGAGCACAGCGACAGAGTGCGCCACTGGCTGAAAAACGCCGATATTCCGGTGATGGAAATCGGCGCCGTACGCGCCGATCCTATCGATATGAATATTGGTATTGATAACGTCGCGGCAATGTTCGAACTGACGCAAATGCTGGTTCAGCGCGGTTATCAGAATATTGGTTTACTGTGCGCCAACCAGGAGCAGTGGATCTTTCAGCAGCATTTACAAGGCTGGTACAAAGCGATGCTGCGCCACCATATGTCGCCGAACCGGGTTATCAACGCCGCCGCGCCGCCGGTGTTTTCCACCGGAGCCGCGCAGTTGCCGGAGTTTTTGCTGGCGTGGCCGGAGCTGGATGCGCTGGTCTGCGTGTCTGATGAGCTGGCCTGCGGCGCGCTGTATGAGTGCCAGCGGCGACGCATTAAAGTGCCGGATGATTTAGCGATTGTCGGGTTTGGCGACAGTGATGTCAGCCGGGTTTGCCAGCCGCCATTAACGACGATTTCGGTGCCGCATCGCAAGATTGGCATTGAAGCAGGACGCGCGCTGCTGGCGCGTCTTAATGGTGAAACGTGGCAGAACAAGACGCCGATTACCCCGGCGTTTTGCCTGCGGGATAGCTGCTAGTTACTCAGCTTCCTGCACTTTTTCCACGTCATTGCTGGCGTTGCGGCTCATCCACAGCGCCAGCGCTTTGAGTGAATCATCGGTGAACTCATCGCAGCGGGCGGTGATCTCTTCTGGCGTCATCCAGAACACTTCACTCACCTCCTCTTCCTGCAAGGCGAATGGCCCGTGAGAAACGCAGCTAAACAGCCCGCCCCACACCCGACAATGCTCATCTTCAAAGTAGAACTGGCCATGCTCGGCAAACGGTACACCAGCGATACCTAACTCTTCTTCCGCTTCACGGCGCGCGGATTCAAGCAGGTTTTCCCCCGCCTGCACCACACCACCGGCGGTGGCGTCCAGCTTGCCGGGCATAAAATCTTTTATTTCCGTGCGACGCTGCACCAGAATTTTGCCCATCCCATCATGCACCACAATGTAGGTTGCGCGATGACGCAGACACTGCGCGCGCATTTGCTGCCGGCTGGCCTGTGCAATCACCTCATTGTCTTCGTTGACAATATCGACCCACTCCATGCCTGCAAAATGACTCTGTTCCACCATCGGGACATCTTCTCTTTATGGCGCTCTTACGGCGCGTTTCGGTTGACGGGTAAATTACGGATTAATCGCAACCTGTGCAATAACCCGCTGATCATTAAATGCGATAACGCGTAACCCATTTTCATCCAGCATGCCGTAGCTGGCGGCAAATCCGCCTTTCGGCATACTGACCGAGCCGGGATTGAAGTGCACAATCTCGCCCCGCTTTTCAGCAACGGGAATATGCGTATGACCGTATGCCAACACATCACCGGCTTCCAGCGGCGGCACATTCTCCGGGCCAAAAAGATGGCCGTGAGTCAGAAACAGACGGCGCTCCGCCAGTAAAACCTGCTGCCACGGGGCGGTGATCGGAAAATGCAGCAGCATCTGATCCACTTCGCTATCGCAGTTACCGCGCACGGCAATAATCCGTCTCGCCTGTTCATTCAGCCGCTCCGCCACTTGCGCGGGGGCGTAACCTTCCGGGAGCGCATTGCGCGGCCCGTGGTTGAGCACATCGCCAAGAATAATTAGCCAGCGGGCACCGCTCTGTGCAAACACTTCCAGCACACGTTCCGTCGCGGGCAACGACCCATGAATATCCGATGCAAACATCAGTTTCATCACTGCACCTCTATGGAAAAAACGCCCCATGATAACGGAAGTCAGCGGGCTTATCAGCCCGGGCGCTTAGCGGAAAGTGCAACATAGCGCTGGACCGATGAGCGCTGCCACTGGAAGGTCGCGTATTCCACCAGCCGCTCCGGCACGTCATCGCCCTGCATCACCAGCCGGTTGAGCATCAGGGCGAGATCGACATCGGCAATGCACCACTCACCAAACAGATTCGGTTTACCGTGCGCCAGCCACTCACCCGCAAGGGTAAACAGCTTTTCCGCGCTCTGCTGCCCGGCGGCGCTGAGCGGCGCTTTTTTCGCCCCGGCAAACACCACATCCGTGGAACGCTCTTCGCGAATCGGCTGCAAATCGCTACGCAACCAGGCCTGAATCTGCCGGGCGCGGGCGCGGTTTTGCATGTCGTGAGGGTAAAGCCGCTCCCACTCTGGCGGCGCGAAACGCTCGTCCAGATATTCGGCAATCGCTGAGGATTCGCTAAGGGTGAAGCCGTCGATGTCCAGCGACGGCACGCGCTGCGTCAGGTGAAAACCCGGCCAGTCCGCGTCATGTTGCGCCCCGTTATCGAGATCGACTGTTTTCAGGGTGAAGGGCAGCCCTTTTTCGTGCAGCGCAACATACGCCGAGAGCACATACGGGGAGAAATAATCTGCGTCAGACCACAACGTTATTGCCGGTTCGCTCATAACATCCTCGTTTCGCGGTTGGTTTTTTGTTCAAAATATAGCGTCTTGTGCGTCCTGTCACTTGATGAAAACTCAGGCAGCAGCGCTAACACCTATACTCATTGTGCGACGCTCATTCCGCTAACGGGAGTATTGATGATAGACCTCTATTTCGCACCGACGCCAAACGGACATAAGATAACGCTGTTTCTGGAGGAGGCCGGGCTGGCGTATCGTCTGATCCGCGTGGATATCAGCAAAGGCGATCAATTTCGCCCCGATTTTCTGCTTATCTCCCCGAACAACAAAATCCCGGCGATTGTCGACCATGAACCCGCTGACGGCGGCGCGCCACTCAGCCTGTTTGAATCTGGCGAGATCCTGCTCTATCTGGCAGAGAAATCGGGTCAATTACTCAGCGGTGAGCTGCGTGAACGCCATGTCACCCTGCAATGGTTATTCTGGCAGGTGGCCGGGCTTGGGCCGATGCTTGGGCAAAATCATCACTTTAACCACTTTGCCCCGCAGCCGGTGCCGTACGCCATTGAGCGCTACCAGGTAGAAACCCAGCGTCTGTATCAGGTGCTGAATAAACGCCTGGAGCAGGTGCCGTGGCTGGCGGGTGAACATTACAGCATTGCCGATATTGCCGCCTGGCCGTGGATTAATTCCCACCAGCGCCAGCGTATTACGCTTGAGGATTATCCGGCGGTGTTTAACTGGTTCGAGCGGATCAGCACCCGCCCGGCCACGGAAAGAGCGTTGCAAAAAGCGCAACTGCTCTGATTTGCGATAAAGGGAACCTGACGCACTGGAGGGAAGCATGAAGATACTGATTACCGGCGGTACTGGCCTGATTGGTCGTCATCTGATCCCCCGTTTGCTGGAGCTACGCCACAGCATAACGGTGGTCACCCGTAATCCGGCGAAAGCCCAGCACACCCTGGATGCCCGCGTCAGCCTGTTAAAAGGCTTAAATGACCTGACGCATCTGGACGATTTCGATGCGGTGATTAATCTGGCGGGCGAGCCTATCGCCGATAAGCGCTGGACGGAGGAGCAAAAGCAGCGCTTATGCAACAGCCGCTGGCAAATCACCCAGCGGCTGGTGGATCTGTTTAAAGCCAGTGAAAATCCGCCGCAGGTGCTAATCTCCGGTTCCGCATGCGGCTACTACGGCGATCTTGGCGAAGTGGTGGTTACGGAAGAGGAGCCGCCGCATAACGAATTCACCCATAAATTATGTTCGCGCTGGGAGCAAATCGCCTGCGAAGCACAAAGCGATCGCACCCGCGTCTGCCTGCTGCGCACCGGTGTGGTGCTGGCTCCGAAAGGCGGCATTCTCGGCAAGATGTTGCCGCTGTTTCGCCTGGGGCTCGGCGGCCCAATGGGCGATGGTCGGCAATATCTGGCGTGGATCCATATCGACGATATGGTCAATGGCATTCTCTGGCTGCTGGATAACGATCTTCGCGGGCCGTTTAATATGGTTTCGCCCTACCCGGTGCGCAATGTGCAGTTCGCCCACGCGCTCGGTCACGCGCTGCACCGCCCGGCAGTGATGCGCGCGCCCGCAGCGGCGATTCGCCTGATGATGGGGGAATCCTCGGTGCTGGTGCTCGGCGGCCAACGTGCATTGCCAAAACGCCTTGAAGCCGCCGGGTTTGCGTTTCGCTGGTATGACCTGGAAGAGGCGCTGGGGGATGTGGTTGCCTCTTAATGCAACAGCCGCTACCCCCTAATTTTCGTGGCATCCCTCGCGCTTTTGCGGTGCTAAGCTAAACCGCTTTATCACCACAAGGGCGCTTTAATGACGTTGCAGACACCCCGCTTTACCCTCACCCGGTTTCAGGATTCCGACTGGCCGTTTTTTCTGCATATACGCCAGGACGACAGCGTGATGCGCTTTATGAGTGAGATCGCTTCCGAGGCGCAAATCCGCACGTTATTTAGCGATCGCCTGAACAACAGCAACGCCTTTGTGGTCCGTGATGCGCAGAACAACGCCATCGGTGATATTGGCCTGCGTCCGAGTCAGCACAATCCGCAGGAAGCGGATGTCGGTTACTCGATCCTGCCTGTGGCGCAAGGCCAGGGGGTCGCATCCGAAGCGCTGCACGTGCTGTGCAATTTTGCTTTTGAACAGCGCGATATCCAGGCGCTGAACGCCTGGGTACTGGCGCAAAACCAGGGCTCGGTAAGGGTGCTGGAAAAAAGCGGTTTCACGCGGGTGCAGGTGCTGGAAAAAGCGTATTTGCTGCACGGTGAATATCACGACGACTGGATCTACCGGCGGGAAAAGCGCTAAAGAGACTGCGCCCTGCCCGGTAAGGCACGCTCACCGGGCAGGAGACAACATCATGCGCGTTGCTGCGCCTCTTCTTCACGGGTTTTCGCCTGCGCACTGGCGCGTTTTGGCTGCGGCACTTTAATGATAAAGGTCAGCACCCCGGCAAAAATATACAACCCGGTGTAGACCCACACCACGCCCACGATATCGAAGAACGGCAGGATGGCCGATGCAATAGCCGGTGCGACAAAGTTACTCATCCCGGCGGAGAGGTTATAAATCGACACCGCCGCGCCTTTATGCTGCGGCTCCAGCGTCGGGAACACCGCTGTCATCGGCACAAACGCGGCGACAAAAATCCCCAACATCACCGCCGGGATCATCGCCACCAGGAAGTTATGCCCGGCGTACACCGGCAGGTAGTAAAAAGTCAGGCTGGAAATAGCCATTCCGAGGCAGCCAAACCAGCGCACCTGGCGGATCCAGCCGATGTACTCGCCGGTTATCCCCCAGAAAATATTGGTGAAGATGGTGACAAAGAAGAACACCGCCCAGATTTGTAGCCATTCAGAAATGCTAAAGCCCAGCCGGTCGACAAACAGCAGCGGCATGACGATCGCAAAACCAAACAGCGACAACGTATTGATAATGCGGATCAGACAGGCGTAGAAAATATCGCGGTTGGTGAACAGAATGGTGACCGCGCGGGAGAGTTCGGTCATTTTCTCACGCATTGGCAGGTTCACCCGCGAGCGATCCACCGGCACATTGCGCAGGCTGAAGAACGCCAGAATCCCGCCGCTCGCCACCCAGGCAATGGCAAACCACAGTGTACCGGTTTCACCAAATGCCGGAATGGTCAGGCTCGGCAAATAGCTGCCCACCACACCAATGCCCACCGAGTACATCGCCCAGAACCAGCCGGTTGCTGCGGCCAGATGTTGACGGGGTAATACCTGCACCAGCATCAACATAAACGAGTAAATAAAGAGCGGATAGGCCAGCCCGCGAATGCCGTAAAACAGCAGCATTAACGGATAGTTACGCATCCCAAGACCGAGGGACATAAACAGTGCGTGCATGATGATCCACAGGATAAAACCAATGGTCATCGCTTTTTGCGGCGTGATAAGCTCCGCCACCACGCCGGAAGCCCAGGCCGCCAGCGCCGCCGCCAGGCCGTACATGGTAAACACCATCGCCGATTGCGCCGGGGTGAAGCCCATATCGGTAATGTGTTTTGACAGGAAAGCCATTTCAAAGCCATCGCCTGCCATAAAAATGGCGATAGCCACAAATCCCCACAGCAGATGTTTCGGCAAGCCAAACCAATATTCTTTAGATTGCATCACAATCTTCCTTATCTTATGGGAGCCACGCCCCGGCTGGGGTAGGTACAGAGGCCGGGGCTTGCGGGTTACGGCAGCAGCGTACGCGCCGCCTGCTGTTGTTGGTAAAGCAGCCGGAACAGCGCCAGGCGCTGCGACAGCCACTCACGGCGTTGTGCCTGCGGCGTGTAGCGGGCGACCACCGGCGGTTTCAGGCACACGTTGGCTTCCGTACCGCCATCCGCCAGCCAGCCCAGCCGTGCTGCGCCCAGTGCGCCTGACGAACTGGCAGGATGCGTCACCATCGGGATCGCCAGCACATCGGCTATCAATTGCGCCCAGACGGTGCTGCGCGCGCCGCCTCCCGTCAGGCTGCACTGGGAAATCTGCGCATTGCCAAGCACCTGCAAACCGTCCGCCAGGCCAAAGGTTACCCCTTCAATCACCGCGTAACCCAGCAACGAGCGGCTGGTTTCATGGCGTAAATTGAAGAAGCTGCCGGTGGCCTGCGGATCGTTATGCGGTGTCCGCTCGCCAGAGAGATAAGGCAAAAACAGCGGCGCACGGCGCAGGTCGTCATCGGTGAGTTGCGCGATTTCATCCATCAACTGGCTTTCCGTTACCGATAGCAGATTGCACACCCAGCGCAGACAGCTTGCCGCGCTGAGCATGACGCTCATCTGATGCCAGCGCCCCGGCAACGCGTGGCAAAACGCATGCACGCCGGAATCGGGGTCGGCTTGCAGCGCATCGTTGACCACGAAAATTACGCCGGACGTCCCAAGCGATATAAACGCATCGCCCGGTGCGACCGCGCCAACGCCGACGGCAGACGTGGCATTATCGCCGCCACCCCCGGCAACAATCACCGAGGAGCTAAGCCCCCATTCGGTAGCGAGCGCTGCGCGCAACGTGCCGCTGGATTCGCTGCCTTCTACCAGAGCTGGCATCTGCTCGCGGCGTAAATCAGTCATCGCCAGCAGTTCGTCAGACCAGTCACGTTTTGCCACATCCAGCCACAGCGTCCCTGCCGCATCAGACGGATCGCTGACGAACTCGCCCGTCAGCCGCCAGCGCAGGTAATCTTTCGGCAACAATACTTTTGCCACCTGGCTGAAAATTTCCGGCTCGTGACGCGCGACCCACACCAGTTTCGGTGCGGTGAAGCCCGGCATAATCATATTGCCGCTGAGCGCCATCATTTCCGGGTGGTGCTCGCGCAGCCAGTCGCACTCGTCGGCGCTGCGCGTGTCGTTCCATAAAATGCACGGGCGCAGCACATTACCGCCGCTGTCGAGCAGTACCGCGCCGTGCATCTGCCCCGACAAACCAATGGCGCGAATAGCCGCCCACTGCTGCGGGTGCTGCTGGCGCAGTTCGCTCACCACGCGCCCGCATGCCTGCCACCAGGCTTGCGGATCCTGCTCGGCCCAGTGCGGGTGCGGACGCTGTACTGTCAGCGCCGCATGAGCGGAGCCGACAATCTCGCCACGTGCATCCAGCAGCAGCGCTTTTAATTCCGAGGTGCCAATATCAATCCCCAGGTACATAGCGCCTCCCTCAGGCTGTCGCCAACTGAGCCTGCGGCTGTTTCACCCACTGCTCCAGCTCCGCCACGGTGCGGCGCAACAGGGCGAGGAACTCAGCCGAGTGGGCAAGCTCAGCGAACAGGGCTTCATCTTTTGCGAACGCAGCCAGCGGATCGTCCGAGGCAAACATCGCTTTGATGGCTTCCGGCTGCATCACGCCATCCTGGTAGGTGTACGGCAAGGTGCCGTCGGCCCAGCGGCGCAGGAACAGGAAGAACAGCCCCGGCAGTACGGCGGTCGCAGAGGGTTCTGCGCCGCGCTGGTAGCACTGAAGCAGGGTCGGCGTCACCATGCCGGGGATTTTCGACAAGCCATCGGCGGCGACGCGCTGGTTGGTGTCTTTGATATACGGGTTGCCAAAACGGGCCAGCACCACATCACGGTAATCAGCAAGATCGAGCGGGCTCGGCGTCAGGGAAGGAATCACATCGCGGGAGACATACTCCCAGGCCATCTGGCGAATGGCGCTCTGGTGGGTACTTTCATCGATATAGCTCAGGCCAATCAGCGTGCCGGCCCAGGCAATGCAGCTATGGGTAGCGTTGAGAATGCGGATTTTCGCCTCTTCCCACGGCAGAACGGATTTCACCAGCTCGACGCCGACATTTTCCAGCGCCGGGCGGCCGTTGATAAAGTCATCTTCAATGACCCACTGGATAAAGGATTCACCCATCACCGGCACGGCATCGTGAATGCCGGTTGCCGCCAGCACGCGTTCGGCAACATCTGGCGTCGGGCGCGGCGTAATGCGATCCACCATGGTATTGGGCGAGGTGGTGTTCTGTTTTACCCACTCATGCAGCGCCTTTTCACCTTTGGCTTGCAGGAAAGAGAGAAAACCGTGACGGAAGCGCTCGCCGTTATGGCGCAGGTTATCGCAGTTCAGCAGCGTTACCGGGCCAGCGTTATTGGCAATACGCTGTTTCAGGATGCGGGTCAGCGCGCCGTAGAGGGTGCGAATACCGCCGTTGAGATCCGCTTTGATATCCGCCTGGTGGGTATCCAGCTCATGTTCCGGCGTCAGGTAATAACCGCTTTCGGTGACGGTAAAGGC
This sequence comes from Kosakonia sp. H02, assembly GCA_030704225.1. Lineage (NCBI taxonomy): Bacteria > Pseudomonadati > Pseudomonadota > Gammaproteobacteria > Enterobacterales > Enterobacteriaceae > Kosakonia > Kosakonia styphnolobii. The sequence goes on from CP131915.1 coordinate 996,045, forward strand.
AATGACGCGGGTTTCAGCATCGGCTCCCTGGGCGACCAGCGCGCTGATTTCGCTGTCCCAGGCCAGCACTTTGCGAATGGATGTGATGGTTTCGTACTGGCGCTCCCCTTCCGGGGTCACGGTTTCCAGCACGTACTCGCCTTTTTGCGCGGCAAGTGCGCCGAGCAGCGCATTGGCATCGTCGCGAATATTTCCCAGCGCAATACTCCAGCTATCGTCGCCCTGCTGCATCAGAGTGTGCAGATACCACGCCTGATGAGCACGATGAAACGATCCTGCGCCAATATGCATCCATACCGCTTTTTGACCTGACATAATCTCACCTCGTAATTGAGCATTTGACATATTTACGGGCAGATGCCCGTTTGTTGGGAGTATGTTAGTAGCCAAAAGTGAAATTGTTCTGTGAAGTAACTCGCGAAAGTAACATTTGCCCGTAAAAATGACTTTTGCCCATTTCCGCTTTCGTCACGTTCAGCGGTACACTGTCGACAGGCTATTTCGGGAACGCGTGAATGAACAAAGAAGAGAAAAAGCAGGAACTCGCCGCCCGCGCCGCGTGGATGTATTACGTGGCGGGTTTAACACAGCAAGATATCGCCACGGCGCTCGGGTTATCGCGCCAGGTGGCTCAGCGGTTGATCTCCAGCGCGCGGGAAATGGGCATGGTGACGGTAAATATCAGCCACCCGGTGACGCGTTGCATGAAGCTCGCCCGCGAAGTAGAGGACAAATTTGGCCTCTCCCTGTGCCGGGTGGTGCCTTCGTCCGGGCTGGAGAACGAGGCCATTCAGCAAATGCTGGCGGTCGAAGGCGCAGAGGTGATGGCGCAATTTATCGCCGCAGAGACACCGCAGGTGTTTGGCATTGGTTCGGGGAAAACGCTGCGGGCGATTATTGACGCGCTGCCGTGGCTGGAGCGCCCCCAGCATCAATGTGTGTCGATGATTGGCGCGATTGCGCGCGATGATTCCGGTACGCGCTACGATGTGCCGCTGAAAATGGCCGAGAAGATGCAGGGTAAGTATTTCTTTATCCCCGCGCCGCTGTATGCCGACAGCGAGGAAGATAAAGCAATGTGGTGCCAGCACCAGGTTTATCAGCGCGTTGCCGAACGGGCGCTGAATGCCGATATTACGTTCCTCGGCATTGGCGAGGTCGGCCTCGGTTGCCCGCTCAATGCCGAAGGGTTTATTACCGATGAGCAAGTCCAGGCCCTGGAGCAACAGCATGTCGCCGGTGAAATGCTCGGGCATTTTTTTAACCACCAGGGCGAGCGGCTAAAAGGGGAACTGGATACGCTGCTGACCAGCGTGCCGCTGTGCAGCCACACGCCGCGCAAAGTCTACGCTTTCGCCGGTGGCGAGAAGAAGTATGCCGCGATCCATGCCGCGTTAACCGGCAAGTGGGTGAATGGTCTGGTGACGGATGAAGATACGGCGGTGAAATTATTGGCAGCCAGGTAACAACAGCGGATTCGCCCGGTGGCGCTGGCGCTTACCGGGCCTACAAAACCTTACTTCAACGAACCTTTAAGGAACTGCTGCAAGCGCTGGCTTTTCGGGTTGCCGAAAAGCTCATCCGGCGCGCCCTCTTCTTCGATTTTGCCCTGATGCAGGAAAATCACATGGCTGGACACATGGCGGGCAAAGCCCATTTCATGGGTGACCACCACCATCGTTTTCCCCTCTTCTGCCAGCTGCTGCATAATACGCAGCACTTCGCCGACCAGTTCAGGATCCAGCGCGGAAGTCGGTTCATCAAACAACAACACTTCCGGCTCCATCGCCAGCGCCCGGGCAATCGACACGCGTTGCTGCTGGCCGCCGGAAAGATGCACCGGGTATTTTTGCTGCTGCATCGCGTCGATACCGACTTTCGCCAGGTATTTCACCGCGCGGTCGCGGGCTTCCTGTTTGCTTAAACCGAGCACCTGGATCGGCGCTTCCATCACGTTCTCCAGCACCGTCATATGGCTCCACAAATTAAAGTGCTGGAACACCATCGTCAGGCGGGTACGCAACAGGCGCAGCTGGTGCTTGTCGGCCACCTTCAGTTGACCGTCTTTATCACGCACCAGGTTAATATTCTGCCCGCTGACCACGATTGAGCCTTCGCTCGGTTTTTCGAGAAAGTTAATGCAGCGCAGAAACGTACTTTTGCCGGAACCGGACGAGCCGATAATGCTAATCACATCACCCGCATTAGCCTGCAACGACACGCCTTTCAGCACTTCATGCTCGCCGTAGCGCTTGTGTAGATCGATAACGTTTAATTTATTCTCAGACATCGTGCTCTCAATGCGTCGAAGAAGGCTTCATATGCTGCAACCAGCGCTTTTCCGCTTTGCGGAACAGGCTGATCAACACATAAGAAATCATTAAATACAGCACCGCCGCGATACCGAACGCCGTGAACGGCTGGTAGGTGGCGGAGTTAATATCACGGGCAATTTTCAGCAGATCCGGCACCGTCGCGGTAAACGCCAGCGCCGTCGAATGCAGCATCAAAATCACCTCGTTACTGTACGCAGGCAGCGCAATACGCAACGCCGACGGCAGAATAATGCTGCGGTACATTTTGAAAGAGGAAAAACCATACGCCCGCGCCGCTTCAATCTCGCCGTGCGGTACGGAGCGAATCGCTCCGGCGAAAATCTCCGTGGTGTAGGCGCAAGTATTGAGCGTCAGCGCCAGCACAGTGCAATTCAGGCCGCTACGGAAAAAGGCATTCAGCAGTTCGGTGCCTTTGACAATCTCCAGCGTGTACATGCCGGAGTAGAACACCAGCAACTGCACATACAGCGGCGTGCCGCGAAACACGTAAGTGAATAACCAGATGGGAAAGCAGATAAATTTATTGCTCGAGACGCGCCCGATAGCGAGAAACACCGCCAGCACGCCGCCCATCACCACCGATGAAATCAGCAGCCATAAGGTGACAGCCACACCGGTCAGGCGATAGCCGTCACTCCAGAGCAGGGATTTCCAGTACTCCTGAACAATCTCGATCACAGGTCAGCCCTCTTCACACCTACCGAGTAGCGACGTTCGAGAAGAAGCAGTACGCCATTGGAAGCCGTGGTAAATACCAGATAAATCACGCCGCAGACAATGGCGAAGTAGAACGGCTCCCAGGTGCTTTTCCCGGCAAGCTGGGTGGCTTTCACCACATCTTCCAGCCCGAGCAGGGAGACCAGCGCGGTCGCTTTCAGAATAACCTGCCAGTTGTTGCCAATGCCCGGCAGCGCATAGCGCATCATCGCCGGAAAGAGAATACGGCGGAAAATCTGGCGACCGGTAAAACCAAACGCCGTCGCCGCTTCGATATGCCCTTTCGGCACCGCCATAAACGCGCCGCGAAAGGTTTCGGTGAAGTAGGCCCCGTAGATAAACCCAAGGGTGATTATCCCCGCCACCATCGGGTCGATATCCAGTTGATCCATGCCGATCGCATCAGTAATGCTGTTGAGCGCAATTTGCAGTCCATAAAAAATGAGCAGCATCAGCACCAGGTCCGGTACGCCGCGGATAAGCGTGGTGTAGCCTTCAAAAATCAGCGCCAGCGGCCGGTTTTTCGAGAGCTTCGCGCCCGCGCCCGCCAGGCCAATCAGCACCGCCAGCACCACGGAACTGAGCGCCAGCTCCAGGGTGACAAGGGCACCTTGTAATATCACGTGAGAAAACCCGTACAGCATGCAGCCTGTCCTGTCGTATGTGGTGTTTGCCGTGTCTTTTCCCCTCCCGTTTCAGGAGGGGCCGCACGTTAAGCACGGGTGGGATTAGCCACCGTAAACATCAAAATCAAAGTATTTTTTCGCGAGTTTTTCGTAAGTGCCGTCGGCGCGCATTTCGGCAAAGGCTTTGTTCAGCGCATCGCGCAGTTCGTTATCGCCTTTGCGCACGCCCATACCGGTACCGACGCCAAACAGCTTCTCGTCTTTAATGGACGGACCGCCGAATTTGTAGTCTTTACCCATTGGCGTTTTCAGGAAGCCTTCACTGGCGGCCACTTCGTCCTGGAACGCGGCGTCAATACGCCCGGCCGTCAGGTCAGCGTAAATAGTGTCCTGGCCCTGATAAGAGACGATTTCCACCCCTTTCGGTGCCCAGTGAACATTGCCGTAGGTTTCTTGCGTCGTGCCTTGCAGCACGCCAATGCGTTTGCCTTTCAGTTTGTCCAGCTCGGGCTGAACAGCAGAATCTTTTGCCACCACCAGACGGGAATCCGCGGCGTAGAGCTTGTCGGTGAAGTCAATTTCCTGCTGGCGTTTTTCAGTAATCGACAGCGAGGACATAATGGCGTCGATTTTTTTCGCTTTTAACGAAGGGATCAGTGCGTCCAGCGGGTTTTCAACAAACACACACTGCGTATTAATGCGTTTACAGAGTTCTTTCGCCAGATCGATATCAAAACCAACCAATTCACCCTGTGCATTCTTTGATTCAAAGGGGGCATAGGTCGGATCGGTACCAATACGTAATTTTTGGGGAAGCGCGGCGAATGCCGTAGAAACGCTGGAAACAGCGAGCACCAGAGAAAGCGATAACACCAGTTTTTTCATCATTATCCTCAACAGACTGTCTTTCCTAAGGGAATTCTCAGAACATTACGGTGCCGTTATCGTGCCATCATCTGCCCCGGCAAGGCAAAAGATAATCCCCGCACGATGGCTTTTTTTGCATTCTGGATGCGTAACTATGCATCCATGCACTTTTGTGGGGCATTGTGTGCACCACAACGGAACATTCACCGTATCAATGCACCACGACCACATGGCGCACTGTTTCCCTTCAGGCCCGGCGAACCGGGCCGTGCAGTCTTAATCGCCGTAGACGTTAAAGTCGAAGTATTTTTTGGCGAGTTTGTCGTAGGTGCCATCTTTACGCAGATCGGCAAAGGCTTTGTCGAACGCCGCTTTCAGCTCGGTATCGTCTTTGCGAAGACCAATACCGGTGCCGTCACCGAAATATTTTTTGTCTTTTACCGACGGGCCAGCAAACGCAAACTCTTTACCCGCAGGTTGTTTCAGGAAGCCTTCGCTGGCAGCGACTTCATCCTGGAATGCGGCGTCAAGACGACCGGCGGCGAGATCAGAATAGATCTGATCCTGGTTCTGGTAGGCCACCACATCAATGCCTTTGGTGCGCCAGTTATCGTTGGCATAGCCTTCCTGGGTGGAGCCTTGCAGCACGCCCACATGTTTGCCTTTCAGCGATTCCAGCGTCGGCTGGATCGGTGAACCTTTGGCGGCAATCAGGCGGGAATCCGCCGCGTAAAGCTTCTCGGAGAAGGCGATTTCCTGCTGACGTTTTTCCGTGATCGACAGAGAAGAGATGATGGCATCAATTTTCTTCGCTTTCAGCGACGGGATCAGGGCATCGAAATCGCTGCCGACCCAGGTACATTTCACCTGAATGCGTTTGCACATTTCATTGCCGAGGTCGATATCAAAACCCACGAAGTTCCCTTTCGCATCTTTCGATGAGAACGGTGCGTAAGTCGCATCGGTACCGATACGCACCGTCTGGGGAAGCGCGGCATAAACGCTGGCGGTCGCAGAGAGACCCAGCAGTAAAGACAGAGCGAGAACCGTCTTCTTCATACATTACCCTCAAGTGTTCTGTTTTTATTTTGTATTACGTTGTGTTGTGTGTTGCTGACGGTTACCTTGCACGTCTTATGCCAGTTTCCGCGAGGCGGCAAAACCCGGCGTTAAATTTGTTAATAAAACGTTGCATATTCACCTTAGTGATGAAAGATAGCAGGTCTGCCGAACGAACCGGAGTAGTAACCGCGGGAAAAGAGGATTAAATGTCGAGGATATGATCGCGCTTACAAAATTGCCCTAAAAAAGGGCATAGCGAGAAGCGGTGCACTATTTTGCGGCGTTTCCGCCCTGCCAGCGGGCAAAGAGATCTTCCGGCAGCGTGATATCGAACTGATCCAGCACGCGATTAACCGTCTGATCAACCACATCCTGCACGCTCTGCGGGCGGTGATAAAAGGCCGGAACCGGCGGCATAATCACCGCGCCTAACTCCGCAGCCTGGGTCATTAAACGCAGGTGCCCCAGATGCAGCGGCGTTTCACGTACGCATAACACCAGCGGTCGACGCTCTTTCAGCACCACATCCGCCGCGCGGGTCAGCAGGCTGTCGGTGTAACTGTGGACAATGCCGGAGAGGGTTTTGATGGAGCACGGCAGGATCACCATACCTGTGGTTTTAAAAGAACCGGAGGAGATACTGGCAGCGATATCGCGGGCGTCGTGCACTACATTTGCCAGAGACTGCACATCGCGCAGGGAAAAATCCGTTTCGAGAGAGAGGGTTTGCCGTCCGGCCTGGCTCATCACCAGATGGGTTTCAACGTTGACGACGTCGCGCAGCACCTGTAACAGGCGTACGCCGTAAATCGCGCCACTGGCTCCGGAGATGCCCACAATGAGTCGTTTCATTCGATAATCCACCCGCTAACGTAAGCGCAGACTTTGCCTGATTACAGAGGGCGTTGCAACAGATTGCGCCCCTCACGGCGAGGGGCGCGGCAGGATCAACCTTCGTTATGCATCTCTAAACTCTCCACTTCGTTCTGACGCTGTACCGCTTTGGCATCGTCATTACGCAGGGAGTCGAGATAATCGAGGTACTGCTGATCGACATCTTTGGTGACGTAAATACCGTTAAACACCGAGCATTCGAACTGCTGAATATCCGGGTTCTCAGCGCGTACCGCGTCAATCAGATCGTTGAGATCCTGGAAAATCAGACCATCAGCGCCGATAAGCTGGCGAATTTCGTCCACTTCACGCCCGTGAGCGATAAGCTCGTTCGCCGTTGGCATATCGATACCGTAGACATTCGGGAAGCGAATTTCCGGTGCGGCAGACGCGAGATAGACTTTCTTCGCCCCGGCTTCGCGCGCCATTTCGATAATCTGCTCTGATGTTGTACCGCGCACGATGGAGTCATCCACCAGCAGCACGTTTTTATCGCGAAACTCGGCGCGGTTGGCGTTTAGCTTGCGGCGCACCGATTTACGGCGCAGCTGCTGGCCAGGCATGATAAACGTGCGGCCAACATAGCGGTTTTTCACAAACCCCTGGCGGTACGGTTTGCCAAGAATGCGGGCGATCTCCAGCGCGATATCGCAGGAGGTTTCCGGGATAGGGATAACCACGTCGATATCCAGATCTTCCCACTCGCGGGCAATCTTCTCGCCAAGCTTGGTTCCCATGTTCACGCGGGCGCTATAGACGGAAATTTTGTCGATGAACGAGTCCGGACGCGCAAAGTAAACGTACTCGAACAGGCACGGATTGCTGACCGGGTTTTCGGCGCACTGGCGGCTGAACAACTGGCCTTTTTCGGTGATATACACCGCTTCGCCCGGCGCGATATCGCGCAGGAACTCAAAGCCCAGCGTATCAAGCGCCACGCTTTCAGAGGCCACCATATACTCGGTGCGGCCATCGCCGATATCGCGCTTGCCAAGCACCAGCGGGCGGATACCGTTCGGATCGCGGAAAGCGACCATGCCGTGGCCGATAATCATCGCCACGCAGGCGTACGCACCGCGGATCTGGCGGTTGGTCGCGGCAATGGCGGCAAAAATATTGTCGGCTTCCAGCGGGTAGTGGCGGAAGTTATCCAGCTCGCTGGCAAAGATATTGAGCAGGATTTCAGAATCAGAAGTGGTGTTAATGTGGCGGCGCTTCTCTTCGAACAGCTTTTTACGCAGCTCGTGCGCGTTGGTCAGATTGCCATTATGCGCAAGCGTGATGCCGTACGGGGAGTTAACGTAAAAAGGCTGCGCTTCTGAAGCGCTGGAACTGCCCGCGGTGGGATAACGTACGTGCCCAATTCCCATATTGCCCTGCATACGCTGCATATGGCGGGCTTCGAACACATCACTCACCATACCGTTCGCTTTACGCAGACGGAAACAGTTATTGGCATCAATAGTGATGATGCCCGCAGCATCCTGCCCCCGGTGCTGGAGCACCGACAACGCGTCATAAATCGACTGGTTTACCGGCATAAAACCGGCGATACCGACAATACCGCACATACGTCTTTTTCCTCGTTAAGAGTTTGGTTTACCAGGCGTAATTGACGAAGACAGTTTAAACACGGACAGCGCGCAACAACCGGAGCGTACATGTAGTACGCGAGGATTGTGAGCACTGCCCAGGTTCAAAATGGCGAGTAAAATAGCCTAATACACCAAACTCTAAGCCACATCTCAGGGCTTAGGCCCTGGGCAAGAAACTCGACGAGCTTTGCAGATAGTCAAAGAACCATCTGATGATGAAGCTGAATTGCGGGATAAGCTGCGACTTTTGCCAGTCTTCGCTTTTTGACAGGCCTGTAAAGGTATCAAGAAAGAACAGAATGGCGGCGACGATCAGCACACCGCGAAGCGCGCCAAAGCAGATCCCCAACACCCTGTCTGTACCCGACAGGCCGGTTTTCTCCACCAACGTACCGATAACATAGTTAACGATAGCGCCCACAATCAACGTCGCGATAAACAGTACCGCGATGGCAATTCCATTACGTACCAGTTCGTCGTCAAAGCCCGTGAACCAGACAGACAGGTAAGTGTAGTAATGACTGGCGACAAAGAAAGCACAACCCCATGTCACCAGCGATAACGCTTCACGAACAAAGCCGCGGATCAGGCTTACCAGACAAGAAAAACCAATCACCGCAATGATGGCGTAATCAATCCAGACCATATGTGTCCCACGATTTTACGCCCTGTCGTCCAGTTCGGGGCGCATTCTAACAGAAAAAGAAAACGTTTGCGTAGGGATTTCCTTCCCGCGCGGAAATAAAAATGGCGCTGAAAAAATATTCAACGCCATCGCAACTTTGGCCTCTTCGGGCGTCAGTCTTATCGGCTTGCTTTGCCCCGTTTCGCTGCATCAGGCCTGCAAAACGGCGCGAATTGGGCCTGTTAATTGGCGCTGTAGTTCATCACCACGCCGTTTAAACCCGACAGCTGTTTAAGCTCGCCAAGAGAATCTTTTAGCTTATCCCGTGACGCATCCGGCCCTACCAGAATGCGGGTGATTTTACCCTGAACGGGCGTCGTCGGCGACGTGTAAACGCGATATCCCGCGCCGCGCAACTTGCTCACTACTTCATTCACTTTGTCCGCATTTTTCAGCGCACCCAGTTGTACCACATACGCTTTGCCAGTCGGCGCGGGTTTCTCTTCCTGCGCTTTCGCTGGCGGGTTACTCGCCGCCGTTTGCTGCGGTTGCGGCTGTGGCTGGGGTTTCGGCTGCGGCTTCTCAACCGGTTTCGGCTTCGGCGGTTCAGCCGGCGCGCTGACTTCCGGGTCTGGATTGCTGTTTGCCGCGAGCCTTGAGGCATCCAGCGACGGGGCTGCCGCATCCCCGGCGCGAACCTCTTCCGCCGCCCCTTCCGGCGGCTGGGCCGGTAACGCCTGGGTTGCCGCTGGCATCATATCCGGCTCATCACGATCGCCTGGTTTTGGCACCAGCGGGATCGCCGCGAATTCATCCTGATAATGTTTTTTTTGCCCATCAAGCAGCCCGGGAAGAATAATCACCCCGAGCGCAACCAGCACAATAGTGCCCATTAAACGGTTTTGAAACTTACTTGCCACCGGTTCTCCCCGCATCCATCGCTTCCATGACATGCGCTACGGTGTGGAACGATCCACACACCAGCACGGTATCACAGGCGTCGGCACCCGCCATTGCCGCCTGCCAGGCCTGCGCCACATCCGGGTATGCCTGACCCGATTGCAGATGCGCCAGCAGTTGCTCTGCCGTTGCACCACGCGGCCCTTCCAGTGGGGCACAATACCAGCTATCGACCACCGGCTCCAGACAGGCAAGCGTTCCGCCAATGTCTTTATCGTGCAGCATGCCAACCACTGCCAGCACGCGCCCGGTTTTCGGCGACATTGCCAGCCGCCCGGCAAGATAGCCCGCCGCATGGGGATTATGCGCGACATCGAGGATGAGTCGCGGCGACTCGCTCACAATCTGAAAACGTCCTGGCAAAATCGCGTTGGCGATACCGTCGCGAATTGCCTGCTCGCTCACCTCCAGTTTGCTGGCACGTAGCGCGGCAAGCGCGGTAGCAGCATTCGGTTGCGGCACCTGCGGCAGCGGCAAATCGTTTAGCTCGCCCTGCGCATCGCTAAAGCGCCAGCCCTTCGCGCTGACCTCATAACGCCAGTCCACGCCGCGGCGCAACAGTTGCGCGCCCTTCTCCTGCGCCACATCAGCGATGGTGTGCGGCATATCCGGCTCGCCCACTATTGCGGGTTTGCCCGCACGGAAAATACCCGCTTTTTCGCGACCGATGCTTTCGCGATCCGGGCCCAGCCAGTCGGTATGATCAAGGGCGATACTGGTCACCACAGCGACATCAGCATCGACAATATTGGTTGCATCCAGACGACCGCCCAGCCCGACTTCGAGAATAACCACATCCAGCTGCGCCTGTTTAAACAGCCACAGCGCCGACAGGGTGCCGTATTCGAAATAGCTCAGTGAAATGTCACCGCGCACGGCTTCGATTTCGGCAAAAGAGTCGGTATGGGCGCTTTCCGCCAGCTCGCTGCCCTGCACACGCACGCGCTCGGTGTAGTGCACCAGGTGTGGAGAGCTATAAACGCCCACGCGGTAGCCCGCCGCCAGCAGAATAGATTCCAGCGTACGACAGGTGGTGCCTTTGCCATTGGTTCCGGCGACGGTGAAAACAAAAGGCGCAGGACGCAGCACATCAAGACGCGCCGCCACCTGGCTTACGCGCTCAAGACCCAGATCGATGGTTTTACTGTGCAGGTTTTCCAGATAAGAAAGCCACGCGGCCAGGGGCGACGTGGCTTGCGGAATACGTTTTGTGTCCATGATGCCCGTTGAAATATACAGAGTAAAAAACAAAAGGGCAGTGCCTGGTGGCCCTGCCCTCAAAAGTATACACAATATAATTTCAGTTGCAGGAAGGCGGCAACGCAGCGAATCCCCGGGAGCTTACAGCAGTAAGTGACCGGGGTGAGCGAGGAAAGCCAACGCACCTGCAACTGGAAGAATGAAGTGTATTATCAGGCTTCGCCTTCCTGATTTGGCTCTGCTGGAACCACCGTACCAATATGCGTATCGTCCGGATCCGGCGCGGGCAGATTCATCAGCTTCGCCAGGATACGCGCCAGTTTGAGACGCAGTTCCGGGCGGCGGATGATCATATCAATAGCACCCTTTTCAATCAGGAACTCACTGCGCTGGAAGCCAGCCGGCAGTTTTTCACGCACAGTCTGCTCAATTACACGCGGGCCAGCAAAACCAATCAGCGCTTTCGGCTCGGCGATGTTCAAATCACCCAGCATGGCGAAACTGGCGGAAACGCCGCCCATAGTCGGATCGGTCAGAACTGAAATGTACGGCAGACCGCGCTCCTGCATTTTCGCCAGGGCAGCGGAGGTCTTCGCCATCTGCATCAGCGACATCAGCGCTTCCTGCATACGCGCACCGCCGGAGGCAGAGAAGCAGATCAGCGGGCAGTTATCTTCCAGCGCCTGCTCAACCGCACGCACAAAGCGCGCGCCAACAACGGAACCCATTGAGCCGCCCATAAAGGCGAACTCAAAGGCCGCTGCGACAACCGGCATGCCGTGTAGCGTGCCTTTCATCACTACCAGCGCGTCTTTCTCGCCGGTCTCTTTCTGGGCTGTCGCCAGACGGTCTTTGTATTTTTTAGAATCACGGAACTTCAGCACATCTTTCGGCTCAAGCTCGCTTCCCAGTTCCACCAGTGAACCTTCATCCAGCAGGCTATGCAGGCGATTACGCGCTGACATCCGCATGTGGTGGTCACATTTCGGGCAGACTTCAAGGTTACGCTCCAGTTCGGCACGGTACAGCACCTGGCCGCAGCTATCGCATTTTGTCCACACGCCTTCAGGAATGCTCGCCTTACGGGTGGGGGTGATATTGCTCTTAATTCTTTCAATCCAGCTCATTGATGACCTTTCTACATGAACCTGGTAGCCCATAAATGGGGCACATTAAAACATAACGGTTCGCAACTTGGGATAAAAAACTGGTCGAACCGCCGATGAGTTCTTATTTTGCCTGCCTTGATGCTGCGCGGCGGTGGCGGATAATCTCAAACACTCCGGGAAGTATAGACACTACGATAATTCCGACAATCAGCAGCTTAAGATTCTCCTGGATCATCGGGATGGTGCCAAAGAAATACCCGGCGTAGGTGAACAGTAACACCCAAAGCAGCGCGCCAGCCACATTGAACAGCGCAAAATGGCGATAAGACATATGCCCCATCCCGGCGACAAAAGGCGCGAAAGTGCGCACGATCGGCACAAAACGCGCCAGGATGATGGTTTTACCGCCATGTTTCTCATAAAACTGATGGGTTTTATCGAGATAGCTGCGGCGGAAAATCTTTGAATGGGGGTTGCTGAAAAGCCGCTCGCCGAATAGCCGCCCAATAGTGTAATTCACCGCATCGCCCGCGATGGCAGCTATCAGCATCAACACAACCATCATATGCACGTTGAGATCGTTGGTGCCCAGCGATGCCAGCGCGCCGGCGACAAACAACAGTGAATCACCCGGCAGAAACGGAGTGACCACAAGCCCGGTTTCGCAAAACAGGATGATAAACAGGATCGCGTACACCCAGACGCCGTATTGCGCCACCAGCTCCGCCAGGTGAACGTCAATATGCAAAATGAAATCAATGAGGAAGCGTATTAAGTCCATGTACGTATGCCTTTTTAAATTGCGACTAGTCCGCCAGGAACAGCGGGCCCATTGGCGCAGCGGGAAGCTCGAAACGTGATGGATAATCCACCGACACCAGATAAAGCCCTTCCGCTTTCGCCGTTGCTGCCGCCAGCGTTCTGTCCTTAGCCGCCAGCAACTCTGCTATCCAGCTCTCCGGCTGGTTGTGGGCACCCACTTCCATCAGGCTGCCGACAATATTCCTGACCATATGATGTACAAAGGCATTGGCTTTGATATCGACCACAATATAAGCGCCATAGCGACTGACGTTGATGTGCATCAGGTTGCGCCAGGGCGTACGCGACTGACACTGTACCGCGCGAAACGAGGTAAAGTCGTTTTCGCCAATCAGACACTGCGCCGCGCGGTGCATCCGCTCTGCATCAAGCGGTTGATGATAGTGCGTAACGCCGTGGCCGAGCACAGCCGGGCGTAAGCGATGATTGTAGATGACGTAGCGGTAACGGCGGGCCGTTGCGCTAAAGCGGGCATGAAAATCATCGGCGACAGTTTTCACCCAACGCACCGCAATGTCTTTAGGCAAATTCGCATTTACACCCAGCGTCCAGGCCGCGTCTTTGCGCAGCGCAGTGGTTTCAAAATGCACCACTTGCCCGGTGGCGTGCACACCTGCGTCGGTGCGCCCGGCGCAGAACACTGCAATCGGTTCATTGGCCACCTGCGAGAGGGCTTGTTCCAGCTTCTCCTGCACGCTGCGCACTTCCTGCTGACGTTGCCAGCCGTAGTACTTGCTGCCGTCATACTCAATACCAAGCGCGATTTTGTAGACCGGCGCTTTTGCTTCGTCCTGCATCAGTACAGATACTCCTGCACCAATTTTTCAGCGGTTTTCACCGCCATCAGCGCGCCGCCAAAGCGGACGTTGTCGGCAACGGACCAGAACTGCACTTGCTCCGGCATACCGTAATCATTGCGTATGCAGCCGACGGAAAGATGCGCCTGGCCGGAAGCATCGCCCACCTGGGTTGGGAACTCATTCGCTTCAGACAGCGCGATATCGTCAAAACGGGCAAAGGCATCGCGAGCTTCTTCTGCCGCCAGCGGGCGCAGCGCTTCAAAACTCACCATCTGCGCATGGCCGTAAAACACCGGCGACTGTACGCAGTTAGCAGAGATCATTAAGCCGTCGTCCTGCAAGATTTTGCGCATCTGGTCGATAATCACGCGCTCTTCGCGCACGCTGCCTTCGCTGTCCGGCAGCAACGGCAGCATATTGAAGGCCAACTGGCGACCGAAGAAGTCATCTTCATCAATCGGAACGCCGTTGAGCAATTTGGCGCTCTGCCCTGCCAGCGCATCGACCGCCTGTTTACCACTGCGGGAAACCGAGAGCATGCTGGTGACGGTTATGCGCGACAGGCCGCCTTCGTCGATCAGCGGTTTCAGCGCCGCCAACAGTTGGCTGGTCTGACTGTCCGGTACGGCAATAAGGTTACGGTTGCGGTAATCCGCCAGCACGAATGGATTGACGTCCGGCATCACCAGCGGCACATCCGGCTCCAGCGCAAACAGACCGCTGGTATCGATAACCAGGCAACCGGCGTTGGTCGCTTCTTCAATATAGGTTGCCGAGGCCTGTGCACCGGCGACAAAAAACGCCAGTTGCGCCTGCGTCCAGTCGAACTCTGCGGCATCTTCGACGCGCACGGTTTTACCGGCAAAACGCAGGTTTTCGCCCGCGCTTTCGCTTCTCGCCAGCGCATACAGTTCGCCAACCGGGAACTGGCGTTCAGCCAGCGTTTCGAGCAAGGCTTCTCCGACAGCGCCAGTGGCACCGAGAACGGCAATATTCCAGCCTTCAGACATGGTGGTTTACTCCAGCAAAAAAGCGTCCCTGTCGGTGACAGGGAGCATTAAGGTGACATTAACGTACCGGGTTGTGTACGGCGTTGAAGCCCAGTTTTTGCAGTAACGCCGAGGCGCTCGCGTCATCGCACTGAATAAAGAGCGATGACCATTCGCGACGCTCAAGATAATGTTTACGCAATTTATCGAACTCGCCCGGTGTGCCCGCCGCCTTTCGCAGCAGAGCATCGTCGCGGCGCACATCATACACCAAATGCACCAGCCTTTTTAGCGTTGCCTGCGTAAGCGGGCCGTGCAGGGTAATGCGGCCAAACTCCGGCGCGGGCAGTAACGTATCGAGCGCAACTTGCTGACGCTTGCCAATAAATTCGCTATAGGCTTCAAACACCTGAGTAGTGCCGCGCGCTTTACCTTCCAGCGTGTAACCAGCGATATGCGCGGTTCCAATATCCACGCGCTTGAGCAGCTCAACGTTGAGGTCCGGCTCCGGCTCCCAGACATCAAGCACCACGCTCAGATCCTGCCCCGCCTGTAAGTGCTGCAACAGCGCAGCGTTATCGACCACCGGCCCGCGACAGGCGTTGATTAAAATGGTGCCCGGTTTCAGGCGGGAGAGCAGCGCGTCATCGGCGAGATGCAGGGTTTTATACGGCCCGTCTTTAAACAGCGGCGTATGGAACGTCAGCACATCCGCTTCGCGCACCAGTTCGTCCAGCGAGCGGAAATCACCTGCCTCACCGCGATCGGCACGCGGTGGATCGCACAGCAATGTGCGGATGCCCAGCGCTTCAAGACGCGCCTGTAAACGACCGCCAACGTTACCGACGCCGACGATACCAACCGTACGATCCTGCAAGATAAAGCCGTCGCGCTCTGCCAGCATCAGCAGCGAGGAGAAGACATATTCCACCACCGCAATGGCGTTACAGCCAGGTGCTGCCGAGAAAGCGATCCCCGCCTGTTTGAGAAATGCCTCATCCACATGGTCGGTGCCCGCTGTCGCGGTGCCGACAAATTTGATACCCGTACCTTGTAATAAATCGTTATTGACCTTCGTAACAGAGCGCACCATTAGCGCGTCCGCATCGGCCAGTTCCGCCACCGGAATCGGGCGTCCGGGAACCGCCTTAACGTCGCCCAGACGGCTAAAAAGATCGCGGGCGTAAGGCATATTTTCATCAACAAGGATTTTCACGCTACAGTACCTGTTTGAGAACGGGAGTTGAGCGCGCAAGTGTGCCATAATCTCGCCGCCAGGCATACCCGCAATGCCGATGACCGCCATGCGAGAGTAAGAGGAAACCCATGATCCAACCCATTCAGGGTGCGCCCGCGCGCCCTCCCGGGCAAGAGCCAACACAAGCCGCTAACCCTGTCGGTGAGCAGCCATTATCTACCCAGCAACGTACGGTGCTGGAGCGGCTTGTTATCCGTTTGATTGCCCTGACCCAGCAGCAGAGTGCTGAAGTGTGGGCGGGTGTGAAACATGATTTAGGGTTGAAGAACGATGCGCCGCTGCTCTCCCGCCATTTTCCGGCGGCTGAGCAAAATCTCAATCAGCGCATGGAAACGGCGACACAAAACCACACTTCCCGCCAGGCGATGACCCAACTGACAGAACTGTTAGGCCAGGGAAATAACCGCCAGGCAGTGAGCGATTTTATTCGCCAGCAGTTCGGCCAGACGGCGCTAAGCCAACTTACGCCGCAGCAGTTGAAAACCGTGCTGACGATGTTGCAGAACAACCAGATTACAATCCCACAGCCACAACAGCGCCCGGCAACCGAACGCCCGCTGCTGCCGGCGGAGCATAATTCCCTGAACCAGGTGGTGACAAAACTGGCCGCAGCGACGGGTGAATCCAGCAAGCTTATCTGGCAATCGATGATGGAGCTTTCCGGGGTGAAAACCGGCGAGCTGATCCCGGCGAAGCATTTTACGCCGCTGATGACCTGGCTTCAGGCGCGCCAGACGTTGAGTACGCACACCGCACCGACATTGCAAACGGTGCAGGCGGCGCTGAAACAGCCCCTGGATAGCGCGGAGTGGCGCGGGATCAGTGATTATGCTCAGCAAACCTGGCAAGCGACGCCGCAGACGGTGCTGACCACCGCCCAGGTGCAGGATATCCTCAACCAGGTCTTTTTACGCCGCACCGAGCGCGCGTCGGGCATGATTGAAGTCCGCGATATTCAGCCGATTTACAGCCCCTTCTTTGCACCGATTGTCGATAGCATGAAGGCCGTCTCTATGCGGCCGGGGCTGTTCTTTATTGCCCTGCTGGTGGTGATGTTTCTTTTTTGGCTGGTGAATTAGATTTTTTGTGAGCCCGTAGTCCTGATGGCGCTGCGCTTATCAGGACTACGGATTACCGTCTTATTTGATGTTGTCGCCGTTTTGTTTAATCACATCCTGATACCACCAGAACGATTTCTTGCGGCTACGCGCCAGCGTTCCGTTCCCTTCATTGTCTTTATCGACATAGATTAAACCGTAGCGTTTTTTCATCTCGCCCGTGCCTGCGGAGACCAGATCAATACAGCCCCACGGCGTATAGCCCATCAAATCGACGCCGTCTTCCACCACCGCTTTTTTCATTTCGCGGATGTGGTTTTGCATATATTCAATGCGGTACTGATCGTTGACCACGCCGTCACTTTCCGGCTGGTCGATGGCACCAAAGCCGTTTTCCACGACAAACAGTGGCAACTGGTAGTGATCGTAGAAATAGTTCAGAGAGTAGCGCAGACCAACCGGGTCGATTTGCCAGCCCCAGTCCGACGCTTTTACATACGGATTTTTCACCAGGCTTTTGGTTTCGTCATAATCCAGTTGCGGGTTATCTTCCGTTGCCTTCGTGACAAACGACATGTAATAGCTGAAGCCAATATAGTCGACACAGCCGCGCGTCAGGATCTGCAAATCTTCGTCGGTAATATCGAGTTTGAACTGCCGACGAGCGAAATAATTGAGCAGATGCTGCGGGTAATAACCGCGTACATGCACATCGGTAAACCAGTAGCGGCGATGCATGGCCACGACCGACATCATCATATCGTTCGGATCGCAGGTCAGCGGGTAGATTGGGCACATGGCTATCATGCAGCCAATTTTAAAATCCGGGTTGATCTTATGCCCGGCTTCTACCGCCAGCGCGCTCGCCACCAGTTCGTAATGAGCGGCCTGGTACATGATCACTTCCCGGTCTTCACCCAGCTGATATTTCACCCCGGAGTTAGTAAACGGCGCGAAATCTTCGTGATAGTTGGCCTGGTTATTGATTTCGTTGAAGGTCATCCAGTATTTCACCTTGCCGCGATAGCGGGTGAAAACGGCATTAGCAAAACGCACAAAGAAATCAATCAATTTACGGTTACGCCAGCCGCCATATTCGGTGACGAGGTGATAAGGCATTTCGAAATGGGAAAGCGTGATAACCGGTTCGATATTGTATTTCAGGCACTCATCAAACAGATCATCGTAAAACTGTAGCCCGGCTTCGTTAGGCTCCAGCTCGTCGCCTTTCGGGAAAATACGCGTCCAGGCAATTGAGGTACGGAAACATTTAAAACCGAGTTCGGCAAACAGTTTGATGTCGTCTTTGTAGCGGTGGTAAAAGTCGATGGCATCGTGGTTGGGGTAATTTTTACCCGGCAGCACGCCATCGGTGATTTCACGCGGTACACCATGCGCCCCGGCGGTCATCACATCTGCCACGCTCACACCTTTGCCGCCTTCCTGCCAGCCGCCTTCCAGTTGATGCGCAGCAACCGCCCCGCCCCACAGAAAATCCGCTTTAAATCCGGACATATCTCTCTCCTTTCGCTCATCAGTGCGAAAAGCATAAACGCGACCGCCGTGACATGACATCACCGCGGTCGCGTTTTGTGAAACCGGTTGCAAAGAGAGTTCCCGCAGTAATTATTTACGCGGGCGAAAGGCGATAAGCGTTACCAGAATGCCGGTTAGCGCGGAAATGGCCCCGGCAAGGAACACCGAAGGGTAACCCAGCGAGGTCGCCAGTAAACCCGTTAACGGGCCGCTGGCGGCATAGGCGATATCCTGAAATGCGGCGTAACCGCCAAGTGCCGTACCGCGCACCTGTGGCGGCACGCGTTTCACCACTTCGACACCGAGCGCCGGGAAGATAAGCGAACAGCCGCTGCCGGTTAATGCCGCGCCAAGCAGTGCGATCCACGCGCCATTGGCCTGCCACAGCAGCACCAGGCCGACGGTTTCAATCATCAGGGAGACAATCGCCACCCGCACGCCACCAAAGCGGTCCGGCATCCAGCCGAATAAAATGCGCATCAGCACGAATGCGCCGCCAAACGCCGTCAGAGTAAAACCGGCCATTGACCAGCCCTGGCTTGCGAAATAGAGCGAGACAAAGGTGCCGATCACCGCAAACCCGACGCCCTGTAATGCCAGCCCTAAGCCCGGTTGCCAGACAAGCCCGATGACGCTCCACAGCGACGGGCGCTCTCCGGCATGGGCCGGAACGTTACGGACGCTGCCGTTAAACGCCCAGGCGATCAGCGGTAACACCATGGTCACTATTGCCAGCGCGGCAAAACCCAAATGGCTATGGATGAGTAACCCCAGCGGCGCACCGACAGCCAGCGCGCCGTAGATAGCCATACCATTCCACGACATGACTTTGCCGGAACGCGCCGGGCCAACCAGTCCCATGCCCCAGGTGAGCGTGCCGGTAAGCATCAGGCTTTCGCCAAAACCAAGGATCAAGCGCCCAACAATCAGCAGAGCGAACTTCGCCCACGGCTCCACCGGCAGCGTTGCTGCCAGCAGCCAGGCGACGCCAGCCAGCGCACAGGCAAACATGCCCTGCAACGCGGAACGTTTCGCGCCAAATTGATCTGCCAGCCGCCCGGCATAGCCGCGCGTTAAGACTGTGGCAAGGAACTGAACACCGACGGCGATACCGACCATGGCGTTGCCATAGCCCAGTTCGTGATGTACAAACAGCGGGATCACCGGTAACGGTAGCCCAACGGTCATATACGCCAGAAACACCGCGAAAGCGATGCGAAATAGCGAGAGATTTGCTGAAGAGTGTGATTCTACGGACATGCATTACTCCATAACGCAGAGTAAGGCGGGATTTGAATTCACCACGCCCCCTCCACCTGAGTTTCAGGATTAAGGTGCGTTGGTTAACGTTGAACGCTTACGCATTATCGTGCTGATAATGTTGAAGCCGGAGTTTGCCTGTCGCCGCAGCAAATTGTCAACGCATAAAAAAGGGAGCCTGAGGCTCCCTTCTGACACGTTGTCGCGGTTACTTCAATTTGCGCATAACCAGCGTGGCGTTAGTGCCGCCAAAACCGAAGCTGTTAGACATTACTGTAGACAGCGTCTGCTCGGTCGGTTTGGTCACAATATTCATGCCCGCCGCCTGCTCGTCCAGCTCTTCGATGTTGATGCTCGGCGCGATAAAGCCGTGTTCCAGCATCAGCAGGGAGTAGATCGCTTCCTGCACACCAGCCGCACCGAGGGAGTGACCGGTCATGGCTTTGGTCGCAGAGATAGCCGGCGTATTGTTGCCAAACACTTCACGGATCGCACCCAATTCTTTCACGTCGCCTACCGGCGTAGAAGTCCCGTGGGAGTTCAGGTAGTCAACCGGCGTATCCAGGTCGGCCATTGCCATCTTCATGCAGCGCACCGCGCCTTCACCTGACGGTGCAACCATGTCGGCACCATCGGAGGTTGCGCCGTAGCCAACAATTTCTGCATAGATGTGCGCGCCGCGCGCCAGTGCGTGTTCCAGCTCTTCAACCACGACCATACCGCCGCCGCCTGCGATAACAAAACCGTCACGGCTTGTGTCATACGTACGGGAGGCTTTGTCTGGCGTTTCGTTGTATTTGGTGGACAGCGCGCCCATGGCGTCGAACTCACAGGCCATTTCCCAGCACAGCTCTTCGCCGCCGCCAGCAAAAACGATGTCCTGTTTGCCCAATTGAATTTGTTCTACCGCGTTACCTATGCAGTGTGCAGATGTCGCGCATGCAGAACTGATCGAGTAGTTAACGCCGTGGATTTTAAACGGAGTGGCGAGGCAAGCGGATACCGCAGACGCCATCGCTTTGGTTACTACATAAGGACCGACAGCTTTCAGACCACGCGGGCTGCGCATTGCGTCAGCGCCGAAAACCTGAGATTTAGACGAACCGCCAGACCCTGCAATCAGGCCCACGCGCGGATTGTTCTGATAAACCTCGTCTTTCAGGCCAGCATCTTCAATTGCTTGCTGCATGGAGAGATAGGCATAGATAGAGGCATCGTTCATGAAACGAACCACTTTACGGTCGATCAAACCCGTGGTGTCCAGTTTAACGTTACCCCACACGTGGCTGCGCATGCCGGAATCTTTGAATTCCTGAGAGAATGTGATCCCTGAGCGTCCTTCACGCAGAGATGCCAGGACTTCCTGCTGGTTATTACCAATGCTGGAAACGATGCCCAGGCCAGTAATCACTGCACGTTTCATTCAATACCCCTAAGTCGCACTAATTAAGTTTCGTGTCGCAAGATAGCGTACACTTGTACGCCGAACAAGTCCGATCAGACATTTCACAGGTAAATTTGCGCCTTTCTTTGACCCCCGTTAAGATCGACACACTGCCTGATGGACGAGTAACTTACGTGAAACACACCGCTATACAAACCGCCAACCTCGAATTCAACGCTGAGGGTACACCTGTTTCCCGAGATTTTGACGACGTCTACTTCTCTAATGATAACGGGCTCGAAGAAACACGTTACGTTTTTCTCGGCGGCAACCATCTCGAAGAGCGATTTCCGGAACATTCCCGAAACCTTTTTATTGTGGCTGAAAGCGGTTTTGGTACTGGCCTGAACTTCCTCACGCTGTGGCAAGCATTCGCCGCATTTCGCGTAGCCCATCCCGACGCTATCCTGGAAAGATTACATTTCATCAGTTTTGAAAAATTTCCCCTCACCCAGGACGATCTGCGAAAAGCGCACGCCCACTGGCCGGAACTGACTCCCTGGGCTGAGCAACTCCAGGTGCAGTGGCCGCTGGCTTTCGCCGGTTGCCATCGCCTGTTGCTCGACGAGGGGCGCGTGACGCTCGATTTATGGTTCGGGGATATTAATCAGCTTACCGATACACTGGATGATTCCTTAAACCAGCGCATTGATGCCTGGTTTCTTGACGGCTTTGCGCCGTCCAAAAACCCGGATATGTGGACACCACATCTCTTTCAGGCAATGGCGCGGCTTACTCGTCCAGGCGGTACGCTGGCGACATTTACCTCCGCCGGTTTTGTGCGCCGCGGCTTGCAGGACGCTGGCTTTACTATGCAGAAAAGCAAAGGCTTTGGCCGCAAACGCGAAATGCTCACCGGCGTCATGGAAAACCCGCTCGCCCCTGCGCCCCGCGCGCCGTGGTTTGCCCGCAGCGGCACGGCAAAGCGGGAAGTGGCGTTGATTGGCGGCGGCGTCGCAAGCGCGCTACTGTCGCTTGCTCTGTTGCGTCGCGGCTGGCAAGTGACGCTTTACTGTGCCGATGCTGCGCCAGCCGAAGGCGCATCCGGCAATCGCCAGGGAGCGCTCTACCCGCTACTGAGTGCGCACGATCCGGCGCTCGCCCGCTTCTTCTCTGCCGCCTTTACCTTTGCCCGCCGTCTGTACGATGCGTTGCCGGTGGCGTTTGACAAGCAGTGGTGCGGGGTGACGCAACTCGGCTGGGATGAAAAAAGCCAGCACAAGATTGATCAGATGCTGACGCTGGATCTGCCCGCCGCACTGGCTCACAGCGTGGATGCAGACGCCATTTTTGCACATAGCGGTGTTGAAACGGATTGCGGCGGTATTACCTATCCGCTCGGCGGCTGGTTATGCCCGGCGCAGTTGACCGCGGGCGCAATCGCACTTGCCTGCGAGCTGGGTTTGCAGGTGCATTATCGCCACGATGTACAGCGATTGAGCCGCGAGGGCGATGGGTGGCTGTTACACTTCGCGCACGGTGAAAAACAGCCACACGCCGCTGTCGTGCTGGCAAACGGGCATCGTATTCAACAATTTTCGCAAACGGAGAAACTGCCGGTTTACCCGGTTGCAGGCCAGGTCAGCCATATTCCCACCACCACCGCGCTCGCCAGCCTGCGCCAGGTGCTCTGTTATGACGGTTACCTGACACCGCAAAGCTCGCGCAATCAGCAGCACTGTATTGGCGCCAGCTACCATCGCGGGCAGCAGGAGGCAGCTTATAGTGAAGCGGATCAGCAGCAAAACCGCCAGCGGCTAATCGACTGCTTCCCGCAGGCTGAATGGGCGAAAACGGTGGATGTCAGCGCGGGCGAGGCGCGCGCTGGCGTACGTTGCGCGACGCGCGATCACCTGCCGATGGTCGGTAACGTTGCGGATTACGACGCCACGTTAACCGCCTACGCACACCTGATCGATAACCCGGAAACCGCGGTCAGCGCCCCGGTGTATGGCGGCTTATTTATGCTGGGCGCACTCGGCTCGCGCGGCTTATGCAGCGCCCCGCTGGCGGCGGAAATTCTGGCGTCGCAAATGAGCGATGAGCCACTGCCGCTGGACGGTGAAACGCTGGCGGCACTGAACCCGAACCGGTTGTGGGTCAGGAAGTTACTGAAGGGTAAAGCGGTGAAATGAAGGGTGGCCTGGTTGCCGGATAGCGCAGTTCACTGGCGCTAATCCGGCAATGATATGACGACTTAATGCGCTTTCGCCTGCTGGTATAAATTTTCCCACATGCTGAGCACCAGCGCCTGATCGCGCGGCGACAGTTCACCCGCCTGAATCGCGGTTTCCACGCTGGTGGTCACTTTCCCATACAGGGTTTCCGGTGAATGGTCATCGCCGCTCTCCAGGTCAGCCACCGCCAGCGTCAGGTGCCCGCGCAGATAACCGCCAGCAAACAGTTCATCATCACTGGCGTGCTCCACCATATTGTCAATTAACGCCAGAATGCGTGATTCAAACTCCGCGATCATCTCTCTTCCTCTTTTGCATACATGGCCTTACAAATCTTCCGGCCACGGAAACTGTGCTGCCGCTAAAGGCGGCGTCTGGTAATAATCCTGTAATGCTTTGATAAACCGCGCCGGACGCGGCGGAATGCCCTGCTCCAGATACGTCATCACCTGCGCGTGAACGCGGCGCTGAAAGACAATGCGATCCGGCTCGACATCCCCTTCCAGGTTGTCGCAACTGACGTTAAACGGGAAACCCGCCGCCACGCAAAATAACCAGTCAAACGCCTGCGGCTTCACTTCGACATCTTCAAACTGCCCCTGCGTTGCCGCATCGCGGCCGTCGGGGCAGTACCAGTAGCCAAAATCCACCTGCTTGCGCCGCTCGGCACCGGCAATACACCAGTGCGAAATCTCGTGTAACGCGCTGGCATAAAAACCATGAGCGAAGACAATGCGGTTATAAGGCACGTCTGTGTCAGCAGGAAGATAGATCGGTTCGTCGTCGCCTTTAATCAGACGGGTATTAAAATCACCGGCAAAGCAGCCGTCGAAAATATCAATTAATTGTTGGTAGTGATGCGTCATACATTCACCCCCAGAAACTGGAGGATCTCCTGGCCGTGACTGTCATAAAGAAGTTTTGCGCTCATCACCGCCGAGACAATGACTATCATCGGGCGAATGAGCTTTTGCCCTTTGCTGAGTACCAGCCGCGATCCCATTCGCGCGCCGAGAAACTGCCCGGCGAGCATCACGAAACCAGTACCCCAAACCACTTTGCCGCCAATAATAAACAGTAGCAGCCCGCCAATGTTGGAGGTGGCGTTCAGTACTTTGGCATGGGCGGTGGATTTCGCCAGGTTGTAACCGCAGAGGGTGACAAACGCCAGCGCATAAAATGACCCAGCTCCGGGGCCAAAAAAGCCGTCATAAAACCCGACGCAGCCGCCCGCCACCAGCGCAAAGGGGAAACCGTACAACCGGCGCTGGCGATCCTCTTCGCCGAGCCTCGGCATCAGCAGGAAGTAAAGACCAATGCAGATAACCAGAATCGGCAGGATCTGACGCAGTACATCCGACTGCACATATTGCACCAGCAGCGCACCGGTGGTGGAACCGATAAAGGTCATCAGAATATTGAGTTTCTGATCGCCAATACTCACCACTTTGCGACGAATAAAATAGAGCGATGACGAGAGTGAACCGCCGCAGGCCTGCAATTTGTTCGTCGCCAGCGCCTGCGCCGGAGACATTCCTGCCGCCATCAGCGCGGGAACGGTCAGCAGCCCGCCGCCGCCTGCCAGCGCGTCAATAAAACCGGCCAGCAGGGAGACGAAAAAAAGTGCCACCAGCAGCAGCGGCGACACCATAAACCAGTGTTGAAAGAGTTCCATTAGAGTGCGTGTTCATCCAGTAAAGCCTGACAGGACGGCGGCAACGGCGGCGGCGTCTTTTTCTCAGGAGTTGTGCTGCCGGGTTTCGCCGGTTCAAACCAACTTTGTAATTCCGCGCCGCAACCATCGCCTGGCGGCGGCAGGGGTTGATCCTGGCACTCCAGGCTGTCGACCGGGCAACGCAGGCGGACGTGCATATGGGCGCGATGCTGGAACCACGGGCGCACTTTGCGCAACCAGTCGCGATCGGTCCCGGCATCCAGACAGAGCTGCTGTTTAATCGCCGGGTTGACGAAAATGCGCGTCACATCGTTATCCTGCGCGGCCAGTTTGATCAGGCTGCTGATTTCCGGCTTCCACAGTGATGGCACCACATGTTTACCGTCGCGCGAGACCAGATCCAGCGCCTGCGGTTTCAGCAGTTGCGCCGCGCTCCAGCGCGCTTTCGGTAATTGCAGGAAGATATCGACATCAAGACCGGATTGATGGCTGGCGTGACCGCCATTAAAACGCCCACCCGCAGGCATCCCCATATCGCCAATCAGCACGGTGCCAAGCCCCAGATTATGCACCTGGGTGCTCAGGCGCTGAATAAACAGCACCAGATCCGGGTGGCCGAAATAACGGCGCTGATCGCTACGCATCACCTGATAGTGTTCCGACTGCAACGGCAGTTCATGGGCGCCAACGATGCAGCCATTGGCAAACGCGCCGATAGATTGCGGGCTACCGGGAACGGGATGAGTCAGTTTTTGCCACGGTGTCGCCGCCGTTGCGGCGGCGCTCAGCAGCAGCGCAAGCAGCGCGAGTGCCGTTTTCTTCATGGTTTACCAACGTGGAATAGTGGTTGTTACATCAGCATTTTGCGCGCGCTGACGCAGGAAATGATCCATCAGCACAATCGCCAGCATCGCTTCGGCAATGGGCACGGCGCGAATGCCCACACAGGGATCGTGACGGCCTTTGGTGATCATCTCGACTTCGTCGCCAAAGCGGGTGATCGTTTTGCCCGGCACGGTAATGCTGGAGGTCGGTTTCAGCGCGATATTGGCAACAATCTGCTGGCCGCTACTGATACCGCCAAGAATGCCGCCCGCGTGGTTGCTTTGAAAACCGTCGCGGGTGATTTCGTCACGGTTTTCACTGCCGCGCAGTTTTACCACCTCAAAACCATCGCCGATCTCCACGCCTTTCACGGCATTAATGCTCATCAGCGCGTGGGCAATGTCAGCATCAAGACGGTCGAACACTGGCTCACCAAGGCCTGCCGGAACATGGTCGGCCACCACCGTGACTTTCGCGCCGATGGAGTCGCCCTCTTTTTTCAGGCCGCGCATCAGTTCGTCCAGCGCCTCAATTTTGTCGGGATCGGGGCAGAAGAACGGATTCTGCTCAACCTGCGCCCAGTCTTTAATCTCCAGCGGAATATCACCCATCTGGCTCAGGCAGCCGCGAATCACGATGCCAAATTTCTGCGCCAGATATTTTTTGGCAATCGCCCCTGCCGCGACGCGCATCGCCGTTTCACGGGCGGAAGAACGTCCGCCGCCGCGATAATCGCGCACGCCATATTTTTGTTCGTAGGTGTAATCCGCATGTCCCGGACGGAACAGATCTTTGATAGCGCCGTAGTCCTGCGAGCGCTGGTCGGTATTTTCAATCAGCAGGCCGATGCTGGTGCCGGTGGTCACGCCATCAAACACGCCGGAGAGGATTTTTACCTGATCCGGCTCGCGGCGCTGGGTGGTGTAGCGCGAGGTGCCCGGACGGCGGCGGTCCAGATCGTGCTGTAAATCCGCTTCGCTCAGCGGAATGCCCGGCGGCACGCCATCGACGATACAGCCAAGCGCCACGCCGTGCGATTCGCCGAAAGTGGTGACGCGAAAGAGTTGTCCAATAGTGTTTCCTGCCATCACGGCTCCGTTGTCGTTGTTGTGTTGTTGAGCGTCGTTTTAGTCTTTGTAAATGCTGAAATATTCTTGTGCCGCAATCAATTGCGCTTTGGTCAGCATAAAGACGCCATCCCCGCCGTTATCGAACTCCAGCCAGGTGAACGGCACATCCGGGTATTGGTCAATCAGATGTACCATGCTGTTACCGACTTCACAAATCAGGATGCCGTTATCAGCGAGGTACTCCGGCGCGCAGGCCAGAATGCGGCGCGTCAATTTCAGACCATCGCTACCGGAGGCCAGCCCCAGTTCCGGTTCGTGACGATATTCGGAGGGCAAATCCGCCATATCCTCTTCGTCGACATACGGCGGGTTGGTGACAATCAGGTCGTACTGCACTTTTGGCAGGTCGCGGAACAGATCGGAACGGATCGGCGTAACGTGATGGATAAGACCGTGCTCGTCAATATTGTGTTCGGTTACCGCCAGCGCGTCAGCGGAGATATCCACGGCGTCAACTTCCGCGTCCGGGAAGGCATAAGCGCAGGCAATGGCGATGCAACCGCTGCCGGTACACATATCAAGGATGTGCTGCGGCTGATGGTCAACCAGCCCGGCAAAATGATTATTGATAAGCTCGCCAATCGGCGAACGCGGCACCAGCACGCGCTCATCGACATAAAATTCGTGGCCGCAGAACCAGGCTTTATTGGTGAGATAGGCCACCGGAATGCGCTCGTTAACGCGGCGGATCACGCGCTCAACGATGCGGTGACGTTCGCTGGAGGTGAGGCGCGCGGTGCGCATATCCTCCGGGATATCCAGCGGTAAATAGAGGGTTGGCAACACCAGTTGCACGGCTTCATCCCAGGGGTTATCGGTGCCGTGACCGTACCAGATGTTGGCGGCGCTAAATCGGCTGACCGACCAGCGCAACATGTCCTGAATGGTGTGCAGCTCGTTCACTGCTTCGTCGACAAAAATTTTATCCATAGTATCCCCCAGGCCATGCTCGCAATAAATTCGGCGGCTAGTTTGCCATGAAGACGGGGATAAATCAGCATCCACACGCTCCTGGGCGGCGTAAAAATGCATTTTGCTGCCCCGCAGCCGCCAGGAGTCGGGTACACTGGCGCAAAGTTAAAATGGGATGCGCAGATGAAAAAGAAACCATCGCTTAGCGAGGAGGAGCAGGCGCTGTTCCGGCAACTGATGACCGGCACACGCCAGATTAAGCAGGACACCGTGGTGCATCGCCCGGTGCGAAAAAAAGTCTCTGAAGTGCCGGTTAAGCGCCTGATGCAGGAGCAAGCGGACAACAGCCACTACTTTTCCGATGAGTTCCAGCCGCTGTTGAATACCGACGGCCCGGTAAAATATGTGCGCGACGATGTCAGCCATTTCGAGCTCAAAAAAATCCGCCGTGGCGATTATTCCCCGGAATTGTTTCTTGATCTGCATGGTTTAACCCAGATGCAGGCCAAGCAGGAGCTGGGCGCATTGATTGCCGCCTGTCGTCGCGAACATGTGTTTTGCGCCTGCGTGATGCACGGCCACGGGAAACATATTCTGAAGCAACAAACGCCGCTGTGGCTGGCGCAACATCCGCATGTAATGGCATTTCACCAGGCGCCGAAAGAGTACGGTGGAGATGCGGCGATTCTGGTGTTGATAGAAGTAGAAGAGTGGCAGCCGCCGGAATTACCCTGAGGGCAGAAACGATAAGAGCCGCATAGCGCGGCTCTTTTATTTCATGGTCCGGGAATCAGATAGCTTTTGGCATCTTCAGGTTGCAGGGACTCATTTGCCAGTTAAACACCCCGTTGCCGTCTTCGTTCAGCGTCACGCTGGCGATGGCGGAGGTGGTAAACATCGGCGGTGTTTCACCCGGGCAGAGCTCGGACACCAGGTAACCGACCAGCGGCAGGTGGGAAATCACCAGCACGGAGGAGGTTCCTTCATTCGCCAGCGCCTGGAGATAAGCGCTGACGAGGCCGACATCGCCACAGGGCATCAGTTCCGGCAGGACATCCACGTTGTCAGGCAGGTTCATGCACTCCCCTACCTTATCCAGCGTCTGTTCAGCGCGTAAAAAAGGGCTGACCAGAACACGTTCGATATCCACTTTTTGGCCTTTCAACCATGTTGCCATTTGACGGGATTCATCGCAGCCACAAGGGGTTAGCGGACGAACCGAGTCACTGGCTGCATCGAGGGCAGCGTCGCCGTGACGCATGATAAAAACTTGCATATTGCACCGCTTTTGTTAACCAGAATCATCACCATTTCCACTGCGAACTCATTTCACAACAACGGGAAATAATGATGGCCGGGCATTTTGCCTGATTCATTCGTTGAATGAAACGCTGTTTTTTACCTCAATGGCGTAAGTATAGTCAATCACTGTTTACGAAATAACCGCGAAGGCCATGAGGAATAACAAAATTACTTTTTTAGACCTTAACTTGCAGGCTCAGTTTCCGGCGTGGGCCAGAAAGTTCCCCCCTGTTCCGCCATGCGTACTAACGCCTCGCACGGCGCAAAATGCGCGCCGTATCGCGCGTGTAGTTGTTGCAGCGAGGCAACAATAGCCGCCGCGCCCAGCGTATCCATATAGTGGAACGGCCCCCCTAAAAAAGGGGGGAAACCGATGCCAAATACCGCACCGATATCGCCGTCACGCGGGCTGCGAATAACCTGTTCATCAAAACAGCGAGCCGCCTCGTTAAGCATCAACGAAACACAGCGTTCCGCTATCTGCTGCGCCGACAACTGACCACTTTCAGAAACGCCAATTAAGCGGTAAATCGACGGGTCAGGCAGCTTTTTGCTTTTACGCCCTTTCGTGGGGTAAAGATAGAAACCGCGCGCATTTTTTCTGCCTTTGCGATCATCATTCAAAATCGCAGAAACAACGCTTGCAGGGGCGCTAAACCGCTCACCATAGGCGGCTTCCAGCACCGGGATAATCTTCGTTCCGGTGTCGATCCCCACTTCATCCAGTAGCTGAATCGGGCCAACCGGGAAGCCGAATTTCACCAGCGCCTGATCAATGGTTTCGATAGGTTCGCCTTCGCTCAGCAAACGCATCGCCTCGCTGATATAGGGCGCAAGAATGCGGTTGACGTAAAAACCGGCTTTGTCCGCAACCACAATCGGCGTTTTGCCCTGCTTCTTCGCCAGTTTTACCGTTGTGGCAATGGTCTGCTCATCGGTTCCGGCGTGCGGGATCACTTCCACCAGCGGCATCTTCTCGACCGGGCTGAAAAAATGTAATCCGATAACCTTCTCCGGGCGCGCGGCGTTCGCGGCAATATCACCGATCGGCAATGACGACGTGTTAGAGGCAAAAATGGTATGCGGGGCGCAGTTCGCTTCCACTTCGCTAACCATTTTCTGTTTCAAAGCGAGATCTTCGAACACCGCTTCAATTACCAGGTCGCGATGGGCAAAACCCCGGTAATCCAGCGAACCAGAAATCTTCGCCATCTGGCTGTCGCGCTCGGCGGGTTTCATATAACGACGGCGCACCTTTTTATCCAGCTCTTGCAAACTGTGTTTCAGCGCGTGGTTGATCCCTTTCGCATTAATATCTTTGATGCGAACCGGCAACCCTGCTTTGCTGGCGGTGACAAAAGCAATACCGCCGCCCATCAATCCGCCCCCTAATACCCCAACGGTTTGTAACGGACCCGGGGCGACAGCGCTGCCGGGATCTTTTTTAATGTCGGTACTGGCAAAGAAAATATGTCGCAGCGCCTGAGATTGCGGCGTCATCGCCAGCTGCCCGAAGGCGCGCGCTTCCGCCTCAAGGCCGCTGCTGCGCCCCTGCGCCAGCCCGGTTTCAATCACCGAAAGAATGCGCGGCGCGGCAGGGTAATTGCCGTGAGTGTGTTGTTCGGTTTTCTTCGCCACCATACGAAACAGCAGCGTACGGCCAAGCGGCCCGGCAAGCACGCGTTCACGCACCGGTAACTGTCGGCTCGGGCGCTCTTGCTGCGCCAGTTTTGCCGCCGTCTCAAGCAGAATGGATTGCGGCACGACATCGTCCACCAACCCCGCTTTCAGCGCCTGGCGCGGGCGTAATTGTTTGCCGGTGAGGATCATATTCAGTGCCGTGCTGACACCAATCAGGCGCGGTAAGCGCTGCGTTCCGCCCGATCCGGGCAGTAAACCCAACTGCACTTCCGGCAGGCCAAGAATGGTTTTGCCATCATCGGTACAAATGCGGCGATGGCAGGCGAGCGCCAGTTCCAGCCCGCCGCCCAGGCAAGCGCCGTGGATCGCGGCCACCACCGGGATCGGCAGCGCATGGATTTCAGCCATTATTTTTTGCCCCTGGCGGGCAAGTTCTTCCGCCTCTTTGGCGGTCTGGCAACGGGCAATCATATTGATATCTGCCCCGGCAATAAAATTGTCCGGCTTCGCCGAGATAAACACCACGCCACGCAATGCTTTGTTTTCACGGATCTGTTTTAAGATAACGCGCACTTCCGCGCCAAATTCCGCTTTCAGGGTGTTCATCTTTTCATTCGGCACATCAATGGTCACCACCGCGACATTATCAGGGCGCACGCTCAGGGTAAATGCGGACAACGTCATTATTCAGCCTCCAGAACCATTGCGGCACCTAATCCACCCGCCGCGCAGGCAGTGACCAGACCAAACCCGCCGCCGCGACGACGTAGCTCGTGCAGCGTCTGGGTTATCATGCGCGCGCCAGTCGCGGCAAAGGGATGTCCGTAGGCGATAGACCCCCCGAGTACATTAAATTTGCTCTCATCCACTTCGCCTGTGGCCTGCGTACGGCCCAGCACCTCACGGGCGAATCGCTCGCTGGCCAACAGTTTCAGGTTGGTTAAGGTTTGCGATGCGAAGGCTTCATGCATATCGAATAACGTGAGATCCGCCATGGTCAGCCCGGCTCTGTCCAGCGCCAGTGGCGTCGCCCAGGCCGGGCCAAGCAGCATATCCTGACGCACATCGATGGCGGTAAAGGCGTAACTGCGCAGGTAACCCAGCGGCACCAGGCCTAACTCTCTGGCGCGCGATTCCGTCATCAGGACAACCGCTGCTGCCCCATCGGTTAGCGGCGTGCTGTTTGCAGCCGTGACGGTGCCGTGCTTGCGGTCAAAAGCCGGGCGCAGTTTGGCGTAATCGGCGAGGCTTGAGTTATGCCGCACATTGTTGTCCTGCTCGACGGGATCGCGAAACGGCGGCGCGTAAGCGGTCATCACCTCCTGGGCGAGCTTGCCGTCCGCCCAGGCCTGAGCGGCGAGTTGGTGCGAGCGATGCGCCAGTGCGTCCTGCTCTTCGCGGCTGATACCGTAGGTTTTCGCCATCTGTTCGGCAGTGTCGCCCATCCGCAGGCCGGTGGAATATTCAGCCACGGCAGGCGGAACGGGCAGCAGATCGCGAAGACGCAGGCGGGAGAAGAGTTTGAGTTTTTGCCCGACGCTACGCGCTTTATTGGCATCCACCAGCACACGCGCCAGTTTTTTGCTGACGCCTATCGGTAAAACGGAGGAGGAGTCGGCGCCACCGGCGATCCCGGCGCGGATAGTGCCTGCCAGCAGGCTTTCAGTGACGTTTGCAACCGCCTGGAAGCTGGTGGCGCAGGCGCGACTGACGCTGTAGGCATCCGTATGAACATTCATGCCGGTGCCGAGCACGATTTCGCGGGCGATATTGGGCGCTTCCGGCATCTGCACCACCTGGCCGAAGACCAGTTGTTCAATCACCTCAGGAGGAATTTCGCTGCGTGCCAGCATCTCTCCCACCACCATTTTGCCGAGATCGATCGCCGGAATGCCGTGAAAGACGGTGGCCTGGCGGGCAAATGGGGTTCGTAACCCACTGACAATGGCAATGCGGTCGCCCTGGCGGGTGACAAGCGGTAATGCCTGACTCATAACACTCCCCTGTTAACAGCGTAATGCATAAAGTGGTCTGACCTGATAACAGTCTTAACCAATCTTTTACATTTAGCCAATGGGAGCGACGAAAAAATGCGAGCTAAGCCACAGAGAAACTTAACTAAAACGCTCCCGCTGATGGGGAGCGTTGAAGGGGATGATTAACGCAGACCGAGCTGGAAAATCAGGGTTTCCGCTTCGCAGGCGAAAACAAAATCGATATCCAGTTGGACGCCGCCCGCCACTTCAGTGAATGTCGGGGTGATTTGGCAAGGTTCGGATTCAACGCTGCGAGCTTTGGCGCTCAGTGCCGCCAATGTTTCTTCTGCATCGGCGCGGTTAGTGAACACGCGGCTATAGGAGGCGGTGCAGTCGGTGTTGTCCATGATGGTGCCAACATCCATACAGCAGCAAACCGGGGTTTCATTAGCACTGCATTTACTCATAAAAGATTTCCTCTAAATTCGCACCCTGGGTGCCAGATAAACGTTGCGCACATTTTACGCCGCGCCGAGGGCTGTCTCCAGTCGTTAATTCCCTTCACCGGTATAAGTGACCGAAATCACGCTCAAAAATGATCTAAAACAAAAATCGGCTCGTCGTGTAATTCGGAATATCGCCATTTTTGCCAAGCAGATCCCGTTTCGAAGATCACAATTGAAAAAACTTAATTACATACTTGCAACATTCCTTCTGGTCAGACCTATACTCTCGCCACTGGTCTGATTTCTCTGTCGTACCTCAGACCCTACACTTCGCGCTCCTGTTACAACGCGTAACAATGTTTGTATAAAAATAAATCGATTTGAATGAGGTTATGGTCATGAGCCAGAAAACCCGGTTTACCAAGTCTGCTCTGGCAGTCGCAGTGGCAATCGTCTCCACCCAGGCCTGGTCAGCAGGCTTTCAACTCAACGAATTTTCCGCCTCGGGCCTTGGCCGTGCTTATTCCGGCGAAGGTGCAATTGCGGATGATGCGGGCAACGTGAGCCGTAACCCGGCGCTGATTACGATGTTCGATCGCCCTACCTTTTCCGGTGGTGCGGTGTTCGTTGATCCTGATGTCAACGTGACGGGTCGTTCTGCGATTGGCAATAATGCCAGCCAGGACAACATCGCGCCGACAGCGTGGGTGCCGAACCTGCACTTTGTTGCGCCTATCAATGACCAGTTTGGTTGGGGCGCATCCGTCACGTCGAACTATGGTCTGGCGACAGAGTTCAACAATAATTACGCGGCTGGCTCAATGGGCGGTAAAACCGACCTTGAAACACTGAACCTTAACCTCAGCGGCGCGTACCGCCTGGATAGCAACTGGAGCTTCGGCCTTGGTTTCGACGCTGTCTATGCGCGCGCGAAGATTGAACGTTATGCCGGCGATCTGCCACAAATCATCGGCGCTAACCTGCCTTCACTGGTGCAGTCTGGTCAGTTGACGGCGCAACAAGCCGCGGCGATTGGCGCGCAAGCAGGCGGCATCGGGCGTGATACCCAAATCGCACACCTGAAAGGTGATGAGTGGGGCTTCGGCTGGAACGCCGGTATCCTGTATGAGCTGGATAAAAACAACCGTTGGGGCCTGACCTACCGTTCCGAAGTTAAAATCGACTTTGATGGCGATTATAAGAGCAACTTGCCAGCAACGCTGAACCCGATTAATGCCGCGTTGGGGCTGGGCTTACCGTATGGCACCAACGGCGCGACGACCGATGGCTCGCTGACGCTGAACCTGCCAGAAATGTGGGAAATTTCCGGTTATAACCGTGTCGCTCCGCAGTGGGCAATCCACTACAGCCTGGCTTACACCAGCTGGAGCCAGTTCCAGCAGTTGAAAGCCACGGGCAACCAGGGCCAGCAACTGTTCTATAAAGATGAAGGCTTTAAAGACGCGTACCGTATCGCTTTAGGCACCACGTATTATATGGATGATAACTGGACCTTCCGCGGCGGTGTCGCCTTTGATGACAGCCCGGTTCCGGCGGATAAACGCTCTATCTCCATTCCGGACCAGGATCGTTTCTGGCTGAGCACCGGTGCGACTTACGCATTTAATAAAGACGCGTCGGTGGATGTGGGCGTCTCTTATATGCATGGTCAGAAAGTGAAATTCACCGAAGGCCCGTACACGTTCAAATCTGAAGGCCGCGCGTGGCTGTACGGCGCGAACTTTAACTACGCATTCTGATAAACGCGTGGTGATAAAAAAGGTGAGCTTACTGGCTCACCTTTTTATTTGGGGTCTATTCCGAGTCGATATCTTTTAAATCGCCCTCGATCGCCTGGGCGTTCGGGTTTTCCTGCGGCTTCAGCTTGCCGCCGTTGGCGATAAAGTCATGACGCTGGAAGTAGGCTTCGCGCACCAGAATGTACGGATCGGAAGACTGGCGCAGCAGACCATCGGAATCGAGCAGTTGCGCGCGGGATTCAATGCCTTCGACCGTCCATTTCCCGACGGAGAGCGGCCACGTCAGCCACGAAAGCACCGGATAGAGCGTATCCGCCATATCGCCACCATCTTCACGCAGGGTGAAGCTGCCATAGAACGGCAACTGCATATACGGGCCGTATCCCATGCCGTAATGACCCAGTGTGCTGCCGAAACGATGCGGTTCGACGCGCTGCAATTTCGGGTTCGACATGCCTGCCACATCCATCAAGCCGCCCATCCCAAGCAATGTATTAAGGAAGAAGCGGGTGAAATGCACCATCCCCTGGTAGGGATCGCCCTGGAGGAAGAAGTTCGCCATGATCGCCGGTTCTTCAAGGTTACTGGTGAAATTGCTCAAACCGTTACGCGCGGGTTGCGGCACATAATCACGCCATGCAACGGCCACCGGTCTGACAACGTAAGGATCCAGTACATTGAAGTTGAAGTTGTACATGGTCCGGTTAAACCCTTCTAAGGGGTCCGAACGTCCCTGCGAGTCATTAGAACTGGCGCAGCCGACCAGCACAGTGGTTGCCAGCGCAAGCGCCGACAGGCGATATTTCATAGGTGTCTCCCTGAAGAAAATGGCCATTGCACAAGGCCATCCATCGTAACGCACCCCGGAGGAGCCGGTTTGCGCAAGCAAACATGCAACGCATTGTAACAGCACGTCTTATGATGTCTATGTCGTAACGCGTGTGCCTCAGTTCAGCATAGCCGCAATTATTCCGTGGCTGGGTAATAATTCTATACAGTCTTTCCTGGCGGCAAAGCGCCATTTTTGCTCTTGCCAATACTTTCAGATGATGCCGCCACGGAAACGGGCAGAAAGCCGCTACGCTTAACGTCAAGTGAATAAAAAAGTGAGGCCATCGTGGACAAAATAGAAGAAGAGAAAATCGACCAGCACAGCGATGACATCAAAGTGGAGAGCGAAGAGAAGAAACGCGGGGAAAAAATCGAGCTTGACGAGGAACGCCTGCCCTCGCGGGCGATGGCTATCCATGAGCATATTCGCCAGGACGGAGAAAAAGAGCTGGAACGTGACGCGATGGCGCTGTTCTGGTCAGCCATTGCCGCAGGCCTATCAATGGGAGCATCACTGCTGGCGAAAGGTATTTTTCATGTCCAGCTTGCGGGCATTCCCGGCGGATTCCTGCTGGAGAACCTGGGTTACACCTTCGGCTTTATTATCGTCATCATGGCGCGCCAGCAGTTGTTTACGGAGAACACCGTCACGGCGGTATTGCCGGTAATGCAAAAACCGAGTTGGGTGAATTTCGGCTTAATGGCGCGGTTATGGGGCGTGGTATTGCTGGGTAACCTTGTCGGCACGGCGGTTGCGGCATGGGCGTTTGAATATATGCCGATATTCGATGAGGAGACCCGCGATGCCTTTGTCAAAATCGGCATGGATGTGATGAAGAATACGCCGCTGGAAATGTTCTCCAACGCCATTATTTCCGGCTGGATTATTGCCACCATGGTGTGGATGTTCCCGTCTGCGGGCGCGGCGAAAATCGTGGTGATTATTTTAATGACCTGGCTTATCGCACTGGCGAATACCACGCATATTGTGGTCGGCGCGGTCGAGATTTTTTACCTGGTATTTAACGGGACGTTGCACTGGAGCGAGTTTATCTGGCCGTTTGCCCTGCCCACCCTGGCCGGAAATATTTGCGGCGGCACCTTTATCTTCGCCCTGCTCAGCCATGCGCAGATCCGTAACGATATGATTAACGCCCGCAAAGCAGAGGCGAAAGCCAAAGCGCAAGAGCAGAAGCAACAACGCGCAGGGAAAGAAAAAGAGGCATAACACCTCATCCTGCACGCGCTGGCCAGGCGCGTGCAGGCGAATAGCCATAATGATCTCGTAAGAGTTGTCTGATAGACTTCGGGAACCGGCGACTCATTGACTTAAGTAATGTTAAAACGATTCACGACGTATACTTCCATTGGCCTGCTCAATACGGCTTTGCATTGGGTCATTTTCTCTCTCTGCGTTTATGGCTTACACACAAGCCAGGCGTTAGCGAACCTTGCGGGGTTCGTTGTCGCTGTCAGTTTCAGCTTCTTTGCAAATGCCAG
Source organism: Kosakonia sp. H02 (assembly GCA_030704225.1). Classification (NCBI taxonomy): domain Bacteria; kingdom Pseudomonadati; phylum Pseudomonadota; class Gammaproteobacteria; order Enterobacterales; family Enterobacteriaceae; genus Kosakonia; species Kosakonia styphnolobii. The sequence goes on from CP131915.1 coordinate 1,033,378, forward strand.
ATTCACCTTTAAAGCATCGGCCACAACCGGGCGTTACCTCATGTATGTCGTTTTTATGGGTGTGTTGAGCGCGTTAGTGGGCTGGTGTGCCGATAAGTCGGGAATGCAGCCTGTGGTAACGCTCGTGCTCTTCTCTGCCATCAGTCTGGTGTGCGGGTTTACCTATTCAAAGCTTATTGTATTCAGGGACGTTAAATGAAAATCTCTCTGGTCGTGCCCGTCTTCAATGAAGAGGAGGCAATACCTATTTTCTATAAAACTGTTCGCGAATTTGAAGCGTTAAAGAAATATACGATTGAGATAGTCTTCATCAACGATGGCAGCAAAGATAAGACGGAATCCATTATTAACGCGCTTGCGCTCCCGGATCCGCTGGTTGTACCGCTCTCATTCACCCGTAATTTCGGTAAGGAATCGGCTCTTTTTGCCGGTCTTGAGCATGCCACGGGCGATGCGATTATCCCCATCGACGTTGATTTGCAGGATCCGATAGAAGTGATCCCGCATTTGATAGCGAAATGGCGAGCGGGTGCCGACATGGTGTTGGCAAAACGTTCTGACCGGTCGAGCGATGGCCGACTGAAGCGCAAAACAGCGGAATGGTTCTATAAGCTGCATAACAAAATCAGTAATCCGCAAATCGAGGAAAACGTTGGCGATTTTCGTCTGATGTCGCGCGACGTGGTCGAAAACATCAAATTACTCTCTGAACGTAATCTTTTTATGAAAGGTATCCTTTCATGGGTGGGAGGTCGAGGAAAACGTTGGCGATTTTCGTCTGATGTCGCGCGACGTGGTCGAAAACATCAAATTACTCTCTGAACGTAATCTTTTTATGAAAGGTATCCTTTCATGGGTGGGAGGTAATGTTGACGTTGTCGAATATATCCGCGCCGATCGCGTTGCCGGGAAGTCAAAATTCAACGGCTGGAAACTGTGGAACCTTGCACTTGATGGGATAACCAGTTTTTCTACATTCCCGTTACGTATCTGGACTTATATCGGGCTTGGCGTTTCATTACTGTCATTCTTTTATGCCATCTGGATGGTAATAGATAAATGGTTCTGGGGTAATCCTGTCCCCGGCTATCCTTCGTTAATGACTGCCATATTATTTTTAGGCGGCATTCAACTTATTGGCATTGGGATCCTTGGCGAATATATGGGGCGGGTTTATACCGAAGTCAAAAACAGACCTCGTTATATCGTTAAAAAAAGAAAAAACACTCTGGAAAGTTAACTATTATGTCAGGAAATTTATATAAATCAGCCATTCTCATTCTCGCCTTTCTGGCTATTTTCGCCATTGAATGGCTTACCCCTATTCACTCTGATGATTACCGATATTTTCTTTTAGGCATATCGCCTGAAGCGCATATTCACCACTATCTCACCTGGAGTGGGCGCATTATTGCGGATTATGCAAGTTCACTGATTCTTGTTAGCCAGTCACAATTTGTCTATTCGTTTTCTACTGCCGCTGCCGTTTTAGCATTTTGTTATTTCATTGCAAAAACACCGGCCAAAACGCTGCGCTGGGCAAAGAGCGATAATATTCTCGTACCATTAATATTTTTCACTTACTGGATATCCAACCCTAACTTAGGGCAGACCACTTTTTGGCTTGTTGGTGCAGCAAATTATCTGTGGACGAATTTATTTGTTGCCGCATGGGTTTTCTATATTTATCAGATTACAGCCGACAATATAAAGAAAATAAGCCCATTAGTGATTGTTCTGAGCTTTATGGCCGGTTGTTCCAATGAAAGCGTTTCGCCCTTTGTATTCCTGCTCGCTTTACTGGCGATGGCTTACGAATTGTGGATGACGAAAACGGTCTCTAAAAACAAAGCCATATACACGCTTTTCACGTTAATCGGTTCGTGCACACTTATCTTATCCCCGGGTAACTTTGTCCGCGCCAGTGACAAAGCATTTTGGTATGGGAAACCGCTGCTGGAGCGCATTGCCATTCACGTAACAGAGCGTGTGCATAATCATCTGGCGTTAATCTGGATTTGCTACGTTGTTCTCTTTCTGCTTGTACTGTTAGTTATTTTTAATAAAAACCTCCGTTCTAAGATCGATAAAAAATATATCGCACCCGCCATCCTGATGATCGTTATTGGCATCGGAACCGTGCTGATCATGTTTGCCTCGCCTTCATATCCGGACAGAGTAGTGAACGGAACATTTATGTTTTTCCTGTTCGCTATTTCGTTTATTGCGTATAGCATTCTGATTAGCGGTATTAAAAAAGGCGTCATCGGCGTAACGGCAATTACAATTTTGTGTGCAGGGACATTCTTATGGTCATATACATTGATGTATAAAAGTTATGTGCGCGTTGCACTGCAAGAACAGGTCAGGCTAAGCATCATTAAAAAAGAAGTGTCGCAAGGCAACCTGGACTTTACGATCCCTGATTACCATTTTGTAAAAATGCAAAATAGCGGCGGCCAGTTTGGTTTATTCCATGACCCTGCGGTTTATGGCGAATACTATAGCGTTAATAACATTTTCAGAAAAACAGTCGGCTTTGATTATTCTGTAATTGCTAATGGTAAAGTAATAAACCTCTCTGACGGTAAATCCGCCTACGCTAATTCGACAGGTGATTTTATTATCATCAGCCAGCAACCGGTTAATAAACCCATTACCGTAAAAGTTAATAACACTGAACGCACTCTTCAGGTAGACAAGATGAAATCTGTAAAAATTAACCATGATTATTGGTATTACAGCCATATTCCTGATGGGACTGTTGCTAACGTGTCACTATAATTTTGCCCCTCCCCACACGATATCGTGGGGAGGGTTATCGTGTTTTGTACTTAATGATTTTGTTCATTAAGTACGCACAGCCCGGCAAAGCCAGGGTGAAAAGCACAGCAAATGGACACAAAGCGAACAACCGGGAACGAAAATATTGAGTCATGACGCAGACTTGCGGTAACATGCCAGCGCTTCAGGGTAAACGTAAAATAACCCGAAAAAGTCCCCTTAGTTAAATGGATATAACGAGCCCCTCCTAAGGGCTAGTTGCAGGTTCGATTCCTGCAGGGGACACCAGTATTTCCTTTCCTAACGACTGCCAGACCGGTAAACCGGGATAAGCCGTGTCGTACCCGTAAGATCATCAAATACTTCGCTTTCCGCCGTCGCGATCGCCATACCAGTTTTTCTCAACCTCTGCACATCAGCGGCAATGCGCTGAATGCCAAACCAGAAAAGCCCATCCAGTGCTGTGACCTGTAATCTTGATTCAAGCGCCAGTTTAAGCCGTTCACGCGGAGCCTTCACTTCTTTGGCGATTTGCTGGTAAGGCGCAGCCGTAGCGCCTGTCGGATCCACTCGTCGGATTCTTGTGGCGAGGCGGTATTGAAACGCATCGGGAATGTCACTCAAATCGGTTTTCAGGCTATAGACGCAGCCGAAACGCTTACCGTTGAAAATCACGTTTTTCTGGGCAAGCTGGAATTCGTCACGCAGGCCAGCAATCAGCTGCGGCGCGCGGGTGAGTAATAATCGGAAGGGAAGTTCAAAACTGGTGACGTAATCGACGTTCAGCAGCGCGATTCGCAGCCGTTCTTCTGCTCCAGCCTTAAGCTGGCGGCACTCGTCGAGAACATCGCGCCACTGCTGCGCCAGGCGAGGCGTTCCGGCGGCGTCTGCAAAGCTATACTTCTCAATCTGATAGTCAATTTTTCCGCTCACCCTGAATTCCCTTCTGGCCGTTTTTAGATTCAGCTGCTCAATTTACCAACTCCATGGCATAACCGGAAGATGGGCGCGCATATCCTTCATGCTGTCATCAGTTGTAATCCGGCAAAATCGCAGGCACCAGCCGCGTCAAATGTCCTTCACTCAATAACTGCATGGCCGTGTCTATATCCGGCGCGAAATAGCGGTCTTTATCATAATGCGCAACCTGTTCGCGCAGCAGATTCCGGGCCTGCTCCAGCAACGGACTGGTGGTAAGCCCTTCGCGCATATCGAGGCCCTGGCAGGCGGCCAGCCACTCGACGGCGATCACCCCGCGCGTATTTGCCGCCATTTCCCATAAGCGACGACCGGCGGCAGGTGCCATCGAAACGTGATCTTCCTGATTGGCCGATGTCGGCAGGCTGTCGACGCTGTGCGGGTGCGCCAGCGCTTTGTTCTCGCTCGCCAGCGCTGCGGCGGTAACCTGGGCGATCATAAAGCCAGAGTTCACCCCACCATTTTTCACCAGGAATGGCGGCAGTTGTGACATATGGCTATCCATCAATAACGCGATGCGCCGCTCGGCCAGCGCACCGATTTCAGCAATCGCCAGCGCGATGTTATCTGCTGCCATGGCGACCGGTTCCGCATGAAAATTGCCGCCCGAAATCACCTCGTTTTCAGCGGCAAAAACCAGCGGGTTATCCGACACGGCATTGGCCTCGGTTAACAGCACGTCAGCGGCGAAACGCAGTTGCGTTAAACACGCGCCCATCACCTGCGGCTGGCAGCGCAGTGAATAGGGATCCTGCACTTTATTGCAGTTGTGATGCGACCGGGCAATCGCGCTGTCGTCCGTCAGCAGATGGCGATACAACGCCGCAGCATCGATCTGCCCACGTTGGCCGCGTACCTCATGAATACGGGCATCGAACGGGCGACGGGAGCCGAGCGCCGCCTCGGTGGTCAGCGCGCCACACACCACCGCTGAGGCGAACAACGCTTCCGCCTCAAACAAACCGCGCAGCGCAAACGCAGTGGACGTTTGCGTGCCATTCAGTAGCGCCAGCCCCTCTTTCGCCGCCAGCGTCAACGGTGCCAGCCCGGCATTTTTCAACGCCTCGGTGGAAGGCAGCCACTCTCCTTGCCAGCGGGCTTTTCCCTCGCCGAGCAGCGTCAGCGACATATGCGCCAGGGGTGCAAGATCACCGGACGCGCCCACCGAGCCTTTGACCGGGATCCACGGATAAACGCCCGCGTTAATCATCCCCACCAGCAGTTGAATCACCTGCAAGCGGATGCCGGAAAAACCGCGCGCCAGGCTGTTAACTTTCAGCAGAATAATCAGGCGCACCATGGCATCATCCAGCGGCTCGCCTACCCCGGCAGCATGAGAAAGCACCAGCGAACGTTGCAGATTTTCGAGATCCTCTGTCGCGATACGGGTTTGCGCCAGCAGGCCGAAACCGGTATTGATGCCGTAGGCCGTGCGCCCTTCTGCCATGATGGCGTTGACACACGCCACGCTGTCATTGATCGCGGCAAAAGCGCTGTCATCCAGCGTGATATGAAAAGGTTGGCGGTAAATGTCGCGCAACTGCGCCAGCGTCAGTTGGCCGGGAATAAGCGTGAAGTTATTCATGATTAGCGATGTTCCTGGGTTGCGGCGATCATAGGAAGATTAAGTCCTTGCTCAACGGCACACTCAACTGCGCTGTCATAACCAGCATCGGCGTGGCGCATAACGCCCGTCGCCGGATCGTTATGCAGCACGCGGGCAATACGCGCAGCCGCTTCGTCCGTGCCGTCACAGACAATGACCATCCCGGCGTGTTGGGAAAATCCCATCCCGACGCCGCCGCCGTGGTGCAGCGACACCCAGGTTGCTCCGCTGGCGGTATTAAGCAGTGCGTTGAGCAGCGGCCAGTCCGACACGGCGTCGGAACCGTCGCGCATCGCTTCGGTTTCGCGGTTCGGGCTGGCAACCGAGCCGGAATCAAGATGATCGCGGCCAATCACAATCGGTGCAGAGACTTCGCCACTGCGCACCATCTCATTAAATGCCAGACCCAGTTTTTGCCGCCACGCCAGCCCCACCCAGCAGATCCTGGCCGGTAAACCCTGAAAGCTGATGCGCTCGCGCGCCATTTCCAGCCAGCGGTGCAGGTGCGGGTCATCAATCATCTCTTTTACTTTGGCATCGGTTTTATAGATATCCTGCGCATCGCCGGAGAGCGCCACCCAGCGAAACGGGCCGATGCCCCGGCAGAACAGCGGGCGGATATAGGCCGGGACAAAACCGGGAAAATCGAAGGCGTTCACCACGCCCATCTCTTTGGCCATCTGGCGAATATTGTTGCCGTAATCGAAGGTTGGAACGCCCATCTGGCTAAAGGCCAGCATCGCGGTAACGTGCGCCGCCATACTGCGTTTAGCGGCTTGTACCGTCCCCTGCGGATCCAATTCGGCCTTGCGCTGATACTCCTCCCACGTCCAGCCTTGCGGCAAATAACCGTGCAGCGGATCGTGGGCGCTGGTTTGATCAGTGACCATATCGGGGCGCACGCCGCGTTTAATCAGCGCCGGTAAAATTTCTGCCGCATTGGCACATAGCGCAACGGAGACGGCTTTCCCTTCGCCGGTGTAGCGTTTAATACGTGCCAGCGCGTCGTCCAGCGAGGTGGCTTGCTCATCGACATAGCGTGTGCGCAGGCGAAAATCGATGCGGCTTTGCTGGCACTCAATAACCAGCGAACAGGCACCAGCAAGGGTTGCCGCCAGCGGCTGCGCGCCGCCCATGCCACCGAGCCCGGCGGTTAAGATCCAGCGCCCTTGCAAGTTGCCGCCATAATGCTGACGACCGGCTTCGACAAAGGTTTCATAAGTTCCCTGGATGATCCCCTGGCTGCCGATGTAAATCCAGCTGCCAGCGGTCATCTGGCCGTACATCGCCAGCCCTTTTGCATCCAGTTCGTTGAAGTGCTCCCAGTTTGCCCAGTGCGGCACGAGGTTGGAGTTAGCGATCAGCACGCGCGGCGCATTGTCGTGGGTTTTAAATACGCCCACCGGTTTGCCGGACTGCACCAGCAGCGTTTCGTCGTGCTCAAGGTTGGTCAGCGCGTTGATGATGGCGTCATAACACTCCCAGTTGCGCGCCGCGCGGCCAATCCCGCCATACACCACCAGCGCAGCGGGGTTTTCCGCCACATCCGGATCGAGATTATTCATTAGCATGCGTAGCGGCGCTTCGGTAAGCCAGCTTTTGGCCGTCAGCACTGTGCCTCGCGGGGCGCGGATCGCCTGCGGGCGATGGCGGGTATGCGACATCGTTTTCTCCTGAAATCACGCGGTGGGTGTGTAAACACATATACTTGTCTATACAATTACGCGCAAGGCAGGTTTTAACAAGTTTGATACAATTTTGTGATAGTGCGTCAGCAATCACGCTTTTACTGACGCGACGAGATCAAGAGCTGAAATGACCCTGCAAGCGGTAGCGGGCGCCAGGGAAAAGCAGGCTGGCATGGGAAACAATATGCGAGGTGGACCAGGTGCGGCGGCGGATCAGCAAACAGGGATCGTGCTCCTGAATGTGCAACAGGCGGCACTCTTCTGGCGTTGCCTTAACGGCTTCCACAATGTGTTCCCCTTCGGTGAGCGGCGCGATAAGCGACAGATAAGCATGGGCGGTGGTTTGTGTGTAATCCTGCTGCAAATAATCAGGCACCACCGACGCATTGACGCTGCGATCTTCAATCTGCACCGGGATCTCATTTTCAAAATGGACCATTTTTGAGTGAAAAATCCGCGTCCCTTCCGCCACATTTAGCGCCGCTGCCTGGGTGACATCGGCGAGCCGCTCTTCCAGCAGCAGCACTTCGCAGCGGTGTTGATGATGGCGGGTAGCGATTTCATCGGCAATGCTGCGCACTTCAAACAGCGCGGACTGGCCTTTTGGCTCGGCGACAAATGTCCCCACGCCCTGCAAACGCACCAGTAACCCTTCATCGGTTAACTCACGCACCGCACGGTTGATGGTCATACGGCTAAAACCAAACTGCGCCACCAGCTCCGCTTCGGAGGGAATACGGTCGTGGGGTCGCCATGTACCGTCGTAAATTTTTTCGCTGATAGCCTGCTTCACTTTTTCATAAAACGGCACCGGCGCACTGGCGGATGCAATTCGGGAGCGTGGCGAATACATAACGCGGCTGTTCCTTATCTTAGTGTTCACTGCCACCAGTGAACGATTTGCCAGGCCAGCCGTGCGGCGGCTTTCGCCCCCTGCCCGGCGTTATCAAATAGCGGGTTAAACTCGACCAGATCGACTGCCTGCATTTTACCGCTGCGACACAGGGGTTCAACAATGCGCAGGAGCAGATGAAGCGGCACACCAGGGGCGGCAGGCGCGGAAACGGCGGGCATCTCCCAGGCCGGAAGCACATCGAGATCGATAGTCAGATAGAGCCTGTCGTAACAGGCAATGATCCGTTCGATTTCAGGCAAAACCTGCGTATCAAAGCGGTTCAACACGGCCAGGTCTTCAATCACCTTGACCTTGCGACGCGCGGCTTCATCCCACAGGGTCTGGGTATTGGCCGCACGGCTGGCGCCGAGGCAGCTATAGTTAAAATCGCGTTGCTGCGCCTCGCATTGCTGCGCCAGCTGGCGAAAAGGCGTGCCGGAACTGGCGCGGGAAGCGTGGCGCAAATCCAGGTGGGCGTCGAGATTGATAATGCCGACCTGCTCATTCGGAAAGGCATCAAGGATAGCAGCGCCGTGGCCGAAGGCAGTTTCATGCCCGCCGCCGAAAACCAGCGTGCGCATGTGTGACTGCTGGCAGGCCAGTACCGCGTCGTGCAGCGCCTGTTGCGCGCTTTCCAGTTGCTCCGGCTGCGCCCGGATATTGCCCATCTCGACTAACTGATTATGCCCGACCTGGCTTGCCATATTCGCCAGCGCCTGGCGCAAGACATTCGGCCCCTGCGCTGCGCCGGGGCGGCCCTGATTGCGCTTTACGCCTTCATCACACTCAAAGCCGAGTAGCGCAATTTTTCCACGATGGTGCTCAGGGGCAAACACGCCCGGCTGCGTGATGGTTTGAAAAAGGCGCAGCGCATTCGCGGCTTCGCTGCTGTCGTCCCGCCCTTGCCAGCACGAAGCGGCCACCGGGTGCCAGAGATTCATGGTGTGACCTCGCCGCGAAAGATGCGCTGATAGAGCGGATTACGCCCCGGCTCATAAACCATTTCCACCGGATGCGCCGCATCCCAGACGACGAAATCCGCCACAAAACCTGGCGCTAACTGGCCGTGCGTCTGCTGGCGGCCAAGCGCCTGCGCGGCATGGCGCGTCACGCCAGCCCAGGCCTCTTCCGGCGTCAGGCCAAATTGTACGCAGGCCATGTTCATTGCCAGATGCAGGCTGGCAAACGGGCTGGTGCCGGGGTTGAAATCCGTCGCTATCGCCATCGGTACGCCCTGCTGGCGCAGTAAATCCACCGGTGGTTTTTGTGTTTCGTTAAGAAAATAGAACGCGCCGGGCAGCAATACAGCCACCGTACCGCTGGCGCGCATCGCCGCCACGCCCGCTTCGCTGAGGTATTCAATATGATCGGCGGACAAGCCCTGAAAACGGCTGACCAATTCTGCGCCACCAAGCGAAGAGAGCTGCTCAACGTGCCCTTTCACCGGAATGCCCAGCGCCCGGGCGGCGCGAAACACCCGCCCGGTTTGCGCCGGGCTAAAGCCGACGTTTTCACAAAATACGTCCACGGCCTCAAACAGCCCTTTTTGCCACAGCGACGGCAGGATGGTTTCGCAGACCAGGTGGATATAGCCATCCGGGTCGTTTTTATATTCCGGCGGCGTGGCGTGCGCGGCGAGCAGAGTACGGCTGATTTCAACAGCGTTGGTTTGCGCCAGCGTCCCGGCCACGCGTAGCATTTTCTCTTCGCTCGCCACATCCAGCCCGTAACCGGATTTTATCTCCACAAGGGTCACGCCTTCGCGCATCAGCCTTGTCAGCCGCGACTGTGCCAGCGCGGTGAGTTCCGCTTCGCTGCTCTGACGCGTCGCCTGCACGGTGGCATTGATGCCACCACCCTGCGCGCTAATGTGCTGATAAGAGACCCCGTTCAGGCGCTGCTCCCACTCCTGCGCACGGTTACCGGCAAAAACCAGGTGCGTGTGGCAATCGATCAAACCGGGCGTCACCAGGCGGCCGGCAAGATCCACACTATGCGGCATTTCTGCCGGAAGATCGGCCTGCGGCACTATCGCCCGGATAACGCCGTTTCGCACCACCAACGCATGTTGTTCAACCAGCCCGTAAGGTTGTGGCCGCAATGGATCCAGGGTCGCCAGCGTCGCGTTATGCCAGAGGCGATCGTCAGAGGTCAGCTCAATCATACGGTTCTCTTGTCATGGGTTGTATAGACATTTATTTGCATAATGATTGTGTTGTCAACTGCGCATAATTAATCGCCGGGAGTGCAAAGCCAGACATCTTTTATTTTTCTTTCGTCGCCGTTTAGCGACGGTTGAAGATTCCTGCTTTGCTCATTATGTGACCTGAATCATAAAATTAGCCTTATATTTCAAGCGGAAATGAAGCGTTTCAGCTGAGAGCAAATTGCGTCGCTCAACGAGGATTTATTTAGCGGCGAAAGTATTGTGTCGCCAAAGCCCGACACATTGTAAGTCACTAAAAGTAAATAGAAAAAAGGCTCTTGTAAGGGTAAAAAATTAAGCGTACATTAGCCCCCGTTTGGTGATGAATTCACCCGAATTCTGAGATGGAGCTGTGGCCGAAACGGAGAAAAGTCTCATTTTCCTTTTGGCGTAGTTTCACCTCTCTATACTCAGTCCTGATAGGTCATAAGTGCATACTTTGTATGCGGAGCGATGAACGTGAAATATTTCTTTATGGGCATTTCGGTGATGGTCATTGTGTGGGCCGGCACATTCGCCCTGATGATCTGACCTGAGCGATGACAGCAGAAAAATAAGGAGCCTTTCGGCTAATGCCGATCGTTTAAGGATCGGTTGACCGATCCGGTGGGGTCAACGTGGCCGATAGTACCGACGTTGACGTGCGGTTTAGTACGTTCATATTTTTCTTTAGACACGGCTTTATTCCTTACTATAGTGCTCTCCCTCAAAGGAGAGAGCACGGGACTTTGGTTTTAACCCTGCGGCTTATTTACCACGGGCTTCAATTACGGCCTGAGCAACGTTGTTCGGCGCATCATCATACTTCAGGAACTCCATAGAGTAAGAAGCACGACCTTTAGTCAGAGAACGCAGCTGAGTTGCGTACCCGAACATTTCAGACAGCGGAACTTCAGCATGGATCACAACGCCAGTAACGTTGGTTTCCTGGCCGCGCAACATACCACGGCGACGACTCAAGTCACCGATAACGTCACCGGTGTTTTCTTCCGGAGTCTCAACTTCAACCTTCATGATCGGCTCAAGCAGAACAGGTTTTGCTTTCTTGAAGCCTTCTTTAAAGGCGATAGAAGCCGCCAGTTTAAACGCCAGTTCAGAGGAGTCAACGTCATGGTAAGAACCGAAGTGCAGACGAACACCTAAGTCTACAACCGGATAACCTGCCAGCGGACCAGATTTCAGCTGTTCCTGGATACCTTTATCAACGGCCGGGATGTATTCGCCAGGAATTACACCACCTTTGATGTCGTTGATGAACTCATAACCTTTCGGGTTTGAGCCCGGTTCCAGCGGGTACATGTCGATAACAACATGACCATACTGACCGCGACCACCAGACTGCTTGGCGTGTTTACCTTCGATATCGGTAACTTTCGCACGAATCGCTTCACGGTAAGCAACCTGCGGTTTACCCACGTTCGCTTCAACGTTGAACTCACGTTTCATACGGTCGACGATGATGTCGAGGTGCAGCTCACCCATACCAGCGATGATGGTCTGGTTAGATTCTTCGTCAGTCCATACGCGGAAAGACGGGTCTTCTTTAGCCAGACGGCCCAGAGCCAGACCCATTTTTTCCTGGTCAGCTTTGGTTTTCGGTTCTACGGCGATGGAGATTACCGGTTCCGGGAATTCCATACGCTCCAGAATGATCGGATTGTCCGGATCACACAGGGTATCACCGGTGATCACGTCTTTCAGACCGATAGCTGCCGCGATGTCGCCTGCGCGAACTTCTTTGATCTCTTCACGTTTGTTAGCGTGCATCTGAACGATACGACCGAAACGCTCACGTGCAGATTTCACGGAGTTCAGCACGGTATCACCAGAGTTAACCACACCAGAGTAAACGCGGAAGAAGGTCAGGTTACCTACGAACGGGTCGGTCGCAATTTTGAACGCCAGTGCAGCGAACGGCTCTTCATCACTTGCGTGACGCTCAGCCGGGGTATCTTTACCATCGTCCAGCATACCGTTGATCGCAGGAACGTCAGTCGGGGACGGCAGGTAATCAATTACCGCATCCAGCATCGCCTGAACGCCTTTGTTCTTGAACGCAGAACCGCAAGTTACCAGGATGATTTCGTTGTTCAGAACACGCTGACGCAGAGCAGTTTTGATCTCTTCTTCAGTCAGTTCTTCACCACCCAGGTATTTCTCCATCAGCTCTTCTGAAGCTTCAGCGGCGGATTCGATCAGGTTCTGATGCCATTCTTCAGCCAGATCCTGCATATCAGCCGGGATATCTTCATAAGTGAAGGTAACGCCCTGATCAGCATCGTTCCAGTTGATGGCTTTCATTTTCACCAGGTCAACAACACCGGTGAAACCTTCTTCAGCACCAATTGCCAGTTGCAGCGGAACCGGGTTCGCGCCCAGACGGGTTTTAATCTGGTTTACAACTTTCAGGAAGTTTGCACCCATGCGGTCCATTTTGTTAACGAACGCAATGCGTGGAACTTTATATTTGTTTGCCTGACGCCATACGGTTTCAGACTGCGGCTGAACACCACCAACGGCGCAGTAAACCATTACCGCACCATCCAGAACACGCATGGAACGTTCTACTTCGATAGTGAAGTCAACGTGCCCCGGGGTGTCGATGATGTTGACGCGATGCGGTTCATACTGCTTCGCCATGCCAGACCAGAATGCAGTAGTCGCTGCGGAGGTGATAGTAATACCACGCTCTTGCTCCTGCTCCATCCAGTCCATGGTTGCGGCGCCGTCGTGAACTTCACCGATTTTGTGGTTCACACCGGTGTAGAACAGAATACGTTCGGTAGTCGTGGTTTTACCGGCGTCGATGTGCGCACTGATACCGATGTTACGGTAACGTGCGATGGGTGTTGTACGAGCCATTTGATTCCTCGTTTGTGTCTTTTAGGCGTTCAGATTTAAGTTGCCAAACGGCGGGCGACTTACTGGAAGCGCCCGCCTGTTGGCTAAAACTCCGAAGGGATTACCAACGGTAGTGTGCGAACGCCTTGTTGGCTTCGGCCATACGGTGAACGTCTTCACGTTTCTTAACTGCGGTACCTTTGTTGTCCGCAGCATCGGAAAGTTCGTTCGCCAGGCGCAGAGCCATGGATTTATCACCGCGTTTACGAGCAGCTTCAACGATCCAACGCATTGCCAGAGCATTACGACGAACCGGACGAACTTCAACCGGAACCTGGTAAGTAGAACCACCAACGCGGCGAGACTTAACTTCGACAGTCGGGCGCACGTTTTCGAGAGCTACTTCGAAAGCTTCCAGTTCATTTTTACCAGAACGCTGAGCCAGGGTCTCCAGCGCGCTGTATACGATTGTTTCTGCGGTAGATTTTTTACCGTCTACCATCAGGATATTTACAAATTTCGCCAGCAGTTCTGATCCGAACTTAGGATCCGGCAGAATTTTACGCTGACCAATAACACGACGACGTGGCATGGAAATACTCCGTTGTTAATTCAGGATTGTCCAAAACTCGAAGAGTTTAGTTTGACATTAAGTTAAAACAGTTTGGCCTTACTTAACGGAGAACCATTAAGCCTTAGGACGTTTCACGCCGTACTTGGAACGAGCTTGCTTACGGTCTTTAACACCGGAGCAGTCAAGCGCGCCACGAACGGTATGGTAACGAACACCCGGGAGGTCTTTTACACGACCGCCACGGATCAGGATCACGGAGTGCTCCTGCAGGTTGTGACCTTCACCACCTATGTAGGAAGTCACTTCGAAACCGTTGGTTAAACGAACACGGCAAACTTTACGCAGTGCGGAGTTCGGTTTTTTCGGGGTGGTGGTATATACACGAGTACATACGCCACGTTTCTGCGGGCATGCTTCCAGCGCAGGCACGTTGCTCTTTGCAACTTTGCGTGCGCGTGGTTTGCGTACCAGCTGGTTAACTGTTGCCATTAAATAGCTCCTGGTTTTAGCTTTTGCTTCGTAAACACGTAATAAAACGGCCTCATGTAATATGAGGACGCAGAATTTTATGGCTGTGCTTAAAAGGTGTCAAGAAATATACAGCGATCCCACATTACCAATGCAGCTGAACGGCGTTTTTCACCGTCAGGCTAACAAAATCAGTATAGCTAACCGTGGCAACACTGCTCGAAATTTGACCATCAAGGCCGCGCGCGTCAACATCCTCTTTTAACACATGCACTGATATGGGGGCGCTGAGTAATAATTCAACAAAGGGGCCACTTTCCAGCGCAGCCATGACCCCGTCAGATAACAGCAGCAGGTCGTCGCCAGAACGCAGCAGACGCAGCATCGCCGCCATATCGCACTGCCAGGGTGAGCGGGACAAAGTAAGCAGCATAAACGCCTCAGAAGGTCAGCACGACAGCATACTGGTTAAGCTGTTCACGTAAAGCTTGCGGCTCCAGGGGCTGAGCCGGCAGCACAAATGCCGTCTCTGCGCCTAAGCCACGCTCGCGCAAGGAAGCCGCACACAGCCAGTACTGGTCGATGTCATAAAGAGGAAGGACTTTAAACGTTGCGATGTAATCCCGCGCCAGAATCGCCGCTGGTTGCTGGTTCGCCAGCAACTGAAACACGCCGTCGCCGACAAAAAACACGCCGATATCGTCGCTAAACGCGGATGTGGCGAGCAGCGCATCCAGGCCTTCACGCCCCGAAGAAGAACCGTGGGGGGCAGAGTTAAAAACAAAAGCGATACGTTTCATCAGAACTGCACCACTCTATCGCAGGAGAGCGCCGCTTCCGCCAGCGCGCCTAACCCGGTGAGGGAAAACCCAGCCTGTAGATTTGCGCCAGCAAGCGCCAGCCGCTGCGCTTCGGTCTCATCGACCACGCCACGGCGCAGTGCGGCGGCAACACAGATATGCAGTTCCACATGCTGTTCATCATGAAGACGCTGCCAGGCGCGAACAAGGTCAAACTCGTCGCTGGCGGGCGCCGTGAGCGCATTCGCGTTGCTCACCCCTTCACGATAAAAAAAGACGCTACTCAGCGTATGTCCGGCGTCAAGCAACGCAAGGGCAAATTGATACGCACTGCTGGCCTGCTGGGTACCATACGCCGGGCCGGTCACCATCAGAGCAAAACGCATTAACGATCTTGCCCGGAGAAATCGCCGCTTTTGAACTGGCGAATGTAGAGGTAAACGGTGTGTTTCGAGATATTCAGGCGGTCAGCGACCTGGTTAATGGCGTCTTTAATATCGAAGATGCCTTTCTCGTAGAGGTTGAGAACTATCTGACGGTTCTTGGCGTTGTTGGAAACGTTACGATCGGCGTTAACCTCTTCGATGGTGAATTCCAGCGTTTGCATGACCAAATCTTCAACGGAAGAAGCGAAATTCACCGAGGAGCCAACATCCGGGGTTTCAGGCGGGACAAAGGTGCTCATAATTTGCGAGAACGGCACATCAAGGTTCATGTTGATGCACAGCAGACCAATCACCCGGTGATCGCGGTTACGGATGGCAATCGTCACTGATTTCATCAGTACGCCGCTTTTCGCCCGCGTGAAGTAGCACTTCGAAACGCTACTGTCAGCACCAGTCATATCGTGCAGCATACGCAGCGCGAGATCGGTAATAGGGGAGCCAATTTTACGCCCGGTATGCTCGCCGTTGGCGATGCGGATGGCGGAACATTTGAGATCCTGCAAAGAGTGCAAAACGATTTCGCAGTGCGAACCAATGAGCATCGCTAACCCGTCCACCACCGCTTCATAGGATTTGAGGATATCGAAGTCGGTCTGATCGAAAGGACGTTGATCCAGCAGATCAAGCTCACTGGTTTCGTTGGTTAATAGCGACCTGGACATGAAAAAAAACACTCCTTTTCAGGAGCCTGTCGTTATGTTTTCAGGGCAGGCTCAGTATTCGTATGGGGATATAAATTAATACATCGTAGGTGAAGCATTCCAGAATTATATGCCTGGTGCAAAAAAAAACGCCGCCCGAAGGCGGCGCGTTTCACAGTTTTATTTCTTACTGGTATCGGCGTCTTTCGCATCAGCCGCTTTATCGCCTGCTGCCGGAGCCGCTTCTGGTGCGGCGGCGTCCGCTTTCGGTGCCGGTTTGATATCCAGCAGTTCTACGTCGAAGACCAGCGTGGAGTTAGCCGGAATACCCGGAACGCCGGTTTTACCGTAAGCCAGTGCCGGCGGGATAACCAGCTTGATTTTGCCGCCCTTCTTGATGTTTTTCAGGCCTTCGGTCCAGCCCGGGATCACACCATCAAGACGGAAGGAGAGCGGTTCGCCACGGGTGTAAGAGTTATCAAACTCTTTTCCGTCAATCAGCGTACCTTTGTAGTTCACCACTACCGTGTCGCTGTCTTTCGGCGCATCGCCAGTACCCGCTTTTTCGACTTTATACAGCAGGCCAGATTCTGAGGTTTTCACGCCTTTTTCTTTGGCGAAGGTATCGCGGAAGGCTTTGCCTTTTGCTTCGTTTTCAGTCGCGTCTTTTTCCATGCGATCCTGCGCGGCAGTTTTCACACGGGTTTCAAATGCTTGCAGAGTCTGTTCGATTTCCTGATCGCTCAGTTTGCTCTTATCAGCAAACGCGTCCTGCACGCCAGCGATCAGTTGAGCTTTATCCAGTTTGATGCCCAGTTTTTCCTGTTCTTTCAGGGAATTTTCCATGTAGCGGCCCAGTGACGCGCCCAGTGCATAGGCGGATTTCTGGTCGTCATTTTTAAATGCCGCTTTGCTGTCAGTCGCTGCTGCGTCTTTTGTTGCGGTATCCGCAGCGAAAGAGATCGGTGCATGAAGGGCAACGGCCATGGTGGTCGCCAGCAGCGTGACTTTAAACAGTGATTTCATCCATTTCTCCAGGGGCCGGGGCATCTCGCCCCAGGGTTATACATAAAGTTAAGAAACGTACTATAAAGCGTTGCGGCAGAAATCAACATAAGGACTCCACCCGAATTCACCTGATTTCTGACTATTTTTGTTTAAATAAGTTTCTGCTTTTCTGCCCTGATGCTGTATCGCGAGGCAAAGTTCAGTAAAATCCGCCCGTTTAACGCAAATCAGGCCGGACGCTATCAGGAGGTGAAGTATGCAAGAGTTAACAATCGAAGCGCGACTGGCGGAACTGGAAAGCCGCCTGGCTTTTCAGGAGATGACCATTGAAGAGCTGAATCAGACAGTTATCGCGCATGAACTGGAGATGGCAAAGCTGCGTGAGCATGTGCGTTTGCTGGTGGAGAAAGTAAAAGCCAGCCAACCTTCACATCTGGCATCGCCATCGGAAGAGACCCCACCGCCCCATTATTGAGGCGTAAAAAAAGCGGGTTTCCCCGCTTAGTGCATTTATACCCTATGGATTTCGAATCGCCGGAAGGCGGCAAGCTTGAAAATCCCCGGGAGCATAGAAAACTATGTGACCGGGGTTTGAAAGCGTAGCCAACGCACCTGCGGCGCGAAAGACGACGGGTATTATTAGTGGCAGCCGCAACCGCCGTTACCACCACAGCCGCCTTTACCACCGTGATCGTGGTCATGGCCACCGCAGCAACCATCATGATCGTGGTCGTGGTCATGATCGTGACCGTGCGGACCATGAACGTGGCCGTGCGCCAGTTCTTCTTCGGTTGCTTCGCGGATAGCGACAACTTCAACGTTGAACTTCAGATTTTGGCCTGCCAGCATGTGGTTACCGTCAACCACAACGTGGTCATCTTCCACTTCGGTAATTTCTACCGGTACCGGGCCCTGGTCGGTTTCGGCCAGGAAGCGCATGCCAACCTGCAATTCGTCAACGCCCATAAAGACGTCTTTCGGTACGCGTTGTACCAGGTTTTCGTCGTACTGACCGTAAGCGTCGTTCGCGCCAACAGCCACATCGAATTTGTCGCCGACTTCGTGACCGTCCAGCGCGTTTTCCAGACCGGAGATCAGAGAACCGTGACCGTGCAGGTAGTCCAGCGGCGCACTCACCGGAGACTCATCAACCAATACACCGTCTTCTGTACGTACCTGATAGGCCAGGCTGACCACCAGGTCTTTTGCTACTTTCATGATATCTCCTGAGAGTGGGAAAAATACTGGCGCAGATTGTAGCGGAATTCTGCACCCGTGTACCCTTTAGCTTAAAAAATCCTGCCTGATATCGCTAGTCCGGATGAAAAATCCCTATCACTTGCTCATCTTTGCGAACATGCTCACGGGCTTCTTTATCCGCCTCGCGCATTTGATGCCCGCACTTAACACATTCAACAATATCGACATTATTTTCACGCCACATTGCCAGGGAGTCTTTCGCCTGGCATGCCGGACAGGTCGCGCCGGCGATAAAACGTTTTCGTACAGCCATTCGAATCCCCTTATTCAAACTCGTCCCAGCCGTCTAACTGGCGACGCTCTTGCTGCATTTCACGCTGGAAGATCTCCTCCAGCTCGCGCCGCGCTTCGCGTACGCGGGAAATTTGTACCGTATCGGTATGCACCGGCATCAGCTCGCGCAGCATGCGCATATCCAGACGCCTGAAGTGCAACTGCGCCCGCTGCGCCTGGTGCGGATGCATTCCCAGCGAAATGAGCGCCTTACGCCCCAACTCCAGCGCACTGGAGAAGGTTTCACGGGAAAACTGCGTCACGCCCGCCTGCAATAACTCATGGGCTTCCACACGTCCCCGCGCCCGCGCCAGGATCGCCAAATGCGGAAAGTGCTGCTGGCAAATCTCCACCAGCTTCATCGTATCGAGCGGATCATTACAGGTGATGACAATAGATTGCGCCGCCTCCGCGCCCGCCGAGCGCAGCAATTCCACCTGCGTGGCATCGCCATAATAAACCTTATAGCCGTATTTACGCATCAGGTTGACGGCGCTGATATCGCGCTCAAGCACGGTGATGCGCATTTTGTTCGCCATTAACAGGCGGCCAATCACCTGCCCGAAACGGCCAAAACCGACCACAATCACCTGCGGCTTGTCGTCGTCTACCCACGGCGCTTCGTCTTCATCTTCAGGCGTGTTAAAACGCCGGGAGAGCAGTTTATCAATGCTGCGCATCAGTAGCGGCGTGGTCATCATCGACAACGTGACGGTCACCAGCAGCAGCGCCAGTTGATCATCCTGGAACAGGCGCTGAGAAGAGGCGGTAGAAAAGAGGACAAAAGCGAATTCGCCGCCCTGGCTTAACACCCCAGCGAACTGCATCCGCTCTGCGCTACGCAGACCATAGATGCGCGCCAGCCCATACAGCACCAACGTTTTCACCGCCACCAGCACTGCGACACTTATCACCACCCACAACAGATGGGTATAGAGCACACCAAGATTCAGCGCCATCCCCACCGAGATAAAGAACAGCCCCAACAACAGCCCTTTAAACGGATCGATAGCGATTTCCAGTTCATGGCGATATTCGCTCTCTGCCAGCAGCACACCAGCGATAAAGGTCCCTAACGCCATCGACAGCCCAAGCGCATCCATAAACAGCGCCGAACCCAGCACCAGCAGCAGCGTCGCGGCGGTAAACACTTCGCGCACGCCGGAAGCCGCAATAAAGCGAAACACCGGACGCAGGAGATAACGGCCGCCAACCAGCATCCCCGCAAACGCCAGCACTTTCATGCCGACCTTCATCCAGTCGAGATGGTTATCACCGTTACCCGCCAGCAGCGGCACCAGCGCCAGCGCCGGGATCACCGCCAGGTCCTGAAACAGCAGCACCGAGAAGCCAAGCTGCCCGGACTCGCTGCGGTTCATGCCTTTATCGCGCATCAGTTGCAGCGCCATCGCCGTGGATGACATCGCAAGGCCAATGCCGCCAATCACCGCCGCCTGCCAGGCAAACTGTGTCAGCATTAATAACCCGGCGAGGATCGCGGCACTGAGCAATACTTGCGCGGCGCCGACACCAAAGATAGAGCGACGCAATTCCCACAGCTTCGACGGGTTCAGCTCCAGCCCGATGATAAACATCAGGAACACCACGCCTAACTCCGAGAAATGAAGGATTTCGTCGACGTCGCTGATAAACCCCAGCCCCCACGGGCCAATCGCAATGCCCGCCAGCAAATAACCGAGCACCGCGCCAATACCTAAACGCGCGGCCAGCGGTACGGCAACCACGGCGGCAAAGAGGAATAACACGCCAGCCAGTAACAGCGTGGAACCTTCCATTAACGACCTCCCGGCAGCAATGGCGAGGCCAGCCAGTCACCGTAAGCTTTGGCATGATTCGCCAGCTCCTGCGGTGCCTGCCGACGAGCCCAATAGATGATGATCGGGCTGAGCCAGTGCATACGGCACATTGCGGCGGTCAGCTCAAAGGGGCGCAAAATATCATTCATTGAGTAGCGATTCAGACCATCATGGCGATAAGCCGCCTCCGGCTCGCCGGTGGTAATCACGCTACGCCAGTACTTTCCCGCCAGTTGGTTCCCGCCGATCCCGCTGGCAAAGCCCCGGCTCAATACGCGATCGAACCACTCTTTGAGCAGTGCCGGGCAGCTATAGGTATAAAGAGGATGTTGAAAAACAATAACGTCATGCTCGCGCAACAGCGCCTGTTCATAAGGAATATCAATAAAAAAATCAGGATAACGGGCGTACAAGTCATGCACCGTTACGTTTTGCAGTTGCGTTGCCGGCTTAAGCAAAACCCGGTTCGCCACCGAGTCCTGTGATTCCGGATGGGCATACAGCAGCAACACTTTCGCTGTCTGCGACATCTATTCCCCTCCCGGGTGTCAAATCTGTCATTTTGGGCTAACATTGCGGCCCCGGTGCGGCATTTGGCCGTAACCTTACATTACCATAAAGACAAATTAACATAGTCTGAACATACGGCGTCTTATGATTGTTTTCTCCTCGTTACAAATTCGTCGCGGCGTGCGTGTCCTGCTGGATAACGCCACAGCCACCATCAATCCGGGCCAGAAAGTGGGCCTGGTGGGTAAAAACGGCTGCGGCAAATCGACCCTGCTGTCGCTGCTGAAAAACGAGATAAGCGCCGATGGCGGCAGCTTCACCTATCCCGGCACCTGGCAACTAGCGTGGGTGAATCAGGAAACGCCGGCGTTAGACGAAGCGGCCATCGATTATGTGATAGACGGCGATCGCGAATACCGCCAGCTTGAAGCGCAACTGAATGCCGCCAACGCGCGCAACGACGGTCACGCCATCGCCACCGTACACGGAAAACTCGACGCCATCGACGCGTGGACGGTGCGCTCCCGCGCCGCCAGCTTGTTGCACGGTCTGGGCTTCGCCAACGAACAACTGGAGCGCCCGGTAAGCGATTTCTCCGGCGGCTGGCGTATGCGTTTAAACCTCGCACAGGCGCTGATTTGCCGCTCCGATTTACTGCTGCTGGATGAACCGACCAACCACCTCGATCTCGATGCGGTTATCTGGCTGGAAAAATGGCTGAAAAGCTACCAGGGCACATTGATCCTGATTTCTCACGACCGTGATTTCCTCGATCCAGTGGTCAACAAAATTCTGCATATTGAGCAGCAAAACCTGTTCGAATACACCGGCAACTACAGCTCGTTTGAGCGCCAGCGCGCGACACGCCTTGCTCAGCAGCAAGCCACTTATGAGAGCCAACAGCAGCGCGTGGCGCATCTGCAAAGCTTTATCGATCGCTTTAAAGCCAAAGCCAGCAAAGCGAAGCAGGCGCAAAGCCGCATTAAAATGCTGGAGCGTATGGAGCTGATTGCCCCCGCGCTCGTCGATAACCCGTTCCACTTCAGCTTCCGCGCACCGGAAAGCCTGCCAAACCCGATCCTGAAGATGGAGAAAGTGAGCGCCGGTTATGGCGATCGCACCATTCTGAACGCCATCAAACTTAACCTGGTGCCAGGTTCACGCATTGGCCTGTTGGGGCGCAACGGTGCCGGGAAATCAACGCTGATTAAATTGCTGGCGGGTGAACTGGCGGCGCAGAGCGGCGAAATCGGCCTGGCAAAAGGCATCAAGCTCGGTTACTTCGCCCAGCATCAGCTGGAATTTTTACGCGCCGACGAATCGCCACTGCAACATCTGGCGCGCCTTGCGCCGCAGGAGCTGGAGCAGAAGCTGCGCGATTATCTCGGCGGTTTTGGTTTTCAGGGCGATAAAGTCACGGAAGCGACGGAACGTTTCTCCGGCGGCGAAAAAGCGCGGCTGGTGCTGGCGCTTATCGTCTGGCAGCGCCCGAACCTGCTGCTGCTTGATGAACCGACAAACCACCTCGATCTCGATATGCGCCAGGCGCTGACCGACGCGTTGATTGAGTTTGAAGGCGCACTGGTTGTCGTCTCGCACGACCGTCACTTGCTGCGCTCCACCACCGACGATCTCTACCTGGTGCACGACGGCAAAGTCGAGCCGTTCGACGGCGATCTCGACGATTACCAGCAGTGGCTGAGCGATGTGCAAAAGCAGGAAAACCAGCCTGCGGACACGGCGAAAGAGAACGGCAATAGCGCCCAGGCGCGTAAAGATCAGAAGCGTCGCGAAGCCGAACTGCGCACGCAAACCCAGCCGCTGCGTAAAGAGATTGCCCGTCTGGAAAAAGAGATGGAAAAACTCAATGCGCAACTGGCCGAAGCCGAAGAGAAGCTCGGCGACAGCGGGCTTTACGATCAAAGCCGCAAAACGGAGTTAACCGCCTGCCTGCAACAGCAGGCGACGGCGAAATCCGGCCTTGAGGAGTGCGAAATGGCGTGGCTGGACGCGCACGAGCAGCTAGAGACAATGCTGCAAGCGGAATAAGGCACAACGGCGGGCGTATTCGCCCGTATGTATACAGAGATTAGTTGACAAGATGGCAGAAATTACACCTGCACTTTCCCATGAAGATCAAGAGGATGCTCGCACTTTCCAGCCGATGCGCGGCGCGAGCAATCCGCATCTACAAACGATGCTGCCACGCCTTGTCCGTCGTCGTTTACAGTTCGAACCCTGGTGGCAGCGCCTTGAATTGCCGGACGGGGATTTTGTCGATCTCGCCTGGAGTGAAGAGCCGAACGAGGCGCGCCATAAGCCGCGCCTCGTCGTGTTTCACGGGCTGGAAGGCAGCCTGCATAGCCCGTACGCTCATGGTTTGATTCATGCGGCGAAGCAGCACGGCTGGCTGGGCGTGGTGATGCATTTTCGCGGTTGCAGCGGCATTCCGAACCGCCTGAGCCGCATTTATCACTCCGGTGAAACCGAAGACGGCACCTGGTTTTTGTACTGGCTGCGCAAGGAGTTCGGCGAAGTACCGACCGCCGCGGTGGGGTATTCGCTGGGCGGCAATATGCTCGGCTGTCTGCTGGCAAAAGCGGATGACGACCTGCCTGTCGATGCGGCAGTGATAGTCTCTGCGCCTTTGATGCTGGAAGCCTGTAGTTACCATATGGATAAAGGCTTTTCCCGCGTTTATCAGCGCTATTTGCTTAATCTGCTGAAAGCCAACGCCGCGCGTAAGTTACGTGCTTACCCGGGATCGTTGCCGACGACGTTGCCCACGCTGCGCAAGCTGCGGCGCATCCGCGAGTTTGACGATTTGATCACTGCGAAAATCCACGGCTTTGCCGATGCCCTTGATTACTATCGTCGCTGTAGCGCCATGCCACAGTTGCCGTTGATTCGAAAACCGACGCTTATCATTCACGCCAAAGATGATCCGTTTATGGATCATAATGTCATCCCCGATCCTGGGCATTTACCCGCTAATATTGAATATCAATTGACGGAACATGGCGGGCACGTTGGCTTTGTCGGTGGCACGCTACGTCGCCCGGAGATGTGGCTGGAAAGGCGCATTCCGGGCTGGTTATCGGCTTATCTGGGAGCATCATGATTATTCCATGGCAAGAACTTGAGGCCGGGACGCTGGACAGCCTGATTGAGAGCTTTGTCTTGCGCGAAGGCACCGATTATGGTGAACATGAGCGTTCGCTTGAACAAAAGGTCGCCGATGTTAAACGGCAACTGCAACGCGGCGAAGCCGTGCTGGTGTGGTCGGAACTGCACGAAACGGTGAATATTATGCCGCGCGGGCAGTTTCACGAATAACAGGATGCAGGCGGCTTTGGTACTGAAAATAATATTTTATTCAGGGAGTTGCTATGTCCGCTAAACATCCAGTCATCGCCGTCACTGGCTCCAGCGGCGCGGGAACCACCACCACCAGCCTCGCCTTTCGTAAAATCTTCGCCCAGCTCAACATGCACGCGGCAGAAGTGGAAGGTGACAGCTTCCATCGCTACACCCGCCCGGAAATGGATATGGCGATTCGCAAAGCCCGCGATCTTGGGCGGCATATCAGCTACTTTGGCCCGGAAGCGAACGACTTTGGTCTGCTGGAACAAACCTTTAGCGAATATGGGCAAAGCGGCCAGGGCCAGGCGCGAAAATATCTGCATACCTACGATGAAGCCGTGCCGTGGAACCAGGTTCCGGGGACGTTTACCCCCTGGCAGCCGCTGCCGGAACCGACCGATGTGCTGTTTTATGAAGGGCTGCATGGCGGTGTGGTAACGCCACAACATGATGTCGCGCGCTACGTCGATTTGCTGGTGGGCGTGGTGCCGATTGTGAACCTGGAGTGGATCCAAAAGCTGATCCGCGATACCAGCGAGCGCGGGCACTCCCGTGAAGCGGTGATGGATTCCGTGGTGCGCTCGATGGAAGATTACATCAACTTCATTACGCCGCAGTTTTCCCGCACTCATATCAACTTCCAGCGCGTGCCGACGATCGATACCTCTAACCCGTTTGCCGCCAAAGGCATTCCTTCATTGGATGAGAGTTTCGTGGTTATTCATTTCCGCAATCTGGAAGGAATTGATTATCCGTGGCTGCTCGCGATGTTGCAGGGTTCATTTATCTCGCATATGGATACACTGGTGGTGCCGGGCGGCAAAATGGGGCTGGCGATGGAGTTGATCATGACGCCGCTGGTGCAGCGGTTGATGGAAGGCAAAAAAATCAAATAGCCCGGCAAACCACGCGCCGCCGGGCGGGCATAATCAGGATTCGATCACTTCGTAAGAGTGGGTGATATTCACCGCTTTTTCCAGCATCAATGCCACGGAGCAATACTTCTCTGCCGAGAGATCAACGGCGCGTGACACCGCCGCGTCTTTCAGCGCTTTGCCGGTGACCACGAAGTGCAGATTGATATGCGTAAACAGGCGCGGCGCTTCTTCGCGGCGTTCTGAGGTCAGCTTCACTTCGCAGTCGGTCACGTCATGACGCCCTTTTTGCAGGATCGAAACGACGTCGATTGCGCTGCATCCCCCGGCGGCCATCAGAACCATTTCCATCGGGCTTGGGGCTTTGTCACCTGAGTTGCCGTCCATCAAAATTTGGTGACCAGACGCAGACTCACCAAGGAACGTTAACCCTTCAACCCATTTCACACGTGCCTGCATTTTCATCACTCCGCCGTTGCAATTTTCTGTACAGATTACGCGTACATAAGAAAAGTCGCAACGGAAGGCGACCTGCGTCATGCTGAAGCGAGACACCAGGAGACAGGCGTTAAAAGCTATGCTAAAACAGTCTGGATGCTAGAGAGATACATTGACGTTACGCATGTACGCAAAGGACATCATACATTAGAGACCGCAGATGACGCTGACGGTCCACTTCCCGGGACTTGGGAAGCATTGATTGCAACCCCAGAATCAGGGTTACCTTACGCCCCACTTCTGGAGCCAGCTTATAACAGAGGATAACCGCGCATGGTGCTTGGCAAACCGCAAACAGACCCGACTCTCGAATGGTTCTTGTCTCATTGCCATATTCATAAGTACCCGTCGAAGAGCACGCTGATTCACCAGGGTGAAAAAGCGGAAACGTTGTATTACATCGTGAAAGGCTCAGTGGCAGTGCTCATCAAGGATGAAGAAGGTAAAGAGATGATCCTCTCTTACCTCAACCAGGGCGATTTTATCGGTGAACTGGGCCTGTTTGAAGAAGGTCAGGAGCGCAGTGCCTGGGTACGCGCCAAGACCGCCTGTGAAGTAGCCGAAATCTCCTACAAAAAATTCCGTCAGTTAATCCAGGTGAACCCGGATATTCTGATGCGTCTCTCCTCGCAAATGGCGCGTCGCCTACAGGTGACCTCGGAGAAAGTCGGCAACCTGGCGTTCCTGGACGTAACAGGACGAATTGCGCAAACGTTGTTGAATCTGGCGAAACAGCCGGACGCAATGACCCATCCTGACGGCATGCAAATTAAAATTACGCGCCAGGAAATTGGTCAGATCGTCGGTTGCTCCCGCGAAACAGTTGGCCGCATCCTGAAAATGCTTGAAGATCAAAACCTGATCTCCGCCCACGGCAAAACCATTGTCGTCTACGGAACGCGTTAATCTGTAAAACGGCGCATCGCTCACCCGGTGCGCCGTTTTTCTCTCCTCATGTGGCGCAGGCTGATTTACCACCCCGAAATCAACTACGCACTGCGACAAACGCTGGTGCTGTGTTTACCCGTGGCGATTGGGCTGCTGGTCGGCCATTTGCAACAAGGCCTGCTGTTCTCCCTCGTTCCCGCCTGCTGCAATATTGCCGGTCTTGATACCCCGCACAAGCGCTTCTTTAAACGCCTGATTATTGGCGGCTCGCTGTTTGCAGGCTGTAGCCTGGCGGTGCAGTTGCTGCCTGGCGATAATATTCCGCTGCCGCTGATCATGACCGGGCTAACGCTGCTGTTGGGCGTAACGGGAGAGATCAGCGCGCTGCACGGGCGTTTATTACCGGCCTCACTGATTGCCGCTATTTTTACCCTGAGCCTCGCCGGGAATATGCCGGTGTGGGAGCCGCTGCTGATCTACACGCTCGGTACGCTGTGGTACGGGCTGTTTAACTGGTTCTGGTTTTGGCTGTGGCGCGAGCAGCCGCTGCGCGAATCTCTCAGTTTGCTCTACCGGCAACTGGCCGATTATTGCGAAGCGAAATATAGCCTGCTGACTCAGCATGCTGACCCGGAAAAAGCGCTGCCGCCGCTGCTCGCCCGTCAGCAAAAAGTGGTGGATCTGATTAGCCAGTGTTACCAGCAATTGCATATGCTGGCCGCTAACCAGAACAGTGATTACAAGCGCCTGCTGCGCGTGTTTCAGGTCGGGCTGGATTTGCAGGAGCATATCTCCGTCAGTTTGCATCAGCCGGAAGAGGTGCAAAAGCTGGTCGAACAAACCCACGCCGAGCAGGTGATCCGCTGGAATGCGCAAACCGTCGCGGCCCGCCTGCGCGTGCTGTCGGATGACATTCTTTACCACCGCTACCCGACGCGGTTCACCATGGATAAACAGACAGGCGCACTGGAAAAAATCGCCCGTCAGCACCCTGACAACCCGGTCGGGCAGTTCTGCGCCTGGCACTTCAGCCGTATCGCCCGTGTACTGCGCACCCAGCGCCCGCTCTATATTCGCGATCTGATGGAAGAGAAGCAGCGCCGCCTGCCGCTTATTCCGGCCCTCAAAAGTTACTTGTCGCTCAAATCCACTGCGTTACGTAATGCCGCGCGTATCAGCGTGATGCTCAGTATCGCCAGCCTGATGGGCAGCGCGCTGAGCTTGCCGAAGCCCTACTGGATCATGATGACGGTGATGTTTGTGACACAAAACGGCTACGGCGCAACGCGGGTACGCATTGTCCATCGGGCGGCGGGCACTTTTGCTGGTCTGGTGATAGCCGGGGCAACGCTGCATTTTCACGTGCCGCTCGGCTTTACGCTGGCGGCGATGCTGATGATTACGCTGGTCAGCTATTTGATTATTCGTAAAAGCTACGGCTGGGCAATGGTCGGTTTTACCATTACCGCCGTGTATACGTTGCAGATCCTGACGCTCAATGGTGATGAGTTTATTGTCGCCCGGCTGGTCGATACGCTGATTGGCTGCCTGATTGCTTTCGGCGGCATGGTCTGGCTATGGCCACAGTGGCAAAGCGGCCTGTTGCGCCAGAACGCGCACGACGCGCTGGAAACTTACCAGGACGCTATCCGCCTGATCCTCAGCGATAACCCCGAGGCCACGCCGCTTGCCTGGCAGCGTATGCACGTTAACCAGGCGCATAACGCGCTGTTTAACTCCCTCAACCAGGCAATGCAGGAGCCGGGATTTAACACTCGCTATCTGAACGATATGAAACTGTGGGTTACCCACAGCCAGTTTATTGTTGAGCATATTAATGCGATGACTACGCTGGCGCGCGAGCACACCATGCTGACGCAGGAACTGGCGCAGCGCTATTTGCAGTCGTGTGAGATTGCGCTGCAACGCTGTCAGCAGCGGCTGGAGTATGACGGGCCGGGTGAATCGGGTGATGTGAATATTCT
The DNA here is from genome assembly GCA_030704225.1 of Kosakonia sp. H02. Classification (NCBI taxonomy): domain Bacteria; kingdom Pseudomonadati; phylum Pseudomonadota; class Gammaproteobacteria; order Enterobacterales; family Enterobacteriaceae; genus Kosakonia; species Kosakonia styphnolobii. The sequence continues at coordinate 1,061,782 of CP131915.1, forward strand.
GGAAGCGCCAGAGACGCTGACCCACGGGCCAATGAGCACGCTGGAGCAACATCTACAGCGAATTATCGGCCATCTGAGCACCATGCACACCATTTCATCAGTGGCATGGCGTCAGCGTCCGCATCACGGCATCTGGCTTCGTCGACGCCTTACGCGTTAACGACGTTCGCGATAGCCTGCGCAAAGCGGCGCATCCCTTCGTCGATATCCTGCTCTTCAACAATCAACGACGGCGCAAAGCGCATCACATCTGGCCCGGCGTTCAGCACCATCACACCCGCATCGGCGGCGGCGTAGAGGAAATCCCGCGCGCGGCCTTGGTACTGCGGCTTCAGCTCAGCCCCAATCAACAACCCCATGCCGCGAATGTCGCTGAACAGGTCAAACTGCTCGTTGATTTGCTGCAAATGGCGGACAAATACTTCGCGTTTGGCATTCACGCCATTCAGCACTTCCGGCGTATTGATGATATCGAATGCGGTTCCGGCAATCGCGCAGGCCAGCGGGTTGCCGCCGTAAGTGGAGCCGTGCGAACCCGCATGGAATACGCTGGCGATCTCCTGCGTGGTTAACATCGCGCTGATGGGGAACCCGCCGCCCAGGGCTTTGGCGCTGGTGAGAATATCCGGCGTCACGCCATAGTGCATATACGCGAACAGCTCGCCGCTGCGGCCCATGCCGCACTGCACTTCATCAAACACCAGCAACGCATTGTGCTGGTCACATAATTCACGCAGGCCCTGGAGGAATTCTGGCGTCGCTGCCGTCACACCACCCTCTCCCTGAATAGGTTCAACCACCACCGCGCAGGTGTGATCGTCCATCACCGCTTTCACCGCATGCAGATCGTTAAACGGTACATGGATGATGTCTGCCGGTTTCGGGCCAAAGCCGTCGGAATATTTCGGCTGGCCGCCGACGCTCACGGTAAACAGTGAACGACCATGAAACGCGTTATGGAAAGCGATGATTTTGGTTTTGTACGGGCTGTGGCGCGTAGATGCATAAAAACGCGCCAGCTTAAAGGCAGTTTCGTTAGCTTCGGTGCCGGAGTTCATAAACACCACGCGTTCGGCAAACGTGGCGTCAATAATTTTACGCGCCAGGCGTAGCGCGGGTTCGTTGGTAAATACATTACTGGTGTGCCACAGCGTTTCGCCCTGCGTTTTCAGGGTCTCCACCAGCGCCGGATGGCAGTGGCCTAAGGCAGTAACGGCAATGCCGCCAGCAAAATCAACATACTCTTTACCCTGCTGATCCCACACGCGGCTGCCTTTTCCCTTCACCGGGATAAACTCGGCCGGTGCGTAAATTGGCAGAATAACGTCATCGAAGTTTGCACGCGTCACCGCGTCTTGCTGAGTTGCCATGGCTTGCCCATCCAGTTTATGTTGCATTGATTATGAAAATATAATCACGAAATATGCATAAAAAATCACTGCATGGCAACCAGAAATCACCGCACGAGGAAGTTTTGCAATAACTGATGGCCCTGCTCGCTGAGGATACTTTCCGGGTGGAATTGCACCCCTTCCAGATCCCATTGTCGATGGCGAATGCCCATTATCTCGCCGCTCTCACTACAGGCGGTAACCTCAAAACAGGCCGGTAACGTGGGCGGATCGATAACCAGCGAATGGTAGCGCGTCACGGTTAATGGATTATTAAGCCCGGCAAAAACGCCAGCGCCGTGGTGAGTAACGGGAGAGGTTTTGCCGTGCATGACTTTTGCTGCACGAACGATGGTGGCGCCAAACACCTGCGCAATCGCCTGGTGACCGAGGCAAACGCCAAGCATCGGCAACTGACCGGCGTAATGCTTAATCACATCGAGCGAAATGCCGGACTCATCCGGCGTGCAGGGGCCGGGCGAGATAACAATCTTTTTCGGGCCCAGCGCGGCAATATCGGCCAGCGTCAGCTCATCGTTACGCCTTACCTCCACGCTTGCCCCCAGTTCGCAAAAATACTGGTACAGATTCCAGGTAAAGGAGTCGTAATTGTCGATAAGCAGGATCATGTGAGTTCAACCAATGGATATGCAGCGTTTCATGCAGATTGCGCAAAACTATACGGCACTTCGCAAAGATAACAAATGGGTTTGCGGAAATGTTCCTTTCCACTGACGAAGAAGTACTATTGCACCAAGTGCTACATTCAGGATGAAAGGGATGCTATCTTTTAAACGGATTTTCAAAACGAAATGGTTTGCTAAGGCAGCCCAAAAACACGGTATACGTGACAGTGAATTACGCCGTGCCATTGATGAGATGATGCAAGGTCAGGCGGATAATCTGGGCGGTGGGGTCTATAAGAAACGGCTCAATCAAAACAGGGACCGCGCCATTGTCCTGGCGAAGGGAGGATCTCATGGGTTTTATACCTTTCTCTACGCGAAGCAGGATATGGCAAATATTGATGATAGTGAGCTAGCCGCATTTCGTGAGCTAGCAAAGCATTACGCCTACCTTTCTGAAAAGGCCATATTGATGCTAATCAGTAACAAAGAGTTGGTTGAGATTACCCATGACAACAAAAAGTAAATTTAAAAGCCCTGCTTTCGAAGCGATCCATAGCGCGGCAAGTGGGTTGTTTGATGCAGGTGCGATTGCGCAGGAAACCATGCGTAATTTCGATGAGCGTTGCTTGAGCCCGGTCGAGGATCTTAAACCTGATGAAATAAAAGGATTGAGAGAAAGATTCAACGTCAGCCAGTCGGTATTTGCTCGCTATTTGAATACCAGCGTTTCAACCATACAGAAATGGGAAAATGGCATGAAACGCCCGAGCGGCGTTTCTCTCAAATTATTATCCGTGGTGCAAAAACATGGGCTTAAGGTCTTGCTCTAAGGGCAGCAAGACCTTCAGTTTACTCGCTCTCCACCGCCTCGCTCACCACGTTGCTAAAGATGGCGATTAAGGGTTCCAGGTCGCCCATGGCACCGGCCTGGTTTGCGGCGCGCCACGCTTCGGGATCGATATCGCGCCAGTCGAGAGAGAAGTTAGCGTGCAGTGCAAGCTGTTCGAAAAAGATGCGCTGTGCAATACCGTTCCCGAGGCGGAACGGATGCAGCACATTGATTTCGCAATAGTAATGCGCCAGCCGCGCAATAAACTCCGCTTTCTCCAGCCCGCAAAGCCACTCCTCATCTTCGAGCTGCTGCATCAGGGCGTTGCCCTCTTTCTCGATATATTCGAAATGGCAAAAGCGGGTATCGCCCTCGTAAATATCGACTTCCCGAATCTGCCCTGCCCAGTCGAACACATCCTGATAGAGATGGTGGTGAATGGCGCAAAGATGGGGAAGCCCGCGCGCCAGCGGCCCGAGTTCGAGCGTTGCGGCGCGTAACGCCGTAAGTTGATACGCCGCCTGCTCCAGCCGTTGTTTTTCGTGAATGCCTAACACATTGCGCATCACTTTCAGACCGGGAAGAAGATATGGGTCGCGGCCATCGCCGAATTTATCGCTCATAGTGCCTCCGCAGCTCTTCAAGACGGACATTGGCTTCTTCGGCGTTAAGCGTCACAAGTTCACCGTCAATGCCCTCCAGACGTCGGCTGGCCTGGAAATTGACATTGCGCTGCTTCTCCCAGAGACGGGATTTTTGCCTGTCGGTGAGTTTTTTTGGCATAGCGCCTCCCTGTAGTAGACGTGTACATGCCCAAATTATAAGCAGAAATTTCACGTTACGCAGGAAGGCAAGAGAACACGGGCCGAACAGCCCGTGTGGGAAAATTACGGCAGCACTTTCGCAGAGAGGATAACAACCGGTTTTGACGGGACATTCTGGTAAGGACCGACATCGTGAGTGGGCACCTGAGAAATTTTATCGGCGACATCCATTCCTTTCACAACTTTACCAAACACCGCATAGCCAAAATCACGTTGCCCGTGATCGAGGAAGGCATTATCCGCAACGTTAATAAAGAACTGGCTGGTTGCGCTGTCTTTATCCGCGGTGCGCGCCATCGCAATGGTGCCGCGCGTATTACGCAGGCCGTTATCCGCTTCGTTCTTGATAGGTGGATTCGGCTGCTTTTGCTGCATCTGCTCGTTAAAACCGCCGCCCTGCACCATAAAGCCCGGGATCACACGGTGAAACGTGGTGTTGTTGTAGAAACCGTTGTTGACGTAATCAAGGAAGTTTTTCACCGACACAGGGGCTTTCTGGTTGTTCAGCTCCAGTTCGATATTACCGGCGGACGTGGTGAGCAGAACATGAGGATCGCCTTTTGCTGCCAGCGCAGCAGGGGAGATAGCAGAAAGGGCAAAAACAGCCGCAATAGCCGCCAGAGTCGATTTAACCATAAGGTTTCCTTAACGAAGTGCAGTAAAGAAAGCGAGTGGCTTGATTCTAAAGAGCAGTCAGCCGGCAGGCCAGCCTTTTACTTAATTTTACGTATTTGGAAACAGATGTAACGCCAACCCCGACACAACGGGGCTGGCGAAGTGCTAGTTGCGCGGTGCGCGGCTGAACACCACCTCTTCACCGCCGTTATTCATTTTCACCCAACTTTGCGCAGGCTGCGTACTGGCAATAATTCGCCCGTGGTGAATCGACCAGCGCACCGGCGCCTGGCAACGCACCGCGTCAAAGCCGCTTTCAACAGGCAAAATAATCATATTGGCAGGAAGACCCGGTTCAATACCGTACTCCGTCAGGCCAAGGGTTCTGGCGCTGTTATGAGTGATTAAACGCAGCCCCTCGTCGATTTGCTGGTAACCCATCATTTGGCAAACATGCAGCCCCATATGCAGCACCTGCAACATATTGCCCGTACCGAGCGGATACCACGGATCGAACACATCGTCATGGCCGAAGCAGACATTCATATCCGCCGCCAGCAACTCTTTCACCCGCGTTATACCCCGGCGTTTCGGGTAGTCGTCAAAACGCCCTTGCAGATGAATATTGACCAGTGGATTAGCAACAAAGTTGATGCCAGAAAGCTTCAGCAAACGAAATAGCCGCGCGGTATACGCGCCGTTATAGGAGTGCATCGCGGTGGTATGGCTGGCGGTGACGCGCGACCCCATCTCCCATTTCAACGCCAGCGCGGCGACGGTTTCGATAAAACGCGACTGCTCATCGTCGATTTCATCGCAGTGAATATCCACCGGGCGTTCATACTCACGCGCCAGCGCAAACGCAAAATGCAGGGATTCCAGGCCATACTCGCGGGTAAATTCGAAATGCGGGATGGCACCTACCACATCCGCGCCAAGCTGAAGCGCTTTTTCTAGCAGCGCTGCGCCATTGGGATAGGAAATAATCCCCTCCTGCGGGAAGGCAACAATCTGCAAATCGATCCACGGCGCGACTTCCTCTTTCACTTCCAGCATCGCTTTCAGCGCCGTGAGCAACGGATCGGAAACATCAACGTGGGTGCGCACATGCTGAACGCCGTTCGCCATTTGCCACTTCAGCGTCTGCCAGGCGCGCGTTTTGACATCCTGATGGCTGAGCATCGCCTTGCGTTCGGCCCAGCGTTCAATCCCTTCAAACAGGGTGCCGGATTGGTTCCAGCTCGGTTCCCCGGCGGTTTGCGTGGTATCCAGATGAATATGCGGCTCAATAAACGGCGGCAGCGCCAGCCCGCCCCGCGCGTTGAGCACTTCCAGCGTGTCACTGTGCGTTGCGCCCATCGGCGTGATATCACCAAATCGCCCGTTCTCAATGGCGATTTGCCATAACCCTTCACGATCGGGTAGATGCACATTCTGAACTAACCAAAGCGGTGTTGCTGTCATAGCATTACCTCCTCTTTTTCCCTCAGATATTTTGTATCAGAGCTCGCGACAAAAACCCTCATTTTTTGTATAGAAATTCTGCAACCAATAAATACCAGTGATATCCGCAACTTAGAAAAACCAATAAAAATCAATTATATACCCATTAAGTGGTATGCGCGGGTGTAATTGATGCATATCAATAACGCCTTAAGCTGAATCGTTAAGGTAGGAGGCAGTAGAAAAGAAATCGAGGCAAAAATGAGCAAAGTCAAACTCGCTATTATCGGTAACGGCATGGTCGGCCACCGCTTTATTGAGGATCTTCTCGATAAGGCCGACGCCAGCCAGTTCGACATTACCGTCTTCTGTGAAGAGCCGCGTAAAGCCTACGATCGCGTTCACCTCTCTTCCTATTTTTCCCACCATACGGCTGAAGAGTTATCGCTGGTTCGTGAAGGCTTTTACGAAAAACATGGCGTAAAAGTGCTGGTCGGCGAGCGTGCCATCACTATCAACCGTCAGGAAAAAGTGATCCACTCGAGCGCCGGACGCACGGTTTATTACGACAAATTGATCATGGCGACCGGCTCCTACCCGTGGATCCCGCCGATCAAAGGGTCCGAAACCCAGGACTGTTTCGTTTACCGCACTATTGAAGATTTGAATGCCATTGAGTCATGCGCGCGTCGTAGCCGCCGTGGCGCGGTGGTTGGCGGCGGCCTGCTCGGGCTGGAAGCCGCAGGCGCGCTGAAAAACTTAGGCGTTGAGACGCACGTTATCGAATTCGCCCCGATGCTGATGGCCGAGCAGCTCGACCAGATGGGCGGCGAGCAACTCAGACGCAAAATCGAAAGCATGGGTGTACGCGTACACACCAGCAAAAACACCAAAGAGATCGTGCAGGAAGGCACCGAGGCGCGTAAATCCATGCGCTTTGCCGACGGCAGCGAGCTGGAAGTTGACTTTATTGTCTTCTCCACGGGTATTCGCCCGCGCGACAAACTGGCAACCCAGTGCGGGCTGGAAGTGGCTCCGCGCGGCGGCATCCTGATTAACGATAGCTGCCAGACATCCGATCCCAATATTTACGCCATCGGCGAGTGCGCAAGCTGGAATAACCGCGTTTATGGCCTGGTCGCGCCGGGTTACAAAATGGCGCAGGTCACGGTTGATCATATCCTCGGCACACAGAACGCCTTCGAAGGTGCCGATCTCAGCGCCAAGCTGAAACTGCTCGGCGTGGATGTCGGCGGGATTGGCGATGCCCATGGCCGCACGCCTGGCGCACGCAGCTACGTCTATCTCGACGAGAGCAAAGAAGTTTACAAACGCCTGATCGTAAGTCCTGATAACAAAACCCTGCTCGGCGCGGTGTTAGTCGGCGATACCAGTGATTACGGCAACCTGCTGCAACTGGTGCTGAACGCCATCGAACTGCCGGAAAACCCGGACGCGCTGATCCTGCCAGCACATGCCAGCAGCGGAAAACCGTCTATCGGGGTCGATAAACTGCCGGACAGCGCGCAGATTTGCTCCTGCTTCGACGTGACGAAAGGCGATCTGATTGCCGCTATCAACAAAGGCTGCCACACCGTTGCCGCGCTGAAAGCCGAAACCAAAGCCGGGACCGGCTGCGGTGGCTGTATCCCGCTGGTCACTCAGGTACTGAACGCTGAGCTTGCGAAACAGGGTATCGAAATCACTAACAACCTGTGCGAGCACTTCGCTTACTCGCGCCAGGAGCTGTTCCACCTGATCCAGGTTGAAGGGATTAAAACCTTCGATGCGCTGCTGGCGAAATACGGTACGGGTTACGGCTGTGAAGTGTGTAAACCGACCGTTGGTTCCCTGCTCGCGTCCTGCTGGAATGAGTATGTCCTTAAACCGCAGCATACGCCGCTGCAAGATACCAACGACAACTTCCTCGCCAACATTCAGAAAGACGGCACTTATTCGGTGATCCCGCGTTCTGCCGGCGGTGAAATCACCCCGGAAGGGCTGATGGAAGTGGGCCGTATCGCCCGTGAATTCAATCTCTACACCAAAATCACCGGTTCACAACGTATCGGCCTGTTCGGTGCGCAAAAAGACGATCTGCCGGAAATCTGGCGTCAGTTGATTAATGCCGGGTTCGAAACAGGCCACGCGTATGCCAAAGCGCTGCGTATGGCGAAAACCTGTGTCGGTTCAACCTGGTGTCGTTACGGTGTGGGCGATAGCGTCGGCTTCGGCGTCGAACTGGAAAACCGTTACAAAGGCATCCGTACGCCGCACAAAATGAAATTCGGCGTTTCTGGTTGTACCCGTGAATGTGCGGAAGCGCAGGGTAAAGATGTGGGGATTATCGCCACGGAAAAAGGCTGGAACCTGTATGTCTGCGGTAATGGCGGCATGAAACCGCGCCACGCGGATCTGCTGGCGGCGGATCTGGATCGCGAAACCCTGTTGCGCTATCTCGACCGCTTTATGATGTTCTACATCCGCACCGCCGACAAACTGACCCGCACCGCGTCATGGCTGGAAGGCCTGGAAGGCGGCATTGCGTATCTGCGAAGCGTAATCATCGACGACAAGCTGGGCTTTGACGCGCAACTGGAAGCGGAAATGACCCGCCTGCGTGAAGCGGTGATTTGTGAATGGAGCGAAACCGTGAATACCCCAGCCGCGCAAACGCGCTTCAAACACTTTATCAATAGCGATCGCCGTGACCCGAACGTGCAGGTGGTGCCTGAGCGCGAACAGCATCGCCCGGCCACGCCGTATGAACGTATTCCGGTGATGTTAGTGGAGGAGAACGCATGAGCCAGTGGAACACAGTCTGCAAAATCGATGACATCGTGCCCGCAACCGGCGTCTGTGCGCTGGTGAACGAGCAGCAGGTGGCGATTTTCCGCCCGCGCCACGATGACCAGGTTTATGCCATCAGTAATATCGACCCGTTTTTTCAGTCCAGCGTGCTGTCGCGCGGTATTATCGCCGAACATCAGGGCGAGTTATGGGTCGCCAGCCCGCTAAAAAAACAGCGTTTCCGCCTGCGGGATGGTCTTTGCATGGAAGATGAAAGCCGTTCTGTTGCGCATTTCGAAGCACGAGTGAAGGACGGCGAGGTACAAATCAAAGCATAATCCCCTGCCCTCTCCGCTGCCGTAGTCATGGGTTACTGATATGCTACGGCAAATTCTGCGCGCCCCGCGGTGCCAACCGCGAGGTGCCAGCTTCAGCGTATAACAAAAACCCCGGAGTCATGTCGTGGACCATTTGCCCATTTTCTGTCAATTACGAGGCCGTGCCTGCCTGCTCGTCGGCGGCGGCGATGTCGCAGAACGTAAAGCTCGCTTGTTACTGGATGCGGGGGCACGGCTTACCGTCAACGCGCTCTTTTTTGTGCCGCAGTTCACCGTCTGGGCAGAAGAAGGGATGTTGACGCTGGTGGAAGGGGAATTTAGCGAAACGCTGCTGGATGAATGCTGGCTGGCGATTACCGCCACCGATAACGAAGCGGTTAACCAGCGGGTGAGCGATGCGGCAGAAGTGCGCCGTATCTTCTGCAACGTGGTCGATGCGCCAACCCAGGCAAGTTTTATTATGCCGTCGATTATCGACCGCTCGCCGCTGATGGTCGCGGTCTCGTCTGGTGGCACATCGCCCGTGCTGGCGCGTTTACTGCGCGAGAAACTGGAGTCGCTGCTGCCGCAACATCTGGGTCATGTCGCCAGGTTCGCGGGTCAATTGCGCGGCCGGGTAAAGCGCCATTTCGCCAGCGTCAGCGAACGCCGTCGTTTCTGGGAGAAATTGTTCGTCAATGACCGGCTTGCCCAGTCATTGGCAAACCAGGATGCACCGGCAGTTGAGAAAATTACCGAACAACTGCTGGCAGAACCGCTGGATAACCGGGGTGAAGTGGTACTGGTTGGCGCGGGGCCGGGTGATGCCGGGCTGTTGACATTAAAAGGCTTGCAGCAAATCCAGCAGGCAGATGTAGTGGTGTATGACCGGCTGGTATCCGATGAAATTATGAACCTGGTGCGCCGTGATGCCGACCGCGTTTTCGTTGGCAAACGCGCGGGTTACCACTGTGTGCCGCAGGAAGAGATCAACCAGATCCTGCTACGCGAAGCGCAAAGCGGTAAACGCGTCGTGCGCCTGAAAGGCGGCGACCCGTTTATTTTCGGGCGCGGCGGCGAAGAGTTAGAAACGCTCTGTCACGCCGGAGTGCCCTTCTCGGTGGTTCCGGGTATTACAGCGGCTTCCGGCTGTTCGGCTTATTCTGGCATTCCGTTGACGCACCGGGATTATGCGCAGAACGTGCGGCTGGTGACTGGCCATTTGAAAACCGGCGGCGAGCTGGACTGGGCGAATCTGGCGGCAGAAAAACAGACGCTGGTGTTTTATATGGGGCTGAATCAGGCGGCAACGATTCAGGAACAACTGATCACGCACGGTATGCAGGCGGATATGCCGGTGGCGCTGGTGGAAAACGGCACATCGGTACAGCAGCGGGTGGTGAGCGGCGGCTTATCACAGTTGGGCGAACTGGCACAGCAGGTGCAAAGCCCGGCGCTGATTATCGTTGGGCGCGTAGTGGCGCTGCGCGATAAATTGAAGTGGTTTTGATATTTAATGCCTGATGGCAGCTGCGCCATCAGGCATTCAATCCATTACGGTTTCGCAACGAACCCAATCGCTTCGTAAACCTTTTTCAGCGTTTCAGAAGCACGCGCGCTGGCTTTTTCCGCGCCCTCTTTCATCACCTGTTGCAGGAAAGCTTCGTCGTTGCGATAGCGATGATAACGCTCCTGCAACTCGGTCAGCATGCCGGAAACGGCGTCCGCCACTTCACCTTTCAGATGACCGTACATTTTGCCTTCGAAGTGCTGCTCCAGTTCGGCAATGCTCTGACCGGTCACCGCAGAGAGGATATCCAGCAGGTTGGAAACGCCCGCTTTGTTGGCAACGTCATAACGCACAACCGGCGGCTCATCCGAGTCAGTCACGGCGCGTTTGATTTTTTTCACCACCGATTTTGGATCTTCCAGCAGGCCGATAACGTTGTTGCGGTTATCGTCGGACTTGGACATCTTCTTGGTCGGCTCCAGCAGCGACATCACGCGCGCGCCGGATTTTGGAATGAACGGCTCAGGCACTTTAAACACATCGCCATAAATCGCGTTGAAGCGCTGCGCGATATCGCGGCTCAGCTCCAGATGCTGTTTCTGATCTTCACCCACCGGCACCTGATTGGTCTGATAAAGCAGAATATCCGCCGCCATCAGCACCGGGTAGTCAAAAAGACCGGCGTTGATGTTTTCTGAATAGCGCGCGGATTTGTCTTTGAACTGGGTCATACGGCTCAGCTCACCAAAATAGGTGTAGCAGTTTAGCGCCCAGCCCAGTTGGGCATGTTCAGGAACGTGGGACTGCACAAAGATAGTGCTTTTCTGCGGGTCGATACCGCACGCCAGGTACAACGCCAGCGTATCCAGCGTCGCCTTGCGCAGTTTTTGCGGATCCTGACGCGCGGTAATGGCATGCAGGTCAACGATGCAGTAGATACAGTGATAGTCGTCCTGCATGTTCACCCACTGACGCAGCGCACCCATATAGTTGCCAATGGTTAGTTCACCTGAGGGCTGTGCGCCACTAAAAACGATGGGCTTAGTCATTTTTCATTTCCTGATGTTCACTGAGCGGGAGCCCGAGTGCGGGCAGTAAATCTTTAAAATGGTCGAACACGTAGTCCGGCTCACTTAAGGTAATCGCTTCGCCGTAGTTATACCCATACGTCAGGCCAACAGAGACGCTGCCTGCCGCCTGCGCGGCGCGAATATCATTGCGGGAATCCCCGACGAAGAGTAACTCATGCGGTTGAATATGCAGTTTTTCGCACACCAGCAGCAGCGGTTCCGGATGCGGTTTTTTATTCACCACATCATCGCCGCCGACCACGAAGGTAAAGTATTTGGCGATATCCAGCGCTTCCAGCAGCGGTGCCACAAACGGCGTCGGTTTGTTAGTCACCAGTGCCAGCGGCAGGCCTTTGGCGTGCAGCGCCACCAGGGTTTCCGCCACATCCGGGAACAGAAAACTGCCCTCTTCGACGGTCTCTTCGTAGTAGCGATTAAACAGTTTACGCAGCATCCCGATCTGCTCTGCCTGCGGAATATCACCGGTATCAATATCAGGTTTGCCCTGCGAGACGCGCTGAAAAGCACGCTCCTGGCGGGCCCAGTTAAACGCGCGCTCCATCAGCACATCCGCGCCGTTCCCAATCCAGGTTACCACGCGCGCTTCGCCGGCCTGCGGGAGCTCCAGCGCATATAACGCGCTGTCCACGGCTGCCGTCAGACCCGGCGCACTGTCTACTAACGTGCCGTCGAGATCGAACGCGACACCCTGAATCAACTGCATTTTATCCATGACTTACCTTCGCCAGTTCGCTACGCATTTCATCAATAACCTGTTTGTAATCCGGCTGGCCAAAAATCGCCGAACCCGCGACGAACATATCTGCGCCTGCGGCAGCGATTTCACCAATGTTGCTCGCCTTCACACCGCCATCAACTTCCAGGCGAATATCCAGGCCAGAAGCATCAATACGACGGCGCACTTCGCGCAGTTTGTCCAGCGTGTGTGGAATAAAAGACTGGCCGCCAAAACCGGGGTTAACGGACATCAGCAAAATGACGTCCAGCTTATCCATTACATGATCCAGATAACTCAGCGGTGTGGCCGGGTTAAACACCAACCCCGCTTTACAGCCATGCTCTTTGATAAGCTGCAATGTGCGGTCAATATGTTCAGAGGCTTCTGGATGAAAAGTGATGATGCTGGCGCCAGCTTCGGCGAAGTCCGGCACCAGGCGGTCGACCGGTTTGACCATCAGATGCACATCGATAGGCGCGGTGATGCCGTAGTTGCGTAGCGCTTTCAGCACCATCGGCCCGATAGTCAGGTTCGGCACGTAGTGGTTATCCATCACGTCGAAATGAACGACGTCGCCGCCGGCGGCCAGCACGCTGGCGGTATCTTCGCCCAGACGGGCAAAATCAGCCGACAGAATTGAAGGGGCAATTAAATACTGTTTCATCCGCATCTCCTTGAGAAATTAGGGTTCGGCAGGCTGGCGGCGCGGTGAACGCGGTGTTACAGGGGAGCCGGGCGGTAGAGCGCCAGCAATTCATCCACCTTTTTGCGTGTCCCACCGTTACTGCTGATACTGCGTCGCACTTTCACCACATGCAATTTTGCCTGACGGTACCATTCACGCGTTAACAGCGTGTCATGGTTGGAAATCAACACCGGGATCCGGTTCTGCACCAGGTTTTCCGCAATCGCGGCCAGATGAGCCTGCTGCTCAAGACTAAAGCTGTTCGTGTGGTAAGCCGTAAAGTTCGCCGTCGCAGAAAGCGGTGCGTAAGGCGGATCGCAGTAGATAACGGAGTTCACGTCCGCACGCGCCATGCTCTCAGCGTAAGATTCGCAGTAAAAGAAGGCATTCTGCGCTTTTTCTGCGAAGTGATACAACTCAGCTTCCGGGAAATAGGGCTTTTTATAGCGCCCGAACGGTACATTAAATTCGCCGCGCAGGTTGTAACGACACAGGCCATTGTAGCCATGCCGGTTGAGGTATAAAAACAGCAGCGCGCGCCGGAAAGGATCCTGGCATTGGTTGAACTCTTCGCGCAGCCGGTAATACACCTCGGATTGATTCGCCTGCGGGACGAACAGCGCCCGCGCATGATGAACGTACTCATCGGGGCGGTCTTTGACGATGTTATAAAGACTGATTAAGTCGCTGTTGATATCAGCAAGGATATAGCGGGAGAACGACGTGTTAAGGAACACCGAACCCGCGCCGACGAACGGCTCGATCAGGCATTCGCCCTGGGGCAAATGCCTTCCGATATCGTCCAGCAGGGGGTACTTGCCCCCTGCCCATTTCAAAAAAGCGCGATTCTTTTTCATGCTGACTGATTACTTACACTCTCTCCGGCTGTGGAGAAAGCTCCGACAGCATCCTGCGCTTTATACATTACTTCAGATCGGACTGAACCTGATGCAGCGGCTTAGCCCACGGGTTTTTCGCCTGGACATCTGCGGGCAGCGCGGCAACAGCACGTTTTGCCTCGTCTTTCGACGCATACACACCGCTCACCAGTACATACCACGGCTGACCATTACGCGTTGTCTGATAGACCACGAAGTTTTTCAGGTTCTCTTTCTTCGCCCACGCATTCAGGTTGTTGTAGTTCGACGAACTGCTCAGTTGCAGGGTGTAGTGGCTACCTGGCGCAGATTTCAGCGCACCGACATTCCCGGTTGAGGTGCCGCCGCTCGTCGCAGGTGCCGCGCTGGCAGTCGCTTTCGGCTGCGCAGGGGTCGCGGTTGCCGCAGGTGCTTTCACCGGCGCGCTCGCGGTGGTTTCAGTACGTTTCGGCGTCTGCGCAACCGGTTTTGATTCCGCTTTTGGCTCGGCTTTCGCCACGGGCGCTTTCACGGCCGGTTTCGGCTCAATCACCATCTGCTTGCGTTCAGTACGCGGCGTTTCACCGGACATTGGCTGCTGGTGAGTTGCTGCGCCGTTGCCGTTGCCATTACGCACCGGCGCGACCGTGGCCGGTTCTGTTGGCAGGGTCGAAGTGGCGGCATTATCGATTTGCGTCTGGTTTTGCGGCTGTGACAGCGCCGTATTCAGATCGCCCTGCACTTCCACACGATTTTGCCCTTCCGGTGTTGCCGGTGCCTGACCTTGCGACGGCGTAGAGGAAATCGGCGGCAGAGAGACATCTTGCTGGGCTGGCGCATTGTCTGCGGCCTGCGGCTGAGTACCTGGCGCTGGCTGTGCGCCATTTGCCTGATCTGCCGGGCTCGCGGTCATGCCCGCATTTTCATTATTACCGGAGAGATCGATACTTTTCTCGCCCGATGGATTCTGTTCGTTATTTGTTGTCGGTGCGGGGGATTTCAGCGCAGAGCCGATACCGACAATCAACAGCAGCAGCACCAGAATGCCAACGCCCATCATTACGTACTGACGAGAGGCTGGCTTCGCGGCGGCGGCTTTCTTACGCTTACGCGGACGACGTTCTTCCCGCTCCTCGTCCAGAGCGGCTTCATCTTCTTCGTAGCTCTCTTCTTCACGCTCATCACGCGCCCGGCGGGAACGTGAAGGACGGCGATCGTCGGCATCCACATCAACATCATCAAAGTTGATCTGCGGATCGTCGACACGCTCGGAAGATTGACGAGAACGACCAGGGCGACGATCGCTGGGATCGGGTTTCAGCTCGTCTTCTGGTTTGAATTCATCCATTTAACACCCCACACAAAGGCGTATGCCACGTCATGCATATCGCCCGAAGTTAAACGCCACGCAGCGCGTGACCAGACCTTTCTAATCGTTACGCCTGCTGGCAATCAGCAATAGCGCCAAGTACTACGTCGTGCGACACTCCGCCGCGAACTTCACTCTTCCCTATTGCCAGCGGGAGCACTAAACGCATCTCTCCCGCCAACACTTTTTTGTCGCGCATCATATGCGGCAGGTAAGCCTGCGCGGACATTTCGCGCGGCCCGTGAACCGGCAAACCAGCGCGTTTGAGCAACGCTTTAATACGCTGCGTATCGGCAGTACTAAACTGCCCGAGGCGCTCTGACGCATGTGCCGCCATCACCATACCGGCGGCAACGGCTTCACCGTGCAGCCAGTTACCGTAGCCCATTTCCGCTTCGATAGCATGGCCGAAGGTATGCCCCAGATTCAGTAAAGCACGTAAGCCCATTTCCCGCTCATCGGCAGCGACGACATCAGCTTTAAGCTCACAACAGCGGCGAATACAGTACGCCAGCGTCGGGCCATCAAGACGCAGCAGCGCATCCATATTCTCCTCAAGCCAGTTAAAGAACTCGCCGTCGAGAATAATGCCGTATTTGATCACTTCCGCGAGGCCGGAGGACAATTCGCGGGCAGGGAGGGTTGCCAGGCAATCAAGATCAATCACAACCGACGCAGGCTGATAAAACGCGCCAATCATGTTTTTGCCCAGGGGGTGGTTTACCGCCGTTTTACCGCCAACGGAGGAGTCAACCTGAGAAAGGAGCGTGGTCGGCACCTGAATAAAGCGCACGCCGCGCTGGTAGCTGGCCGCAGCAAAGCCGGTTAAATCACCGATAACGCCGCCGCCGAGCGCGACCAGTGTGGTATCGCGCCCGTGAGGTTTTTGCAACAGTGCGGTGAAGACCGTGTCCATAACCGCCAGGCTTTTGTACTGCTCGCCGTCTGGCAGAATCACGCTATCAACGTTGACGCCAGCCTGTTCAAGAACGCGGCGAACGCTATCAAGATAGAGCGGAGCCAGTGTCTCATTGGTGACCAGCATAACCTGATCACCAGACTTCAGAGGCGCGAAGGAAGCTGGATCGTTGAACAAACCAGCCGCGATGGTGATAGGGTAACTACGTTCCCCGAGAGTGACGGTGATCCTCTCCATGACGCGACATCCACCTTAGTTGCTTAAACCCGCAGGCCTGTGTATTAAGCCAGAATTAGTTGCTTTCCAGCATATGAATAATCTGGTTTGCCACCACTTTAGCGCTCTGATCGTCGGTGCGAATGGTCACGTCGGCAATCTCTTCATACAGCGGATTACGTTCGTCGGCCAACGCTTCCAACACTTCGCGCGGCGGTGCGTCCACTTGTAAAAGCGGGCGTTTTTTATCACGTTGAGTGCGAGCCAATTGCTTTTCGATAGTGGTTTCCAGATAAACCACCACACCGCGGGCGGAGAGACGATTACGGGTTTCGCGAGACTTCACAGAGCCGCCGCCGGTCGCCAGCACGATGCCCTGTTTTTCGGTCAGCTCATTGATGATTTTTTCTTCGCGATCGCGGAAACCTTCTTCACCTTCAACATCGAAGACCCAGCCCACATCAGCTCCGGTTCGTTTCTCAATCTCTTGATCAGAATCGTAAAATTCCATATTGAGTTGTTGAGCTAACTGACGCCCAATAGTGCTTTTGCCGGCACCCATAGGCCCAACCAGAAAGATATTGCGTTTCTCTGCCATTTTTTCGGTACTACTAAGACTATTCGTTGATGATAAACCCGCTTCGCAGACACGCAGCGTAGCAGGACATGAACTGAAACCTCATATGCGATAGTGCGAGAGTCAGATCGAAAATTATCTCAGTACTCCGGCTTGTTTGGCAACTGAATAAACACGTTACCCTTCTCACCACGCTTTGCTATACGGAGACCACTGACGCTCAAATCGGTACTCCTTGTAAGCTAAATCAACTCTCACGTCAAACACCTGAGCCAAGTTACGGGGTAAAAAGGGGTGTTACGGCAGATTTAATGTACCGCTGCCAGCCTGGGGGTGATAAAGACCACCAGCTCGCGCCGTTCATTATCTTTTTCATCCTGGCGAAACAATCGCCCGAAACCGGGAATCGCCCCAAGCCCTGGAACTCGTGCCTGGCCGGCGGTGTTTTTCTGCGAGAAGATGCCGCCAAGTGCCAGCGTTTCGCCGCTTTTCACCTCCACCTGGGTTTCAATTTCCTGTTTATCAATGGCCAGCGCGTCTCCCCCGGCCTGCTGCAACACCTGTCCTGGCATATTCTGGCTGATGCGCAATTTCAGGCGTACCCGTTTATCGGGCAGCACGGTTGGAGTGACTTCCATCCCCAACACGGCTTCTTTAAATTCCACTGCCGTATTTCCGTTCTCCCCGCTGGCGACCTGATAGGGAATTTCGCTGCCCTGTTTGATACTTGCAGGCTGTAAGTGTGATGCCAGCAAGCGCGGGCTGGCAATAATCTCCAATTGTTGCTGTTGCTCAAGGGCGGAAAGTTCCAGCTCCAGTAACCGTGCATTAATGCTGCCAATATTAAAACCGACGCGGGTGGTGGCGGTAGCAACGGAGAGATCCGCCGACAGACCGCTCATTTGCCCGCGAGTTGCTGGGGTATCCTGAGCAAGCCCCCACTTTACGCCCAGTTCACGCAGACTTTTTTCATTGATGGTGACAATGTATGCCGCCAGTTCAACCTGCTCGACCGGCAGGTCCATCTGGGAGACCCATTTTTCCAGCGCGGCTATCCCTTCTTTATTATCACGGACCAGCAGTCGGTTAAGCCGTGTATCCACCGTAATCGTCCCCAGCGGGCTGAGCAATTTGTCCCCGGCTTTCGCCAGTTCACTGGCATCCGCATAGCGCAGCGTAATGCTACGCGTGAGCTTTGGCGCATTCTGTTTGCGCTTTGTCTGAGCCGCTTCCTGCTCCGCCTGCTTCTGTTGCTGCCATGAAGCCGTATGGACCAGCCAGATATTACCTTGCTGATTCAGCGTTAATCCGGCACTGGCCGCCACGGTATGTAACGCCTGGGGCCAGGGCACATCTGTCAGGTTAAGCGACACGTTGCCGCTGACTTGTGGCGGAATCACGATATTCTGTTTTTCCAGCGCTACCAGCGCCTGTAACACCTGGGTGACGGGCACTTCATCGACGGAGAGAGTGACCAGGTTTGTTGCCGTAGTGCAGGCCACCGGCAGACTAAAGAGCACGACGCTCGCTATCCATTTTCGCATTTTGAGTTCCTTTTCGTTTCCAGCGCCAGGTCGAAGGAGCGCACTCCCTTCCTGTTGCGACGTCTATTTCATGCAGGCTGACCGACAACACCCGCCATCCTGTAATAAGCGTGTCACCAGCCCTCACCCGATGCCAGCGCCCGGCAGCATCGCTTACGATCCCAATGGGTTGCCCGCCCTGTACCACGCCGTGAAAGTGCCAGGCGTTGAGTTGCGTAATGCGACAAAGATCTGGCAACGGCTGAAATGGGTCGCGCATACCGCACAGAAGCAAAGCAATCCCGGTGGCAAAGAGCAGGCGTTTAATCATTGTCATGCTCCAGTTGCAGCGTAAATTGCAGCCTCTCTTCGCTGGCGACCAGAGAAAACGCCGGGATCAACATGCCGCGTTCCGCCAGTAGCGGGAAAGTTTCAACCACCCGTTGCCAGCGAGTTTCCAGCACCAGTTCTCCCCCACCTGGTGCGGGCTGCCAGCGGATGAGTTGCCTGTCCTGCGCCTGAAAATCCAGCGGGCTGAAACGGCGCGCATCAGGCAGCGGCGAATGTTCAACTGGCAGTGACAGGGCGCGTAATTTACGCCATTGCGCCTGTCGCACGGAGTGCTGCGCCATTTGTTGAGCGACGGCGTGGGCCTGCGCGTTGTGTATCGGGCGAATGCTCAACCACCACACCAGCGACAGCCCACAAAGTGCGCTTGCCAGCCAGCATATAACCCGCACAGGCGGCGGCAGGGCTAACCAGGTATCAAGGTTGAATGACATCGCCCTGCTCCCGGTTTAGCTGCCAGCTAAATTGCCAGCGTCCCTGTGCATCGCGCATCGTTGCGCCCATCGGTTGCAGGTGAAAACCTGCTATTTTCTGGAGCCGCTGCTCAAGCTCGCTCAGGGCATTCAAACTGCGGGCGAGCCCGGAGAGCTCAAGCTGGTTTTGCCGCCAGCGAAGCTGCGTCAGCCAGGCTTTTTGCCCCAGTTCCGCCGCAAGGGCAAGCAGGGTTTGCCGCCACGCTTGTGTCGCCTGACGACGCAACAGCCGCGCTTGCGCCAGTTTCCACTGTGCTAACCGCAGCCGCTGCGGTTTCTCACCCGCAACCAGCCCCGCCAGCACGGCGTTATCCGACTGCTGCCAGATCCTGGCGCGGTTAAAATCATTGGCGGCTTGCGCTCGCCATAGCAGCCCGCACAGCGTGATGACCAGCGCAGTAACAGTAAACGTTGCCGCCCAGAAGCGCAGGCAGCGCCGCCGCTTCTGCTGCCGCCAGGGAATAAAATTGACAGGCTGGCGCATCAGTATCCCCTGGCGAGCGCCAACCCAAGCGCGACAGCATAACGGCCACCATCCTGCGGTAACGGCGGCTGACGTGACGGGATGGCACTCCAGCAATCGAACCCACCCGGCATCTCGCCGCATTGGGCGATTTCGTCTGCGGGCAGCCCAAGCAACGACGCCAGTTGTACGGCGTCTTCTGCTTCTTCCCGCGCACGTCGCCCCCAGCTCTCTTTTGTTGCCCACAGCCATTGCCGCTCATCGCACCAGGCGAGACAGCGCATTGGGGAATCCAGCCAGGGCAGCAACGCCTGAAGTGCGCTGGCATCAGGGGTAATAGAAGAGAGATGAAGAGAGAGTGTCCGGGCTATCTCCAGCAACGCGGCCACATCTTTATTTTGTGCCGCCGTCACGCCGTAGGTTCGGGCCGTTTCATCTTCGGTGAAGTCGAAACAGAGCTCGCTTTCCGCCATTTCCAGCTCACGCGCCATCGCCTGGGAAACCCAACTGGTCAGCGCCGGTTCGCGCAGCGTGATTGCCGGGCGCGGCAGTTTTCTTTGCAATGTTTGCCCGGCGGGAAACGCCATGCGCACACAGTGTCGTTGTGGCAAGGCGTGACGCCAGGGGCGCAGCGTTTCGAGGAGTTGTTCCGGGGCTTTAATACGCCCCTGCACCACCGCGCCGGGAGGAAGTGGAAGGTGCCACCAGCGGCGTAGCGCTTGCCCATAGCGACCTGCGGCAAGCGCCACAATGAATATGCCATCTTGTTGAATATGCAGACCAATTTGCCAATGCCTGAATGTCATAAATTACGATCTCCTTATCGCGTCGCGCCTTGACGCTATATCAATGCTTCAGGCTTGCCTTTATACTACCGCGCGGTTGTTTATAAACTGCCCAAATGACTCTAAATGGGAAATCTCCAGTGAAGTTCGTAAAGTATTTATTCATCCTTGCAGTCTTTTGCATTCTGCTGGGAGCAGGCTCGATTTACGGCCTGTACAAATTTATTGAGCCACAGCTACCAGATGTCGCCACGCTGAAAGATGTACGGCTGCAAATTCCAATGCAGGTGTACAGTGCTGATGGCGAATTGATCGCCCAATACGGTGAAAAACGCCGTATCCCGCTGACGCTAAATCAAATTCCGCCTGAAATGGTGAAAGCGTTTATCGCTACGGAAGATAGCCGTTTCTATGAGCACCACGGTGTCGACCCGGTTGGGATCTTCCGTGCAGCCAGCGTCGCGCTCTTTTCCGGCCATGCCTCACAAGGGGCGAGCACCATTACTCAACAGTTGGCGCGTAACTTCTTTTTAAGCCCGGAACGCACCATGATGCGTAAAATTAAAGAAGTGTTCCTGGCTATCCGCATTGAGCAACTGCTGAGTAAAGACGAGATCCTTGAGCTTTACCTCAACAAAATCTACCTCGGTTATCGCGCCTATGGCGTGGGCGCGGCGGCGCAGGTTTACTTCGGTAAAACCGTCGATCAGCTCACCCTGAGCGAGATAGCGGTCATTGCCGGGCTGCCAAAAGCGCCGTCAACGTTCAACCCGCTTTACTCTCTCGACCGCGCAACAGCACGTCGCAACGTTGTGCTGGCCCGTATGCAGAGCGAAGGGTATATCACCGAACAGCAGGCCGATGAGGCACGCAGCGAAGCGATTGACGCCAATTACCATGCGCCGGAAATCGCCTTCTCCGCGCCGTATCTCTCTGAGATGGTGCGCCAGGAGATGGTGAACCGCTACGGCGAAAAAGCATACGAAGATGGTTACCGCGTCTACACCACCGTCACCCGCAAAGTGCAGCAGGCCGCGCAGACGGCTGTACGCAATAACGTGATGGATTACGACATGCGTCACGGCTATCGCGGGCCGTCGAATGTGTTGTGGAAAGTGGGCGAAGCGGCATGGGACAGTAAAAAAATTACCGATTCCCTGAAAACGCTGCCGACGTACGGGCCGCTTTTCCCGGCCGTGGTGACCAGTGCAGATCCACAAGAAGCCACCGCCATGCTGGCAGATGGTTCCTCCGTATCCCTGAAGATGGAAGGCGTACGCTGGGCACGTCCTTACCGCTCAGATACGCAGCAAGGCCCCACGCCACGCAAAGTGACGGATGCCGTGCAGGTTGGTCAGCAGATTTGGGTTCGTCAGGTTGATGATGCCTGGTGGCTGGGGCAGGTGCCGGATGTGAACTCGGCGCTGGTTTCTATCAATCCGCATAACGGCGCGGTAATGGCGCTGGTGGGCGGCTTCGATTTCAACCAGAGCAAATTTAACCGCGCAACGCAGGCGCTGCGTCAGGTCGGTTCAAATATCAAACCCTTCCTTTATACCGCCGCAATGGACAAAGGCCTGACGCTGGCGAGCATTCTGAACGATGCGCCGATTTCCCGCTGGGATGCAGGTGCGGGTTCCGACTGGCGGCCGAAAAACTCGCCGGACGAGTATGCCGGCCCGATTCGTCTGCGCCAGGGGCTGGGGCAGTCGAAAAACGTGGTGATGGTGCGCGCAATGCGTGCGATGGGCGTCGATTATGCGGCGGAATATTTGCAGCGCTTTGGCTTCCCGGCACAGAACATTGTGCATACCGAATCCTTAGCGCTCGGCTCCGCCTCTTTCACGCCGATGCAGGTCGCGCGCGGCTATTCGGTGATGGCTAACGGCGGCTTCCTGATCGATCCTTACTTCATCAGTAAAATCGAAAATGACCAGGGCAACGTACTGTTTGAAGCGCGTCCGAAAGTGGCCTGCGCCGATTGCGATATTCCGGTGATTTACGGTGACACGCCGAAATCGAACGTGCTGGAAAATAAAGACATGGAAAATGTCGCCACCTCGCAGACGCAGCAAAACACCGCCGTTCCAATGCCGCAACTTGAGCAGGCAAACCAGGCACTGGTGCAGCGCAGCGGTGCAGAAGAGTACGCGCCGCATGTGATTAGCACGCCACTGTCGTTTTTGATTAAGAGCGCGCTGAACAGTAACGTCTTTGGCGAACCGGGCTGGCAAGGCACGGGCTGGCGCGCAGGCCGCGACCTCAAGCGTAATGATATTGGCGGCAAAACCGGGACCACCAACAGTTCTAAAGATGCGTGGTTCTCAGGTTACGGCCCAGGCGTGGTGACATCGGTATGGATTGGCTTTGACGATCACCGCCGCGATCTCGGTCGCACCACCGCATCAGGCGCGATTAAAGATCAGATCTCCGGGTATGAAGGCGGAGCGAAAAGCGCACAGCCCGCCTGGGATGCCTATATGAAAGCGGTGCTGGAAGGCGTTCCGGAAGAGCCGCTCACGCCGCCGCCGGGAGTAATAACGGTCAATATCGACCGCAGCACCGGGCAACTGGCGAGTGGTGGCAGCAGCCGTCAGGAGTACTTTATCGAAGGGACGCAACCGACCCAGCAGGCAGTGCGTGAAGTGGGTACGACGCTTATCGATAACGGCGAGACACACGAACTGTTCTGACAGCCAACAAAAAGGGCGCTTTCGCGCCCTTTTCATTTATTATTTTGTGCTCTCAGAGCCGCCCCTGGCTTTTTAACCATTCGCGCACTAAAAACAGCGCACTGACGTTGCGGGCTTCGGTGAAATCCGGGTCTTCAAGCAGGTCCATCAGGTGCTTCAACGGCCAGCGTACCTGCGGTAGCGGCTCTGGCTCGTCACCTGGCAATGACTCAGGATAAAGGTCTTCTGCAACAAGAATGTTCATTTTGCTGGAGAAATAAGAGGGCGCCATGCTGAGTTTTTTCAGAAAAGTAAGCTCTTTTGCGCCAAATCCAACCTCTTCTTTTAGTTCACGGTTCGCCGCTTCGTATATACTCTCACCCGGATCGATAAGCCCTTTGGAAAATCCCAGCTCGTAGGATTCGGTGCCGACCGCATATTCGCGGATCAGGATCAGATGATCGTCGACAATCGGCACAATCATCACCGCTTCATGAGTAGAAGGACGCATACGTTCATAGACCCGGCGCACACCGTTGCTAAATTCCAGGTCAACACGCTCTACGTTAAAAAGTCGTGAAGAGGCTACGGTTTCGACGTTAAGAATGGTGGGTTTTTGCAATGATTCGCTCATTATTATCGGTCTTTGCAGAGAAACTTTCGTTATTGTGCGACACTACGCACTGTTTGGGCAATGTCATTTGCCTCTATTTTACATTCTTGCAACCCACTCCAAACCAATTCCCATTTTCACCAGAAAGTCAATAGGTTGAAATAAAACTAAGAATTTGCTGATATTCCCACCTGGGTCGTTTTGCTATTCTTCCCGCCGATGGTATGCGCTTAAAAATACACAAGTTAATTTCTTGCTTATCACGGCCAACCACATTAGATAGTTACGGGAAGGGTGCAACTGACTACACCTGTTAGAAAAAGTAAGATGGGGAAAGCATGAGCACCATTTTGATTTTTTTCGCTGCTATGCTGGCCTGCGCATTCCTCGCCGGATGGATTTACAGGTTCAGGTCGCAACGCCGGTACCGACTGCCTTATTTACAGGCTTTCACCGGCGCAACTGCCCGCAAATTAACTTCAGAAGAGCGCGACGCCGTTGAACGCTATCTGGAAACGCTTTCCCGTACGCAAAATATCCCTGGGCCGACCGGCGCCACTGCCGCGCCGGTAACCATCAAACTCAATGCCCACAGCAATACCGTTCTGTTTGTCGCGCACTCCATCACGCGCTACGGCATCACGACGGACGCCCCTAATAAGTGGCGCTACTATCTGGATTCCGTGGAAGTCCATCTCCCGCCCTCGTGGGAGCAATACATCACGGACGAGAATAATGTTGAGCTGATTCGCACCGACTCAATGCCGTTGGTGATCTCCCTGAATGGCCACACGCTCAGCGAACATATGCATGAAGAGCGCGGCGGCGAGCTGGAGAATATCGCCTCGACACATTCGGCCATTCGCGGTGAAGAGAGCGAACAGATTGAGCTGCTCAATATCCGCCGTGAAACGCCGTATGAATATGCCTTAAGCCGCCCGGACGGCCTGCGCGAAGCGCTGCTGATCTCCGCCTCTTTCTTGATGTTCTTTTTCTGTCTCGCCGCGCCCGACGTCTTCGTTCCGTGGCTGGCAGGCGGCGGTATATTGCTGCTCGCCGCCGGGCTGTGGGGAATGTATGCGCCACCGGCCAAAAATACGCTGCGGGAGATCCATTGTCTGCGTGGCACGCCAAAGCGCTGGGGGCTGTTCGGTGAAAATAATCAGGAGCAAATGAATAATATCTCATTGGGTATTATTGACCTGATTTATCCCCGTCACTGGCAGCCCTTTATCACCCGCGATTTGGGCCAGCAAACGGATATCGATATCTATCTTGATCGCCACGTCGTGCGCCAGGGGCGTTTTTTATCGCTGCATGACGAGGTGAAAAATTTCCCGTTACAACATTGGGTGCGCAGCGCGGTGATCTCTATCGGCTCGCTGGTGGTGCTGGCAATGTTGCTGATTTGGGTCCCGCTGGATATGCCCATCAAATTCACCGTTTCGTG
Organism: Kosakonia sp. H02; assembly: GCA_030704225.1. Taxonomy (NCBI): domain Bacteria; kingdom Pseudomonadati; phylum Pseudomonadota; class Gammaproteobacteria; order Enterobacterales; family Enterobacteriaceae; genus Kosakonia; species Kosakonia styphnolobii. Next base: position 1,086,889 of record CP131915.1, read on the forward strand.
GATTAAGGGCGCGCAAACCGTCGAAGCCAGCAGCGTAAATCAGCTTGAAGCCGCCGGTCTGCGCATTGGCGATACGCTGCGTATTAGCGGCACCGGGATGTGTAATATCCATACGCAAGGCAACTGGACATCGCGCCAGACATCGCCATTCACGCCGTTCGACTGTTCGCAGATCATCTGGAATAACGCCCCGCCTTTGCCGCTGCCAGAATCTGATACCGTCACGAAAGCCACGGCGCTTGCTCAGGCAGTCAGTCGTCAGCTTCATCCCACAGCCGAAGAAGATTCCCGCGTTAGCCCGGTATTACGTTCTGCCATTCAAAAATCCGGCATGGTCTTGCTGGATGACTTCGCCGATATCGTGCTGAAAACACAGGATCTGTGCGCCGCTGAAGATGAATGTCTGCGGCTGAAAAACGCGCTGGTGAATCTGGGCAACAGTAAGGATTGGGACACGCTGACCAAACGGGCCAGTGAAGGAAAGCTGACCGGGGTGAATGTCTTGCTGCGCCCGGTGAGTGCCGAGTCGCTGGATAATCTGGTTACCACCTCCACCGCGCCGTTTATCATGCGTGAAACCACGCGCGCGGCGCAGGCGCTGAACAGCCCGGCACCGGGTGGCTTTTTGATTATTAGCGAAGAGGGTAACGAACTGGTCGATCAGCCGTGGCCGCCCATCGCGCTCTACGATTACCCGGCGCAAGAGCAATGGACGGAATTTCAGCGCCTGGCGCAGTTGCTGATGCAGACCCCGTTCCACGCCGAAGGCATCATCACTTCTCTTTTCACCGATGCGAACGGCACGAAACATATCAGCCTGCATCGCATGCCAGATGCGGCCGGTTTGTGGCGATATGCGGGCACCACCCTGCTGCTGCTGGCGATGGTGATTTGCGGCGTGTATAACGGCGTGCTGGCCCTGCGCCGCTACCAGCGCAACCGCACCCGTATCGAAGAGATTCAGCAGTACTATGAAAGCTGTCTGAACCCCCGTCTGATCCCTACCGAAGATAGCCTTGGCTGATAACACCGCGCTGCGCGAGCTGTGTTAACCTGTCGCGCACGTTTTCTTCTGGCTGGAGCCTTTTAATGCACATTGATATTGCATGGCAGGACGTCGATACCGTTCTGCTGGATATGGACGGCACGCTACTCGATCTCGCCTTTGATAACTTCTTCTGGCAACAACTGGTGCCGCAAACCTACGGCGAGAAGCTGGGCTTAACGGTCGAACAAGCGCAGGACGCTATCCGCCAGGAGTATCACGCCGTGCAGCATACGCTAAACTGGTACTGTCTGGACTACTGGAGCGAACGCCTCGGGCTTGATATTTGCGCCATGACCACACAGCAAGGGCCGCGCGCCGTACTGCGTGAAGATACGGTGCCGTTTCTGGATGCGCTGAAAAAAAGCGGTAAGCGGCGCATTTTGTTGACCAACGCGCACCCGCACAATCTGGCGGTAAAGCTTGAACATACTGGCCTGGCCTCGCACCTTGATTTATTACTTTCCACCCATACATTTGGTTATCCGAAAGAGGATCAGCGCTTGTGGCAGGCCGTTGCCCAGCAAACGGGTCTCAATCCTGAACGCACGTTGTTTATTGATGACAGCGAGCCGATCCTTGATGCCGCCGCGACGTTTGGCATTCGCTATTGCCTGGGTGTAACCAACCCGGATTCCGGGCTGGCAGAAAAAAGCTATTTGCGCCATCCGGGAATGAATGACTACCGCCGCTTGCTCCCCTCGCTTTTAAAGGAGATGTAATGAAACAGCAGCCTGCGCAAGATGTCCGCCTGGATAAATGGCTTTGGTGTGCGAGGTTTTATAAAACCCGCGCCCTGGCCCGCGAGATGATTGACGGCGGCAAAGTGCATTACAACGGGCAACGCAGCAAGCCGAGTAAAATCGTCGAGCTGAACGCCACGCTGACGCTGCGTCAGGGAAATGACGAGCGTACCGTTATCGTTAAACGCATAACGGATCAACGCCGTCCCGCAAGCGAAGCCGTTGAACTGTATGAAGAAACCGCGGAAAGCGTTGAGAAACGCGAAAAAATGGCGCAGGCCCGCAAGCTCAATGCGCTTACAATGCCGCACCCCGATCGCCGTCCGGACAAAAAGGAGCGACGCGATCTGCTGAAATTTAAATCCGGTGGCAGCGAGTAACGCGCACCCGCAAGAGAGATAATCATGGCCAATCAAGACCAATTACACCGCTATCTATTTGAAAACTATGCCGTGCGTGGCGAGTTGGTAACGGTATCCGAAACCTGGAAACAGGTTCTGGAAAACCACAACTATCCGCTGCCGGTGAAAACCCTCCTCGGTGAGTTGTTGGTCGCGACCAGCCTGCTGACCGCTACGCTGAAATTTGCCGGTGATATTACCGTTCAGTTGCAGGGCGATGGCCCGATGAGCCTGGCCGTTATCAACGGCAACAATCGCCAGCAGATGCGCGGCGTTGCTCGCGTGCAGGGCGACATTCCTGACAATGCGGATTTAAAAACGCTGGTTGGTAACGGCTACCTGGTTATCACCATTACCCCGGAAGAGGGCGAGCGTTATCAGGGTGTTGTTGGCCTGGAAGGCGATACGCTGGCGGCATGTCTGGAAGATTACTTCCTGCGCTCTGAACAGCTGCCGACGCGTCTGTTTATTCGTACCGGCGATGTCGACGGTCAGCCTGCGGCGGGCGGTATGTTGTTGCAGGTTCTGCCCGCGCAGGAGACGCAGGCCGCCGATTTCGAGCATTTAGCCGTACTGACAGAAACCGTTAAAGCGGAAGAGCTGTTGACCCTGGAGGCGCAAGATGTGCTGTGGCGCTTGTACCATGAAGAAGAGGTCACGCTCTACGATCCGCAGGATGTTGAATTCAAATGCACCTGTTCGCGTGAACGCTGCGCTGACGCCCTGAAAACTCTGCCCGATGAAGAGGTGGACAGCATTCTGGCTGAAGAGGGCGAGATTGATATGCACTGCGATTATTGCGGTAACCACTATCTCTTTAACGCGATGGATATTGCGGAAATCCGCAATAACGCCTCCCCTGCCGATCCCCAGGTTCATTGATAGCGCCTATATGTCGCCGCCCGTTGGGCGGCGTTTTTGTTTTCCCCGTCACGTTTTTGTTAAAATCCCGCCGGTAAGTGTTACGTAATTCTCTTTCATGAAAGCGATTACAGTCACAAAGCAAAGGTTAAAAATGTTGTCTTACGCCATTTTGATAACATTTCCCCGGTGAATGTAATAAATTTGACCGTAATCCGTCTCGTTACGTGACCCTAATCACAGCGTTTTGCGTCATTCTGGGTTTGTCAGGTCAGATAATTCTATGAGCCTCGTCCCGGTAGCGGGCAAAAAACAACCCTACACTTTCAGGTAGTACATATTGGCTAAGGAGCAGTGACATGCGCGTTAAGAGCTTAACCCCGCAAGATCTCAAGGCTTATGGAATCAACGATGTTCAGGACGTCGTCTACAACCCCGATTACGACACGTTGTATCAGGAGGAGCTCCGTCCAGACCTGAAAGGATATGAGCAAGGCGTATTGACGACATCTGGTGCTGTCGCCGTCGACACCGGTATTTTTACCGGCCGTTCGCCGAAAGATAAGTATATTGTCCGTGATGACACCACGCGCGATACGGTGTGGTGGGCCGACAAAGGAAAAGGTAAGAACGATAACAAGCCGATCTCGCCTGTGATCTGGCAGCATTTAAAAGGGCTGGTCACGCAGCAACTCTCCGGCAAACGCCTGTTTATTATCGATGCGTTTTGCGGCGCGAACCCGGACACCCGCCTCTCCGTTCGCTTTATTACGGAAGTAGCCTGGCAGGCGCACTTCGTTAAAAACATGTTTATCCGCCCAACCGATGAAGAGCTGGCAAGTTTTACGCCGGACTTTATCGTGATGAACGGCGCGAAATGCACCAACCCGCAGTGGAAAGAGCAGGGCCTGAATTCGGAAAACTTTGTCGCGTTTAACCTGACCGAGCGTATCCAGCTTATTGGTGGAACCTGGTACGGCGGCGAGATGAAAAAAGGCATGTTCTCAATCATGAACTACCTGCTGCCGTTGCAGGGCATTGCCTCGATGCACTGCTCGGCTAACGTTGGCGAAAAAGGCGATGTCGCGGTGTTCTTTGGTCTTTCCGGCACGGGTAAAACGACGCTTTCCACCGATCCGAAACGCCGTCTGATTGGTGACGATGAACACGGCTGGGATGATGACGGCGTGTTTAACTTTGAAGGCGGTTGCTACGCCAAAACGATCCGTCTCTCTGAAGAGGCGGAACCGGATATTTTCCACGCTATCCGCCGCGATGCGCTGCTGGAAAATGTCAGCGTCCGTGCCGATGGCAGTATCGATTTCGATGATGCCTCGAAAACGGAAAATACCCGCGTCTCGTACCCGATTTACCATATTCAGAACATCGTTAAACCGGTGTCGAAAGCGGGCCATGCGACGAAAGTTATCTTCCTGACGGCGGATGCGTTCGGCGTTTTACCGCCGGTCTCACGTCTGACGGCCAGCCAGACGCAGTACCATTTTCTCTCCGGCTTCACCGCCAAACTGGCGGGTACTGAGCGCGGCGTGACCGAGCCGACACCGACCTTCTCCGCCTGCTTTGGTGCGGCATTCCTGTCGCTGCATCCCACCCAGTATGCCGAAGTGCTGGTAAAAAGGATGCAGGCCGCCGGTGCACAGGCCTATCTGGTGAATACCGGCTGGAATGGCACAGGCAAACGCATCTCCATCAAAGATACGCGCGCAATTATTGACGCCATTCTGGATGGTTCGCTGGATGACGCCGAAACCTTTACCCTGCCGATGTTTGACCTGGCAATCCCGACGTCATTGCCGGGCGTGGACAGCCGCATCCTTGATCCGCGTAGCACTTACGCATCGCCGGAGCAGTGGCAGGAGAAAGCCACGCAGCTGGCGACGCTTTTTATTGAGAATTTCGAGAAATATACCGATACCGCCGCCGGCGCTGCGCTGGTGAGCGCCGGGCCGAAATTGTAATTTGATTACGTCAGCACAACAAAAACCCGCCGTTTTTTGGCGGGTTTTTTTATGCTTCCTTGATCTGCCCGTTCTGGCGAACAATCGGGATGGGTAACCAGGCGCGGATACATAACCCGCCCCGCTCGCTGGTGCCTAACTCCAGCAGCCCGTTATGGTTATCCACGATGCGCTGCACAATCGCCAGCCCAAGACCGGTGCCGCTGGTGCTGCGCGCGCTGTCGCCGCGGACAAACGGCTGGAACAGATGTTCGCGCTGTTCCGGTTTGATACCCGGACCGTCATCCTCCACCTGGAACCAGGCACGGTTTAACTCCGTGCCGCTGCTCACTTTGATCCAGCCGTTGCCGTAACGCGCCGCGTTGACCACCATATTGGCGACCGCGCGTTTAATAGAGAGCGGATGCATGCGCACGATGATCTCCCCGGCCATGATCCCGGTTTCGATTTCACGCTCGTACCCGCTTTCCGCCGCGACCACTTCGCCAAGCACCGCATTAAGATCCGCCGCTTCCATCGGCATCTCCTGGCCGGTACGCAAATAATCGATAAACTGCTCGATAATCGCGTTGCACTCTTCGATATCTTTGTTAATAGATTCAGCGAGATAACCATCTTCTTCCGCCATCATTTCCGTCGCCAGGCGGATGCGCGTCAGCGGTGTGCGCAAATCGTGGCTGACGCCCGCCATCAACAGCGTACGATCGTCTGCTAACTGCTTCACCCCGGCGGCCATCTGGTTAAAGGCGCGAGTTACCGAGCGCACTTCCGATGCGCCATACTCGCGCAGCGGCGGCGGAATATGCCCTTTCCCCACTTTCAGGGCGGCATGTTCAAGATCAACAAGGGGACGGTTTTGAATACGGATAAAGAGCCACGCGCCGCCAATCGCCAGCAGCATAATCGCCAGCGTATAGCGGAACAGCGGAGAAAAATCACCCTGGTGAATTTCGGTCAGCGGCACGCGCACCCAGATATTGGGCGACAGCCAGGTTTTCAACCACACCACCGGCGAGCTTTTATTCACTTCAACACGCACCTCGGTCGGGCCACCGAGTTGCTGGGCCATTTGCTGGCTTAAAAATTCATAGTGCTGCGCCCAACGCAGGCCAGCGTCTTCCGCCGCCTCGTTGGAATAGAGGGAAATCCCCAGTTCGCGATAGATCTCGCGGCGAAACGCCGGTGGCACCACCAGTTGCGTACCATCCTCCAGTTGCAGTTTATCGGTCATCAGCATACGAACTTCGTAAGCGAGAACCTTATTGAACTGCTGGAGGCTGGGCAGAATGGCGAAATTCAGCACCACCAGGTATGTTGTCACCAGGCTGACAAACAGCAAGGTGACGATAAGCAATAACGTGCGGGCAAAGGAACTTCGCGGCGAGATACGCACTCGCATCATGCTTTAGAACCGTCCGGCACAAACACATAGCCCAGACCCCAGACAGTCTGAATATAACGAGGATGCGCCGGATCTTCTTCCACCATGCGGCGCAGACGAGAGATCTGCACGTCGATAGAACGCTCCATCGCCGAGTATTCACGACCGCGCGCCAGGTTCATCAACTTGTCGCGCGACAGCGGTTCACGCGGGTGGCTCACCAGCGCTTTCAGCACCGCGAACTCACCGCTAGTCAACGGCATCGGCTCATCTTCACGGAACATTTCGCGCGTACCGAGGTTCAGCTTGAACTTACCAAAGGCAATCACCGCTTCTTCCTGAGACGGCGCGCCCGGAAGCTCATTTGCCTGACGACGCAGCACCGCGCGGATACGCGCCAGCAACTCACGTGGGTTAAATGGTTTGGGAATATAGTCGTCGGCACCGATTTCCAGCCCGACAATGCGGTCCACTTCTTCACCTTTCGCCGTCACCATAATGATCGGCATCGGGTTGCTTTGGCTACGCAAACGGCGGCAGATAGAGAGGCCATCTTCGCCAGGCAGCATCAGATCCAGCACCATCAAATGGAAAGATTCGCGGGTTAACAAACGATCCATTTGCTCAGCGTTAGCGACGCTACGAACCTGGAAGCCTTGCTCGGTAAGGTAACGCTCAAGTAATGCGCGCAGACGCATGTCGTCATCCACTACCAGAATCTTATAATTCTCTTGCATTGTTTATACTCCCAAAGGTTCTAACAATAATGTTTCCGTATTCTAAAAAAGTGCGCGTTAACGACCAGCTAAATCTGGTATAAATTCTAGTCGAAATTGTTACAAAGCATATTTAACAGCAGCTTATATGCATAATGCATCACAGAAAACATGATTAATCCGTACGTTACGACGTTTCGTTTGTAAAGTGCAGACAAGACCCAAATAAGGCTGATGAATGAAAACGCCCCTGATTACCCGCGAAGGTTATGACAAACTGAAGCAGGAACTCGATTTTCTCTGGCGTCAGGAGCGCCCGGAAGTCACAAAAAAAGTTACCTGGGCGGCAAGCCTTGGTGATCGCAGCGAAAATGCTGATTACCAGTACAACAAAAAGCGCCTGCGTGAGATAGACCGCCGGGTGCGTTATCTGACGAAATGTCTGGAAAATTTAAAAATCGTCGATTATTCGCCGCAACAAGAAGGAAAGGTCTTTTTTGGTGCCTGGGTGGAAATTGAAAACGACGACGGCGATACCTTGCGCTTTCGTATCGTGGGCTATGACGAGATTTTTGGCCGTAAAGACTATATCTCTATCGACTCGCCGATGGCCCGCGCCCTGTTAAAAAAAGAGGTCGGCGATGTGGCGGTAGTGCAAACGCCCGGCGGTGAAGCGACCTGGTACGTCAATGAAATCGAGTATGTGAAATAACCCTGCGGATGAGTCCGAGAGACCGCTCAACGGCTGGCATTTTGCGGTGTCAGTCCGTATAACTATCCCCTGATTTTTGTTCAGAAGATGATGAAAGAAATGATGAATGATTCGCTCTGCCGCATTATTGCGGGTGAACTTCAGGCACGAACCGAACAGGTGGAATCCGCCGTTCGCCTGCTTGATGAAGGGAATACCGTGCCGTTTATCGCGCGCTATCGTAAAGAGGTCACCGGCGGTCTGGACGACACGCAATTGCGTCAGCTCGAAACCCGTCTTGGCTATCTGCGCGAACTGGAAGAGCGCCGCCAGGCTATCCTGAAATCGATTAGCGAGCAGGGCAAACTCAGCGATGAACTGGCAAACGCCATTAACGGTACGCTGAGCAAAACCGAACTCGAAGATCTCTACCTGCCATATAAACCAAAGCGCCGTACGCGCGGGCAAATCGCCATCGAGGCCGGGCTGGAGCCGCTGGCTGATTCGCTGTGGAACGATCCGTCGCAGGATCCAGAAACCCTGGCCGCCACCTTTGTTGATGCCGATAAAGGCGTTGCCGACAGCAAAGCCGCCCTCGATGGCGCACGTTATATTCTGATGGAACGCTTCGCAGAAGACGCCGCGCTGCTGGCAAAAGTGCGCGACTATCTGTGGAAAAATGCCCACCTCGTATCGACAGTCGTTGCGGGTAAAGAGGAAGAAGGCGCGAAATTCCGCGACTACTTCGATCATCATGAACCCCTTTCAACCGTTCCTTCACACCGTGCGCTGGCGATGTTTCGCGGTCGCAATGAAGGCGTGCTGCAACTGGCGCTGAATGCCGATCCGCAATTCGATGAGCCGCCAAAAGAGAGCCACGGCGAGCAAATTATTATCGACCATCTCGGCCTGCGCCTGAATAACGCCCCGGCGGATAGCTGGCGCAAAAGCGTGGTGAGCTGGACCTGGCGCATCAAAGTATTGATGCATCTGGAAACCGAGCTGATGGGCACAGTGCGTGAACGCGCAGAAGATGAAGCCATCAACGTTTTTGCCCGCAACCTGCACGATCTGCTGATGGCGGCACCGGCCGGGCTGCGCTCCACCATGGGTCTTGATCCGGGTTTGCGTACCGGCGTAAAAGTGGCGGTGGTCGATGGCACAGGTAAGCTGGTCGCCACCGACACCATTTACCCGCACACCGGGCAAGCGGCGAAAGCAGCAGTGACCGTAGCGGCACTGTGCGAGAAGCATAACGTTGAACTGGTGGCGATTGGCAACGGTACGGCTTCACGCGAAACCGAGCGTTTTTTCCTCGATGTGCAAAAGCAGTTCCCGAAAGTCACCGCGCAAAAAGTGATTGTCAGCGAAGCGGGCGCATCGGTTTATTCCGCCTCGGAACTGGCCGCGCTCGAATTCCCCGATCTCGACGTTTCCCTTCGCGGCGCAGTTTCTATTGCTCGCCGTTTGCAGGATCCGCTGGCAGAACTGGTGAAAATCGACCCGAAATCCATCGGTGTCGGCCAGTATCAGCACGACGTTAGCCAGACGCAACTGGCCCGCAAACTGGATGCGGTCGTCGAAGACTGCGTAAACGCCGTTGGCGTTGATTTGAATACCGCTTCCGTACCGCTGCTGACGCGCGTGGCGGGTTTAACCCGCATGATGGCGCAAAATATCGTTGCCTGGCGCGATGAAAACGGCCAGTTCCAGAACCGCCAGCAGTTGCTGAAAGTGAGCCGTCTTGGGCCGAAAGCCTTCGAGCAGTGCGCGGGCTTTTTGCGCATTAACCACGGCGATAACCCGCTCGATGCGTCGACCGTACACCCGGAAACCTACCCGGTGGTGGAGCGTATTCTGGCGGCGACAGAGCAATCCCTGCGTGACTTGATGGGCAACAGCACGGAACTGCGCAAGCTGAAAGTGTCGGAGTTTACCGATGAGAAGTTCGGTGTGCCCACGGTGACCGACATCATCAAAGAGCTGGAAAAACCGGGCCGCGACCCGCGTCCGGAGTTTAAAACCGCGACCTTTGCTGAAGGTATTGAAACCCTGAGCGATTTGCAGCCGGGCATGGTGCTGGAAGGTGCAGTCACTAACGTCACTAACTTCGGTGCGTTTGTCGATATCGGCGTGCATCAGGATGGCCTGGTGCATATCTCCTCGCTGGCGGACAAGTTCGTTGAAGATCCGCACACGGTGGTGAAAGCGGGCGATATCGTGAAAGTGAAAGTGATGGAAGTGGATCTGCCGCGTAAACGCATCGCGCTGACCATGCGTCTGGACGAACAACCTGGCGAAGGTAATGCGCGCCGTGGCGGTGGAAACAGCAATAACCGCGATAACGGCAACCGCGGTAATGCGCGTCCGGCCAAAGCGCCGCGCGGTCGCGAGTCACAACCCAGCGGCAACAGCGCAATGATGGATGCGCTGGCGGCGGCAATGGGCAAGAAGCGTTGATATTAAGCCCCTCTCTTTATGAGAGGGGCTTTTTTGATCCAGCACGCTATTTTCTAAATTCTGATTAATGCTCTATTTTGTTTGTGAATTAATATTCACAAATATTAATCAATCCGATGTGTTATTAACTGTTCACTTAATATTAACGGTGTTGTTTCATTTCAATTCTTAATTAAACATTAACTTTCTGAATTAAATCCGTACTTTTATTCTGCATTACCCCTAAGACAGGCCGTGATAAATATTGCGCTACGTCAAAAAGGCATCACTTTTTTATTTATCGCCGCCGCAAGCGCACTGTTTCGATTGATGATAGAAACTATTCTCATTATCATTGGCCCCGTAGATTATTTCTCCACTTCTTCGATGACACACGGTACGTCTTGACGACGCATGGTTGATATTGGCACGCAGAACATATAAGTAGGCTCTATGCAATTCTCTCCTGATAGTGCGTGGAAAATTCTCGGTTTCTCGCAAGAAATAAGCCCGGCCTGGCGGCAAAAACTGTTGTCATTAGGCATGTTGCCCGGTTCCTCTTTTAATGTCGTGCGTGTGGCACCTTTAGGCGATCCGGTTCATATCGAAACGCGTCGCGTTAATTTAGTGTTACGGAAAAAGGATCTTGCCTTCCTTAAATTAGAAGCGGTGTCACGTTAATCGCCAACCTTTCGTAGGGTGCTAAATAGAATGAAAAAAATGACCATTGGCTTAATTGGCAATCCCAATTCTGGCAAGACGACATTATTCAATCAGTTAACCGGCGCGCGCCAGCGCGTAGGAAACTGGGCTGGTGTTACCGTTGAGCGTAAAGAAGGCCAGTTCACAACAACGGACAACCAGGTGACGCTGGTCGACCTTCCCGGCACCTACTCGCTAACGACGATTTCCGCGCAAACCTCGCTCGATGAGCAAATAGCCTGCCACTACATTTTGAACGGCGATGCCGACTTGCTGATAAACGTCGTCGATGCCTCAAACCTGGAACGAAACCTCTACCTGACCCTGCAACTGTTGGAACTCGGCGTTCCCTGCATCATTGCCCTGAACATGCTCGATATTGCGGAAAAACAGAAACTGCGTATCGATATTGATGCGCTGGCCACCCGCCTGGGCTGCCCGGTGATCCCGCTGGTCTCCACGCGTGGGCGCGGCATCGAGGCGCTGAAATTAGCCATCGATCGTCACCAGACCAATAACGAAGTTGAGCTGGTGCATTACGCCCTGCCCCTTTCCCGCGAGGCGAGTACGCTGGCAGAGCAAATGCCCCAGGAGATACCGTGGCAACAGCGCCGCTGGATGGGCCTGCAAATGCTGGAAGGCGATATTTACAGTCGCGCCAATGCAGGCATTGATGACGCGCAACTGCAAACCTCCCTTTCCCGCTTACAGGCGGAAATGGACGATCCGGCGCTGCATATTGCCGATGCGCGTTATCAGTCGATCGCCGCGATTTGCGATACCGTCAGCAATACCCTCACCGCTGAGCCAAGCCGTTTCACCGCTGCCGTCGATCGCATTATCATCAACCGCTTTTTGGGTCTGCCTGTTTTCCTGTTCGTCATGTACCTGATGTTCCTGTTCGCGATTAACATCGGCGGCGCGTTTTCACCGATTTTCGATGCGGGTTCCGTGGCGGTGTTTATTCACGGTATTCAATGGCTCGGTTACACGCTGCACTTCCCGGACTGGCTGACGGTGTTTCTCGCCCAGGGACTTGGTGGTGGCGTCAACACCGTGCTGCCGTTGGTGCCGCAACTGGGCATGATGTACCTGTTTATGTCCTTTCTCGAAGACTCCGGTTATATGGCGCGCGCCGCGTTTGTGATGGACCGCCTGATGCAATCGCTGGGTCTGCCGGGCAAATCCTTTGTGCCGCTGATTGTTGGATTCGGCTGCAACGTCCCGTCCGTGATGGGCGCGCGCACCCTGGATGCACCGCGTGAACGCCTTATCACCATCATGATGGCGCCGTTTATGTCCTGTGGCGCGCGGCTGGCAATCTTCGCTGTCTTCGCTGCTGCGTTTTTTGGTCAGCAAGGCGCGGTTGCCGTCTTCTCGCTGTATGTGCTGGGTATTGTGATGGCGATCCTCACCGGCTTGATGCTGAAATACACGCTGTTGCGTGGTGAAGCGTCCCCGTTCGTCATGGAGCTGCCGGTGTATCACGTTCCGCATCTGAAAAGCCTGCTGCTGCAAACCTGGCAGCGCCTGAAAGGCTTTGTTATCCGCGCCGGTAAAGTGATCATCATCGTCAGCATCTTCCTCAGCGCGATGAACAGCTTCTCGCTGGATGGCCGCACCGTAAATACCATCAACGACTCGGCGCTGGCCTCAATCAGCCGTGTCTTTACCCCGCTGTTAGAGCCGATTGGCGTGCATGGCGATCACTGGCAGGCAACGGTAGGCCTGGTCACCGGGGCGATGGCAAAAGAGGTGGTGGTTGGGACGCTGAACACGCTCTATACCGCTGAAAACATCGAGCAGGAAGCCTTTAACCCGGCACAATTCAGCCTGACGGATGAGCTGACCGCCGCGCTGGAAGAGACCGGCAGCTCAATCAAAGAGACCTTCAGCCTGAGCGTGCTGGCTAACCCGATTGAAGCCAGCAAAGGCGACGGCGAAATGGCGACCGGCACCATGGGCGTGATGAGCCAGAAATTTGGCAGCGCGGCTGCCGCCTATAGCTACCTGATTTTTGTGCTGCTTTATGTGCCGTGTATTACCGCCATGGGCGCGATCGCCCGTGAAGCCAGCCGCGGCTGGATGGGGTTCTCGGTGCTCTGGGGGCTGAATATCGCTTACTCGCTCTCAACGCTGTTTTATCAGACGGTTACGTTCCGCCAACATCCCATCTACAGCCTGACCTGCATCCTGGCGGTGATTCTGTTTAATGTGGTGGTGATTGGCCTGCTTCGCCGTGCAAGAAGCCGCGTCGATGTGAACCTGCTGGCAACGCGCAAAACCGTCGCCAGCTGCTGCGACAGCCCGGCGGGCGATTGTCACTAAGGAGCATGTAAATGGCATCAATGATTGAAGTGCGTGATTTACTGGCGTTGCAGGGGCGCATGGAGTCCAGCCAACTGAGCGCCGCACTGCATACGCCCAAAGCAATGATTGATGCCATGCTGGGTAGGATGGAAGCGATGGGCCGCGCCGTGCGTATTCAGGAAGAGGCTACCGGTTGTTTAACCGGTAGCTGCAAACAGTGCCCGGAAGGGAAAAACGCCTGCTTGCGCGAGTGGTGGGCGCTGCGGTAAATATTGCCAGCCCCGTTTGTAGGCCCATGCTCACAGTCTGGATTTCAGCCCCACCAGCGCCTCGCAAAACGCCGCCGGATGGGAGATAAACGGTGCATGCGCCGCTTTCGGGAAGATAACCGACTCACTGCCCGGCCACATTTCATCTAACAGCGGGACAATCTTGCGCGGCACCAGCCCGTCGAGGTAACCGTACAAACGCAAAAACGGCACTGCCAGCGCTCGTAAATCCTCACGCAAATCCACGGTTTTTAATATCTCCAGCCCGCTGTTCAGCACCCCGGTCGACGGCATATCCAGCGACAACACCGCACGTTTTAACTGCCGCGCATCTTGCCGGGCGGTTTCTGTACCGAGCGTTTGCAGCGCCAGAAAACGCTCCACGGTGCGCTGAAAATCCTCGCTAAGCTGACGCTGGAAACCCGCCAGCACCTCAGGCTTAATGCCCGCCCAATCATCCTGCGCGCTAAAACAGGGCGATGACGCCACCGTCACCAAAGCGTCCACGCGTTCCGGAGCCTGTAAGGCAATCTGGCTTGCCACCAGGCCACCCAGGCTCCAGCCCAGCCAAATTGCCTTCTTGGGTGCCTGCACTAACACAATGTCCGCCATCTGCTGCAACGATAACGCGCCGAAGCCGGAGCTTCTGCCATAGCCGGGTAAATCCACCAGATGCAGCGTAAATTGCGTACTCAGTTCCGCAGTTATGCAATCCCAGACCTGAGCATTCAGCCCCCAGCCGTGCAACAGCACAAGATGAGAATTCCCTTCGCCTTTGGTTTGCCACCAGATGTCACTCATCAGTTATTGTTCTCTTCTTTCACACAAGGAGGTGCAACATGCTAACAGTGCCGGGATTGTGCTGGCTATGCCTGATGCCATTAATGCTCAGCCATTGGGGAGTCTGTTCAGGCTGCACACGCGCCATGCAATTGCGGGAAAAAGTTTGCCCTTTGTGCGGTTTACCTGCCGCCCGGGACGACATCCAGTGCGGGCGCTGTTTGCGAAAAGCGCCGCCGTGGCAGCGGCTGGTTGCGGTCAGCCGCTACGCGCCGCCACTCAGCTCGCTGGTACATCAGTTTAAGTTTCGCCCCTACCCGGAAATCGCCCCGGCGCTGGCGCGGCTGCTCTTATTAGCGGTGTTAAATGCGCGGCGGATAAACCCACAGCCGCCGCCGGATATGATCCTCAGCGTACCGTTGCATGCCCGTCGTCAGTGGCGCAGAGGGTTTAACCAGAGCGATCTGCTGTGCCAGTTTCTCGCGCATTGGCTGCAACGCCCTTACCCACGCGCGGCGCTAAGAAGGCTGCGGGCAACGCCGGTTCAGCACCATCTCAGCGCGCGGTTGCGCAAACGAAATGTGAAAAACGCCTTTCGTCTTGAATTGCCAGTAGCGGGTCTCCATATCGCTGTTGTGGATGATGTCGTCACGACCGGCAGTACTGTTGCAGAGATAACACGCCTGCTTTTGCGCAGCGGCGCAGCAACTGTTCAGGTATGGTGCCTGTGTCGAACCTTGTAGACCCTCGATGATGGGCGTATTATAACCGAGTAAAATAGTCAACTATTAGGCCATTGCTATGATCCGTATTTCCGACGCTGCCCAAGCGCACTTTGTCAAACTGCTGGCAAATCAGGAAGAAGGGACACAAATCCGCGTATTTGTGATTAACCCAGGCACGCCAAATGCCGAATGTGGTGTCTCTTATTGCCCGCCGGACGCGGTTGAAGCCACCGACACTGCACTTAAATTTGAACAACTGGTTGCCTATGTCGATGAGCTGAGCGCGCCGTATCTGGAAGATGCGGAAATCGATTTTGTTACCGATCAGTTGGGCTCTCAGCTGACGCTGAAAGCACCGAACGCCAAAATGCGTAAAGTCTCTGACGACGCACCGCTAATGGAGCGCGTAGAGTATTTATTGCAGTCGCAAATCAACCCGCAGCTTGCAGGCCACGGCGGCCGCGTAACGCTGATGGAAATAACCGATGAAGGCTACGCCATTTTGCAATTTGGCGGCGGCTGTAACGGGTGTTCGATGGTCGATGTGACGCTGAAAGAAGGTATCGAGAAGCAGCTGCTGAACGAGTTCCCGGAACTGGCTGGCGTGCGCGATCTCACCGAGCACCAGCGCGGCGAGCACTCCTACTACTAAGCGTTTCTGCTTACCTGTATTTGCCCGGTGGCGTTTCGCTTGCCGGGCCAAACCCCTACCCACCGCAAAACCCAACCCGCTATCCGTCACTCAACATGCCCTCCGGCAAAAAATCGTCATGTCCCGGTATTATGACGAAGCTCTCAGATCTCACATTTAGATCCGATGAGTCATTCTCTTTTCAGGGATGTTACCCGTATCATTCAGCCCAGCACCGACAAGATAAAAAACATCCGACTACAATTTGCAGCAATGGATGTAAACCGTAACGGTGCCGCAGCGCGTTCTTCTCTTTTTGTGAGCGGCTGCCACGAAACACTGACGTTACCCATAACAAATTAAAGGCCAGGTAAATCATGCCATTAGTCATTGTCGCTATCGGTGTTGCCCTCTTACTGTTGTTAATGATCCGCTTCAAACTGAACGGATTTCTCGCTCTTATCCTGGTGGCGCTTGCCGTTGGGATGATGCAGGGTATGCCGTTGGATGCTGTTATCAAATCCATCAAAAATGGTGTTGGCGGAACGCTGGGAAGCCTTGCGTTGATCATGGGCTTCGGTGCCATGCTCGGTAAAATGCTG
The DNA here is from genome assembly GCA_030704225.1 of Kosakonia sp. H02. Lineage (NCBI taxonomy): Bacteria > Pseudomonadati > Pseudomonadota > Gammaproteobacteria > Enterobacterales > Enterobacteriaceae > Kosakonia > Kosakonia styphnolobii. Next base: position 1,103,164 of record CP131915.1, read on the forward strand.
GCGGATTGCGGCGGCGCTCAGCGCATTGCCACCACCCTTATCGAAAAGTTCGGTCGTAAATATATTCAATGGGCGATTGTGTTAACCGGTTTTACCGTCGGTTTCGCCCTGTTCTACGAAGTCGGTTTCGTGCTGTTGCTGCCGCTGGTGTTTACCGTTGCTGCGTCTGCACGTATTCCGCTGCTGTATGTCGGCGTGCCGATGGCGGCTGCGCTCTCTGTGACGCACGGCTTCCTGCCTCCGCACCCTGGCCCGACCGCAATCGCGACCATTTTCCATGCGGATATGGGCAAAACCCTGCTGTACGGTACGCTGCTCGGTATCCCGACGGTGATCCTCGCAGGCCCGGTATTTGCTCACTTCCTGAAAGGCATCGATAAACCGATCCCGGAAGGCCTGTACAACTCTAAAACATTCACTGATGAAGAGATGCCTGGCTTTGGTGTCAGCGTCTGGACTTCTCTGGTGCCGGTAATCCTGATGGCGCTGCGCGCAGTAGCAGAAATGGTGCTACCGCAAGGTCATGCGATTCTGCCTTACGCTGAGTTCTTCGGCGATCCGGTGATGGCAACAATGATTGCGGTCCTGATTGCCGTCTTCACCTTCGGCCTGAATCGCGGCCGTTCCATGGACGACATCAATGACACGCTGACCAGCTCCATCAAAATCATCGCCATGATGCTGCTGATTATCGGCGGCGGCGGTGCATTCAAACAGGTTCTGGTCGATAGCGGCGTTGATAAGTACATCGCCTCGATGATGCAATCCACCAACCTTTCCCCGCTGTTTATGGCGTGGTCTATCGCCGCGGTTCTGCGTATTGCGCTGGGTTCGGCAACCGTTGCGGCCATTACCGCAGGCGGCATCGCTGCACCGCTGATTGCCACCACCGGCGTCAGCCCGGAACTGATGGTTATCGCCGTAGGTTCTGGTAGCGTGATTTTCTCCCACGTGAACGATCCGGGCTTCTGGCTGTTCAAGGAGTATTTCAACCTGACCATCGGCGAAACCATGCGTTCATGGTCGGCGCTGGAAACCATTATCTCGGTATGTGGTCTGGTGGGATGCTTGCTGTTAGGTATGGTTGTTTGATGTAGACATTGCCGACAAAATAAATGCCCGGTCACCCGGGCATTTTTATTAGCGTTTCCCCGCCACTTTGCGGCGTCGGTCGAGATCCTTAATCAACTTGTTGACCTTCTCGTCGGCAAACACCTTCTCCAGCGATACCGCAAGCTTGCGCCGCCAGTTTTTGTACTGATAACTGGTGCCGGGAACGTTCACCGGCTCCGGCATATCGAGCCAGTCCTCCGGCTGTAACCCCAGCAGCGCACTGTTGCTGTCGGCGATATACCGCTGCATCCCGCGATTAAGCACCGCCGTCATCGGCATACGCGACGCTTTATGCCCAACCTGCTTCGGCAGGCAACCGTGCTGATGCAACGCATCGAGTAGCCCCTGTTTCGCCAACTCACGATCCGCATATAACCCTTGCAGAATGTCCTCGTCCGGGTACAAACCCAACGTTTTTCCGAGGGTTAAATCCCCGCGCTCCCAATAACCACGCAGCGTTGGCAGATCGTGCGTGGTGGCAACCGCCATCGACTGCTCTGGCCATGCCTGCGGCGCGCGGAAGGTTTTCTCGTGATCGTTTTCGAAATAGAGCACTTTGTAGGAGTAGACGCCGCTGCGGCGCAGTTTACCGACAATCTCCACCGGCACTGTACCCAAATCTTCACCAATCACCATGCATTGATGCCGCTGGCTTTCCAGCGCCAGGATTGCCAGCAAATCGTCTACCGGATAGTGCACATACGCCCCGTGGTCTGCCGTTTCGCCATAGGGGATCCACCACAGACGCAACATCGACATCACATGATCAATTCGCAACGCGCCGCAGTTTTTCATGTTGGCGCGCAGCAAATCGACAAACGGCGCATAGCCGCGCGCCTGCATGACATGCGGATCCATCGGCGGCAGGCCCCAGTTTTGCCCCAGCGGCCCGAGAATATCCGGCGGCGCACCAACAGAGGCCTTCAGGCAATAGAGTTCACGGTCGCACCAGGTTTCCGCGCCGCCTTCCGCCACGCCGACGGCCAGGTCGCGATACAGCCCAATCGGCATGGCATAACCCTGGCTGGTTTGCCAGCATTCGGCGAACTGGGTATACGCCAGCCACTGCAACCAGAGGTAGAAATTAACGTCATCGGCATGCTGCTGACAAAACGCTTTCACCTGCGGGCTGTCGATAGACTGGTACGCTTGCGGCCACGCAGGCCAGCCCCAGCGCAGCTTATCTTCCTGCACCTGGAAAGCATGCAATGCATCAAAGGCTGCTTGCCAGTAGAGACTTTCGCCCTCCTGCTGCACAAAAGACTGGAACGCAGCAAACTGTTCATCCGCGTCGCCGCGCTGGCGAAAACCCTGCCACGCCATGCGCAGCGCCGTCAGTTTCAGCGTCGTCACGGTGGCGTAATCGACCCACTCGCTATCCCGTGCACTGTGCAGCGCTTGTTGGGTAGTGGGCAGTTGCCACCACGCCTGCGCCGCTTTGCTGTCGCGGAAATCCGCCACTGCATTGACATCAATATAGAGAATGTTCAACCAGCGGCGGGATGAAGGGCTGTACGGGCTGGCGCTTTCCGGGTTCGCCGGGTAGAGCGCATGAATCGGGTTGAGCCCGATAAACGCGCCGCCGCGCCGGGCAACATCGCCCAGCATCGTTTTCAGATCGCCGAAATCGCCAATCCCCCAGTTAACTTGCGAACGCAGGGTGTAAAGCTGCACACACGCGCCCCATAGTTTTTTACCCTCGTGCAGTGCCTGCGGCTCATAACAACGCGCCGGGGCAATAATCACCCGGCACTGCCAGTGCTGCTTTTTTTGCGTCAGCGTCAGCGTGTGGTAACCCAGCGCCAGCCCGCCAGGCAGCGCCAGATTGCTCCCGCCGCTCACCTCGCCCTGGTGCTGTTTACCGGCTTCGGTGGTCAGTTGCCAGTGAAATTCACCTTTACCGCCCACCGCCAGCCACTTCTTTTTACCGTGGATAAACACCTGCACCGCCGGTACAGGCGAAGCACTGACCGCAGCCGGTACAGGGTGCATCGCTTCCAGCAAACGCTGTTTGGTTTGCGTGGTGATGGACTGCGGTTTGCCGTGCGCATTGATGTAGTTTGGGCTGATCCCCGCCGCCAGCGCGGCCTGTTCCAGACGTTTACTCTGCATCGAGCTTCCTTAACGTTTTGCCTGCCAGATACGGGTCTGGTAATCGCGGATCGAACGATCGGAGCTGAACATGCCGCAGCGGGCGGTATTTAAAATCGCCGCGCGGGTCCAGGCTTCCTGATCGCGATACAACACATCTACCCGTTTTTGCGCCTCCACGTAGGCGGCGAAATCCGCCAGAATCAGGTACGGATCGCCCCCTTGTTTGCCCATGCTGTGCAACATCTGATCGAATGCGTGCTTATCGCCGCCGCTGTATTTCCCGCTCTCCAGCTCTTTAAGTACCGCGTCCAGCAGTTTATCTTTTTTACGCCATTTCACCGGCTCGTAGCCTTTGGCTTTTAACGCTTTCACCTGCTCTACCGTGTGGCCGAAGATAAAGATATTCTCCTCTCCCACCTGTTCAGCAATCTCGACGTTTGCACCGTCCAGCGTGCCGACCGTCAGCGCGCCGTTGAGCGCCAGTTTCATATTGCCGGTACCGGAGGCCTCTTTGCCCGCCGTAGAAATCTGCTCGGAGACATCCGCCGCCGGGATCAGTTTTTCCGCCGCCGACACGCAATAATCCGGCAGGAACACCACTTTAAGCTGGTCGCCAATCGCCGCATCGTTGTTAATCACCTCTGCCACTTTGTTGATAGCGTAGATGATATTTTTCGCCAGGTAGTAACCCGGCGCGGCTTTCGCCCCGAACAGGAACACGCGCGGCACGCGGTTAGCCTGCGGGTTTTCGCGGATCTCTTTATATAGCGCGATGATGTGCAGCAAGCCAAGATGCTGACGTTTGTACTCATGCAGGCGTTTGATTTGAATATCAAACAGCGCCTGCGGGTTGATCTCAATGCCGGTACGCGCTTTCACAAACGCGGCAAGGCGCACTTTGTTCTGCTGTTTGATCTCGCGATACTGCTGGCGGAACGCCGCGTCATCGGCGTATTTCTCCAGATTGATCAACTGGTCGAGATCGTTAGCCCACTCTTTTTTCAGCGTTTTATCCAGCAGTGCGGCCAGCAACGGGTTGCACTGTTTGATCCAGCGGCGCGGCGTAATGCCGTTGGTGACGTTATGGAATTTGCCCGGCCACAATTGGTGATACTCCGGGAACAGGTCTTTGACCACCAGATCCGAGTGCAGCGCGGCAACGCCATTCACGGCAAAACCGCCTACCACGCAGAGATTCGCCATGCGCACCTGTTTGTGATGCACTACCGCCAGCTTTGCCCACACCTCTTTATCGCCCGGCCAGGTTTGCGCCACCTGCACTTTAAAGATGTCATTGATGCGCTTGATGATTTGCATATGGCGCGGCAGCAGCGCTTTTACCAGCGATTCGTCCCAGCGCTCCAGCGCTTCCGGCATCAGCGTGTGGTTGGTGTAGGCAAAGGTGCGGCTGGTGATCGCCCAGGCTTCATCCCAACTGAGTTGGTGCTCGTCGAGCAGTACGCGCAGCAGTTCCGGAATGGCAATCGTTGGGTGCGTGTCGTTCAACTGGATCACTTCAAAATCCGGCAATTGCGCCAGCTTGCGCCCGGCCAGGTGATGGCGGCGCAGAATATCGGCGACCGAACAGGCGCACTGGAAATATTGTTGCATCAGGCGCAGCTTTTTCCCGGCCTGATGGTTGTCATTCGGGTAGAGCACTTTGGTCAGTTTTTCCGCATCAATCCCCGTTTGCTCGGCGCGCAGGAAATCCCCGTCATTGAATTTGGTGAGATCGAACGGGTGCGCATGCGTCGCCTGCCATAAGCGCAGTGGCTGAGTAATGCCGTTACGATAGCCAATGACGGGCAGATCCCAGGCTTCGCCAATCAGCGTAAACGCTGGCTGCCAGTGCCCCTCTTTACTCACTTTACCGCCGATGCCGACCTGCACATCTAACTGCTCATTATGGCGAAACCACGGATAGCTGCGGCGATGCCAGTCATCCGGCGCTTCGTGCTGCTGACCGTCGACAAAAGACTGGCGGAACAGACCGTATTGGTAATTCAGCCCGTAGCCGGTAGCGGGCTGGCCGACGGTTGCCATCGAATCGAGGAAGCAGGCTGCTAAACGCCCAAGCCCGCCATTGCCGAGCGCCGGATCGGTCTCCTCTTCCAGAAGGTCGGTTAAATTGATGTCGTGGCTTTTCAGCACGTCACCGACTTGCTCATACCAGCCGAGGTTCAGCAGGTTATTGCCCGTCAGGCGGCCAATCAAAAACTCCATCGAAATGTAGTTAACATGGCGCTGTTTCTTTGCCGCTTTCGGCGCAGGCTGCGCCGCCAATAGTTCTGCCAGCGCGCCGCTTACCGCCTGCCACCACTGACGGGTTGTCATATCCGTTGCAGCCTGAACCCCCAAACGCTGCCACTGGCGCGTGAGGGCCGCTTCAAATTGCGCTTTATCAAACGTTGGCTTTGACATAAAGAATCCCTGTAATGAAATAAATCGACGTTTGCGCTAGTGTGCCTGGCTCAGGGTGTGACTTCCTCCTCCTGGCGGGGATTAGCCGGGGAGGAGCAGCGGGGATGAGCGAAAAAGTGTGATCGCTGCCTGTTAAAGGTAGCGGCTTTTACGCGCCTCGCTCAGCAATAAAATGAAATGTTGTTTCGGGATTAATTCATTTTGCCGGGATGAAAAAAAAGCGGAAATAATATTTCCGCCCCTCAAGCAAATTCTTTTCACTATTTGTGCGCTTAACTCGCCGTATCGGGTAAATATTCGTTATATATCCTCTGAAATTTACACGACAAATCCAGCATTTGCCCTGCGTTACGCGCCACGCCTGCGCTCGAATTATTGATGACATAAATAGAAATGTGACGTAGTGCAAATTCACAATCGTCAGATACGGACATAACTTGCAATAGTTCTTCATCTGGCCGACCTTATTACTATTAATTACGAAGCGCAAAAAAATTCCCATTGCAGTTTTCCCTCACAGTGAAGTGATAACTATGTTGATTCCGTCCAAACTAAGTCGCCCGGTTCGTCTCGACCACACGGTGGTGCGTGAACGTCTGCTGGCTAAACTTTCCGGCGCCAACAATTATCGGCTTGCGCTGGTAACCAGCCCTGCGGGCTACGGCAAAACCACCCTCGTCTCTCAATGGGCGGCGGGAAAGAATGACGTTGGCTGGTTCTCCCTTGATGAAGGCGATAACCAACAGGAGCGTTTTGCCTGCTACTTTATTGCCGCAGTTCAGCAGGCAACGGGGGGTCATTGCGCCAGTAGCGAGGTGATGGCGCAAAAACGCCAGTACGCCAGCCTGCCTTCGCTCTTCTCGCAACTGTTTGTGGAACTGACTGAATGGCAGCGCCCGTTATATCTGGTGATTGATGATTACCACCTGATAACCAATCCGGTTATTCACGATGCGATGCGCTTCTTCTTGCGCCATCAACCCGAAAACCTGACGTTGATTGTCCTGTCGCGCAACCTGCCGCAACTCGGCATCGCTAACTTGCGCGTGCGCGAACAACTGCTGGAAGTGGGCAGCCATCAGCTCGCTTTTACCCACCAGGAAGCCAAACAGTTTTTTGATTGTCGGCTGAACGCCCCCATCGAAGCCGCAGAGAGCAGCCGCCTGTGTGACGATGTGGCCGGTTGGGCTACGGCACTGCAACTTATCGCTCTTTCCGCCCGGCAAAACCACAGCGCGCCGCACCAGTCTGCGCGCCGCCTGGCGGGGATAAACGCCAGCCATCTCTCCGATTATCTGGTCGATGAAGTCCTCGATAATGTTGATATCAATACCCGCCAGTTTCTGCTGAAAAGTGCCCTGTTGCGCTCGATGAATGACGCGCTGATTGTGCGCGTCACCGGCGAAGAGAACGGGCAAATGCGCCTCGAAGAGATTGAACGCCAGGGCTTGTTCCTGCAACGCATGGACGATTCCGGCGAATGGTTTAGTTACCACCCGCTGTTTGGCAATTTCCTGCGCCAGCGCTGCCAGTGGGAATTAGCCACTGAGCTGCCGGATATTCACCGCGCGGCGGCGGAAAGCTGGATGGCGCAAGGCTTCCCCAGCGAAGCCATCCACCACGCGCTGGCCGCAGGCGATGGCAATATGCTGCGCGATATTCTGCTGCATCACGCCTGGGGATTGTTTAACCACAGCGAACTGAGCGTGCTGGAAGAATCCCTTAAAGCCCTGCCGTGGGAAAGCCTGCTGGAAAACCCGCGTCTGGTGCTGTTGCAGGCCTGGCTGATGCAAAGCCAGCACCGCTACAGCGAAGTGAACACCCTGCTGGCACGCGCCGAGCAGGAGATGACCACCCAGATGGACGCCTCGCTGCACGGCGACTTTAACGCCCTACGCGCCCAGGTGGCGATTAACGCTGGCGATCCGGTGGAAGCCGAGCGGCTGGCGATGGTGGCGTTAGACGAGCTGCCGCTGGCGAATTATTACAGCCGGATTGTGGCAACCTCAGTGCATGGTGAAGTGCTGCACTGTAAAGGCGAACTGGCGAATTCCCTCGCTGTGATGCAACAAACCGAGCAGATGGCGCGGCGTCACGATGTCTGGCATTACGCGCTGTGGAGTCTTATTCAGCAGAGCGAAATCCTGTTTGCGCAGGGTTTCCTGCAAGCGGCGTGGGAGATGCAGGAGAAAGCGTTTGTGCTGATCCGCGAGCAGCATCTTGAGCAGTTGCCGATGCACGAATTTTTATTGCGTATCCGCGCGCAGCTTCTGTGGGCGTGGGCGCGGCTGGATGAAGCCGAAGCGGCGGCGCGTCAGGGCCTGGACGTGCTCGTCGCGCTACAACCGCAGCAGCAGTTACAGTGCCTGGCGTTGATCGTGCAAGTGTCCCTGGCTCGCGGCGATCTCGATAACGCCCGGAGCCATCTGCATCGCCTGGAAAACCTGCTCGGTAACGGCCAGTATCACAGTGATTGGGTCTCGAACGCCGACAAAGTGCGGGTGATTTACTGGCAAATGACCGGCGATAAAAACGCCGCCGCGCAGTGGCTGCGCCAGACGCCGAAACCGGAGTTCGCCAATAACCATTTCCTGCAAAGCCAGTGGCGCAATATCGCCCGCGCGCAGATCCTGCTGGGGGATTTCGACCCGGCAGAAATGGTGCTGGAAGAGTTAAACGACAATGCGCGCAGCCTGCGCTTAATGAGCGACATCAACCGCAACCTGTTACTGCTCAATCAACTTTACTGGCACGCCGGGCGCAAAAACGACGCCCAGCGCGTGCTGCTGGAAGCCTTACAGCTTGCTAACCGCACCGGGTTTATCAGCCACTTTGTGATTGAAGGCGAGCCGATGGCGCAGCAGTTGCGCCAGCTTATTCAGCTCAACACGCTACCAGAGCTGGATCAGCACCGCGCGCAGCGCATCCTGCGCGATATTAACCAGCATCATCGCCATAAATTTGCCCATTTTGATGAGAATTTTGTCGAGCGGTTGCTGGCAAACCCGGAAGTGCCGGAGCTTATTCGCACCAGCCCGCTGACGCAGCGCGAGTGGCAAGTATTGGGGCTTATCTATTCCGGTTACAGCAATGAACAAATAGCCGGGGAACTGGCCGTCGCGGCGACGACCATCAAAACGCATATCCGCAACCTGTATCAGAAGCTTGGCGTTGCCCATCGCCAGGATGCGGTACAACATGCGCAGCAGTTGCTAAAGATCATGGGCTACGGCGTGTAACACCGCTTAGCACAACTCCAGTTGCACGTTGTTATGGGTGATCACCTGCATGACCCCGGCGGGCGGCAAAATGTCGGTATACACCGCGTCAACCAGGCTGATGCTGCCCATATTCACCATCGCGTTGCGGCCAAACTTCGAGTGATCCACCACCAGCATCACATGACGCGAGTTTTCAATAATCGCGCGTTTCGTGCGCACTTCGTGATAATCGAACTCCAGCAGTGAGCCGTCTGCGTCGATGCCGCTAATGCCGAGGATGCCGAAATCGAGGCGGAACTGAGAGATAAAATCGAGGGTCGCCTCGCCGACAATCCCGCCGTCGCGGCTGCGTAATTCGCCGCCCGCCAGAATGACGCGAAAATCCTCTTTTTTCATTAAGGTGTTAGCGACGTTCAGGTTGTTGGTGACAACGCGCAAATCGCTGTGGTTAAGCAGCGCGTGAGCGACCGCTTCCGGCGTGGTGCCGATATCAATAAACAGCGTTGCGCCGTTGGGGATTTGCTCGGCCACTTTACGGGCAATGCGCTCTTTTTCCGCCATCAACGTCGTTTTGCGGTCGTGCCAGGAGGTGTTCTCCGAACTGGAGGGCAACGCAGCGCCGCCGTGGTGACGTAAGATTTTATTTTGATCCGCAAGATCGTTCAGATCGCGACGAATGGTCTGCGGACTAACGGAAAATTGTTCGACCAACTCTTCGGTACTGACATATCCCTGTTGTTTAACCAGTTCAATAATGGCGTCATGACGCTGTGTTTGTTTCATGAATTATCCCGGGAAAATTATGTTCGTTTTCGCACATTCTGCGAGTCCACCAGCGCCATCGAAAGTCCTATGATCAGGCCAGCCGTGTGTGCGCCGTTGGCAATGGCGAAGCCCGTTAAACCGAACCATTCCGCCACCATTAATAACACCGTAAAAATAAACAACCCATTTGGTAACGCGACTTGCGGCTCGGGATCGCGCACGCCGCGCAACCACACATAGCCAATCAGCGCGTAAACCACGCCGGACAAACCGCCAAACCACGGACCGGAGAGCTGGTGCTGCACAAACCCACTGAGCAGCGCACTGATAAGCGTGATGACCACCAGTTTACCGGTGCCGAGGCGTTTTTCTACCGCTCCGCCAAGATACCACCACCAGAAGAGGTTGAAGATAATATGCACCAGCGAAAAATGCATTATCGCGTGGGTAAAGTAGCGCCACACTTCAAACTGCACGCTGGCATCCCACGGCCAGGCGAGCAGCGCCATCACGGTTTGGTCGCCAATGGCGCTCATCACCACAAACACAATCACACAGAGTGCAGCGACGATAAGCGTTAATGGCCCGCCGCGTTCACGCAGGGCCGCCGAGACGGGAAAACGGCGGTAGTGTAAGCCGCTGTTGGTGTGCCCGGATTGCCAACTTGCCGCGAAATAGCGTGGGTCAGCAGGGTTTTCCATAAAGCGCGCCAGTTCACTGCGCACGCGCTCGGCCTGGCTCTCATCCGCCAGCCAGATATCACTTTGCTCATGATGTTGAATCGTCAGGATAACGCCCTGAGTCTGCATATAATCGACAAACGCCTGGGCGACGCGGGGGTTAGCAAAAGAGGTAATCATCAACATGACGGGCGTCGCTTAATCCATACAAAGAGAGACAGTATAGCGGAGAGAGGCCGTCGGCCTAAAGCGTGCCGTGCGCCACTTCCGCCGGGAAATGGCGATGCCACGCATCAAAGCCGCCATCCACGCTGTAAACCTGGTCGTAACCCTGTTGCAGCAAATATTGCGCGGCACCTTTACTGCTGTTGCCGTGATAGCACATCACCATGACCGGCGTGTCGAAATCGTTATCGCGCATAAACGCGCCCAACGTGTCGTTGGTTAAATGAAACGCGCCCGGCGTATGGCCCATCGCGAAGCTTTGCGGATCGCGGATATCCACCAGCACGGCCTGCTGTTGATGCAATTTCTGGTGGGTTTCTTCTACGTTAATGCACTCAAAGTGATCCATGACGTTCTCTTTATTGACACAAGTTAGAGCTATGCTGCCGACAAGTGTACGTCGTGACGGCAGTGAAACGCCATTATGTTATGCATATCACTCTAAATTGTTTTTTTGATGTTACCAAAGGCGCGTTCCTTTGCTATTATGAGCGATATCGAACATTTATGAGCTTTTACGAAAGTGCGTGAGGACAGCATGGAAACCAAAGATTTGATTGTGATAGGCGGGGGCATTAATGGTGCCGGTATCGCGGTTGACGCCGCAGGGCGTGGTTTATCCGTGCTGATGCTGGAGGCTCAGGATCTCGCTTGCGCGACATCCAGCAACAGCTCCAAATTGATTCACGGCGGCCTGCGCTACCTTGAACACTATGAATTCCGCCTGGTGAGCGAAGCGCTCGCCGAACGTGAAGTGCTGCTGAAAATGGCGCCGCATATTGCCTTCCCGATGCGTTTTCGTCTGCCGCACCGCCCGCATTTGCGCCCGGCGTGGATGATCCGCATTGGTCTGTTTATGTACGATCACCTGGGCAAACGCACCAGTCTGCCTGCGTCTAAAAGTTTGCGTTTTGGCTCAGAGTCGGTCCTGAAACCGGAAATCGTGCGCGGTTTCGAATATTCCGACTGCTGGGTGGACGACGCCCGGTTGGTGCTGGCGAATGCGCAGATGGTTGAGCGTAAAGGCGGGAAAGTGTTAACCCGTACCCGTGCAACCAGCGCGCGTCGCGAAAATGGCTTGTGGATTGTCGAAGCGGAAGATATCGACACCGGGGAAAAATTTAGCTGGAAAGCACGAGGTCTGGTCAATGCCACCGGCCCGTGGGTGAAGGAGTTCTTTGATGACGGTATGCATCTGCCGTCGCCCTACGGCATTCGCCTGATCAAAGGCAGCCATATTGTGGTGCCGCGCGCGCACTCGCAGAAACAGGCGTATATCCTGCAAAACGAAGATAAGCGCATTGTCTTTGTCATCCCGTGGATGGACGAGTTTTCCATTATCGGCACCACCGATGTGGAGTATCACGGCGATCCGAAAAACGTGAAGATCGACGATGACGAGATCAACTATTTGCTGAACGTCTATAACGATCACTTCAAAAAACAGCTTACCCGCGACGATATCGCCTGGACTTACTCCGGCGTGCGTCCGCTGTGCGATGACGAGTCCGATTCGCCGCAGGCTATCACCCGTGATTACACGCTGGATATCCACGATGAAAACGGTCAGGCCCCGCTGCTGTCGGTGTTCGGCGGGAAGTTAACCACCTACCGTAAGCTGGCTGAACATGCGCTGGAGAAACTGACGCCGTACTACAAAGGCATCGGCCCGGCGTGGACGAAAGCGTGCGTGTTGCCGGGTGGCGAGATCGCGGGCGATCGCGATGATTACGCCGCGAAACTGCGCCGCAAATACCCATTTATCAGTGAATCAATGGCGCGTCATTATGCCCGCACGTACGGCAGCAACAGCGAGTTGATTCTGGCGAATGCCAGCAGCCTTGAGGCGTTGGGCGAGCACTTCGGCCATGAGTTGTATGAAGCCGAGCTGCGTTACCTGGTCGAGCACGAATGGGTGCGTCGTCTGGACGATGCAATCTGGCGTCGTACCAAGCTTGGAATGTGGCTGAATGACGAGGAGCAGGCGCGCGTGGCGCAGTGGTTGACGCGTCACAGCAAAGCGGAATTGTCATTGGCGTCGTAGTTGTTGTTTTGCCGGATGGCGGCTGCGCCTTATCCGGCCTACGGGTTTTGTAGGCCCGGTAAGCGAAGCGCCACCGGGCGTTTGTTTTGTAGGCCCGGGAAGCAAAGCGCCACCGGGCGTTTGTTTTGTAGGCCCGGGAAGCAAAGCGCCACCGGGCGTTTGTTTTGTAGGCCCGGGAAGCAAAGCGCCACCGGGCGTTTGTTTTGTAGGCCCGGGAAGCAAAGCGCCACCGGGCGTTTGTTTTGTAGGCCCGGGAAGCAAAGCGCCACCGGGCGTTTGTTTTGTAGGCCCGGTAAGCGAAGCGCCACCGGGCGTTTGTTTTGTAGGCCCGGTAAGCGCAGCGCCACCGGGCAACGTCCCTTAAAGTCGAACCGGTTTGATATTCCAGATATGCTCGGCGTACTCCTGAATCGTGCGGTCAGACGAGAAATACCCCATATTGGCGATATTGCGCATCGCTTTGGTGGTCCACTCTTCCGGATGCTGATAAAGCGCGTCCACCTTATCCTGGCAATCGACATAACTGCGGTAATCCGCCAGCACCTGATAATGGTCACCAAAGTTAATTAATGAATCCACCAAATCGCGGTAGCGTCCTGGCTCCTGCGGGCTAAACAGCCCGGTAGCGATTTGCGTTAGCACCTGATGCAACTCTTCATCTTTTTCATAGTATTCGCGCGGTTTATAGCCCTGACGACGCAGCGCTTCCACTTCATCCGCCGTGTTACCAAAGATAAAGATATTCTCTTCGCCGACGTGCTCCAGCATTTCGACATTCGCGCCGTCCAGCGTACCAATGGTCAGCGCGCCGTTAAGGGCAAATTTCATATTACTGGTGCCCGAGGCTTCCGTGCCCGCCAGCGAGATCTGCTCCGAAAGATCCGCCGCCGGAATAATCACCTGCGCCAGACTGACGCTGTAGTTCGGGATAAACACCACTTTCAGCTTGTCGCCGATTTGCGGATCGTTGTTGATCACCTGCGCGACATCGTTGATCAGGTGAATAATGTGCTTCGCCATGTAATACGCCGACGCCGCTTTTCCGGCGAAGATATTCACACGCGGCACCCATTGCGCCGTCGGATCGGCCTTGATGCGGTTATAACGCGTGATGACATGCAGCACATTCATCAACTGGCGTTTGTATTCGTGAATACGTTTGATCTGCACATCGAACAGCGCTTTCGGGTTGACCACCACGTTTAGCTGCTGCGCAATCACCGTTGCCAGCCGCTTTTTGTTCTCGAGCTTGGCCTGACGCACCGCCTGGTTCACCGCCGGAAAATCAATATGCTCTTCCAGCTCGCTAAGCTGGCTGAGATCGGTTCGCCAGGTGCGGCCAATGTTTTCATCCAGCACCTCTGAAAGCGATGGGTTCGCCAGCGCCAGCCAGCGGCGCGGCGTCACGCCGTTAGTGACATTGAGAAAACGCATCGGGAAGATATCGGCGAAATCGGCAAACAACGACTGCACCATCAAATTAGAGTGCAGTTCCGACACGCCGTTAACTTTGTGGCTCACCACCACCGCCAGCCACGCCATCCGCACGCGGCGGCCGCTGGACTCGTCAATAATCGACGCGCGGCTCAGCAGTTCGGTGTTGTTAGGATGCTGTTCCTGCAACGTCTTCATAAAGTAATCATTAATCTCGAAGATGATTTGCAGATGACGCGGCAAAATTTTGCCCAGCATCTCTACCGGCCACGTCTCCAGCGCTTCGCTCATCAGCGTATGGTTGGTGTACGAGAACACCTGGCAGGTCACTTCAAATGCCTCATCCCACTCGAACTTATGCTCATCAATCAGCAGGCGCATCAGTTCAGGAATCGACAGCACCGGGTGCGTGTCGTTCAGGTGAATGGCGATTTTATCCGCCAGGTTGCTGTAAGTCTGGTGCAACTGATAGTGGCGGCTCAGGATATCCTGCACCGTTGCCGAGACGAGGAAATACTCCTGGCGCAGGCGTAATTCACGCCCGGAGTAGGTGGAATCATCCGGGTAGAGCACGCGTGACACGTTTTCCGAATGGTTTTTATCTTCCACCGCCGCGAAGTAATCACCCTGGTTAAATTTACCGAGGTTGATTTCGCTACTCGCCTGCGCATTCCACAAGCGCAGCGTATTGGTCGCATCGGTATCATAACCGGGGATAATCTGGTCGTAGGCCACCGCGAGGATCTCTTCGGTTTCGACCCAGCGGCTTTTTCTCCCCTCTTGCTGGATACGCCCGCCAAAACGTACTTTGTAGCGCGTGTTGTGGCGTTTGAATTCCCACGGGTTACCGTACTCCAGCCAGTAATCAGGGGACTCTTTCTGCCGACCGTCGACAATGTTCTGTTTGAACATGCCGTAGTCGTAGCGAATACCGTAACCGCGTCCCGGCAACCCAAGCGTTGCCAGCGAGTCGAGGAAACAGGCTGCCAGTCGTCCAAGACCGCCGTTACCCAGCCCTGGGTCATTCTCTTCATCGATCAGCTCTTCAAGATCGAGGCCCATCTCATCCAGCGCGTTTTTCACGTCCTCATAAATACCGAGTGACAACAACGCGTTGGAAAGGGTGCGGCCAATCAGAAACTCCATCGACAGGTAGTAAACCTGCCGTACTTCCTGGGAGAGTTGCGCGCGGGTGGAACGCAGCCAGCGCTCCACCAGACGATCGCGAACGGCGAACAGGGTGGCGTTCAGCCATTCATGCTTGTTAGCGATAACCGGATCTTTACCGATCGTGAACATCAGTTTGTAGGCAATCGAATGTTTTAATGCCTCAACGCTTAACGTCGGTGAGGCATAAGTAAACGGAGCATTCATATGCGTGATTCCTGGAAAACTATTTCAACCGAGTGTAAAGATCGCGGTAAGACTGCGCTGCGACCTGCCAGCTAAAATCCATTGCCATCGCCTGGCGCTGTACAAAACGCCACAGTGAAGGACGGGACCACAACACAAAAGCACGTCTGATCGCGCGAAGCAATGACCAGGCGTTACTGTCTTCAAACACAAACCCGCTGGCGACGCCGTCAGCGAGATTTTCCAGCGAGCTGTCGGAAACGGTATCGGCCAGCCCGCCGGTACGGCGTACCAGCGGTAAGGTGCCGTATTTCAAGCCATATAATTGCGTTAAGCCGCACGGCTCAAAGCGGCTTGGCACCAGAATCACATCCGCCCCGCCCATAATGCGGTGCGAGAACGCTTCGTGATAACCAATCTGTACGCCAACCTGCCCCGGATGTTCGGCCGCGGCGGCGAGAAAACCTTCCTGTAACACCGGATCGCCCGCGCCAAGTAGCGCCAGTTGCCCGCCCTGCTCCAGCAAACCGGGCAGCGCTTCCAGCACCAGGTCCAGCCCTTTCTGGCTGGTCAGGCGGCTGACCACGGCAAACACCGGCACTTTATCGTTGACCTTCAGGCCCATGGCGATTTGCAACTGGCGTTTGTTTTCCGCCTTCTCTTCCAGCGTGTCGCGGGTGTAGCGCGCGCCGAGCAGCAAGTCTGTCGCCGGATCCCAAATCTTCTCATCAACGCCGTTGAGAATGCCGCTCAGACGGCCTTCTTGCTGACGCTGGCGTAACAAGCCTTCCATGCCATACGCGTAATGCGGCTCGGTGATTTCCCGTGCATAGGTTGGGCTGACGGCGGTGATATGGTCCGCGTAATACAAACCCGCCTTCAGGAAGGAGATCTGTCCGTTGAACTCCAGCCCGTGCATATTAAAGAACGACCATGGCAGCCCGATGTCATTCATATGTTGTGCATAAAACATGCCCTGATAGGCCAGGTTATGCACCGTAAACACCGATTTCGCCGGGTGGCCATTGGCCGCCAGATAGGCCGGTGTCAGACCGGCATGCCAGTCGTGCGCATGCACGATATCCGGACGCCAGAACGGATCCAGCCCGCTGGCCATTTCGCTGCCGACCCAACCGAGCAGTGCAAAACGCAGCACGTTGTCCGTGTAGGCAAACTGGTTCGTGTCGTGATAAGGGCTACCGGGTCGATCGTATAAATGCGGCGCATCGATCATGTAAATCCCCACCCCGTTGAAATGGCCGAACAGCAGGGCTATCTTCCCGGCGAACGTATCGCGACGGGAGACAACCTGGGCGTCGGTCACACCACGACGAATATCCGGGAACGCAGGCAACAGAACGCGCGTATCCACACCACCGGCAATTTGTGCCGCAGGCAACGCGCCAATCACATCCGCCAGACCGCCGGTCTTCAGCAACGGAAACATCTCAGAACATACATGTAAAACCTGCATTATCGCTCCTGTTCAAAACCGCCCGGTATGCATTACCGTTAACGGAAAAACAGCACGCGGACCCCTTCCGCGCAAGGTTGTAGTTGGTGTTTTCAGCTTTTTAATTTGCGCAGCATTTCGCGCGTAACCAGCACAATGCCTTCTTCCGATCGGTAAAACCGCCGCGCGTCTTCTTCCGCGTTCTCGCCGATGACCGTCCCTTCCGGTATCTCGCAGGCCCGGTCAATAATGCAGCGGCGCAGGCGGCAGGAACGGCCTACCCAGACATCGGGCAGCAGTACCGCTGAGTCGATATTGCAGAATGAGTTGATACGTACGCGGGAGAAGAGTACCGACTGCACGACAACCGATCCTGAAATAACACAGCCGCCGGAGACCAGCGAGTTCAGCGTCATGCCGTGGCTACCGGATCTGTCCTGGACGAATTTCGCCGGTGGCAATGATTGATTATAGGTACGGATAGGCCAGTTTTGATCGTACATGTCCAGTTCGGGCATCACTGAGGCCAAATCAAGGTTCGTTTTCCAGTAGGCTTCAAGCGTGCCGACATCGCGCCAGTACGGCTCAGAGTTCGGGTCGGACTGCACGCAGGACAACGGGAAAGGATGAGCATAGGCCATCCCCGCTTTGACGATTTTCGGCAGAATATCTTTGCCAAAGTCGTGGCTGGAGTTGTCGTTTTTATCGTCCTCCTCCAGCAAGTCGTAGAGGTATTGCGCATCGAAAATATAGATGCCCATGCTGGCGAGCGCTTTGCTCTCATCGCCAGGCATGCTCGGCGGGTTAGTGGGCTTTTCCACGAAATCGACCACTTTGCTGTTCTCGTCAACCGCCATCACGCCAAAAGCGGTGGCTTCGTGAACCGGCACCGGCAAACAGGCCACCGTGCATTGCGACCCTTTTTCAACATGGTCGAGCAGCATGCGCGAGTAATCCTGTTTGTAGATATGATCCCCCGCCAGAATCACAATGTATTCAGCGCGATAGCGGCGGATAATATCGAGATTCTGCGTCACTGCATCGGCGGTACCGCGATACCAGTGTTCACCGTGTACGCGCTGCTGGGCGGGCAATAAATCGACAAACTCATTCATCTCATTATTGAAAAAGGACCAGCCGCGCTGAATATGTTGGATCAGGGTGTGCGATTGATACTGCGTGATCACCCCGATGCGTCGAATGCCGGAGTTGATGCAGTTGGAAAGGGCAAAATCGATGATGCGAAACTTGCCGCCGAAGTGTACCGCAGGTTTGGCGCGTTTTTTGGTTAAATCTTTCAGACGCGTCCCGCGACCGCCCGCCAGGATCAGGGCGACGGATTTTAACGGCAGCTGGCGCGCTAACATTGTAGGGTCGTTCTTATCTAATCTCACCATGACTGGCTCCGTTTTTATAACCGCTGAAATACGCACACACCGTGCGCAGGCCCATGCCAGACAGTTATCACGACCGGATTGTCTTCTCCGGCAAAGGGCGAAATGGCACACCAGCCGCCCGCGGGTAACACAATTTCTGCCACATCAGAGGTGGCATTGAGCGTGATTAGCACGCTGTCTGATAACAGAATCTGTAAGCGGTGGACGCCGTTTTGCCACTCATGCGGCGTTAACGGCTGCCCTTTATCGTTAAACCAGGCGACATTACCGTCGCCCTCTTCCCACCACGCATCACGTGTTAGCGCCGCAATCTGCTGGCGCACCTTAATCAGCGCGGCGGTAAACGCCATCAGCCCGCGATCCGCCCCGGACCAGTCGAGCCAGGTCAGCGCATTATCCTGACAATAGGCGTTGTTATTGCCGTGCTGGCTATGGCCGAATTCATCGCCCGCCAGCAGCATCGGCGTCCCTTGCGACAGCAGAAGCGTGGTCAGCAGCGCGTGCTGGCTTGCGCGTCGGCGTTCTGTCACATCAAGGCTCGCCTCCAGCCCTTCCGTGCCGTGGTTCCAGCTATGGTTATCGTGGGTGCCATCGCGGTTATCTTCTCCGTTCGCCTGGTTGTGTTTGTGGTTAAAGCAAACACAATCGCACAGCGTAAAACCATCATGCGCAGTAACCAGATTGACCGACGCCGACGGTAAACGCCCCGCGCGTTTGAAAACATCGCTGGAGGCGGCAAACCGCCCGGCAAAGGCGCCCAGCGGCAGCGACTGCTCCAGCCAGAAGCGGCGCGTGGCATCGCGAAAATGGTCGTTCCACTCGGCAAACGGCGCAGGGAAATTACCCACCTGATAACCGCCCGGCCCGATATCCCACGGTTCTGCGATCAGTTTGAGGAAGCGCAATTGCGGGTCGTTTTTGATGGCGGCAAACAGCGGTGCCTGCTGGCTGAATTCCGGCGTGCGCCCCATGACCGGCGCCAGATCAAAACGAAATCCGTCAATGTGAAACGTCTCAGCCCAGTAACGCAGACAGGCATGGGCATATTCCACGACGCCGGGATTGCTCAAATTGAGCGTGTTACCGCAGCCGGTCCAGTTGTGGTAATCGCCGTCGTCTCTGATCCAATAATAGCTACGGTTATCAATTCCGCGCAGGGAGAAGGTCGGCCCATCGAGATCCGTTTCTGCGCTGTGATTAAGCACAATATCGAGGATCACTTCGATTCCCGCCTGGTGGAGCGCTTTCACCGCCGCGCGAAATTCATTAATCGCCTGGTGCGGATTGCTGGCATAGGCAGGATGCAGGGCAAACAGCGCCAGCGGGTTGTAGCCCCAGTAGTTACTCAGCCCTAGCCGTTGCAGGCGCGGTTCACTGGCGAAATGGGCAATCGGTAGCAGTTCCAGAGCGGTAATGCCGAGCTGTTTAAACCAGGCAATCATCACCGGGTGGCCCAGCGCTTTGTAGGTGCCGCGAAGGTTTTCAGGAATGTCCGGGTGCAGCCAGGTCAGCCCTTTGACGTGCGCTTCATAAATGACGGTGTTGCCCCACGGAATACGCGGCAGCGTGTCATCTTCCCAGTCGAACGCGTCATTGACGACGACGCTGCGCAACCCGAGCGCAGCGTTGTCGTGGGGATCGGGAATGTCATAGCCGTCATGAAACAGCGGGTTATCTACCGCGTCGCCTTCAACGCGATGTGCGCAAGGATCGAGCAGCAATTTGGCCGGGTTAAAACGGTGACCCCCCGCCGGTTCCCATGGGCCATGTACCCGGTAACCGTAACGCTGGCCCGCTTTCGCGCCCGGCAGAAAACCGTGCCAGATGTCGCCCGTGCGGGCGGGCAGATCGACGCGTTGTTCATTGCCTTCGTCATCGAACAGGCAAAGTTCTACGCGCCCGGCATGGGCAGAGAACAGCGTGAAATTCACGCCGTTGCCCTGCACCTGTGCGCCGGGCGGTGCCGCCGAGCCTGCCGTCAGGGTTGTCATTCCCCCTCCCGCACCAGCCAGATGGTGGCCAGCGGCGGCAGCGTCAGCGAAAGCGAATGTTGACGCCCGCGATTTTCAATCTCATCGCTGTGCACCACACCGCCATTACCGGTGTTACTGCCGTGGTAATGCATCGAATCGCTGTTCAGCTCTTCGCGCCAGCGCCCTGGCTGGTTAATCCCCACGCGATAACCGACGCGCGGAACCGGCGTAAAGTTGCTGGCAACGATGATTTCATTGCCCTGTTTGTCGCGGCGAACAAAGACAAACACCGAGGCTTCGCTGTCGTCGACCACCAGCCATTCAAAGCCGTAGGGATCAAAATCGAGTTCATGCAGCGGCTTATGGTGTCGATACAGGGCGTTCATATCGCGTACTAAGCGCTGGACGCCGTGATGCCAGTTGTCGCCGCCTTCCAGCAGGTGCCAGTCCAGGCTGCCGTCGTGGTCCCATTCACGCCCCTGGGCGAATTCGCCGCCCATAAACATCAATTTCTTACCAGGGAATGCCCACATCCAGGCGTAGTAGGCGCGCAGGTTGGCAAACTTCTGCCAGGCATCACCGGGCATACGGTCAAGAATCGATTTCTTACCGTGCACCACTTCGTCATGGGAGAGCGGCAGAATAAAGTTTTCGGTGTAGTTGTAGACCATACCGAAAGTGAGCTTGTGGTGATGGTACTTGCGGTACACCGGATCCAGCTTCATGTAGTCCAGCGTGTCGTGCATCCAGCCGAGGTTCCATTTGTACCAGAAGCCGAGACCGCCCGATGACGGTGGACGCGAGACGCCGGCAAAGTCGGTCGACTCCTCCGCCATGGTCACCGCACCAGGCGCTTGTTCGCCGATAATGCGGTTGGTATCACGCAGGAATTTAATCGCTTCGAGGTTCTCACGACCGCCATATTCGTTGGGGATCCACTCGCCCTCTTTGCGGCTGTAATCACGGTAAATCATCGACGCCACCGCATCGACACGCAGCGCGTCAATGCCGAAGCGCTCAATCCAGTACAGTGCGTTGCCGACCAGATAGTTGCTCACTTCACGGCGACCGTAGTTATAAATCAGCGTGTTCCAGTCCTGGTGATACCCTTCGCGCGGATCGCTGTGCTCGTAGAGTTTGGTGCCGTCGAATTCAGCAAGACCAAAATCATCGGACGGAAAGTGTCCCGGCACCCAATCGAGGATCACGCTCAGACCGGCAGCATGGGCGGTGTGGATGAAGTGCAGAAAATCATCACGCGTGCCGAAACGGCGCGTTGGCGCATACATGCCGGTGGGTTGATAACCCCAACTGCCGTCGAACGGGTGTTCGTTGATCGGCAGCAGCTCCAGGTGGGTGAAGCCCATCCATTTGGCGTAGGGCACCAGTTGATCCGCCAGTTCGCGGTAGCTGAGCCAGAAATTGTTATCGGTGTGGCGTCGCCATGAGCCTAAATGCACTTCATAGATACTGATTGGCGCGTCGAACTGGTTCGCCTGCTTACGCTCTTCGCTTTGCGTTTTCTTGCCCGGCAGGCCGCAGATAAGCGACGCGTTGTCCGGACGCATTTGCCCTTCAAAGGCGTAGGGATCGGCTTTGATCCGCAGCCTGCCTTGCGCATCGATCATCTCAAATTTATAGAGTTGCCCGTTCAGAGCACCGGGAATAAACAGTTCCCAGATGCCACTTTCACGACGCAAACGCATGGGGTGGCGACGCCCGTCCCAGTAGTTAAACTGCCCAACCACCGAGACACGTCGCGCGTTAGGTGCCCACACGGAGAATCGCGTTCCCACGACGCCATCCATTGTGTCGGCATGTGCGCCGAGGGTTTCGTAAGGCCGTAAATGCGTACCTTCACTGAGCAGCCAGGCATCCATCTCCTGAATTAACGGGCCAAACCGGTAGGGATCATCAATCAGGTTCTGCTGGCCGTGCCAGACGACAGCAAACTGATAATTAAACGGATTCTTACGACGTGCCACCACGCCGCTGAAAAAGCCTCGGGAGTCCAGACACTCCAGTTTCGCCACTTTGCGCCCGGTTTTCGGTTCAATAACCCAGACTTCCGTGGCATCGGGTAGCAGTGCGCGAACTTCCAGACCCGCATCTGTGCGATGCATTCCCAGAACAGCAAAAGGATCGGCAAAATGGCCGGCAATAAGTGCATTAATCACGTCTTTATCAACATGAACAGACATGGTTCTCATCCTGTTGTTGTGGTATCGCACCTTCCACCGTATGTATGTGCGGTTGCGATACTTTTTTTTAACCTGAACGGTGCCGCACTTCATGTGCAATTCACTGCTCCGTTCCACT
This sequence comes from Kosakonia sp. H02, assembly GCA_030704225.1. Lineage (NCBI taxonomy): Bacteria > Pseudomonadati > Pseudomonadota > Gammaproteobacteria > Enterobacterales > Enterobacteriaceae > Kosakonia > Kosakonia styphnolobii. The sequence continues at coordinate 1,125,656 of CP131915.1, forward strand.
TTCAGGCAAAATGTTAAGACACCCAATCTAAAGCATAGCCAACGCTTTCAGACTCCTGAGAAAATAAACGCCTCACTGATTCTTTTTGCCAAAAAAGCATAAAAAAAGGGGTGCCGAAGCACCCCTTGTGGTTGGGAATTCTGTTATGCCAGTTGGCGCAACATGCGACGTAGCGGTTCCGCCGCGCCCCACAATAACTGGTCGCCAACGGTAAAAGCGGAGAGGAATTCCGGCCCCATATTCAGTTTACGCAGGCGGCCAACCGGCGTGGTCAGCGTGCCGGTAACGGCGGCTGGGGTCAGTTCGCGCATGCTGATTTCACGGTCATTCGGCACCACTTTCGCCCACGGGTTATGCGCCGCCAGCAGTTCTTCAACGGTCGGGATCGAGACATCTTTTTTCAGTTTGATGGTGAACGCCTGGCTATGGCAGCGCAGCGCGCCGATACGCACGCACAGGCCATCGACCGGAATAGTGGTTGGCGTGTTGAGAATTTTGTTGGTTTCCGCCTGGCCTTTCCACTCTTCACGGCTCTGACCGTTATCAAGTTGTTTGTCGATCCACGGGATCAGGCTGCCCGCCAGCGGCACACCGAAGTTGTCTGTGGCCAGATCGCCACTGCGGGTAAGCGCGGTGACTTTGCGCTCAATGTCGAGAATGGCAGACGCCGGGTTTTCCAGCTCGGTCGCAACGTGGTGATGCAGCTGACCCATTTGCGTCAGCAGCTCGCGCATGTGACGCGCGCCACCGCCGGACGCCGCCTGGTAAGTGGCAACGGAAACCCACTCCACCAGATCGCTTGCGAACAGACCGCCGAGGGACATCAGCATCAGGCTGACGGTACAGTTGCCGCCAACAAAGGTCTTCACGCCGTTGTTCAGACCGTCGTTGATAACGGCCTGGTTTACCGGGTCGAGAATAATAATGGCGTCATCTTTCATGCGTAACGATGAGGCAGCGTCAATCCAGTAGCCCTGCCAGCCGCTTTCACGAAGCTTTGGATAGATTTCGTTGGTATAATCGCCGCCCTGGCAGGTGACAATGATGTCGAGCGCCTTCAGCGCATCCAGATTAAATGCATCCTGGAGCGTGCCTGCCGCCTGGCCGCCAAATGCGGGTGCTGCCTGGCCAAACTGGGACGTGGAAAAGAAGACAGGGCGAATGGCGTCAAAGTCATGCTCTTCAACCATGCGTTGCATGAGGACAGAGCCGACCATACCGCGCCAGCCGATAAAACCAACATTTTTCATAGCGAATTCCTGCGAAGGTGTGTGCTGTTGTGCGTGCGAGCCAGTTCCACTGGCAAGGTTCCACATTACAAAATGCAGCCAAAGTCGCAAGTGAAATTAATCAATGATAGCGAATGCATCAGAAACGCAGCTAATCTTTGCCTTTTTGCCGCATGTGTCCGGGATAAGAATCAATGAATGAAATCATCTCCGCCGCCGTACTGTTGATCCTGATAATGGATCCGCTGGGCAACCTGCCTATTTTTATGTCGGTGCTCAAACACACCGAGCCAAAGCGCCGACGGGCGATCATGATTCGCGAACTGCTTATCGCGCTGCTGGTGATGTTTATTTTTCTGTTTGCGGGCGAGAAGATCCTCTCGGTGTTAAATCTGCGCGCGGAAACGGTGTCGATTTCCGGCGGGATTATTCTGTTCCTGATTGCCATTAAGATGATTTTCCCCAGCGAGTCCGGCAGCAGTTCCGGCCTGCCCGCCGGTGAGGAACCGTTTATCGTGCCGCTGGCAATTCCGCTGGTCGCAGGCCCTACGCTATTGGCAACGCTGATGCTGCTTTCCCATCAATATCCCAATCAAATGGGGCACCTGGTGATTGCGCTCATTATTGCCTGGGGCGGAACCGTCGCCATCCTGCTGCAATCAACGCTGTTTTTGCGTCTGCTGGGTGAAAAAGGCGTGAACGCGCTGGAGCGGTTGATGGGTTTGATTCTGGTGATGCTCGCCACCCAAATGTTCCTTGATGGGATTCGGGTGTGGATGAAGGGGTAATGCATTTAAAACCCGACCTACGGAGGCCCGGTAAGCGTAGCGCCACCGGGCTTGAGAATTTAACTCAACAGCGAAAACGCAATCATCCCGATAATCGCACCGGTGGTGCCGAGGATGGTTTCCATCATCGTCCAGGTTTTCAGGGTTTGACCTTCTGTCGCGCCGGTAAAGCGGCCATACAGCCAGAAACCGGCGTCATTCACGTGGCTCACCACAATCGAACCGCCCGCGATACAGATAGAGAGTGCCGCCATCTGCGCGCCGTTGAAGTGCAGTTGTTCGATAACCGGCATCACCAGACCGACTGCGGTCAGACAAGCAACCGTCGCGGAACCCTGAATAATGCGCACCGCGGCTGCCAGCACAAAGCAGGTAATCGCGATCGGCAAGCCCATTCCGGTCAGTGCTTCGCCCAGTGCCGGGCCCACGCCGGAATCAACCAGTACCTGCTTGAACACGCCGCCTGCCCCAATTACCAGCAGAATAATCCCCGCTGGTTGCAGCGCCTGGCCGCAGATTTCCATCACCCGGTCTTTCGGCATGCCCTGGCGAATCGCCAGACCATAAATCGCCACCAGACACGCCACGAGGATCGCAGTGAACGGATGGCCGATAAATTCCAGCCAGTCGTACAGGCTACTGCCTTCTGCCACAAAACGCGCGGCGATGGTTTTCATTCCCACCAACACCAGCGGCAGCAGGATCAGCGCCAGGCTGAAGCCGAACGACGGCATCTTGCCCTCACCTAAATGCGGCTCGCTCACGTCATCCGGGATATGCAGTTCCACATGACGGCTAATAAAGTTGCCCCACAGCGGGCCGGCAACCAGCATGCCCGGAATTGCCGCGCACAGGCCAATCAGGATCATCCAGCCAAAATCAGCGTGCATCTGCGAAGCCAGCAGCATCGGCGCAGGCCCCGGCAGCAGAAAGGCCGCTGCTGCCGCAACACCGGCAAACAGCGGGATCACCAGTTTCACCAGATTGGTGCCGGTATGGCGCGCCATTGAGAACGCGACGCTAATCAGCAGCACGATTGCCACTTCGAAGAACAGCGGCAGAGCGCAAATCAGCCCCGCCAGACCAATCGCATAATGAGCGCGACTGTGGCCGAAAGATTTCAGCATTTTGACGGCAATTTGATCCACCGCGCCGGTTTCATGCAGGATTTTGCCGAACATCGCACCGAGCGCCACCACAATCGCGAGGAAGCCCAGCGTACCGCCCATCCCTTTTTCCATGGTTTGCGCGATTTTAATTAACGGCATCCCGGAAAAAAGCCCTGCACCAATAGAAACCACCATCAATGCAACGAAAGCATGCATACGCGCTTTCATTACTAAAAACAGCAGCAGTAAAACGGAACCTACTGCTGTTAAAACAAGAGTTAATGTACTCACTGCGCACTGCCTTTATTGATCACTTCAATAGTGCTGGCAACCACGCCTTCCAGCGGCTGGTTAATGTCCACCACCAGCACATCGCGTTCGTCTTCGCCCGGCTCTTGCAGGGTTTCGAACTGCGTTACCAGCATCTGCGTTTTGAAGAAATGGCCTTTGCGCGCTTTCAGGCGGCTTTCGATAACATCGAATTCGCCCTTCAGGTAGATAAAGGAGAGGTTCGGGTTACCTTCACGCAGCAGGTCGCGGTAGTGTTTTTTCAGCGCGGAGCAAACGATCAGCGACACTTTGTTGGTGCGCTGCATGGCGAAAGCGGCATCGTTTAACGCCTGCAACCACGGTTTGCGGTCGTCGTCGTTTAGCGGTTCGCCGGACGCCATTTTGGTGATGTTGCTGCGCGGGTGGAGGAAATCGCCGTCGAGGAACGCGGCCTTTAATTGATACGCCACTTCACTGGCGACAGCAGATTTACCACTGCCGGAAACGCCCATCAGAACATAGACGTGATGATCAAGGTTAGTTGTGCTCAAAGGGTAGCCCCCACGGGTGCAAGAGTGAATTGTTACGGGTAACTGTTATCGGTAACATTGTCCTGCCGGGATCCATGAGAAGCAATATCCATTCGTGCCAGAGATAAATAAGTGTGAGCTACTTCAAATTTGTCAGACTAAATAGATCCACCTGGTGACAAAGTGAAACCTAAATCTAACATTTTCGGCGTAACTACTTCACCACGGATGCGCGCCAGCAGACGTTCCGCGCCGATTCGCCCCATGCGTTCACGCGGCGTCAGCACGCTCGCCAGACGCGGCTCCATCACCTGGCCAATGTCGTGACCGTGGAACCCGGCGATTGCCATATCTTGTGGAATTTTTAACCCCAGACGCTGGCACTCAAACGCTGCGCCCACGGCAAGGTCATCGTTCGTACAGAAAATCCCGTCAAGTTGCGGGTACTCGCGGCGCGCCTGGCGCATCAGCTCAATTCCGGCGGTGTAAGAGGACGACTGTTCCACCATCACGCTGTACGGCGTAAGCCCGGCGTCCAGCATCGCCTGCTCGTAACCCTTCTGTTTGATGATAGTACGTTCATCCAGACGTGCGCCGAGATAGGCAACGCGCTGATGACCGCGCGCAAGAATAGCGGCGGTGATTTGCCGGGCGGCTTCGAAATTATCAAAGCCGACGGCAATATCGAGGCACGGGGATTTGCTGTCCATCAGCTCCACAACCGGAATGCCTGCGACTTCAATCATTTTCAGCGTACGCGGCGTGTGGGTTCGTTCGGTGAGGATCAGGCCGTCAATGTTCCAGGAGAGCATCGATTCCAGGCGCTCCTCTTCCATTTCGGCTTTGTAACCGTAGTGCGCGAGCATGGTTTGATAGCCGTGCGCATCGGTCACGCTTTCTATTCCGCGTAACACTTCGGCAAAAACCTGGTTGGTCAGCGAAGGAAGAAGCACGCCAATCGCCCGGCTGGTGGCGTTAGAAAGAATATCGGGAGCCCGATTAGGAATGTAGCCCAGCTCATCAAGGGCTGCGGCGATTTTGCCACGTAAGGCGACGGAGACTTGTTCCGGGTTACGCAAAAAACGGCTGACCGTCATTTTGGTCACGCCAACGCGGTCGGCCACATCCTGAAGTACGGGTCTTTTCTTTTTCATCGTCCTGACATTTTACACAGAGAGAGATTTTCTGAGTTTATCACGGACAATGCGCAACCTTCCGGTGTTAACCCAAAGGTTGCGCTATTTATTTACGCCACATCAAACCGGCGGCAGATCGAACAGTAGAATTTCGCTGTCGCTATCGGCGTGCACCGAGATAGCCTGCTCATCTGCAATCGCCAGACCATCACTGGTTGTCGCTTTGGTGCCGTTAATGGTGACGTCACCTTTTACCACCTGGATCCACACGCGGCGGTCAGCGGCAACCTGATGGACAGACTGCTCATCTTTCAACAGCGCCCAGCGATAGAGTTCCATATCCTGATGCACTTTCAGCGAGCCTTCACGTGCATCCGGCGACAGGACCAACTGTTTGCCTTGCACGGCATCGAAACGGCGCTGCTCGTAGCGCGGCGTAATGCCGGTGGTTTCTGGAATGATCCAGATTTGGTACAGATGCAAACGTTCAGTTTCGCTGGGGTTGTACTCAGAGTGACGGACCCCGGTACCGGCGCTCATAATCTGGAATTCACCTGCCGGAACCTGCTCTTTGTTGCCCATGCTGTCCTGGTGTTCAACCGCGCCTTCCAGCACATAGGTGAGAATTTCCATATCTTTATGCGGGTGAGTACCAAAACCCTGGCCCGGATCGATCACGTCGTCGTTAATCACGCGCAGTGCCGAAAAGCCCATAAAATTCGGATCGTAATAGTTGGCAAAGGAGAAGGTATGCCAGGAATCCAGCCAGCCATGATTTGCGTGACCACGGTCATTTGCTTTGCGTAAGAAAATCATCTTTTTTACCCCCGTATGTTTGCGATGGGGTAAGTGTGGACGTAAAACATGAGCAATCATAGAGGGTGAAAATTGACTCCTCTGTTCAAAAAAAATGAACAACAGCAGAGGAGCCTTTCCCCCTTATTTCACAAGGGTTATGGTCGCTGGTGAGGCCTGTTCAAAGGCGCGTTCCAGCAGTTCCAGGTTGGTAAGAACCTCAGATTCCTTGACGTAATTTGGCGCACCGTTAACCAGCGTCTCATAGAGCGCATCGTACACGCGGCCATAGTCGCCGGTTTCCGGGGCTATCTCTTCACGCACCGTTTCGCCCGCTGCGTTAACGTACTCAAGAATGCCGATGCTGTCATCGGCGGCAAAACCCGCTTCACCCGGCATAATATTGGCTTTCAGGCTGGTTTCCTGTTGGTCGATACCGTATTTGATAAACGAACCTTTGGTGCCGTGGACAATAAATTTCGGGTACTCGATCTTCACCAGATGGCTGGTTTTGACGATGGCTTTTAAATCGCCATAAAAGAGCTGCGCTTCAAAGGTGTCGTCAGGGTTGGCTTTGTTACGCAGGCTACGGATATCAAAAGCAGCGTGATCCGGGCGGCCAAATAACGAAATGATTTGATCCATGGTGTGTACGCCAAGGCCATAAAACGATCCGTCCTGCGGCAGGCCAGGTTTGGTTTCCACCACCGGGCGGTAATAATCAAAATGGCTTTCGACTTCGACGATATCGCCAAGTTTGCCGCTTTCAATCACCTTTTTGGTGGTCAGGAAGCAGGAGTCAAAGCGGCGGTTCTGATACGGCGAAACCGTCAGCCCTTTGCTTTTTGCCAGTTCAAACAGCGTGATCGCTTCGGCCATCGTCGGTGTAAACGGCTTTTCCACCAGCACGTTTTTACCCGCTTCCAGCGCGCGTTTGGCATAGTCGAAATGGCTATCGGCGTGGGTACAGACGACAACCAGTTTGACCTGCGGATCGTTCAGTACATCATCAAGCGAGCTTGTGAAGTGAATATGTTGATATTGCGGATGCTGCTCTTCCGGTTTCGGATGGCGGCGGAAAATATGCGCCACATGCCAGTTGGCTTTGCGGTTGAGAACATACGGCAGGTGATAGCGGGTGGTACTTTTACCGAATCCAATAAATGCGCAATGTAGGGTCATCATGTCGTCCTTTGCAGAATGTCTTTTAACCTTAGCGCAAGCATCGGACGAGCTGAACCCTGAACAATCTGTTTATGAATTATTGTTATTAATATTAATCATTTATATATTCCTAATTTGATCCTGGTCACTTGACCCCCCTCGCCGATTCCCGCATAACACTCCCCGCAAGATTTCTTCTTGCTCATTTCACGGGTCAGAAGCACCCATCACGCAGGGAGTCGCGCGCAAAACACCATGGAAAGGCAATATCGGTATTTGAATCTCGCACTCGCTCTTTGGGCTTTCGCACTGGCGAGCTGGTGTATGGACGCCCGGCTCTGGGCACATATTGCGGCAGCACTGGCGCTTCTCGGCTTCCTCTTACACACTGTACAAAACCAGGTTAATGCTATGTTTGGCAAAGATAAAACCCCTAAAACTCCCCCTTTACCCACGGTCAATGCGCCGCTGAATAACGAAAAAGAGACGCAGCGAGAAGAGAAACAAAACACGGTGATTGCCGGTGGCTCGCAGTTTGTTGGCAATATCGTTTCCACCGGTCAGGTGCATGTTTTCGGGACACTTACCGGCAATATCGACGCCAAAGACAATGTTGTCAGGATCATGCGCAACGGCGTGGTAGAGGGAAATATTACCTGCCGCGAACTGTTTATCGACGGAACGGTGAACGGTGAATGCGCCAGCGAAACGATCAATATCGAAGAAAACGGCATGATTACCGGCGTGTTAACGTACAGCGCGTTGACCATCAAAAAAGGCGGAACCTTCTCTGGTCAGGCGAAGATCGTCGCCCCTGCGGCAAAAAACGTCGTGGAGAAAGAGAAAAAGAAAGGCGCTGAATAACAGGTAAAAAAAAAAAGCCAGCACCCGGCTGGCTAAGAAATACTGGAAGCAATGTGAGCAATGTCGTGCTTTCAGGTTACCGCATGGTGTCCCTGAACGCATGGCAATAATAATCATTATCATTCGCACTTGTCCACCCCTTTCTGTTAAAAAACGCTCCCTCTCCCCACCGGAAGAGGGAAACGGATCAATATCCGGCGGTTAAATCATCCACCGAGCGCGGATCGGACGCGCCATACAGTGTGCCATCTGGTGCCACCATAATACTCTGCGTGCTGCCCATCGACTCTTTCACCGCCACTTTTTGCCCTCGCTGTTGCAGCAGTTTCAGCGTATCCGGGCTGAAGCCTTTTTCGACACGCAGTTCATCTGGCAACCACTGATGATGAAAGCGCGGCGCGTTGCTCGCTTCGGCTACGTTCATTCCAAAATCAATGGTGTTCACCACCATTTGCAGCACAGTGGTGATAATGCGGCTACCGCCAGGGCTGCCGGTCACCAGCCAGGTTTTGCCATCTTTCAGCACGATGGTTGGCGACATTGACGAGAGCGGGCGCTTGCCCGGCCCAATGGCGTTAGCATCGCCGCCCACTAATCCGTAGACGTTTGGCACACCCGGTTTCGCCGAGAAATCATCCATTTCGTTATTCATCAGAATACCAGTGTTGCCCGCGACAATGCCGCTGCCGAAAATGGTGTTCAGCGTATAAGTGACCGCGACGGCATTGCCGTCTTTATCCACCACCGAGAAATGCGTGGTTTGATTACTCTCGTACGGCTCCAGCTTGCCGGGGCGGATCTGGCTGGAAGGTTTCGCTTTATTCACATCAATCTGTGACGCAATGGATTTGGCATACGCCTTACTGGTCAGCGCCTGCCACGGCACTTTGACAAAATCCGGGTCACCGAGATATTCAGAACGGTCGGCATACGCGTATTTTTCCGCTTCCGTCATCACCTGCATGGCATCAGCGCTGCCAAAGCCATATTTCGCCAGGTCGAAGTTTTCAAGAATGTTCAGGATTTGAATGATATGGATCCCACCCGAGGACGGCGGCGGCATCGAATAGACCTGATACCCGCGATAATCGCCGCTGACCGGCGTACGCTCCACAGCTTTGTAATTCGCTAAATCCTCTTTGGTGATAAGTCCTCCGTTTTTACTCATCTCCTGGGCTATTTGCTCCGCGGTAGTGCCTTTATAGAATCCATCCGGCCCTTTTTCGGCAATCAACTCGAGGCTTTTAGCAAGATTGCTCTGCACCAGCTTGTCGCCCTTCTTCAGCGGCTCGCCCTCTTTCCAGAATATGGCTTTGCTATTGTCGTGGTTCGGCAAGACTTCACTGCCATAGGTTTTCAGGTCGTTTGCCAGCGCATCGTTAACGGTAAAACCCTGCTTTGCCAGTTTGATGGCGGGCTGCACCACTTTGTTGAGTGGCAGGGTGCCGTATTTTTCCAGCGCCATTGAGAAGCCCGCAACAGTGCCGGGCGTACCGGACGCCAGATGTGAAGTGAGGGATTTTTTGCTGTCCGGATTGCCCTGATCATCAAGAAACATATCGCGCGTTGCCGCGGTGGGAGCCATCTCGCGAAAATCAATGGCGGTGACATTACCCTCTTTGGTGCGGATCAACATAAAACCACCACCGCCGAGATTCCCGGCCTGCGGATGGGTTACCGCCAGCGCATAACCTACGGCGACCGCGGCATCCACCGCATTACCGCCCTGTTTGAGGATATCGACGCCAACGCGGGTTGCGGCTTCATCGACGGAGGCCACCATCCCTTGTCTGGCCACTACCGGGTGAAAAACATCGGCTTCAACGCCGTAGGAAACGGGTGCGGGTGCAGGTGCCTGAGCCGGTGGCGGCGCTGCGCCAACGCCAAAACATCCCCCCGCCGTCAGCGCGGCGATCGCCACCCAACGCGCAAACTTCTGTTTTATCATCGTCGTTCTCCACAAAGAAGGGCTACAGTTCCCGCTTAAGTCTGGTTCACAACTCTTAAAAAATCATTCTCATGAATGAATGCGAGTAAACTTATAAGAAGCCTCAATAGGAGGAGAGCACAATGAAACCGTTAATTATCGTGGCAGCGTTACTGCCTTTTGCGGCGCTTGCGCAGCCGCTCAACCCGACGAATAACCCAAATAAACCGGGCTATGTGATCCCCAGCCAGCAGCGAATGCAGACGCAAATGCTCAATCAACAACAGCAGCAGCAAGGTTTGTTAAAACAGCAGCAGCAAACGCAGAGCCGCCAGCAACAGCAGCGCCTGCAAACGCAGATGAACGATAACTCGCAGCGAATAAGGCAGGCACAGCCGGGGGAGCTCAATCCCGTCCGCCAGCAAGTGCTCCCCAACAGCAGCGGCGGGATGCTCAGCCAGGGAAGTAATAGCGGTGGGGTGACGACGCAGCAGCAACATATGCTGCCGCAGACGCAGAGCGGCGGCATGCTGCAAAGCACACCGCAGCCAATAACGCCTTAATACTGAAAATGCGGGCCGATGGTGTCGATATTATCGGTGCAGATACTATCGACGCCCCAACGCAGCAGTTCGGCCGCCCGCGCGGGTTGGTTGACGGTGTATACCAGGATGTGTAAACCCGCTTCGCGCAGCATGCGTACCCGTGATTCATCCAGCAGCTTATGGTTGAGGTGAATTGAGACGCAACCTAAGCGCGTGGTGAGCGCTTGCCAGTCGTCGCGCCACTCGTCGAGCAGCAACCCGCGCGGCAACTCTGGCGCGGCGTGCTGAGCCGCTTCCAGCGCATCAATTTCAAAAGATGAAAGCAGCGGCGGAACCATGCCAGCCCATAAATCGCGGGCCGCCAGCGCAACCACTTTTCCGGTTAAAGTTCCGGTGCCGGTGGTAGGTTTGATTTCGATATTGGCCATCATGCCGTGCTGGCGGCAGCGCTCCGCCACGTCTGACAGCAGCGGCAGCGGTTCGCCTTTAAATTCGCCGCTGTACCAGCTTCCTGCATCCACTTTCAGCAAATCATGCCAGGCCAGCTCGCCCGCCACGCCCCAGCCGTTACTGGTGCGCTCCAGATTGTCGTCATGGAGCAAAAAGATCTGCCCGTCTTTTGACAATTTGGCATCAAACTCAATCATTGTGTGGCCGTAATGCGCCCCGACATCAATCGCCGCCAGCGTATTTTCCGGTGCCAGTTTGCCGCCGCCGCGATGGGCGACAATATGTGGATAAGGCCAATTATTCATACGCGTTGTCCTGTTTCACCCTCAAATAAGTGCAGGTGATTCTCCGCCAGATGCAGCCACAGCGTGCTGCCTGCCGCCGGGCGTTCGTGATGCGACAGACGCACCACCAGTTTCTGTTCGCCCCAGCGGCCATGCGCCAGGTTATCTGCACCAAGCATCTCCAGCGTATCCATCACCAGCGGTACGCCGCCTGCGGCCTGTGAGCTTAGCGCAATATGTTCCGGGCGGATACCTAACGTCATTTTGCGCCCGGCATAGCCGCGATAGTGCCAGTTGATGGGCAGCGCCATGCCGCTTTCCAGTTCGAAATGAGTACCAGCGCTGCTGATGCGACCGTCCAGCAGGTTCATCGCCGGGCTGCCGATAAAGCTCGCCACAAACCGGCTGGCGGGCTTTTCGTACACCTCAACCGGCGTGCCTGTTTGCTCTGCGACGCCTTTGTTCATCACCATCACGCGCTGGGCCAGCGTCATTGCTTCCACTTGATCGTGAGTAACATACAAAGAAGTCGTATTGAGACGACGGTGCAGTTGTTGCAACTCCAGGCGCATCTGCACGCGCAGCTTAGCATCGAGGTTAGAGAGCGGTTCATCAAACAGGAATACGGCCGGATCGCGAACAATCGCACGCCCCATCGCCACACGCTGGCGCTGCCCGCCGGAAAGCTCGCGCGGACGACGTTTTAGCAGCCCATCGAGTTCAAGAATGCGCGCCGCTTCTGCTACTCGGTCGGCAATATGCGCTTTGCCCATGCCGCGAATTTTCAACCCCCACGCCATGTTCTCTTCCACGCTCATATGCGGGTAAAGGGCGTAGTTCTGGAACACCATGGCGATGCCGCGATCTTTCGGCTCCATCTCCGTGACGCGCTGGCGGTCAATCCAGATATCGCCGCTGGAAACGCGCTCCAGCCCGGCGACCATGCGCAGCAACGTCGATTTTCCGCAGCCCGACGGGCCGACCATCACGATAAATTCGCCATCGGCAACATCCAGCGTCAACGGTTGGATCACCTGGGTTTTGCCGCTGTCCCAACTTTTGGTAACCGCTTGTAATTTTAATCCTGACATATAAGGTTGCATCTCTTGATTGTTCGTGAACGTCGCTGGCGGCCATTTTTGCCCAAGGCAAGGCGCGAGCGGCGAAGTTTGGTGGGCCCAAATAAAACGCGAGTAACGCAGCTTTGGGCAAAAATGGCCCCAGCCCTTCGGGACGCGTGCCGAAACCGCGTACTCTGCGTTGTCGGATTTGGACATAGGCCCACTATGTCCATCATCCTCCGCCTTGATTACGCGATTTCGGCTCAGCGTCGACGTCACGCACAATCAAGGGATACAACCTACTTCTCACTATCCACTAAACCACGCACAAACGCGCGCTGCATGGCTAAAACGATAACGACCGGGGGGATCAGCGTCAGCAACATGGCTGCCATCACCTGGTTCCATTGCGTGGTGCCTTCACCGCTGGCGATCATCCCTTTTACGCCCGCCACGGCGGTGCCGAGATTGACATCGCTAATAATCAGCAGCGGCCATAAATACTGGTTCCAGCCGTAGATAAAAGTGATGACGAACAGCGCCGCGAGATTGGTTTTAGAGAGCGGCAACACGATGTCGCGGAAAAAACGCATCGGCGAAGCGCCGTCAATGCGCGCGGCTTCCATTAGCTCATCCGGCAGCGTCATAAAGAACTGACGGAACAGGAACGTCGCGGTGGCAGATGCCATTAGCGGCAAGGTCAGGCCGGTATAGCTATCCAGCATTTTCAGGTTGGCGATCACCTCCACCGTCGGGAAAATGCGCACCTCAACTGGCAGCATTAACGTACTGAAGATCATCCAGAAAAAGAGATTACGCAGCGGGAAACGAAACCAGACAATGGCGAACGCCGAGAGGATCGACACAGCGATTTTCCCCACCGTAATGACAAAAGCCATGATGAAACTGTTAGTCAGCATCAACCAGAAGGGCGCGCTGTTAACACCAATGCCGTTGACCCAGATGTTGCGCAGGTTTTCCCACAGATGGCTGCCCGGAATTAAGGTCATTGGCGTGTCATACACCGCGTTGATATCAAGCGTGGCAGTGACAAAGGCGACATACAGCGGAAACAGCACCACCGCAATGCCGAGAATAAGCATGATATGGCTGAACAGCGTCAGCCCGGGGCGATTCTCAATCATTGGTAGCGCACCTTACTTTCCACATAGCGGAACTGAACGACCGTCAGCACAATCACCAGCACCATCAGCACCACCGACTGCGCCGCAGAGGCGGAAAGATCCAGCCCGGCAAACCCTTCGCGGTAGATTTTATAAATCAGCGTGGTGGTCGCCTGCACCGGCCCGCCTGCCGTTGCGGCATCGATAACCGGGAAGGTGTCGAAAAAGGCGTACACGAGATTCACCACCAGCAGGAAGAAACTTACCGGTGCGATAAGCGGCAGCGACAATGCGAAAAAACGGCGGACAGGCCCGGCACCGTCAATAGCGGCTGCTTCGACCAGCGAACGCGGAATCGACTGCAACGCTGCGAAGAAGAACAGGAAGTTGTAGCTGATCTGTTTCCATACCGAAGCAAATACCACCAGGAACATCGCCTGACCGCTGTTTTGCGCGTGGTTCCAGTCGTAACCAAACTGCCCCAGAAAATGGGTAATCAACCCGCGCCCGGGGTTAAAGAGAAAAATCCACAATACAGCGGCCACAGCGGGCGCAACGGCATACGGCAGAAGCATCAGCGTTTGATAGAGGCGGCTGCCGCGCACCACATTATCGACCAGCGCAGCAAAAAACAGCGACACCAGCAGGCCGCTAAAGGTGACCATCGCGCTAAAGCGGATTGTTGTCCAGAAGGAGTCCAGATAGTAGCCGTCGTGAAACAGCGCCACAAAGTTATCCAGCCCAACAAACTGGCTGGAGAGCCCGAACGGATCCACGCTTTGTACCGAATACCACAGCGCTTCGCCCGCAGGCCAGATAAAGAAAATAATCGTGATCGCCAGTTGCGGGGCAACTAACAGATAAGGCAGCCAGCGTGAACGAAACACCGGACGGGATGAGGACATAAGAAGCTCTTCTGTGAAAAATGCCGGGTGGCGGCTACGCCTTACCCGGCCTACGGGCTGGATTTGTAGGCCGGATAAGCGCAGCGCCATCCGGCATTTCTACATTAAGACTTAGTAGACTGCTCGAAGCGACGCAGCAACTGGTTGCCACGCTCAACGGCGGAATCCAGCGCTTGCTGCGGGGTTTTCTTGCCGGTCCACACGCTTTCCAGCTCTTCATCCACAATGGTGCGGATCTGCGGCATATTGCCCAGACGCATGCCTTTGGTGAAGGCTAACGGCGGCTTGTTCAGCATCTGGCGCGTCGCAATATCGGCACCCGGATTTTTGTCATAGAAGCCCTGCTGACGCGTCAGGTCATAAGCGGCCGTGGTGATCGGCAGGTAACCGGTCTTCTGGTGCCATTCCGCTGCATTTTCCGGTTTCGTCAGGAAGTCGAGGAACTGCGCCACGCCTTTGTAAGTCGCGTCATCTTTGCCCTGCATCACCCACAGGCTTGCCCCGCCGATAATGGCGTTTTGCGGTGCACCTTTTACGTCAGCATCGTATGGCATCATGCCGACACCGTAGTTGAACTTAGCGTAATGACGGATATCGGCCAGCGAGCCGGAAGAGGCGGTGGTGATGGCGCAATCGCCGTTATAGAACTTCTCGGTGGATTCATCTTTACGACCGAAGTAGCTGAAATCCCCTTTCTTATTGAGATCTTCCAGCATGGCGATGTGTTTCACCTGCTCCGGCTTGTTGAACTCCAGTACAGCGTCCGTACCATCAAAGCCGTTATTTTTGGTCGCCACTGGCAGGCCGTGCCAGGCGCTGAAGTTTTCAATCTGGATCCAGCCCTGCCAGCCGCTGGCGTAGCCGCACTTCATCCCGGCGGCTTTCAGCTTCGTGGTGTATTCGGCCAGGTCCTGCCAGGTTTTCGGCGGCTGATCCGGGTTCAGGCCCGCTTTTTTGAAGGCGTCTTTGTTGTAATACAGCACTGGCGTTGAGCTGTTAAACGGCTGAGAGAGCAAATGGCCAGTTTTGGAATCAGTGTAATAACCCGAAACGGTCGGCACGAACTGGCTTTCATCGAAGCTAATGCCCGCATCTTTAAAGACCTGGTACACCGGTTTGATGGCTTTGGAAGCCATCATGGTGGCGGTACCGACTTCGTAAACCTGCAAAATAGCCGGCGCATTGCCAGTACGGAAGGCGGCGATGCCTGCGCTCAGGCTCTGCTCATAGTTACCCTTATACACCGGCACAATTTTGTAATCCGGGTGGGTTTCATTGAAACGTTGCGCCAGGGAGTCAACTTCTTTACCTAACTCCCCTTCCATGGAATGCCAGAACGGAATAGTGGTTGCGGCCATGGCGTTGCCTGCAAAAACGAATCCCAGCGCCAGACCCAAAGCTGTATGTCGTAACGTTGTCATTGTGCTCTCTCTTGTTATAAGGGGTGCGCGTTATCACGCGTTTGTGCTCGCGAGGTAACATGACACGCTCGAATGACAGAAAAATAACTATTTAATTACAAAAACATGACAACCAGGCGTCAGGAAAATGTCGGCAGGATGATAGTCAGGTGAATGAAAAATGGCGGGAAAAGTAAAAGGGCTTCCCTGCAAACAGAGAAGCCCTTTAAACGGCGCTCGGGGAATATGCCACGACGCTATCACCACCTGAAAGGCAGGGATTGCTCCCTGCCCCAGGTTGCTACTTACCGGATTCGTAAGCCATTAAAGCCGCCACCTCCCTGTCTGTATCCTTGTAGCGAATTTCGCACAGCGATTTCCGCGTCAGGTAAGTGAATATCAGCAGTGTGAAACACAGGATAAACACGCACCAGATAAAGGTCTGCGGTAACTTCATAGCCTGCAACTCCTTGCCTTTCAGCGGGTAAGAGGCTACGCTGATGTTGTCTGACATGTTGGTAGCCTCGGGTTAATTGAAAAATTGACTCGGGGCTTTCTTCTTTCTGCCACACAGCTTTCTATGAATGCTCATGAGGCAAAAAGCCTCAAGCGCCGCCCGCATCATATCCCAATAAACCGCCAGGCTGCATTGCTGAACCTCGTTTTTAAGATAAAAACCGATCGTATATATTACTGTTTTCACTAATAAAAAAGGGCTTCTCCGCGATCAGAGAAGCCCTTTAAACGGCGCTCGGGGACTATGCCACGACGCTATCACCACCTGAAAGGCATGTATTGCTCCCTGCACCCGGTTGCTACTTAGCGGATTCGTAATCCATTAAAGCCGACACCTCCCTGTCTGTATCCTTGTAGCGAATTTCGCACAGCGATTTCCGCGTCAGGTAAGTGAATATCAGCAGTGTGAAACACAGGATAAACACGCACCAGATAAAGGTCTGCGGTAGCTTCATAGCCTGCAACTCCTTGCCTTCCGGCGGGTAAGAAGCTACGCTGATGCTGTCTGGGCATACGGGTAGCCTCGGGTTAATTGAAAAATTGACTCGGGGCTTTCTTCGTTCTGCCACACAGCTTTCTACGAATGCTCATGAGGCAAAAAGCCTCAAGCGCCGCCCGCATCATATCCCATTAAACCGCCAGGCTGCATTGTTGAACCTCGTTTTTAAGACAAAAAACCGGTCCTTGCGAGACCGGTTTAATTGCTATTACATCAACGAGTTACCCGCCAAGATAAGCGCTGCGCACCGCTTCGTTCGCCAATAGCGCTTCGCCGGTATCTTCCAGCACCACGTGACCGTTTTCCAGCACATAGCCGCGGTCGGCAAGCTTCAGCGCCTGGTTGGCGTTCTGCTCTACCAGGAAGATGGTCATCCCTTCTTTGCGCAACTGCTCAATGGTGTCGAAAATCTGCTGAATGATGATGGGCGCAAGACCAAGCGACGGTTCATCGAGCAGCAACAAACGCGGCTGGCTCATTAACGCGCGGCCAATCGCCAGCATCTGCTGTTCGCCGCCGGACATCGTTCCTGCGCGCTGAATGCGGCGCTCGTGCAGACGCGGAAACAGCTCGTAAACCCATTTGATGCGAGATTGATACTGATCGCGGTCGGCAAAGAAACCGCCCATCGCCAGGTTCTCTTCCACGGTCATGCGCGAGAACACGCGGCGGCCTTCCGGCACAATCGCCACCGCTTCACGCATGATTTTCGCGGTTTGCCAGTCGGTAATGTCTTTACCATCAAACACAATGCGCCCGCTGGTGGCGCGCGGATCACCACACAGCGTACCGAGCAGCGTCGTTTTCCCCGCGCCGTTCGCGCCAATCAGGGTGACAATTTCGCCCTGATTAATGTGCAAGCTGACATCGTGCAGCGCCTGGATCTTGCCGTAGTGAGCGTTGACTTTGTCAAAAGATAACATCACTTTTTCCATCTTATGCCTCACCCAGGTATGCCCGAATGACGTCCGGGTTGTTACGAATCTCTTCCGGCGTCCCGTTCGCCAGCGGCGTGCCCTGGTTCACCACATAAATCCGGTCAGAAATGCCCATCACCAGTTTCATATCATGCTCAATCAGCAGGATGGTGGTGTTGTGATGGTTACGTAACTCGACGATCAGCTCGTCCAGCTCTTTGGTTTCTTTCGGATTTAACCCTGCCGCCGGTTCATCCAGCATCAGGATCTCCGGCTGCGTCACCATGCAGCGGACAATCTCAAGGCGACGCTGGTCACCGTAAGCCAGGTTACTGGCCTGGCGGTTAGCGTGTGCTAACAAACCAATCCTCTCCAGCCAGGTCGCGGCGCGATCCAGCGCTTCGCTCTGCGCACGGCGAAAGGCCGGGGTTTTCAGCAATCCGGAAAAAACGCCGGTTTTTAACTGCTGATGTTGCGCGACCAGGAGGTTTTCAATCACCGTCATTTCACGGAATAGCCGCACGTGCTGGAAGGTTCGCACTACGCCCATGCGCGCGATTTGCTGACCCGGCAGCCCTTCGAGATGCTGGTCACGCAGCATAATGGTGCCGCCGGTGGGTTTATAAAAACCGGTCAGGCAGTTGAACACCGTGGTTTTCCCCGCGCCGTTCGGGCCAATCAGCGAGACAATCTCCTGCGCCTTAAGCTCCAGCGAGACATCGTTCACAGCCAGCAGACCACCAAAACGCATCATCAGGCCGTTTACGGATAACAGTGGCTGACTCATGCCTGCTCTCCTTTCGCTTGCCCGTTTTTCAATTTCAACTGCGGACGGGTCATCGGCAGCAAGCCTTGCGGACGCCAGATCATCATCAGTACCATCAAACCACCCAGCATTAACATGCTGTATTCATTGAAATCACGCATCAGTTCACGGGAAACCACCAGCAGAATTGCGGCGAGGATCACCGCAAACTGCGATCCCATACCGCCCAACACCACAATCGCCAGCACAAAGGCAGATTCAGCGAAGGTGAAGGATTCCGGGCTGACAAAGCCCTGGCGCGCAGCAAACAGCGTTCCGGCAAAACCGGCGAACGCGGCGCTGATGGTGAACGCCGTCAGCTTGATGCGCGTCGGGTTCAGACCCAGGGAACGACAGGCAATTTCATCTTCGCGCAGCGCTTCCCACGCGCGGCCCAGCGGCATACGCAACAGGCGGTTAATCACGAATAACGTCACCACCACCAGCAGCAGCGCGACCAGATAGAGGAACACCACGCGATCGCTCGGATCATATTTCACGTTAAAGAAGTTGCTGAAGGTATCCCAGCCACCTTCACGCGCAGAACGGCTGAACTCCAGGCCAAACAGCGTCGGTTTTGGGATCTGACTGATGCCGTTTGGCCCGCCGGTCACTTCGGTATTGTTCAGCAGCAGGATACGGACGATTTCGCCGAAGCCCAGCGTCACAATCGCCAGATAGTCACCGCGCAAACGCAGCACCGGGAAGCCAAGCAGGAACCCGGCGGCAGCAGAAACTAACCCCGCCAGCGGCAGACAGGTCCAGAAGCCGAGGCCGTAATAGTGGTTCAACAGCGCAAAGGTATACGCGCCGATAGCGTAAAAACCGCCGTAGCCCAGAACCAGCAAGCCAGAAAGCCCGACGACCACGTTTAGCCCAAGGCCGAGGATGATATAAATCATCGTCATGGTGGCGATATCGACCGTGCCACGCGACACGACAAACGGCCATGCCACGGCTGCGACCAGCAACGCCAGCAGGAACAGCTTCTGTTTGACCGTCGAACCGTCAATCGCTGGCAGGACAAATTTCGGCCCGGAAATGCCTTTCAGGCTTTTCTGGAAAACAGGGCGTAATAACTGGAAGAAAAAGACCACCGCCGTGCCAATAAAGATCCACTGCCAGCGGATATCCGCAGCGGTGTCGACCACCAGTTTGGTCCCGCTCAGCTCCAGTTGCACGCCCATAAAGACGCCCGCCAGCACGAAGAACATGACGGCGGAGAGCAGCGCCATCGCAAAATGCATCGGTTTCATACTTTTTCAACCTCCGGGCGGCCCAGAATGCCGGTCGGCATGACCAGCAACACCACAATCAACAGCGCGAACGAGACCACATCTTTATATTCCGTGCTCAGGTACGCCGAAGAGAGGGATTCCGCCACGCCGAGGATCAGGCCACCGATCATCGCGCCAGGAATACTGCCAATACCGCCTAATACCGCTGCGGTAAACGCCTTCATGCCAGCCATAAAGCCGATATAGGGATTGATAACGCCATAGAACTGGCCGAGCAATACGCCCGCCACCGCCGCCATGGCAGCACCGATAACGAAGGTGAGCGCGATAACGCGGTCGGTATTGATGCCAAGCAGGCTGGCCATTTTCAAATCTTCCGCACAGGCACGGCAGGCGCGGCCCATACGCGAATAACGAATGAACAACGTCAGTGCGAGCATGGCGATAAAGGTCACAATCCAGATAACCAACTGCATGGTGGTAATGGTGGCGGCGAAGTTTTCGCTGCTACCCACCGTCCACTGGCCGTTAAACAGGCTCGGTAAGGCCACATCACGCGAACCTTCGGTCAGGCTGACGTAGTTTTGCAGGAAGATGGACATCCCGATGGCGGAGATCAGCGCAATCAAGCGCTTGGAGCTGCGAACCGGGCGGTAAGCGACCCGTTCGATGCTCCAGCCGTAGGCGCTGGCAATGATAATTGCGCCAACGAAACCTGCGCCCACCAGCAGCCAACTGGTGTCGATGCCCATCATCATCAGCGCGGCGATAATCATAAAGGAGACATAACTGCCGATCATGTAGACCTCGCCGTGGGCGAAGTTGATCATGCCGATAATGCCGTAAACCATGGTGTAACCGATGGCGATCAGTGCATAGGTGCTGCCCAGCGTTACGCCGTTAAACATCTGCTGCAAGAAATAGAGAAACTGCTCAGACATAACATAACCTTCTAAAATCTCTCCGGACATTGCGCCCGGAGAGAGGGATGACAGTTATTTCGCCACGGAAGACGAACCATCGGCGTGCCATTGGAAGACACCAAATTCAAATCCCTTCAGATCGCCTTTTTCATCCCAGTTCAGCGGCCCAATTACGGTTTTAGCCCCGTTGGCTTTTAAATCTTTGATAAGCGCCAGCGGCTCACTGCTGCCGGTACGCTCCAGCGCGGTTGCCAGCGACTGTACCGCAGCGTAGGTGATCCACACATACGGGCCGCTCGGATCTTTTTTCTCTGCTTTCAGGGCATCAACGATACGCTGGTTTGCCGGATCCTGGTCATAGCGCTTCGGCATGGTCACCAGCATGCCTTCTGCCGCATCGCCCGCAATGTTCGACAGCGAGGAGTTACCGACGCCTTCCGGCCCCATAAAGTGGGTTTTCAGGCCATTGGCGCGCGCCTGGCGCAGCATTTGTCCCATCTCCGGGTAATAACCACCGTAGTAGACAAAATCGATATTTTCTTTTTTCAGACGTGCAATAAGCGCAGAAAAATCTTTCTCACCGGCGGTAATTCCGTCGAAGAAGACCACATTCGCGTTTCCTGCTTTCAACCCTTCTTGCACGGAACGCGCCAGCCCTTCGCCGTATTGCTGCTTATCATGAATGATAGCGATACGTTGCGGTTTGACGGTGTTCAGAATGTATTTCGCGGCGGTCGGCCCCTGAGAAGAGTCCAGACCGGCGGTGCGCATAATGTGCTGATAGCCGCGCTGGGTGAGTTCCGGGTTGGTCGCGCCAGGCGTGATCATCAAAATCCCTTCGTCTTCGTAAATATCAGACGCGGGTTGGGTGGATGATGAGCAGAGGTGGCCAATCACATATTTCACGCCGTCGTTAACGATTTTGTTCGCCACGGCCACGGCTTGTTTCGGGTCACAGGCATCGTCGTATTCGACAGCGACCAGTTTGTCGCCTTTGATTCCGCCTTTGGCATTGATATCTGCAATAGCCTGGCGCGCGCCGTTAAATTCCATGTCGCCCCATTGCGCAACCGGACCGGACATCGCCCCAACAACCGCGACGTTAATATCCTTCGCCATCGCCGCGTGAGACATCGCAAGTGCAACCATTCCCGCGATTAATGTCTTCGCGTTCCTTTTCATTCGAGATCTTCCCCATTCGTGTTCGTGATGATGTGTGAATATTTTGTTTTTTTATGGTTAAAAAGCATTCTGTACTTTTAATGCACAACGCTATTTTTACCAGTGCCTTTAATGGTTTAGCGTAGTATTTTGGCAAAAACCACACTAAATCCTCTATTTTTCAGGCGATTAAGCAGAGATAATATTCTGTATTTAATCCGAGATAAACAAAAAAAGCCCCCGATGCCAGCATAAAATAACGGGACAATACGCGGAATAAAACGCTACCAGTCAGGTTAAAATGCTGTCTGTTTTTCGATCTCTAATGTTTCACGCTATTCGCGCGGCTGCGGTAAAACTATTCACCTGTAGAATCAAAATAAAAAAAGTCTCAGGCCCCGCTATGTGAAATTGATTACACTCACACGATGTTTCGCGTTTTGGACAAGCTGTAGATGAAATTAACGATCGTTCGACTGGAGAGTTTCACCGAGCAGGATCACATTGATTTAGCGAAAGTCTGGCCGGAATATTCGGCCGCCTCGCTTATTGTTGACGACACACACCGTATTTACGCGGCACGTTTTAATGACCGCCTGCTGGCCGCTGTGCGTGTAACGTTGCGCGGCACTGAAGGCGCGCTGGATTCCCTGCGCGTACGGGATGTCACCCGCCGTCGTGGGGTGGGGCAATATCTGGTGGAAGAGGTCATCCGCGATAACCCCTCGATCAATAGTTGGTGGATTGCCGATATCGGCGTCGAAGATCGCAGTGTGATGGCCGCATTCGCTCAGGCGCTGGGCTTTACTGCACAGGAAAATGGCTGGGAAAAACGATAAATGCCCGACAGTATGATTGCCTGATGGCGCTGCGCTTATCAGGCCTACAATCGAGCGAACAGGCCGGGTAAGGCGAAGCCGCCACCCGGCACAATATCAGTTACTTAGCATCGGTTGCGGTACCATTCGCGTGCCATGTGAACACGCCGAATTCGAAACCTTTCAGATCGCCTTTCTCATCCCATGTCAGCGGCCCCATCACGGTATCCACTGAATGGCCTTTCAGCCAGGTGGCGATCCCGGTCGGGTCATCAGACTGATTCAGGCCAGCGGCCAGCGATTGCAATGCGGCGTAGGTGGTCCACACAAATGCACCGCTCGGATCCTGTTTCTTGCCTTTGATCGCGTCCACAATTGGTTTGTTCGCCGGAACCTGATCGTAGTTCTTCGGTTTGGTAACCAGCATGCCTTCGGCAGATTCGCCAGCGATGTTAGACAGCGACACGTTCGCCACACCTTCCGGCCCCATAAACTGGGTTTTCAGGCCTGCGGCGCGCGCCTGGCGCAGGATCTGACC
Organism: Kosakonia sp. H02; assembly: GCA_030704225.1. Classification (NCBI taxonomy): domain Bacteria; kingdom Pseudomonadati; phylum Pseudomonadota; class Gammaproteobacteria; order Enterobacterales; family Enterobacteriaceae; genus Kosakonia; species Kosakonia styphnolobii. The sequence continues at coordinate 1,148,652 of CP131915.1, forward strand.
CATTTCCGGGTGATAACCGCCGTAATAAACGAAGTCGATATTCTCTTTTTTCAGACGCGCTACCAGCGTAGAGAAGTCTTTCTCACCGGCGGTGATACCGTCGAAGAAGACCACATTCGCGCCGCCTTTTTTCAGGCCATCCTGAACAGCGCGCGCCAGGCCTTCGCCGTACTGCTGCTTGTCATGGATAACCGCGATGCGCTGCGGCTTCACGTTCTCCAGGATGTATTTTGCAGCGGTCGGGCCCTGGTCAGAATCCAGACCGGTAGTACGCAGCGTCAATTTATAACCACGCGCGGTCAGCTCAGGCGCGGTTGCCGCAGGCGTGATCATCAAAATACCTTCGTCTTCATAGATATCAGACGCAGGCTGAGTAGAAGAGGAGCACAGGTGGCCGATAACGTATTTGATGCCGTCGTTAACCACTTTGTTAGCGACTGCAACCGCTTGTTTCGGGTCGCAGGCATCGTCATATTTCACCGCAACCAGCTTGTCGCCTTTGATGCCGCCTTTCGCGTTGATATCAGCAATAGCCTGCTCAGCGCCGGTAAATTCCTGGTCACCATACTGCGCAACCGGACCGGACATGGCGCCGACAACGGCAACTTTGATATCTTTGGCGAATGCCACGTTGCTCATTGCTAACGCAATACATCCTGCCAGTAACGCTTTACCCTTCATTTTCATCCTGAGTTTCCCCATTGTTATGGTTATTGCAATTGTTGTGATGTTGTTGTGCGGCACATTACTCTGCTTATCATCATAAGCAAAGGATATGATAGTTGTTTTCAGCCATACTGCCGGTGCCTGAGCAGCATACTCTGCTAAAACATACCCCATTTTTCGGAATAAGGAATAACAATTTTGATGGTTATGCGACAGACAGATGACAGAAAAGGAGAAAGCCGCCCATAAGGCGGCTGAATAATTAGCAGGTCAGCGACTGATGGATAATATCCAGCGCTTTGCGGAATTGATCTTCCGGAATGGTTAACGGGTAGAGGAAGCGGATAACGTTGCCGTAAACACCGCAACTGAGCAATAACAGCCCGGCCGCCAGGGCTTTATCCTGCACCTGTTTGGTAAATTCCGCCGACGGCGCGCCGGTTTGCGGATCGTTAAACTCCACCGCCACCATCGAACCCTGCGCGCGGATATCGGCAATATACGGACATTGCGCCTTCGCATGGGTTAACACTTCGACCAGATCTTTGCCCAACTGGGTAGCGCGTTCGCACAGGTTTTCTTCGTCGATAACATCAAGTACCGCATGCGCTGCCGCGACCGCCAGCGGGTTGCCCGCATATGTACCGCCAAGCCCACCAGGCGCAGGTGCATCCATCACTTCTGCACGCCCGGCAACTGCTGATAGCGGCAAACCGCCGGCAAGGCTTTTCGCCATGGTGATGAGATCCGGTTTGACGTCATAATACTCGCTCGCAAACAGCTTGCCAGTACGGGCAAAACCGCTCTGCACTTCGTCAATAATCAGCAGGATACCGTGGGTATCGCACAGCTTACGCAGCGCCTGCATAAAATCCGCCGGGGCGACATTAAACCCGCCTTCACCCTGTACGGGTTCGAGCAAAATAGCCGCGACCTGATCCGCTGCGATATCCGCTTTGAAAATCCGCTCCAGGCTTTTCAGCGCCTCTTTCGTGCTGACACCGTGCAGCGCGTTTGGATACTGGGCATGATAAATCGAACCGGGAAACGGGCCGAAGCCGATTTTGTACGGCGCGACTTTGCCCGTCAGCGCCATCGTCATAAAGGTGCGGCCATGAAAACCACCGCCGAAGGTAATAACACCAGGACGCCTGGTATACGCGCGGGCAATTTTCACCGCGTTTTCTACCGCTTCCGCACCGGTAGAGAAAAAGGCGGTTTTCGCCGGGCCTTCAACCGGTACGCGCGCATTAATGCGCTCTGCCAGCGAAACATAGCTTTCATAAGGAACGATTTGGTACGCGGTATGGGTAAATGCCTGCAACTGTTTTTCAACCGCCGCCATCACTTTGGGATGACGGTGTCCGGTGTTGAGCACCGCAATCCCGGCGGCAAAGTCGATAACCTCGTTGCCTTCGACATCCCACAGCGTGGCGTTTTCCGCTTTCTCGGCGTAAAAACCACACATCACCCCAATCCCACGCGGCGTCGCCTGTAAACGGCGCTGATGTAATTCGTTATTCTTCACCTTGATTGCCCCCTGTCTGTGTATGCCCGCTTACCAAGTATATAGCGCCTTTGGCAAGGCGATGTTTCGCTCAGTCTCGCGCAAGCGGAAACACACCGACAGGACAGCTTTCTTCTTATGATGTGACAGAGGCGGGATAAATCAGATAACAAAAAGCCGGGAGAGCTTGCGCTGACCCGGCTTTTTTACTGCATTCGCTTACGCTTCGATAGCGGCGCGCAGTTTTTTCATCGCGTTCTTTTCGAGTTGTCGCACACGTTCGGCGGAAACACCGTAACGGTCGGCGAGCTCCTGTAGCGTGGACTTATTATCTTCGTCCAGCCAGCGGGCACGGATGATTTGTTGGCTACGTTCGTCGAGACCCTGCATCGCATCAGTCAGCTTGTTGGCCGCTTGCTCTTCCCAGTTATCATCTTCAATGCCGTCGGCAAAGTTAGATGATTTATCCTGCAAGTAGAGCACCGGTGCCATCGGCTGGCTGTCCTGCGCGTCGTCGTCAGAAGACATATCAAACGTCATGTCCTGTGCCGCCATACGCGACTCCATTTCACGCACGTCTTTGCTGGTGACGCCCAGTTCACGGGCAACCATTTCGACTTCGTCCTGGTTGAACCAGCCCAGACGCTGTTTGGCTTTGCGCAGATTAAAGAACAGCTTACGCTGTGCTTTAGTGGTTGCGACTTTCACGATACGCCAGTTGCGCAGCACATACTCGTGGATCTCAGCTTTGATCCAGTGCACGGCGAAAGAAACCAGACGTACACCGACTTCAGGGTTGAAGCGACGTACGGCTTTCATCAGGCCGATGTTTCCTTCCTGGATGAGATCTGCCTGCGGCAGACCATAGCCCGAGTAGTTACGAGCAATATGAACAACAAAGCGCAGGTGAGACAGAATCAGCTTTTTCGCTGCTTCCAGATCGCCCTGGTAATGCAGCTTTTCAGCCAGTGCCCGCTCTTCATCAGCCGTTAACATCGGCCATGCGTTAGCGGCCCGGATGTAAGATTCCAGGTTACCAACAGGGGCTAAAGCTAAAGTTTGCATTTCTTTGGTCATTCAAATCCTCTCAATTCACTTTCAGCTGGCGGCGGTCTGTCCCCGTCAGGCAACAAACATGCCAGCGCCTTTGAGCAACGAGAATAGCATTCACTTTTTTATCAGACAGTGATTTTATCCACAAGTTCCTTGTAGGCTTGTGAATAAATTACGCACAAATTGTGACATAAGGATGATAAACCGGAGCAAGGAATGTCAGAAGTGATATTACGCTTCCCTGCTACGGGAATACTTCACGTGCAGGGAAGGAGTATATCAGAGATTTTTTTAGTCCGGAGTAAAGTGACGTAAATGTTGCACAGTGGCCAGCCAGGCGGCGACCCAGCCAATCATTGAGCACACCAATAACAACAGTAAGCACTCGTCGAACGACAAACCGCTCAGCTCGAACTGCGTACCAAACACTTTTGCTACGTCCGTTACCGCTGACGAGAGGCGCATCACCAGAATTTCAGACAAAATCAACGACAGAAATGCCCCGGAGAAACCGAGTAACGCGCCGCCGTAGAGGAACGGACGCAGGATAAACCCATCCGTTGCGCCAATCAGTTTCTGCACGTTGATGGTGTCGCGACGGGCAAAAATACTCAGCCGCACGCTGTTGCCGATAACCAGGAACACCGCAGCAACCATCAGGACACCAATCATCGCCGATACGCGCCCGACCAGCCCGGTTAGCGACGCCAGACGCGCAAACCAACTGTCATCCATGCGCACTTCATCAATCCCCTGAATACGCGTGATGCGATCGCGCAGCGTATTCAATGAATCTGTGCTCTGAAAATCGATTTTCGGCACCACAACGGCCACGGCAGGCAGCGGATTTTCTTCCAGCATATCTAACGCACCGCCAAAACCAGACCAGTTACGAAACTCGCCGAGCGCATCTTCGCGGGACAGGTAATTAACCTTTTCCACTCCCGGCTCGGACTGAAGCTGTCCCACCACCTGTTGCGCGGCGTTATCATCCAGCGCTTTATCAAAATAGACGGTGATTTGCGGCGACGGATAGTACTGCGAGGCCGCCTGGTTGACGTTTTTGTAAACCATGTAACAAACGCTCGGCAGCGTCAGGGAGATGGCAATCACCATTACCGTCAGGAACGTCGCCAGCGGTTTGCTTTTCAGATCCTGCAATGCGCCGTGCCAGGCATAGCGCACCTGCTCGTTAAACACATTGGTTTTACGCGAAGGCGCTCTGGTCGCGGGTTTGTTACGCCGGGGCGCGTTGCGATTGCCATCGCCGCCGGACGAAGCGGGTTTGCGGAATCGGTCGAACTTATTACCGAATCGCCGAATATGATTAAGTGCGTCGCGCTTATTCACTCGCCATGCCTCCATGCAAATGGCCGTCGCTCAGGCTCAACATGCGGTACGAACGACGGGAAATCAGACCCAGATCGTGCGTCGCCATCAGCACCGTTACCCCAACGCGGTTAAATTCTTCGAACAGACGTAAGATCCCTTCAGACAAGGCGTCATCCAGGTTACCGGTCGGTTCATCCGCCAGCAAAACGGCGGGTTTATTCACCACCGCGCGGGCAATGCCAACGCGCTGCTGCTCACCGCCGGAAAGCTGGATCGGGAAGCTTCTCGCTTTGTCGAGCAGCCCGACTTTATCCAGCGCCGCGGATACGCGACGGCGAATATCATCCCCGCTTGCGCCCGCAATAATCAGCGGGATCGCCACGTTATCAAACACCGTGCGATCCATTAACAGATGGTGATCCTGGAAAATCATGCCAATCTGGCGGCGCAAAAACGGCACTTCCCGGTTTTTCAGACGGGAAATATCGTGGCCGCTGAAAAAGATTTTCCCGGCGCTTGGCCGTTCAATCCCACAGATAAGCTTCAGCAGGGTACTTTTCCCCGCGCCGGAATGCCCGGTCAGAAACGCCATCTCGCCCTGTTGCAAGTGGAAAGTCACCCCCTGCAACGCTTGTCTCCCACCGAGATAGGCTTTGCTGACATGTTCAAAGCGAATCATTGTTAATCCTCTCGGGCAAAAAGCGCCTCTATAAAATCGCCCGCGTTAAACGGACGTAAATCCTCAATACGTTCGCCGACACCGATATAGCGGATAGGAATGCCAAACTGATCCGCCACCGAGAAAATAACGCCGCCCTTGGCGGTGCCGTCAAGCTTGGTCAGCGTAATGCCGGTTAACCCCACCGCCTCGTGGAACAGTTTGGCCTGGCTTATCGCATTTTGCCCGGTGCTGGCGTCGATAGTGAGCATCACTTCATGCGGCGCGTTTTCGTCCAGCTTTTTCATCACACGCACGATTTTTTTCAGCTCTTCCATCAGGTGCGCTTTGTTTTGCAGACGACCTGCGGTGTCAGCAATCAGCACATCCACATTGCGCGCTTTCGCCGCCTGGATAGCATCAAAAATCACCGAGGCGGAATCCGCGCCGGTATGCTGGGCAATCACCGGAATATCGTTGCGCTGACCCCACACCTGGAGTTGCTCAACCGCCGCCGCACGGAACGTATCGCCCGCCGCCAGCATCACCGATTTGCCCTGCTGCTCAAATTGACGCGCCAGCTTGCCGATAGTGGTAGTTTTACCCACGCCGTTCACGCCGACCATCAAAATAACAAACGGCGTTTTACCTTCAACATTCAGCGGCTCATCGACTTTCGCGAGGATGTCGCTCATCTCATCTTTCAGCAGGCCATACAGCGCTTCGGCGTCACGCAACTGCTTGCGGCTTGCACCTTCCGTCAGGTTGGTGATGATTTTGCGCGTAGTTTCCACGCCGACATCCGCAATAAGAAGCTGTTCTTCCAGTTCCTCGAACAGATCATCGTCGATCTTTTTCCCACGGAACAGACTGATAAATCCGGAACCGAGATTTTCTTTTGTTTTCAGCAGGCTACGTTTCAGGCGCGCAAAGAAGCCTTCTTTAGTTGGCTTCTCTTGCTCCTGTACGGCCTCGTCCACCGGCACAACGATGACGGCTTCTTCGGCCGCTTCAGCCGCCAGCGCGTCCAGCTCTTCGTCGCTCAGTGGCGCATCTTCAACAACCTCTTCCACCAGCGGTTCAGCTTCTGCCTGCCACTCTTCTGCGCCGATCTCCTGCTCTGCAACCTCTTCCGGCAACGGCAGTTCTTCATGCTCAATTGCCACCGGCGTTTCGTCTACAACGGCTTGCGGTTGCGGCGCTTCGTGCGCCAGCTGTTCGCTGACTTCAACCACTTCTTCGGCGAATTTTTCGCTGTCGGCGGCAGGTTCAACAACCGGTGTCTCTTCGAGCGGCTGTTCCGTTACTTTCTGCTCTTCGGATTGCGCCTCATCGGCCTGCTCTTTCTGCCCGAAGCCCAGCCAGGAAAAAAAGCCACGTTTCTTTTCATTTGCCATTGGCGACTACACTCCTCGCTGTTGATTCTATGGCGCAGCCTGTTCGCTCGACCAGGACTGAAATCATTGGTTAATTAGTCGGATAGTCTACCACTTTCCTGAACTCGCATCACGGCCTGAGGATTAGGGTTTATCGTGATTCATCAGACCGCTAGAATAGCAGGCCGAAATGAAGAGCAAAGCGAAAACCATGAAGAAACCCAACCGTGCCGCCAGCGGACAGATACGTATTATTGGCGGGCAGTGGCGGGGCCGCAAATTACCGGTTCCCGACAGCCCAGGCCTGCGCCCAACCACCGATCGCGTGCGCGAAACATTATTCAACTGGCTGGCTCCGTCAATGGTGGATGCCCATTGTCTTGATTGCTTCGCTGGCAGCGGCGCATTAGGCCTGGAAGCGCTCTCGCGCTACGCCGCCAGCGCCACGTTGCTGGAGATGGAACGCAGCGTCGCCCAGCAGTTGCAGCAAAATCTGGCGACGCTAAAAGCCACCAACGCAAAGGTGGTTAACACCAACACGCTGACCTTTTTAGCCACAGCGGGAACGCCGCACAATATTGTGTTTATCGATCCACCATTTCGCAAAGGGATGCTGGAAGAGACCGTGCGGTTGCTGGAAAACAACGGCTGGCTCGCCGATGACGCGCTAGTCTATATAGAAAGCGAAGTAGAAAATGGATTACCGCCCGTGCCTGCGCACTGGCAATTACACCGGGAAAAAGTCGCGGGCCAGGTGGCGTATCGTCTTTATCACCGCGAAGCACAAGGAGAGAAGCATGCCGCTGTTGATTAATTTGGGGCGTCTGATGATGCTCTGCATCTGGGCCTTTCTGATTCTGAACCTGATTAAACCGTTTCCGCGCCCGTTGAATATTTTCGTCAACGTCGCCCTCGTGTTTACCGTCTTTATGCACGCGTTGCAGGCCACGATGCTCAAAACCGCGCTGCCGAAAGAGGGGCCGCAAATGACCAAAGCCGAACAGATGCGCATTTTTCTTTTCGGCGTTTTCGAACTTCTGGTCTGGCAAAAGAAGCTGAAAGCAAAGAAATAACGCATTCGGAATAAGCGCAATTACACCTGCAAGGGGGAAGATAGCATTGTCATCCCCCTTTTTGCGCCACTACACTTGAGAGAAGAGATTTACGCAAAAATAACAGATACAGGGACTTAATTATGCTGTGGTCATTTATTGCTGTCTGCTTTTCCGGCTGGTTATATGTTGATGCTTCCTACCGTGGGCCGGTATGGCAACGCTGGGTGTTCAAACCCGTAACCCTTCTGCTCCTGCTGTTACTCGCCTGGCAAGCGCCCATGTTTGATGCCATCAGTTATTTGGTGCTGGCGGGTCTGTGCGCCTCGCTGTTGGGTGACGCTCTGATGCTTCTGCCACGGCAAAAACTGCTGTATGCCATCGGCGCGTTTTTCCTCGCTCACCTGCTCTACACCATCTATTTCGCCAGCCAAATGACGCTTACCTTCTTCTGGCCGCTGCCGGTCGTGCTGCTGGTGATTGGCGTGTTGTTACTGGCGGTTATCTGGACACGCCTCGAAGAGTTGCGCATGGCGGTCTGTACGTTTGTCGCCATGACATTAGTGATGGTGTGGCTGGCCGGTGAATTGTGGTTCTTCCGCCCGACAAGCCAGGCGCTGTCGGCGTTTGTTGGCGCAGTCCTGCTGCTGATTGGCAACATTGTCTGGCTCGGAAGCCACTACCGTAAACGCTTTAGCGCTGATAACGCCATTTCCTCCGCCTGCTACTTTGCCGGGCACTTTTTGATCGTCCGTTCGCTGTATATCTAAAAGGCTTGACTCTGGAGCCGACTCCAGAGTGCATACTCCGGTTAATGAGAAAATTATCATTCACCGGAGTATGCAATGCCTGCACCCGACACGAAAAAAGCGCCGCAATTTGCGGCAATAAAATTGCGCCCGATAGCGGAAAAACCCGCGCCGTGCTGTGCCGATGAACAGTGTGAGAACACGCCGTCACCGCCGATAGTCGAAACAGGCGAGCGCTTCAGTTGGCAGGTTACTGGCATGGATTGCGCCGCCTGCGCCCGCAAAGTGGAAAACGCGGTACGCCAGGTAGATGGCGTCGCGCAGGTGCAGGTCGCTTTCGCCACCGAAAAACTGATTGTCATTGCGCAAAACGATATACGTGAGCGCGTGGAACATGCCGTGCAGCAAGCGGGTTATCAACTTCGCCATGAAAACAGCACGCCTGAGCCCACCCCTTCGCGCCTGCGTGAAAACCTGCCGCTTATTTTGCTCATGGTGATGATGGCGCTGAGTTGGGTGCTCGAGCAGTTCAACTATCCCTTCGGTCAGGCGGCGTTTATCGCCACCACGCTGGTCGGTTTGTGGCCCATCGCCCGCCAGGCGCTGCGGTTAATGAAAAGCGGTAGCTGGTTCGCTATTGAAACGCTGATGAGCGTGGCGGCTATTGGCGCACTGTTTATTGGTGCCACCGCTGAAGCGGCGATGGTGCTGCTGCTGTTTTTGATTGGCGAGCGCCTGGAAGGCTGGGCTGCCAGCCGCGCGCGTCGTGGCGTGAGCGCATTAATGGCGCTGAAACCGGATACTGCCACCCGCCTGCGTAACGGTGAGCGTGAAAGCGTTGCCGCAAGCCAACTGCAACCCGGCGATACCATTGAAGTGCCTGCCGGTGGGCGTTTACCGGCAGATGGCCGCCTGCTGTCACCGTTTGCCAGTTTTGATGAAAGCGCGCTGACCGGGGAATCCGTGCCGGTCGAGCGCAGCGCGGGCGACAGCGTGCCCGCCGGCGCCACCAGCGTGGATCGTTTAGTCACGCTAAACGTGGTATCAAAACCGGGCGAAAGCGCCATTGACCGCATCCTGAAGCTGATTGAAGAAGCCGAAGAGCGCCGCGCGCCGATCGAGCGTTTTATCGATCGCTTCAGCCGTCTCTACACCCCGGCGATCATGGCCGTGGCGCTGCTGGGGGCGGTGGTTCCGCCGTTATTGTTCGCAGAAACCTGGCTGGAGTGGATTTACAAAGGGCTGGCGTTATTGCTGATTGGCTGCCCGTGCGCGCTGGTGATTTCCACCCCGGCCGCGATCACCTCCGGGCTGGCAGCCGCCGCGCGTCGCGGGGCGCTGATCAAAGGCGGTGCTGCGCTGGAGCAGCTCGGCAGCATTCAACAGGTAGCATTTGATAAAACCGGCACGCTGACCATCGGTAAACCGCAGATCGCGGCGATCATCCCGCTGGCCGGTACGGAAGAAGCGGAATTGCTGGCGCTGAGCGCGGCGGTTGAACAAGGTTCAACGCACCCGTTAGCGCTGGCGATTGTGCAGGAAGCCCAGCGTCGCCTGGTTGTTATCCCACCAGCCGAAGGCCAACGCGCGCTGGCGGGTAAAGGCATTGAGGCACAGATTGATGGGCGCGAAATCCGTATCAGCGCGCCGGAAAAATTACCGCCAGGCCTGTTAGGTAGCGCCGTGCTGGCACAGATTAATCAACAGGAGAGCCGCGGCCAGACGGTGGTTGTGGTTCAGCGAGACGGCGAAGTTATCGGCACGCTGGCGTTGCAGGACACCCTGCGCGATGACGCGAAAGCGGCGGTGAGTGAACTGCATGCGCTCGGTGTACAGGGCGTGATCCTGACGGGTGATAACCCGCGCGCGGCGGCGGCGATTGCCGGTGTTCTGGGGCTGGATTTTCGCGCCGGGCTGCTGCCGGAAGATAAAGTCAATGCCGTGCGCATGCTCAACGAGAACGCACCGCTGGCGATGGTGGGCGACGGTATTAACGATGCACCGGCGATGAAAGCCTCGACAATCGGCATTGCAATGGGCAGCGGGACGGATGTCGCGCTGGAAACCGCCGATGCGGCGTTAACCCACAATCGCCTGACTGGCCTTGGGCAAATGATCCGTCTGGCGCGCGCCACGCGCAGTAACATCCGCCAGAACATCGCTATTGCGCTGGGTCTGAAGGCGATTTTTCTGGTGACGACGCTACTGGGAATTACCGGGCTGTGGCTGGCAGTGCTGGCAGATACAGGCGCAACGGTGCTGGTAACAGCGAACGCGCTGCGCCTGCTACGCAGCAAAGGTTAGTGGGTTTTGCGCACTAAATAGCGATACGGCAGAGATTCCGTTTGCCCGGCCACCAGCTCATGTTCCATAAAGCGGCAAAAGCCGGGAATATCGCGGGTGGTTGCCGGATCGTCGGCAATAATCAGCACAGTTTCGCCAATTTGCATATTGCGCACGGTTTTGCGCACCATCATTACCGGCTCCGGGCAGCGTAAGCCCAGCGCATCAAGCGTATGGTCGGCAGTGGTAAACGGATCGCTCATCTTCATCTCGCAAGGGAAAAAACCGCATTAGTTTACGCTGCCTGATTTAGGGTGCAAGCAAGGTTAACGATTGCGCTAAAATTAGCCATTGCATCCGTGAATGATTGCAGTATCATGCGGCGGCTTCTGCTAAAGCAGAGCATAAAAAGTACTGGGTTCCCTCACCCCATTTACCAAAAAGGTCACACTATGACGCAGTTTTCACATGCGCAGCGCATGAAGGCGCTGTTCTGGCTTTCGCTTTTCCATCTGCTGGTGATTATTTCCAGCAACTATCTGGTGCAGCTTCCGGTCTCCATTTTTGGTTTTCATACCACCTGGGGCGCATTCAGTTTTCCGTTTATTTTCCTGGCGACGGATTTAACCGTGCGGATTTTCGGCGCGCCGCTGGCCCGACGGATTATTTTCGCGGTGATGGTTCCGGCGCTGCTGGCCTCTTACGTTATTTCGTCGCTGTTTTATATGGGCAGCTGGCAGGGTTTTGGCGCGCTTGCCCATTTCAACCTGTTCGTCGCCCGTATCGCCACCGCCAGTTTTATGGCCTATGCGCTAGGGCAAATCCTTGATGTACATGTGTTTAACCGCCTGCGCCAGAATCGCCGCTGGTGGCTTGCGCCTGCGGCATCAACAGTGTTTGGTAATGCCAGCGATACCGCCGCGTTCTTCTTTATTGCTTTCTGGCGCAGCCCGGATGCCTTTATGGCGCAGCACTGGACGGAAATCGCGCTGGTGGATTACAGTTTCAAGGTCCTTATCAGCATCGCCTTCTTCTTGCCGATATACGGCGTGATGTTGAATATGTTGCTGAAAAGACTGGCAGACAAATCTGAAATCTCGGCATTACAGGCCGGTTAAAGGTACGACTTATCAGTTGTGATAATATGGAACAACTAGCCATTATGGCTGTTTATTGAAAGGAAGAAGTCAATGCGCAATCTGGTTAAGTATGTCGGTATTGGCCTGCTGGTAATGGGGCTGGCTGCTTGTGATAACAGCGACAGTCAAAAACCTGTTCAGGGTGCCGCCGCTGAAAGCAATGCATCCGGCCAGCCGGTCACCCTACTCGACGGTAAACTCAGCTTCTCGCTGCCTGCGGATATGACCGATCAGAGCGGCAAACTGGGCACGCAAGCCAACAATATGCACGTCTACTCCGATGCCACCGGCCAGAAAGCGGTGATTGTAATTGTCGGCGACAACACGCAAGAAGAGTTGAGCGCGCTGGCAAAACGTCTGGAAGACCAACAGCGCAGCCGCGATCCGCAGTTGCAGGTCGTCACCAATAAAGCCATCGAACTGAAAGGGCAAACGCTGCAACAGCTCGACAGTATTATCTCTGCCAAAGGCCAGACCGCATGGTCTTCAGTCGTACTGGGGAAAATTGATAATCAACTGGTGACCATCCAGGTGACACTGCCAGCAGATAACCAGCAGCAGGCGCAGACCGCCGCAGAGAACATTATCAACACCATCGTGGTGAAATAATCTCCGCGTTGAGCAGGAAAAAAAGGGAACTTGAGAGTTCCCTTTTTTATTGTCGGATGGCACTGCTTCTACCGGGCAATTAAACCAACACCGGCCTGTGCTTTAATCGCCACGCCAGCAGAAGTGCAACGGCAACCAGCCCGGCCGCCGCAAGATAAATCACCGACACGCCCGCCCATGCCATCAACAAGCCCGCCAGCGGGCCGGTGATGCCCAGCGACAGATCCATAAACACCGTATAAGTCGCCAGCGCAGAGCCCTGGTTATGTTGCGGTACCGCTTTAACGGCTACTACGCCTAATGCCGGGAACACCAGCGAGAAACCCGCGCCTGTCAGGAACACGCCGAGTTTTGCCATCCACGGATCGACCGCCAGTCCCACCAGCACCAGACCGACGGTTTCCACCACAAAGCAGAGCATCGCGACATTTATGCCGCCGAAACGGTTGATGCCATTAGGAAACAGTAAACGCGCACCGACAAACGCCACGCTAAACAGCGTCAGGGCAAAGGCCGCGCCTTCCCAGCCTTTGGCATCGTAATAAAGAGTAATAAACGTGGCGATCACGCCAAAACCCGCCGAGCCGAGCGCCAGCGCCAGGCCATACAGCCAGACGCGCCCAAGCACGGCGCGAAACGGCAACGGTTTGCCTTTGCTGGCCTTCACCGCCGCCCGCGGCAGCGCAAGCAGCACCGCCAGCAGCGCGACGGCCATAATGGTCAACGACAAACCGTGCAGGCCGCCGTAGTGATAACAGAGCACGCCAAGCGGTGCGCCAAGCGCCATCGCGCCGTAGGTCGCAATACCGTTCCACGAAATCACACGACCAATATGTATCGAGCCGACCACGCCTACGCCCCACAACGTCGCGCCCGTACCGGCAAAACTCTGTCCGATCCCTAAAATCACCCGCCCGAGGCAGAGCAGCGCCAGGCTTAACAACCCCGAACCTTCCCCAATACCCGCCAGCAAATAGCACAGCCCGCTGAGAAACGCGCCGCACAAGCCGAAGATCACCACTTTTTTTGGCCCCAGCAGATCGGCATAACGCCCCGCGTGCGGTCGGCTGAGCAGCGTGGCGAAATATTGCAGGCTGATAACCAGCCCAGCCCAGAACGCACCATATCCCATCACATCATGGACATAGCCGGGCAGCACCGCCAGCGGCAGGCCGATGGTGAGGTAACTGGCAAAGTTAAAGGTAACGACGGACAAAATCCGCAGATTAAGGCGCAATCCGCTAAGCGCCGGTTCGGCGGCGTTTTCAGGCATGAGAACTTACTCAGATTTTCACAACAGTGTTTCACTATTACCACGTCATCGCGCAGAAAGCAGCATTCACTTTAAGAATATCTCTGTCGGGCGAAGGCGGCGCAGAGCACTACACTTAAGGGCAATAAGACAAAAGGAATTCACCATGATACATCCTCAGCCAGACCGGGCAGGTTTACACATTCTTCTTAAACTGGCCTCACTGGTCATCATACTTGCCGGGATCCACGCCGCAGCCGACATCATTGTTCAACTCTTACTGGCGCTCTTTTTCGCCATTGTTCTCAACCCGCTGGTTACCTGGTTTTTACGCCGCGGCATCAAGCGCCCGGTCGCTATTGCCATTGTCGTGCTGGTGATGTTGATCTTCCTTACCGCGCTGTTTGGCGTGCTCGCCGCGTCGATAAACGACTTTATGACCCTGCTGCCGAAGTACAACCGCGAGCTCACCCGCAAATTTATGCAGCTTCAGGATGCGCTCCCGTTCCTCCGGTTGCACATTTCCCCGGAACGGATGCTGCAACGCATGGACTCCGAGCGGGTGATGAGCTTCGCCACCACCATGGCCGCACAGTTATCGAACGCGATGGCCAGCATTGTCCTGCTGGTAATGACCGTGGTGTTTATGCTGTTTGAAGTGCGCCATGTCCCCTACAAAATGCGCTTCGCCCTGAATAACCCGCAAATCCACATCGCCGGGCTGCACCGCGCCTTAAAAGGGGTTTCTCACTATCTGGCGTTGAAAACGTTATTAAGCGTATGGACCGGGGTGATTGTCTGGATGGGCCTGGTTTTGCTGGACGTGCAGTTCGCGCTGATGTGGGGTGTGCTGGCCTTTCTGCTGAACTACGTGCCCAATATCGGGTCGGTGATTTCCGCCATTCCGCCGATGATCCAGGCCCTGCTGTTCAACGGCACCTATGAATGCCTGTTGGTCGGCGCGCTCTTCCTGGTCGTGCATATGCTGATTGGCAATATTCTTGAACCCCGGATGATGGGCCACCGCCTCGGCATGTCAACGCTGGTGGTGTTCTTATCCTTATTGGTTTGGGGATGGCTGCTCGGCCCGGTGGGTATGCTCCTGTCGGTGCCGCTCACCAGCGTATGCAAAATCTGGATGGAAACCACCGTCGGCGGCAGCAAACTGGCGATCATGCTTGGCCCAGGCCGACCGAAAAACCGCTTGCCAGGCTAAGGTTTTAAGCGGGCGGGCAAAAAAATAACCAGCACGCCCGCGATGATCATCAGCACGCCAAGTCCGCCGCGCAGGGAAAAGGGTTCGCGCCATCCGGGAAGCCAGATGGCGGCGGCCCACACCAGAATGTAACTGAGGCTGAGCAGCGCATAGGCTTTGCTCAGCGGTAAGCGGTGCAGCGCCACATACCAACAACCCATTGACGCAAGATACCCCATCAGGCCGAAGATCAGTGCCAGCGTGCCTGGCTGCGGTTGCAGCAGCGCGGCAAAAAAAGCCTGTAAATGCGCGACCGGTGGCAGCGACACCATCGCATAACGCAGCAGCAGTTGCGCCCCGCTGACCAGGAGCACGCTGAGCAACGCCCAGGGCAATCCCTTCATAGCGAACTCCCCAGCAGCACAATGCCCGCAATGATAAGCAGCACGCCGGATGCGTGGCGAATTGTCACCCGCTCATGCCAGATAACGCGCGCCGCAAGCGTAATCCAGACAAAATTCAGGCTCAGCATCGGGTAAGCCACGCCCACAGGAATGCGCTGCAACACCAGTAACCACAGCACCATGCCCGCGCCGAGGGAAACCAGCGCAAGGCATAGCCACAGGCCTACGTGCCTGCCGCGATGCCCCCTCTTTGCCGGGCGCGTCGCCTGTTTCTGGCACAGTTGCCCAAGGCAACTCAGCAAGCTTGCCAGCACAAGCCAGATCCAATTGCTCATTGCGGATAGTACTGAATTAAGACCATACGCCCCTGCACATATACGTTGTCCGGTTTGGGGATCGGCATACGGATAAAATCATCGGGTTTCGATTGATGCAGCACCAGCGAAACCACACCCTGCTGGCGATGCGCTGCCAGCCAGTCATTGAAATCGTCTTTGGCGACAAACCTGCCCTGCCCTTGCGGGTAAGCCAGCCCGTATGCAAGCTCACCGCGTGCGCCGAAGAGAATAATGTCCGGGCGTTTCAGTTCCCAGGCCAGCCCGGCGGCAACACCAGGGTTGTCTGCCAGCACATAGCGGCTGGGCGCCAGCGCGTCATAGACAAAGTTGATCAAAAACTGCGGCTGTTTTGAATCCATCACTTTATCCGGGATAGCCATACCCACCACCAGCGCAAGGGTGAGCGGGCATAACGCGGCAAACGACCAGCGATCCGTGCGCAGCGTATACAGCCCTACCACCGCCCACAGCAAAAAGGCAAACGCCGCCAGAGCCGCTTTATACTCTTCGATGGGCAGCCAGACCGGGTGCGCCGTCACACCCCACGGCGAAACCAGCAGCGCGGTGATAACGCCCGCCACGCCGAAGGCGATATTAACCCAGGCGTTAACGCGCAGTGCTCGCCCGCCAACGACAGCAATAGAGACGGCATAACGCGCCATCAGCATCGCCAGCGGCGCAAAGCACGGCAGAATATAGGTCGGCAATTTACCTTTGGCGATACTGAAAAAGAGCAGCGGCATCACCACCCAACCCAGCAGATAAAACGCGTCATTACGCGACCGCCAGCCGGTTTTCAACGCGCCGGGCAGCAGCGCCAGCCACGGCAGCGAGCCAGCCACAAGAAACGGCAGGTAATACCAGAACGGCGCTTTATGCTGCGCGTCGTCCAGGGCGAAGCGCTGAATATGCTCAACCCAGAAGAAGTAGCGCCAGAAATCCGGCTCGCGCGCCGCAATCGCCAGCCCCCAGGGCAGCACCGTCAGCACACAAACCCCGACCGCCAGCCAGCCCCAGAGCAATACCTCTTTCCAGCGCTTATGGACAATCACCCACGGCAGTACGCCGAGCACCGGCACTGCCAGTGCCAGAAACCCTTTGGTCATCACCCCCATGCCGCAGGCGATACCCAATAACAGCCAGCCGCCGAACTTACCGCGCCAGGTTGCGGCCTGCGAAGCCTGCCAGAAGCTGTACATCGCCAGCGTCATCCACAGCGTAATCATCGGGTCCAGCACCGCATAGGTGCCGATGCTGTACACCAAAAACGTGGTGAGGAAGATAACGCCAGAAAGCACCGCCGTGCGTTTATCGCGCCACATCGTCCACGCCAGATGACCCACTAACAGCGCAGAAGCGGCCATGGAGAAGACCGCGCCAACGCGCACGGCGAAATTATTATGACCAAACAGCCACTGGGCGATGCTGTTGATCCAGTAGCCAGCAATCGGTTTTTCAAAATAGCGTAGCCCGAGAAAATGCGGCACTACCCAGTCGCCGCTTTGCAGCATCTCGCGGCTAATTTCCGCATAACGGGTCTCATCCGGTTGCCAGAGCAGGCGGTATTCGAGCGGAACCAGGTAATAAAAGGCAAACAGCGCCAGCAGCGCAAAACCATAATGCACTGGCTTCATCGTTGTGGACTCAACAGTTGCTGGCACCCCAGCCAGCCTTCGCGACCCATTATCTCGCCGCGCACCACTTTGCCTGCCGGTAGCGTCGTCACATCTTCCGGCAATAGCTGGCTGAGCGGGCAAAACGTTATCTGCTCGCGCGCGGCCATGCTTAACAGTTGGTCAAAACCGTCCGCGCCGATAATCCCCTCCACTTCTGCATGAATGGTGTAAACCGGGGTGCCGTTTTTGCGGTGCATACAATCCAGGATAAAGCGGTTGTACTGCCCGGCGCTGACCGAGGTGCCAACGACTTCATCCCAGGTGGGAAGCGTGACCGGGATCTGCGGCGCCGCGAAGGTGTTCTCTGCAAGCTGCGGGCGAAACGGCTGGCTACCGCGACAGTCGCTGTTATAGCGGAAATTAAACGCTGATTTGGCCTGCACCACGCGCTGATCCGCCCGCCAGCCCGCCGCTGCCGAGCAGGTCACGGCGCGACCGATGATCTGCTCCAGCGCCAGCAAGCCGCGTTCGGTTTCCGCTTCCAGCCGCGCCCGATCCCACACGCCGCTCCAGCGTTGCCAGGCGTGGTGATCCCAGGCATGCAGCCCCACTTCATGCGCCTGCGCCGCCGCGCGGATAATCTCGGCGTTAGCGTCACCAATAACCCGCCCCGGCCAGGCGGTGCCGGCCAGCAGAATATCCCAGCCGTAGAGCGATGCCGCGCGCGAACGCAGCATCTTCCAGAAAAATTTCGGCTTCAGCAGCCGCCAGATGTGCCGCCCCATATTGTCCGGCCCGACGCTAAAGAAAAAGCTCGCCTGAAGCTGGTGCTTCTCGAGGAGTTGCAACAGGCGCGGCACGCCATCACGCGTACCGCGAAAAGTATCGACATCAATGCGTAAACCGATGCGCTTCATGGTGCTTTCTCATCCGTCAGTTCAACGGTACGCAGGAAGAAATCCAGCGTCTCATCGATAGTCTGGCGCATATCCACCGTAGGTTCCCAGTGCAGGCAGCGTTTAGCGTTGCGAATACTCGGCTTGCGGTGCTCCACATCCTGATACCCTTTGCCGTAATAACTGCTGCTCTCCACTTCGCGAAACCCGGCGAACGGCGGAAAGCGGTAGCGCAGCGGGTGTTTCTCAAAGCTTGCCAGCAGCATCTGCGCCAGTTCTTTAATGCTCGCTTCGTTGTCCGGGTTACCAATGTTGATAATCTGCCCGTCGCAGCGCCCCTCTTTGTTTTCAATAATGCGAAACAGCGCTTCGATGCCATCGCTAATGTCAGTAAAGCAGCGTTTTTGCTTTCCGCCTTCGATAAGCTTGATCGGCGACCCTTCCACCAGGTTGAGGATCAACTGAGTGATGGCGCGCGAGCTACCGATGCGCGCGGCGTTGAGGTTATCCAGCCGCGGGCCCATCCAGTTGAACGGGCGAAACAGCGTAAAGCGCAGTCCCTCTTTTTCGCCATAGGCCCAAATCACGCGATCAAGAAGTTGTTTCGACACCGAATAGATCCAGCGCTGCTTGTTGATAGGCCCTACCACCAGGTTGGAGTTATCTTCGTCGAACACCTTGTCAGTGCACATGCCATACACTTCCGAGGTCGACGGGAAAATAATGCGTTTGTTGTATTTCACGCAGTCGCGGATGATTTTCAGGTTCTCTTCGAAATCCAGCTCGAACACGCGCAGCGGGTTACGGGTGTACTCAATCGGCGTGGCGATCGCCACCAGCGGCAGTACCACATCGCATTTCTTAATGTGGTACTCAATCCATTCGGAATGGATGCTGATATCCCCTTCGACAAAGTGAAAACGCGAGCAGTCGAGAAAACGGCTGATGGCATCGGAGCCAATATCAAGGCCATAGATTTCGTAGTGATCATCCGCCAGCAGGCGTTCGGTCAGATGGTTTCCGATAAACCCGTTCACGCCGAGGATCAGTACGCGCGTGCGGCGTTTCACCGCCACAATCGGTTTGCTGGTAAGCAGCGCCCCGGCGACCAGGCCCAGCGACTGCGCCAGTTGCGCGCCCTGCATATAGACGCCGTTTTCCATTTGGCCGGTTAAAATCTCCAGCGCCCCGTCGGCGCAGGCCACCACCAGCGGCGCAACAGAAAGCACCGTGCCCGGACGCGCCGCTGCGACATCGGTGCGTACGCGGGATTTCCAGACGATAAATTTGTGCGCCCCGGCAAAACTAAACGCCCCCGGCCACGGGTCGGTCACAGCGCGTACCAGGTTGTGCTGCGTCTGCGCCGGTTTTTCCCAGTCCAGACGGCCATCTTCCGGCGTGCGGCGGCCAACGTAACTGGCGCGGCTTTCATCCTGCGGCGTTTCGCTAAAGGTCTGCGTTTTGATTGCCGGTAACACGCCTTCCAGCAACTGTTTTGCGGCGTCGGTCAGTTTGCGGTGCAGCAATAACGCATCGTCTTGCTCCGTAATTGCCACGCGTTGTTGGGCAATCATCGCCCCTGCGTCCGCCCGGTGAATCATGCGATGCAGGGTAACGCCGGTTTGCGTTTCGCCATTGACCAGCACCCAGTTAAGCGGCGCGCGCCCACGGTAAGCGGGCAGCAGCGAGCCGTGCAGGTTAAACGCGCCCCCGCGGGCGGTGCTCAGAATGTTGTCGCTCAGTACGTTGCGGTAATAGAACGAGAAAATCACATCCGGCTTCAGTTCACGGATCCGGTCGACCCACAGCGGATGGTTCACATCTTCCGGCGCATAGACCGGAATGCCGCGCTCGGCAGCCATACGCGCCACCGAGCCGAAAAAGTGGTTTTCGTTAGCGTTGTCGGGATGGGTAAAAATCGCCGCAATCTCGAACCCGGCATCCAGTAACGCCTGGGTGCCGACACAGCCCATATCGTGATAAGCAAAGACAACGGCTTTCATTGGTTTTTTTCCTCTTGCGAAACGGTCTGTTCCGGGCGGACAACACGTTGAATAAAGTAACGGGGGCGGGCGCGGACATCGTTGTAGATGCGCCCGATATACTCGCCAAGCAGACCCATGCCGATAAACTGCGCGCCGATAAAGGTGAACAGAATGGCAAAGAGCATAAACATCCCTTCTCCCGCCCACTGCGCGCCAAACGCCATCCGCAGAATGACCAGCAGCATCGACAGGGAGAAACCCAACAGCGCGATCACACTGCCAAAGACGCTCAGCAAACGCAGCGGCGTGGTGGTCAGGCAGGTCACCAGGTCGTACATCAGGTTAATCAGGCGCATAAAGCTGTATTTGGAATCGCCGAACTCGCGCTCGGCGTGTTGCACCGGGATTTCGACCGCTTTACGGGCAAAGGTATTGGCAAGGATCGGAATAAAGGTGCTGCGCTCGTGGCAGTGCAGCATGGCATCGACAATATGGCGGCGGTAGGCGCGTAGCATACAGCCGTAATCGCCCATCGCTTTGCCGGTGGTGCGTTGAATAAGGCGGTTAACGGTGCGCGAAGCCAGTTTGCGAAACAGGCTGTCCTGGCGGTTTTGCCGCACGGTGCCTACCACGTCGTAACCTTCGTTGGCTTTCGCCACCAGCCGGGGGATCTCTTCCGGCGGGTTTTGCAAATCCGCATCCAGCGTGATGACCAAATCACCGCTGACATGATTAAACCCGGCCATAATGGCGGAGTGTTGGCCGTAGTTGCGATTGAGCATCACCGCAACAATATGGCTGCCGGGCTGCTCTGCCGCTTGCGTTAACAGCAGCGCAGAGTCGTCGCTGCTGCCGTCATCCACCAGCAGGATTTCGTAATCGATGCCAAGACGCTCGCAGCTTGCCGTGGTACGGCGAATCAGCTCGGGCAAACTCTCTTGCTCGTTGAAAACCGGGATCACCACAGAGACTTTTTCCACAGGCGGTAAGTTAAACATCTCTGCGCCCTGCAATTTGCTTAAGTGCGTCAATGACGCGGGTTGTGTCGTCATGGGTCATATCCGGGAAAAGCGGCAGGGAACAAATACGTGCGCTGTTCCACTCCGTATTGGCTAAAGAGACAGAGAAGCGGTCGCGGTAGTACTTCTGCGTATGCACCGCGCGAAAATGCAGGCCAGTACCAATGCCCTGCGCTTTCAGGGTTTCCATCAAGGCGTCGCGGGAAATGCCGCAACGTTGCTCATCGACGCGAATAATAAACAGATGCCAGGCGTGCTGGTGCGGCCATGCAGGCAGTGCCAACGGCTGAAACGGCGTATCCGCCAGTTCCTGCAAATAGCGTTGCGCGATGGCGTGACGCCGCGCGTTGGCCGCCGGCAGCTTTCCAAGCTGAACCAGCGCAATGGCGGCGTTAATATCCGCCAGGTTGTATTTGAAGCCCGGTGAAATCACTTCTGCCTGCGGTGCGCGCCCGTGGGTTTGCCGGTCGAAGGCATCGACGCCGAGGCCGTGGAATTTCAGGCTGCGAATGCGGTTAGCGAGCTGCTCGTCATCCGTCACCACCAGGCCGCCTTCGGCGCAGGTCATGTTTTTAATCGCGTGAAAGGAAAAGATGGCGGTGCCGCGTGAACCGACGTGCTGGCCCTTGTAATACGTTCCCGCTGCGTGGGCAGCATCTTCAATAACCGGAATGCCGTGTTTTTCACCGAGGGCGCGAATGGCGTCGAGATCCACCGGTGCGCCCGCGTAATGCACTGGCACAATCGCTTTGGTGCGCGGCGTGATCGCGGCTTCAATCATTTCAGGCGTGACCATCAGCGTCTCTTTGTCGACATCGATCATCACGGGCGTTGCGCCCAGCAGCACGATCATATTGAGCGTGGAAACCCAGGTCATTGACGGGGTAATCACCTCATCGCCCGCTGTGATGCCAAGCGCCATCAGCGTGACATGCATCCCGCCTGTCGCCGAACTCACGGCAATCGCGTGGCGATTCCCGGTCAGGGTACAGAATGCGGCTTCCAGCGCCTGGTTTTTCGGGCCGGTGGTTATCCAGCCCGACGCCAGCACCTGCTGAAGCGCAGCGAACTCTTCCTCGCCCATCGACGGGCGCGAAAACGGTAAAAACTCACTCATCTTTTTTTCCTTGACGCCAGTAGCGTATTAAGAAGTTGCCACCAGAACAGGCTGTGACCAGAGAATAAAATGACGGATGAAAGTTAAATAAAAATATAATGGATGCACATTTTTCACATTTATTAGCGGGCGCATCGTGAGGGGATATTAACAACAAAATATTAGGACAAGATTAAGAAATTCAGGAAAAAACAAATAAACAAAAATAAAAACAATAGAATTAACATGAAGTTAATTGTAAACCCTTAATATTCTCACTGTGAAGGCTGTCAAAAAAGTGCAACAAAAAACGCCCATGCAATAAATGCAAGGGCGTTAACACCGTTAATTAAACGGCATGTCAACAAAGATTAAAAAATTACACGGTTATGCAATTAACGATTTCATGCGTTACGACT
The DNA here is from genome assembly GCA_030704225.1 of Kosakonia sp. H02. Lineage (NCBI taxonomy): Bacteria > Pseudomonadati > Pseudomonadota > Gammaproteobacteria > Enterobacterales > Enterobacteriaceae > Kosakonia > Kosakonia styphnolobii. The sequence continues at coordinate 1,171,296 of CP131915.1, forward strand.
GAAATATATTTATTGTCGTTAAGATCTGGCGGTAAATTATTTCACTTGTTCAACCAGATGCAGGCCAGGCTGGGCAAGCGCCGCATCACGCCGCAACGCCCGGTGGTGAATAAACCCCTGCTAATAACATGCCTTTTGATCCAAAACATACTATTCGTATGATGAATATTTAAAATCGTCATACTTTTCCCGCCATTGACGTTTCGTCAGGAAGCTTAACGTGTCTTTTTACCGTCATGCTGGCGCTCTGCTGCTGCTCTGCGCATCGTTTGCTGCTTCTGCGGCCAATGAAACTCTCACCACCGCCTGGCCAGTAAATGTTGGCCCGCTCAATCCCCATCTCTACACCCCCAACCAGATGTTCGCCCAAAGCATGGTTTACGAACCGCTGGTGAAATACCAGGCCGACGGCAGTGTGCAACCCTGGCTGGCAACACGCTGGACACACTCGGAGGATGGCAAAACCTGGGTCTTTACCCTGCGCGATGGGGTGACGTTTTCCAACGGCGAGCCGTTTAACGCCGGGGCCGCCGCAGAGAACTTTCGCGCCGTGCTGGATAACCGCCCGCGCCACGCCTGGCTGGAACTCGCCAACCAGATAACCGACGTCAAAGCCTTAAGCCCCAGCCAGTTACAAATCACCTTAAAAAGCGCCTACTACCCGTTTTTGCAAGAACTCGCCCTGCCCCGCCCGTTTCGCTTTATCGCCCCATCACAGTTTAAAAACCACGAGACGATGAACGGCATTATTGCGCCAATTGGCACCGGGCCGTGGGTGTTGCAGGCGTCACGCCTCAACCAATATGACGTGATGGTGCGCAATGAACACTACTGGGGGCAGAAACCGGCACTCAGCAAAGTCATTATTAAAGTGATCCCCGATCCGACCAGCCGCGCGGTGGCGTTTGAAACCGGCGATATCGATCTGCTGTACGGCAACGAAGGGCTGTTAACGCTGGATACCTTTGCCCGCTATAGCCAGAACCCGGCCTGGCACACGCAGCTTTCCGCACCGGTAGAAACGGTAATGCTAGCGCTGAACTCCGCCCGTGCGCCGACCAACGAGCAGGCAGTGCGCGAAGCGCTGAACTACGCAGTGGATAAAAAAACGCTGATCGACGGCGCGCTGTACAGCACGCAACAGGTTGCCGATACGCTGTTCGCCCCGACGGTGCCCTACGCCAATATCGGCCTGAAAGCCCGCCAGTACGATCCTGAACAGGCTAAAACGTTATTAGATAACGCTGGCTGGACGCTTCCGGCTGGCAAAACTATTCGTGAAAAAGCCGGTCAGCCGCTGCATATCGAACTGGCCTTTACCGGCACCGATGCGCTCAGCAAATCCATGGCAGAGATTATTCAGGCCAATCTGCGCCAGGTCGGCGTGGATATTGCGCTGGTCGGTGAAGAGGAGAGCAGCATCTACGCCCGCCAGCGCGACGGGCGCTTCGGCATGATTTTCAACCGTACCTGGGGTGCGCCGTACGATCCCCACGCGTTTATGAGTTCAATGCGCGTCCCGTCCCATGCGGATTATCAGGCGCAACTGGGCTTGCCGGACAAAGCCGTCATCGACAAAGAGATTGGCGAGGTGCTCACTACCCGCGATGAAAATGCGCGCAAGGCGCTTTACCGGGACATCCTCACCCGGCTGCACAACGAGGCGGTTTATCTGCCCATCAGCTATGTCTCCACGCTGGTGGTGGCAAAACCGGAACTGGGGACAATCCCGTTTGCGCCGATCGCCTCGGAGATCCCCTTTGATCAAATCAAACCGGACGCGACGAAATGAGCCGCTATGTCGTGAAACGGCTGCTGTTGCTGATCCCGATGATCTTTGCCGCCTCGGTGGTGATTTTCCTGCTGCTGCGCCTCGGCGCGGGGGATCCGGCGATGGATTATTTGCGCCTTTCCAACCTGCCGCCAACGCCAGAAATGATTGCCGCCACGCGCGTGCAGCTTGGTCTGGAGCAGCCGCTCGCTAACCAATACGCCCACTGGCTGTGGCGCGCGCTGCACCTGGATTTCGGCATCTCGTACGCCACCCAGCGCCCGGTACTCGACGATGTATTGCACTTTTTGCCCGCCACCTTGCAACTGGCCGGTGCGGCGTTAGTGCTGATTTTGCTCACCTCGGTGCCGCTCGGCATCTGGGCGGCGCGTCACCGCGATGGGCTACCGGATTTTCTGGTGCGCGCGGTGGCGTTTCTTGGTGTGTCGATGCCCAACTTCTGGCTGGCTTTCCTGCTGGTGATGTTCTTTTCTGTGCACCTGAAATGGCTGCCCGCGCTGGGTTACGGCGGCTGGCAGCATCTGATTTTACCCGCCATCTCCATTGCGTTTATGTCGCTTGCGATCAACGCCCGTCTGCTGCGCGCCAGCATGCTGGAAGCCGCCGGACAGCGCCATGTCACCTGGGCGCGGCTGCGGGGGTTAAGCGAACGACAAACCGAGCGGCGACATATTTTGCGTAACGCGTCTTTGCCGGTGATCACCGCACTCGGGATGCACATCGGCGAGTTGATTGGCGGCACGATGATTATCGAAAGCATCTTCGCCTGGCCCGGCATTGGCCGCTACGCCGTGTCGGCTATCTTTAACCGCGACTACCCGGTTATCCAGTGCTTCACGCTGGTGATGGTGATGGTTTTTGTGCTCTGCAATCTGGTTGTCGATCTGCTGAGCGCCGCGCTCGATCCGCGTATTCGCCACCACGAAGGAGCGCGCTGATGCACTTTTTAAAAACCGCGCGCTGGCCGGTGCGTTTCGCGCTGCTGATGTTGCTTTTGCTGCTGATGATTGCCCTGACCTGCCAGTGGTGGACGCCTTACGATCCACAAGCCATTGATCTACCGGCTCGCCTGTTGCCGCCGGGCAGCCAGCACTGGCTCGGCACCGATCACCTCGGGCGCGATATTTTTTCACGCCTGCTGGCGGCAACGCGCGTGTCCCTCGGTTCGGTCATGATTTGCCTGCTGCTGGTGCTGGCGCTGGGGTTAAGTGCCGGCGGCTGCGCCGGGCTGCTCGGCGGGCGAGTCGACCAAATGATCATGCGCGTGGCGGATGTGTTTATGACCTTTCCCACCTCGATCCTGTCGTTTTTTATGGTGGGCGTGCTCGGCACCGGGCTGACCAATGTGATTATCGCCATCGCCCTTTCTCACTGGGCCTGGTATGCGCGCATGGTGAGAAGCCTCGTGATTTCCCTGCGTAGCCGCGAATATGTGCTGGCAGCACGCTTAAGCGGCGCGAGCTATGTGCAGGTGTTTCGCGACCATCTGGCGGGCGCGGTAGTGCCCTCGCTGCTGGTGCTGGCAACCCTCGATATCGGCCATATGATGCTGCACGTCGCGGGCATGTCGTTTCTCGGCCTCGGCGTGAGCGCACCGACGCCGGAGTGGGGCGTGATGATCAACGATGCGCGGCAATATATCTGGACGCAGCCGCTGCAAATGCTGTGGCCGGGGCTGGCGCTGTTTATCAGCGTGATGGCGTTTAATCTGGTGGGCGACGCCCTGCGCGACCATCTCGACCCGCATCTGGTAACGGAGCACGCGCACTGATGACCATTCAATTGAGCCTTGAGAATATCGCCCTGTCTGCGCAGGCTCCGCTGGTGCAGGATGTTTCGCTCACCCTGCAACGCGGGCGCGTACTGGCGCTGGTCGGCGGCAGCGGCAGCGGCAAATCCCTGACCTGCGCGGCGGCGCTCGGCGTGTTACCTGCGGGCGTACGGCAAACGGCGGGGCAGATTTTTGCCGACGGCCTGCCCATTTCCCCACCGGCATTGCGTGGCGTGACGGTGGCAACGGTCATGCAAAACCCGCGCAGCGCCTTTAACCCGCTGCGTACCATGGCGGCACACGCGCGGGAAAGCTGCCAGGCGCTGGGCAAACCGGCCGATGACGCCACGCTTATCGCTGCGCTACACAGCGTCGGGCTGGAGGATGCAAAACGGGTACTCGCGCTCTATCCGTTTGAGATGAGCGGCGGCATGCTGCAACGCATGATGATCGCGCTGGCGCTGCTCAGCGATGCGCCGTTTATCGTCGCCGATGAACCCACCACCGATCTGGACGCCGTCGCGCAGGCGAAAATCCTCGATTTGCTGGAGACCATTATGCAAAAACGCCAGCCCGGCATGCTGCTGGTGACCCACGATATGGGCGTGGTGGCGCGGCTGGCGGATGAAGTGGCGGTGATGGACAACGGGCGCATTATCGAGCGCGGCGCGGTCGAAACCCTGTTTCGCGCACCGCAACACCCGCTGACCCGCCAGCTCGTGGCGGCGCACCTGGCGCTGTACGGCATGGAGCTGGCGCAATGAACATTCTGTCCGTTGAGGGCGTTTCTCACGCTTACCACCAGCAACCGGTGCTGGAGAACATTTCACTGTCACTGCAAAGCGGTGAAACCGTCGCCCTGCTCGGGCGCAGCGGCTGCGGTAAAAGCACGCTGGCGCGGCTGCTGGTCGGGCTGGAAACACCCCACGCAGGCGACATTTTGTGGCAGGGCACACCGCTTTCCCGCCTCACCTCCCGTACCCGCAAAGATTTTCGCCGCGATATTCAGATGGTGTTTCAGGACCCGATTAGCGCAGTAAACCCGCGCATGACGGTGCGCGAGATCCTGCGCGAACCGCTGCGCCACTTGCTCGGGCTGTCGAAAGCGGAGCAGGCGCAGCGCATTGCGCAGTTGCTTACCGATGTGGAACTGGAGAGCGCCTTGCTCGATAAACGCCCGCCACAGCTTAGCGGCGGCCAGTTGCAGCGCGTTTGCCTGGCGCGGGCACTGGCGGTAGAGCCGACGCTGCTGATTCTCGACGAAGCGGTCTCCAGCCTCGATCTGCTGTTACAGGCTGGGGTGATTAGCCTGCTCAAACGCCTGCAACAGCGCTCTGGCGTCGCCTGTCTGTTTATCACCCATGATTTGCGGCTGGTGGAGCGCTTTTGCCAGCGGGTGATGGTGATGGACACGGGCAAAATCGTGGAAACGCTGGAGGTCACTTCGCCCCTGCGTTTTTGCTCCCCGGCCGGGCAGGCACTGCAACAGGCGGTTTTGCCCGCCTTCCCTTCACAACGCAAAAGGATGCCGCTATGCAACGTGTGACCATTACGCTCGACGATGAGCTGCTTGATACGCTGGATGCGCTAAGCCAGCGGCGCGGTTATCACAACCGCTCGGAAGCGCTGCGGGATATTTTACGCAGCGTCCTGGCGCAGGAATCGACCCAGGACCACGAAAAACAGGGGTTCGCCGTGCTCTCTTACGTGTATGAACATGAGAAACGCGACCTGGCGAGCCGCATTGTCGCGACGCAACATCATCACCACGATTTGTCCGTTGCCACGCTGCATGTGCATATCAGCCACGACGACTGCCTGGAGATCGCCGTGCTGAAAGGCAAGATGGGCGAAGTGCAGCATTTCGCTGATGACGTTATCGCCCAGCGCGGCGTGCGCCACGGTCATTTGCAGTGTCTGGCGGCCGACGAATAACGCTACACCGCCGAGCGAGTGGTGAAGAACTGCTCAGTCTGGCGCAATGCCCGCTCAATGCGCGCGGGCTCCAACGGGAAGGGCAAATGATCCGCCGCCGCGCGGGGGAAGGTGATGCTGTGCGCCACGGCCTGGATAACGCCGAGGCGGATCTCTTTTAGCGGAGCCAGCGTCAGCGGCGCATCGTACTGGCGCAGCAACGCCAGCAGGGTTTCATCAGGCGTGTCGCTGTCGTTTTCCAGAAACGACTGCACCAGCAGGCTGTAGCCGACCCGCTCCCCGTGCAGCCAGTGGTTCAGGGCGGGTTCATATGTCAGGCGGTTGTGAATGGCATGGGCAACGCCAGGGGTCGGGATATCCCCGCGAATACTGTTCGCCATGCCCGCAATGGCAATATTGGCATCAATCACATTCACCAGCGCATCGGTCACGGTTTGCGCCTGATTATCCCGCAGCGCCTGCGCGCCGTGCTTCTGGTAAATATCTACCGCCAGCCGGGCGGTATGCACTTTTAATTGCAGCGCCAGGTTATCGGGCGTGTGCTGCAAATAGGGGCGAAACTCATACCATTTCGCCAGCGCATCGACGATGCCCGCTTTTAAATAACGCACATCGCTTTGGGCGATAATTTCGCTGTCCACCAGCACCAGTTTTGGCAGGGTTTTTAACGGCTGGCTGCGTATTTGCCCGCCCTCTTCGGTGTAAAACACCGCCAGCGGCGACCAGGCCGCGCAGGTGGACGCCACCGTCGGAATGGTTATCGACTCGCCGCCTTCCAGCACATCGGCCACTGCTTTGGCGGTATCCAGCACGCGTCCGCCACCCACCCCGACAACGGTTGTCACCCCCAGTTTGCGCGCGCGTTTCGCATAATGCGCCACCCGCTCGTCGGTACAGTAGCCGGTCATCATTTCTGTCTGCCATTTCACGCCGCTGGCGCGCAAACTCGTCTCCAGCGCCGGGTTCACCCGCGCCCAGGCCTGTGCGCTGGTAATAATTAAAATAGATTGACTGAGCGGCGAAATATATTTCCCTGCGTCATGACGAAGACCAGCGTGATGAAACCAGGTCTGCGGGGTTTTTATTGCGAGCATGGGCTATCCATATGGCGAAAAGAGGAGCAATTATCTTCCTGGCGGCCTGTCAGTGTGGGAAGCAATAAAATCAGCAAAGCAATCTCAGGAATGGCATAAGCCAGCCCTGACGCCTTATGCGCAACAATTGACAACGTTCCGTTCGCCCATGTGCCAGGCTTTGTTATTTGCAAAATCCAACAGATAAGGAGCAGACGATGAAGATTGATCTGAGCGGAAAAGTGGCACTGGTGACCGCCTCCACCGGCGGGATTGGTTTTGCGATTGCCAAAGGCCTGGCGGAAAGCGGCGCGGAAGTTGTGCTTAACGGGCGCAGCGATGCGTCAGTCAATAAGGCGAAAGCAGCGCTGACACAGCAGGTCTCCGGGGCAAAAATTCGCACCGCGATTGCCGATCTTGGTTCGGCGCAGGGCGTGGAGGCGCTGGTGAAAGCCGCAGCGGAAGTGGACATTCTGGTGAACAACGCCGGGATTTATGGCCCGCAGGATTTTTACGCCACCGATGATGAGACCTGGGAAAACTACTGGCAGACCAATGTGATGTCCGGCGTGCGTCTGGCGCGTGCGCTACTGCCCGGCATGGTGAAAAAGGGCTGGGGGCGCGTGGTGTTTATCTCCTCGGAATCGGCGCTTAATATTCCGGCGGATATGATCCATTACGGCGTGACCAAAACCGCGCAACTTTCGCTATCGCGCGGGCTGGCGAAGTTTGTTGCTGGTAGCGGCGTGACGGTAAACAGCGTGCTGCCGGGGCCGACGATGTCGGACGGGTTTGCCGCAATGATGAAAGATGAGATGGAAAAAACCGGCAAGTCGCTGGAAACGCTGGCGAAAGAGTTTGTGATGGCTAATCGACCCAGCTCCGTTATCCAGCGCGCCGCCACCGTGGAAGAAGTGGCGAATATGGTGGTTTACGTCTGCTCGAAACAGGCGTCGGCGACCTCCGGTGCGGCGCTGCGCGTGGATGGCGGCGTGGTGGACGATATCGTATAAGGAGGATTTATGCGTCGTTTTACCGCCCGCACGCTGCTTCTCTCGCTGGTATTTACCGGTGCGGCACAGGCCGCCGACTATGGCGAACAACTGGAAGGTTTTGCCTATCCGTGGCCTGTTCAGCGCTTTGAATTTCAGTCCCAACAACAGCCCCTGAGTATGGGGTATATGGATATCCGCGCCGATAAGCCCAATGGCGAGACCGTGGTTTTACTGCATGGTAAAAACTTTTGCGGCGCAACCTGGGAGAGCACTATCACCACATTGCATAATGCTGGTTACCGGGTGATCGCCCCCGATCAAATTGGCTTTTGTACCTCCACCAAACCCGCGCATTATCAGTACAGCTTCCAGCAACTGGCGCAGAACACCCATCAGTTGCTGGCAAAACTGGGTGTCAAAAAAGCGGTGATTATGGGCCACTCCACCGGCGGCATGCTGGCAACGCGTTATGCGCTGATGTACCCGCAGGAGACGCAGAAGCTGGTGATGGTCAACCCGATTGGGCTGGAAGACTGGAAAGCGAAAGGCGTGCCATACCGCAATGTTGATGAGTGGTATCAACGCGAGCTGAAAACCTCGGCGCAGAGCATTAAAGCCTATGAGCAGAAGACCTATTACATGGGGCAATGGAAGCCGGAATATGATAAATGGGTCGATATGCTGGCGGGGTTAAATAACGGGCCGGGCAAGCAACGCGTGGCGTGGAACTCGGCGCTGATCTACGAAATGATCTACACCCAGCCGGTGGTGTATGAGTTTAAGGATTTACGCGTGCCAACCACGCTGTTTATCGGCACCGGCGATACCACCGCGCCGGGTAGCGACAGCGCGCCGCCAGAGGTGAAAAAAGCGGTCGGCAACTACCAGGTGCTGGGTAAAGAGGCGGCGAAACTTATTCCCCATGCCCGGCTGGTTGAGTTCCAGGGATTGGGCCATGCACCGCAGATGCAGGACCCGGCGAAGTTCCACCAGGCTTTGCTGAACGATCTGGCGAAGTAAGCCGTTTGCCGGAAGCGGGTGTGATGCTTCCGGCAAACTTTTGACACTACGTTCGGTACTACACGAGGGATTTTGTCAGTACCTCGAAGAGCAAACCTGGCCGGGTCGGGATGCCGAAGCGCGTATCATCCAGCGGAAACGGCTCAGTTTCGCCGGTGCGGTGATAGCCACGGCGCAGATACCAGGCAATCAACGTGTCGCGCACTTGCAGCACGGTCATCAGTACGCTTTTCCCGCCGCGCGCCCGGCACCACTGTTCCGCCGCATCCAGCAAGCGTCGGCCATACTGCGCGTTTTGCAGCGACGGCGACACCGCCAGCGACCCGAGATACCACACGCCATCGCCCGTCGGCTCGACCCAGACACAACCGTCAATGCCAGCGGCGGTTTTCCACACCAGCATCGTCGCGTTCGGTTTATCCGCCAGTTCCTGACGCAGCGTTTCTTCGCTGATACGATCGCCATCAAGCAGACCGGCCTCGGTTGTCCAGCCCGCGTCTTCCCCACCGCTGCGGTAAGCCCGGTTTAATAAGTTGACGACATCGGCTCGTTCATTTTCTTCCATCGGGCATAAATCAAGCCGGGTGTAACGCGCACCGCGGGCGGGCAGCGAACGCTCAGCAAGCCGCTTTTCAATCTGTGTTATCTGCTCAATAAAATTGCCGGAAAGACCAGCCGTTAATTCCTGAACCACATTGCCCAGCAGCGGCCATGCCACTTCTTCGCCTTGTTCAATGGCGGTTTTGCCCGCTGCGGTTAAGCGAATAAACGATTTACGCCGATCTTCGCCTTCACTCTGGCGGGTGACTAACCCGGCGCGGATCAAGCGGTTGATGCTGCTGGTCATTGCGGGCTGGCTCACCCGTGAGCAACGTGCCAGCTCGCCAATGGTCAGGCCGGGTTGGCGATCCAGCACCAGCAGCACAGGATAAAGCCCCGCAGGAACATGGATGCCAGTGTTTTGCACCAGCACGCTGGCTTCCGCCTGCAACTGCTCGGCGAGCCGTTTTAACCGGCTGCCAAGAAAGGCGTAGGGCATATCAGAGAGAATATCCATTAGTCACCTGTTGAAATATATAACCACTTATATAGATCGTTATATATACAGAAACAGGATGAATGGATGCAAGGGGTGGTGGATAAAAGCCAGATTATCCTCAGGGCCAGTCGGGGTAAAAATGGCCCATTAAAATCATAAATAGCGGCGTCGTGACCGTGGAGATAATGGTGGAAAGCAGCATGCTGGTGGCGGTCGCGCCCTGTAAAACCTGGAATTTTTGCGCCATCAGATAGACGTTAACGCCAACCGCCATCGACCCCAGTAGCACGACCACCTGGCTCTCTTCACGCGGCAGATGCAGCAGATACGCCAGCAGCCAGATTAGCCCCGGCATGAAGATGAGTTTCAGCAGACCGATGGCGCTGCTTTCACGCAGCCCTTTGCGGATTTGATAGCGCGACAGGCTCATGCCCAGGGTGATTAAGGTTAAGGGCGCCGCAACCTGCGCGACCATGCTGACCGGGCTGTCGAGAAATTGTGGCAACGGACGATGAAGCGCGAAGCTCCAGATAAAACCGGTAAAGATGCCGATGATAATTGGGTTGCGCAGCACGCTGACCAGCGTTTTGCCGATACCGCGCAGGGAGAAACTGCCGTTTTGCGCCCATTCCACCGACACGGTCACCAACGTCCATAAAATCAGGCTGTTGAAAACCAGAACCAACGCAACCGAAGCGAGGCTTGATGGGCCAAGCAGGATAATGGCGACCGGAATGCCGAGCATGACATTGTTGGAGAAGATGCCCGCGAGGCCAAACACCGAAGCAGAGACAGAATCGAGTCGAAACAGGCCTTTCGCCACGATGCGCCCGATGACATAGATAACAAAGCAACTGCCGAAATAGGCGATCAGCAGGCGGATGTCCACCGGCGGGCTTTCATAGAACTTGCTCATGACTTTGAACAACATGCAGGGGATCGCGACGTTAAAACAGAAGCGGTTCAGCCCTTCGTTCACCGACTCCGGCCAGCCTGCGAAGCGCCCCAGGCAGTAACCCAGCGCAATCAGTAAAAAGAGCGGCGCAGAGAGCAAAAGTTGCTGCGCGAGTTGCGCGAAAAATTCAGCGGTATCCATTCTTTTCCTTGTTGATGTGTTGTTGCGTTTGCCTGAAGGCGTCCGACCTGGGTGTAATGCATCAATATACTGTATGGCGGTTGGTGGGGGCGTTGTTTTTGCTGGTTTTAGGGGGCTGGGATGGTAAAAGGCGGAACCAAACCCTGAATTAATTGTTTCGCGAGGGTTCTCGCATTTCCATGTTAAATTCGCGACGCCCAGCAAGAAACACGGTATAAATCTGTTGCCCGGCATTATTTATTATTTATGACTTATATAAAACTAACCATTATATGCCCACGGCATTTACCCTACAGATACTTAATACCCATTTAATGAAACTTAAGCAGGATTAAATCAGTAATAATCAGGAGGGGATAATGGAGTTTTTTAATCAATACGGTCAACGTATAGGCCAGGAGTGTCCCGAGTGGACAAAAAGGCCGCTGCCGGAAAAAATTTCACTTAAAGGGCGTTATTGCGACGTCGTGCCATTAACGGTGGATCATGCTGAAGACCTCTTCCCGGAGTGGCAAAGTATTGATGATGAGCGGGACTGGACGTACCTTGGCGATGCCCGTCCGGCAAATATGACGGCCTGCTATGCTTATTTAAGGAATCTGGCATCTCATCCTGACCGGATATACTTTGCGATACAGGATAAAGCGGACAATATAATAAAAGGCATTTTTTACGCCGGTAAATTCGATCCCGAGAATGGCTCTTTTGATATTGGTGACGTGAACTGGACACCATTAATGAAAAGAACGCGCATGAGCACCGAGGCGCTTTATATCGTACTGGCGTATTTCTTCGATCAACTGAAATATAGAAGATGTGAATGGAGAACAAGCAGTTATAACACAGAAGCTATTCAATCGGCTGAACGAATCGGTTTTGTTAAAGAAGGTGTGCTGCGCGATAAAAAGATCCAAAAAGGACATTTTAGCGATATTACCGTGTTCTCAATCACCCTGCGGGAATGGGCTGGGCTCTCGTCGATGATGAAAGGCTGGCTGCATGAAGAGAACTTCGATCACCGGGGCCGCCAGGTGCAAAAACTGGCTTCATTTCGTCGCTATTAATGAAGCCATACCGGGGGGTTGGCCACCGAGAGCCACTGTTATTGCTAAATATTTGTAGCTAAACGTTTTCGACCAGCGCCTGCGCACAGGCCCAGGCGCTGGACCACGCCCACTGGAAGTTATACCCCCCAAGCCAACCGGTGACATCCATCACTTCGCCAATAAAGTACAGCCCCGGCACGTTGCGAGCTTCCATGGTGCGTGATGACAACGCATTAGTATCCACACCGCCAAGCGTCACTTCCGCCGTGCGGTAACCTTCGGTGCCATTCGGCTGGACGCGCCAGCAGGTAAGCGTGTCGACCAGTTTTTCCTGCTCGCGGGTATTAAGTTGTTTGAGCGTCACATCAGGGATCTGCCCAAGCTGTTGCAGGCATTCAACCAGCCTTTTCGGCAACTGCACGCCCAGGGTGTTTTTCAGGCTTTGGTTCGGATGAGCCTCGCGCTGTTGATTCAGGAAGGCCGCCAGATCGCACTCCGGCAGCAAATTAATGCTGACGAATTCGCCAGGTTGCCAGTAACTGGAAATTTGCAGCACCGCCGGGCCTGACAGGCCGCGGTGAGTAAAAAGCAGGTTTTCGCGAAAAACTGTGCCGTTCTCAGCGGTGATAACTGACGGCACAGAAACGCCAGAGAGCGTTTGCACCTGCTCCAGCAGCGGCTTATGCAGCGTAAACGGCACCAGCCCGGCGCGTGTAGGCAGCACGTTCAGGCCAAACTGTTCGGCAACTTTGTAGCCAAAAGGCGACGCGCCGAGGCCCGGCATCGATAAACCGCCAGAGGCAATGACCAGTTTTGCCGCCTGCACGCTTTCGCCATTCAACTGCAATGTATAGCCATCTTCGTTGCGCTCAACAGAAAGGATTTCCGTGCGCAGACGCTGCGTCACGTTGCCTTTTTCGCCCTCTGCCACCAGCAGATCGACAATCTGCTGCGCCGAGTCATCGCAAAAGAGCTGTCCCAGCGTCTTTTCATGCCAGGCAATACCGTATTTGCCGACCAGATCGATAAAATCCCACTGTGTGTAACGGGCCAGCGCAGATTTGCAAAAATGCGGGTTCTGGCTCAGATAGGCCGCTGGCTCGACATAAAGATTGGTGAAGTTGCAACGGCCGCCGCCGGACATCAGGATCTTGCGGCCTGGCTTTTTACCGTTATCCAGTAACAGCACGCGGCATCCCGCCTGCCCCGCCATTGCTGCACAGAACATTCCCGCTGCACCCGCACCGACTACGATGGCATCAAACCTTTCCACATCTTCACCCTCTTCTGAAATCGTCGCGGATTGTAAAGAGTTCACGCTGGTCGCACCAGAGCATAGAGGTGCGAAAATCAACATAACGTTGAAAACTATAAGATAATTTTCAAGATTCAGTGGGTTGTAAGAAATAATGTCAAAAAAAATACATATTTCACTTTGCCCCTACTGCCAATGTCCCTGATAATGCGCGGCGTTCGTGTCCCCAAAAATGGCTTAACGACCTATGGTACATTTGTTTGCCGGCCTGGATCTTCATACCGGGCTATTACTCGTGCTTGCTTTGGTTTTTGTTCTGTTTTACGAGGCCATTAACGGCTTCCATGACACAGCAAATGCCGTTGCAACCGTAATTTATACACGCGCTATGCGCTCTCAGCTGGCGGTTGTGATGGCGGCAGTGTTTAACTTTTTCGGCGTTTTGCTGGGTGGGTTAAGCGTTGCGTATGCCATTGTGCATATGTTGCCGACCGATTTGCTGTTAAATGTCAGCTCCGCACATGGCCTGGCGATGGTCTTTTCCATGCTGCTGGCCGCCATTATCTGGAACCTTGGCACCTGGTATCTGGGTTTGCCTGCTTCCAGTTCCCACACCCTGATTGGCGCGATTATCGGTATTGGTTTAACCAATGCGCTGATGTCGGGTAACTCTGTGGTAGACGCCTTAAATATCCCCAAAGTACTGGAAATCTTCGCATCGTTGATCCTGTCACCGATCGTCGGGCTGGTCTTTGCAGGCGGTTTGATATTTATCCTGCGTCGCTACTGGAGCAGCACCAAAAAACGCGCACGCATTCATATGACTCCGGCTGAACGCGAGAAGATCGACGGCAAGAAAAAGCCGCCGTTCTGGACGCGCATTGCGTTGATTCTCTCTGCTATTGGCGTGAGTTTCTCCCACGGTGCAAACGACGGCCAGAAAGGCATTGGCTTGATTATGCTGGTGCTGATTGGCGTCGCGCCTGCGGGCTTCGTGGTCAATATGAACGCGTCTGGTTACGACATCACCCGTACACGTGATGCGGTGAATAACGTGGAAATTTTCTTCCAGCAACATCCGGCGCTGCTGCAAAAAGCGACCGGTGTTGATCCGTTAATCCCAACGCCGGAAGAAGTGACCACCCAGCCAGGCGAGTTTCATTGCCATCCGGGCCGTGCCATTGGCGCGCTGGATCGCGCAAAAGCGATGCTGACGGGTATTGAGAATTACGAGCAGGTTCCGCTGGAACAGCGCGGTCAGCTGCGCCGTATCATGCTTTGCCTGTCGGACATTACCGATAAAGTGGCGAAACAGCCGGAAGTGAGCGCTGATGACCAACGTCTGCTGAAGAGACTGAAAGGCGATATGCTGAGCACCATCGAATATGCGCCAATCTGGATAATCATGGCCGTTGCGCTGGCGTTGGGTCTTGGCACCATGATCGGCTGGCGTCGCGTGGCAACCACTATCGGCGAGAAAATCGGTAAGAAAGGCATGACCTATGCGCAGGGGATGTCCGCACAAATGACGGCGGCGGTTTCCATCGGTCTGGCGAGCTATACCGGGATGCCGGTTTCCACCACCCATGTGCTGTCATCTTCCGTTGCCGGGACAATGATTGTTGACGGTGGCGGCCTGCAACGTAAAACCGTGACCAACATTCTGATGGCCTGGGTCTTTACCCTGCCAGCGTCGGTTATTCTTTCTGGCGTACTGTACTGGCTTTCGCTGCATCTGATTTGATGCGGTGTAATGCACAACAAGAACGGGTCAGGAAACTGGCCCGTTTTTTTATGTTTTCTGCCGCTCAATGCCAAATCATCAGCGCAACCAAACTCACCACCACCAGCCCGCAGAGAGAGCTGGTTAAAATGAACTGGCGGCGTACACGCTCACAACGGCGGATAAATTCGTCATCATGGTGATCGCGATAACGTTGGCCGTAGATGTACCACACCAGCCGCATCTGTTTACTGGGCTGGCCATGCGCGGTAAAAAAGCCGCCGCCATCCACGTATTGATACAGCAAGGGGTCGCAACCACGAAGTACTACTAACAGGGCGCGCAACGATGAGTAATAACGCGCCATGTTAACCACACACACCACACATAAAGCCCAAAACAGCGCAACAGTGCTGATCACCATATCCCCTCCCCAGCGAAAACCCACAGAGATTCACTCCTGGACTCACGCTCCTGGATACCCAACTGAGTCAGTCAATTAACTGTATTACCAAGGGCCGGACGGAGCACAGTACAGGCGGTGTTCCGCAATTGACCTTGCTTCCATGAGCGGGACAACTTCGGGACACCGTCTTGTTCCGTACGGTTTATTTATAGTGTAGGAGATCAGTTTATTTTTTTGCCACATACGAAAGCATCATCAATGCATCTGGTTGTAAATCTTAGTTAAGTGAATCGTGATCCAGGCTGATTGACGGTACTGAAAGAGCGTTATAAGGTAGAAATATCTTATGAAGATGAAATCCTTACGGCCGGGCGCTACGCTTACGTGAAACGCAGGATGCGAGCGCAGTGCAACAGCATCAGGGTTTTCACCCCGATGGTCATCGACAACTTATGGAAGGAGTAACACTATGGCTTACAAACACATCCTTATTGCCGTCGATCTTTCCCCCGAAAGCAAATTGCTGGTTGAGAAAGCAGTCTCCATGGCGCGTCCTTACAACGCGAAAATTTCCCTGATTCATGTCGATGTGAACTACTCCGATCTTTATACAGGCCTGATTGACGTCAACCTCGGCGATATGCAAAAACGCATCTCCGACGAAACGCACCAGGCGCTGACGGAACTCTCCACCAACGCGGGCTACCCAATTACCGAAACCCTGAGCGGCAGCGGTGATTTGGGGCAAGTTTTGGTAGACGCCATTAAAAAATACGATATGGACCTGGTGGTTTGCGGTCATCATCAGGACTTCTGGAGCAAGCTGATGTCCTCAGCGCGCCAGCTGATTAACACCGTGCATGTCGATATGCTGATTGTCCCGCTGCGCGATGAAGAAGAGGATTAATGCCTCGCTAATCGTTAGCCAGAATACCGCCCGGTACGCGCAATGCGACCGGGCGTTTTTATTCCCCGCGACCGGGGTAGATATCAAAACGGTGGCTTTTGGTTACCACGGCAGATTGCGTGGCAATTCCCGCCAGCGGCGGCGCATAATCCGGGCGCTTCACCACCACGCGCTTAATGGCTAACTGACGCGCAGGCGCAAGCAACCCATCGGCATCCAGATCCGGGCCTACCAGCGACTGGAACACGCGCATCTCTTTTTTCACCAGCGCGCTTTTTTGCTTATGCGGGAACATTGGATCGAGATAGACCACCTGCGGACGCGGCGCGATATCCGCAAGCCCGGTCAGGCTGGAGGCGTGAATAAGCGCCAGCCGCTCGCGCAACCACGGGCCAATTTCCGCATCGGCATAACCGCGTTCGAGACCATCTTCCAGCAGCGCGGCCACTACCGGGTTACGCTCCAGCATCCGCACACGGCAACCGACCGACGCCAGCACAAATGCGTCACGGCCAAGGCCTGCGGTGGCATCTACCACATCCGGTAAATAGCTGCCTTTAATACCGACCGCTTTGGCTACCGCTTCCCCGCGACCGCCGCCAAATTTACGCCGGTGCGCCATCCCGCCCGCGACAAAATCGACAAAAATGCCGCCAAGTTTGGGTTCATCGCGTTTGCGCAGCTCAAGATGCAGCGGGGTAAGCACCAACGCCATCAGGTTATCATCGTCCTGCTCCAGCCCGAAGCGGGCCGCAAGAACAGATAAGGCACCGTCTCCGGTGCCTGTTTCATCCAGCAAACAAATCTTCAAGAGTTAGCCTTCGATACCATAATGCTCAAGCATCGCGTCAATCTGCGGCTCACGTCCACGGAAGCGTTTGAACAGATCCATCGGCTCTTCCGAACCGCCACGGGACAGGATGTTATCAAGGAATGACTGGCCGGTTTCGCGGTTGAAAATTCCCTCTTCTTCAAAGCGGGAGTACGCGTCGGCGGCCAGCACATCGGCCCACAAATAGCTGTAGTAACCCGCCGCATAGCCACCAGCGAAGATATGGCTGAAGGCGTGCGGGAAGCGGCCCCATGACGGCCCCGGCACCACGGCGACCTGGCGTTTGATTTCTGCCAGCGTTTCGAGGATTTTCGCCCCTTGCTCAGGGTTAAACTCCGCATGCAGGCGGAAATCGAACAGGCCGAACTCCAGCTGGCGCAGGATAAACATCGCCGCCTGGTAGTTTTTCGCCGCCAGCATTTTATCCAGCAACTCCTGCGGCAGCGGCTCGCCGGTCTCGTAATGGCCGGAGATAAACGCCAGCGCTTGCGGCTCCCAGCACCAGTTTTCCATAAACTGGCTCGGCAGCTCGACCGCATCCCACGGCACCCCGCTAATACCCGCCACACCGGCGGTTTCAATACGCGTCAGCATATGGTGCAGGCCATGACCAAATTCGTGGAACAGGGTGATCACTTCGTCGTGGGTGAACAGCGCCGGTTTGCCGTTAACCGGGCGGTTGAAGTTACAGGTGAGATAAGCCACCGGTTTTTGCAGCGAACCATCGGCGCGGCGCATCTGACCGACGCAGTCATCCATCCATGCGCCACCGCGTTTGTTTTCGCGGGCGTAGAGATCAAGATAAAAGCTACCGCGCAGTTCGTTGTTTTCGTCATACAGCTCGAAGAAGCGCACATCGGGATGCCAGACATCCACATCGTTGCGCTCTTTAGCGGTAATGCCGTAAATGCGTTTCACCACTTCGAACAGGCCGTTAACGGCGCGGTTTTCCGGGAAGTACGGGCGCAGTTGCTCATCGCTGATGCTGTACAGATGCTGCTTCTGTTTTTCGCTGTAATAGCCGATATCCCAGGGTTGCAGTTCATCAACGCCGAATTCAGCTTTAGCGAAGGCACGCAGTTGCGCCAGCTCTTTTTCGCCCTGCGGACGAGCGCGTTTAGCGAGATCCGTTAAGAACTCCAGCACCTGCGAGGGGTTTTCCGCCATTTTGGTGGCCAGGGATTTATAAGCATAGCTTTCAAAACCGAGCAGTTGCGCCAGTTCATGACGCAGGGCGAGGATCTCCGTCATCACCGGGCTGTTATCCCATTTACCGGCATTCGGCCCCTGATCGGACGCGCGCGTGCTGTAAGCGCGATACATCTCTTCGCGCAGCGCCTGGTTGTCGCAGTAGGTCATCACCGGCAGGTAGCTTGGGATATCCAGCGTTAACAGCCAGCCCTCTTGCTCTTTGGCTTCGGCCTGTGCTTTCGCTGCGGCTAATGCGCTTTCCGGCATCCCGGAGAGCTCCGCTTCATCGGTCACCAGTTTGGTCCAGCCCATCGTCGCATCAAGCACGTTGTTGCTGTAGAGGTTGCCCAGTTCAGAAAGACGCGCGGCAATTTCGCCATAACGTTTCTGTGCCTCTTTTGGCAGGCCAATGCCCGACAATTTGAAGTCGCGCAGCGCGTTATCGACCGCTTTTTTCTCCGCCACGCTCAGGTCGTCGTAATGGGCGCCGTCGCGCAAATCGCGATACGCGTTATACAGCCCTTCATGTTGCCCAACCCAGGTGCTGTATTCTGACAGCAGCGGCAGGGTTTGCTCATACGCTTCACGCAGTTCCGGGCTGTTTTTCACGGAATTTAAATGGCTGACCGGGGAGAAGAGGCGACCGAGGCGATCGTCTGCTTCCGCCAGCGGCTGGCAAAGATTCGCCCATGTATACGGGCCGCCCTGCGCGACAACGCTTTCTACCGCGTTCCGGCAGTCGTCCAGCGCCTGCGTGACCGCAGGGACAACATGTTCAGGACGGATCTGAGAAAACGGCGGTAATTCGAAAGGCGTCAATAATGGGTTGGTCATATGCGCAGTCCTGTTGAAAAAGGTGTCTGATTAGCATGGGGTCAAGTTCAGGAGATTTCAATGCCAGGCGGTGCGCTTAAAGGGGTATCGCAGCAATAAGCAGCGCGTTCAGCGGCAATCCGCCGCGAACTGCGATAGACTGTGCGAAATTTTGTTTATTCTGGAATCTCCGTACCCATGCTTAGTTATCGCCACAGCTTCCACGCGGGCAACCACGCCGACGTCCTCAAACACACTGTTCAGAGCCTGATCATCGAAGCGCTGAAAGAAAAAGAGAAACCGTTTCTCTATCTCGACACCCATGCGGGCGCGGGGCGCTACCAGCTTTCCGGCGAGCACGCGGAACGCACCGGTGAGTATCTGGAAGGCATCGCACGTATCTGGCAACAAGACGATCTCCCCGCCGAGCTGGAACCTTATATGAACGTGGTGCGTCACTTTAATCGTGGCGAGCAGTTGCGTTACTACCCCGGTTCACCGCTGATTGCCCGCGAACTGCTGCGCGAGCAGGACAGCCTGATGCTGACCGAACTGCACCCGAGCGATTTCCCGCTGCTGCGCCAGGAGTTCCAGAAAGACGAGCGCACTCGCGTTGCGCGCGCCGACGGCTATCAGCAATTAAAAGCCAAACTGCCGCCGGTTTCCCGCCGTGGCCTGATCCTTATCGACCCGCCGTATGAAATCAAAACCGACTACCAGGCGGTGGTGAGCGGGATTAACGAAGGTTACAAACGGTTTGCCACCGGTGTTTACGCCCTGTGGTATCCGGTGGTGTTACGCCAGCAAATCAAACGTATGCTGCGCGATCTGGAAGCCACCGGCATTCGCAATATTCTGCAAATCGAGCTGGGCGTGCGCCCGGACAGCGATCACCGCGGCATGACCGCCTCCGGCATGATTGTTATCAACCCGCCGTGGAAGCTGGAAGCGCAAATGAATAACCTTCTGCCGTGGCTGCACAGCAAACTGGTGCCGGCCGGGACCGGTCATACGCTGGTCACGCAACTGGTGCCTGAGTAATCGCAGCCATTGGTGGAACATTCCGCGCTGCGCGCTACAATCGCGACAATTTTCGACTTCGTTCAGGATTAAGGAAACGACCATGAGCAAACATTACGACTACCTCGCCATCGGCGGCGGCAGCGGCGGTATTGCCTCGATCAACCGCGCCGCCATGTATGGTCAAAAATGCGCACTGATCGAAGCAAAAGAGCTGGGCGGCACCTGCGTGAACGTCGGTTGTGTACCGAAAAAAGTGATGTGGCACGCCGCGCAAATCTCAGAAGCCATTCATCTGTACGGCCCGGATTACGGCTTTGATACCACCGTAAATCACTTCGACTGGGGCAAGCTGGTTGCCAGTCGCAGCGCCTATATCGATCGTATTCACACCTCCTATGACAACGTGCTGGGCAAAAACAACGTTGATGTCATTCGCGGCTTTGCCCGTTTTGTCGATGCCAACACCGTGGAAGTAAACGGCGAGACGATCACCGCCGATCACATCCTGATCGCGACAGGTGGCCGCCCGAGCCACCCGGATATTCCCGGCGCAGAATACGGCATTGATTCCGACGGCTTCTTCGCCCTGCCCGCGCTGCCAAAACGCGTTGCAGTGGTGGGCGCAGGCTATATCGCCGTTGAACTGGCGGGCGTCATTAACGGCCTCGGCGCCGAGGCGCACCTGTTTGTGCGTAAACATGCCCCGCTGCGCACCTTTGATCCGATGATTTCCGACACGCTGGTGGAAGTGATGGCCGCCGAAGGCCCGGCGCTGCACACCCATGCGGTGCCGAAATCGGTGGTAAAAAACGCCGACAACAGCCTGACGCTAACGCTGGAAGATGGCCGCACGCAGACCGTGGATTGCCTGATTTGGGCGATTGGTCGCGAGCCTTCGACGGATAACTTCAACCTGGCCGCGACCGGGGTGAAAACCAACAACAAAGGTTACATTGAAGTCGATAAGTTCCAGAACACCAGCGTGCCAGGCATCTATGCGGTGGGCGATAACACCGGCGCAGTGGAACTGACTCCCGTTGCCGTGGCCGCTGGCCGCCGTCTCTCCGAGCGTCTGTTTAATAACAAGCCGGACGAACATCTGGACTACAGCAACATTCCAACCGTGGTGTTCAGCCATCCGCCGATCGGCACAGTCGGGTTAACCGAACCGCAGGCACGCGAGCAGTATGGCGACGACCAGGTGAAAATCTACAAATCCTCGTTCACGGCGATGTACACCGCCGTGACGTCCCACCGCCAGCCGTGCCGTATGAAGCTGGTTTGCGTAGGGCCGGAAGAGAAGATTGTCGGCATTCACGGTATCGGCTCCGGCATGGATGAGATGCTGCAAGGCTTCGCTGTGGCGCTGAAAATGGGTGCCACCAAAAAAGACTTCGACAACACCGTCGCTATCCACCCGACGGCGGCGGAAGAGTTTGTCACCATGCGTTAATACGCCGCCAAAACTGGCCTTCACGGCCAGTTTTACTTTCATAAAAGGCCCGGACAATGGTTCCCCGGTTCCCGGTTTTTGATGGTCACAATGATTTGCTGCTGCGTCTGTGGATTGAGCAGCAGCACACCCCGGTTGAACAGGTTTTTCGCGGCCTGACCGGCGGTCATCTCGATTTCCCCCGCATGCAACAAGCCGGGTTCGCCGGTGGATTGTTCGCCGTCTTTGTTCCCCCCGCCCGCTACGTAGCCGGGCAGCGCGGCATCTCCCTTGCTGACGCGCAGGCTTTGCACGATCCGCTGCGCATCAGCCACCAGCAAATCGATCTCTTTTACCGCATGGTTGAAGCCTCGCAGGGCAAAATGGCGGTGTGCCACAGCGTGCGTGAGATTGAGCAGTGCCTGCAAAACGGTACGATTGCCCTGGTGTTGCACATTGAAGGCGCGGACGCGCTGGATGCAGAGCTAACCCGGCTGGATGCGTTCACCGGGCGCGGGGTGCGCAGTATTGGCCCGTTCTGGAACCTTCCCAACGCATTTGGGGAAGGGGTTAACGGCCAGTTTCCCGGCTCATCGGATACCGGGCCGGGGCTGAACGAGGCGGGAAAAGCGCTTATTCGCGCCTGTAATCAGCAGCGCATTATGATCGATCTGTCGCATATGAACGAACGCGCATTCTGGGACACCGCCGCGCTCAGCACTGCGCCGCTGGTTGCCACCCATTCCAACGCCCACGCTCTGTGCCCGCAGCCGCGAAACCTGACCGATGCGCAGTTGGAAGCCATCGCCGCCAGCGACGGGCTGGTCGGCGTGAACTTCGGCACCGCCTTTTTGCGTGCCGATGGTCAGCGCAACGGTAACACGTCTTTAACGAAAATTTTTCAACACATCGAGTATCTGCTAACTAAACTTGGTGAAGATCGCGTGGCATTTGGTTCAGATTTTGACGGTATTGACCTGCCGGATGAGCTGGGCGATGTCACGGGGTTGCCGCGACTCATGGCCGTGCTGGCGAAGTCCGGTGTCAGCCAGGCACAGGCAGAAAAGCTGGCCTGGCGAAACTGGCTGCGGGTTTTAAAAATGACCTGGGGTGACTGACCACACATCGTTACCCCTCTCATCTCAAGGAGATACGCTATGTGGACGAAACCAACGTTTGTTGATCTGCGCCTGGGTCTGGAAGTCACGCTCTACATTTCCAACCGCTAACCGCGTATGCCCGCCTTGTTGCGGGCTCTTTTCTTCTCTTTCCGGTCTGACACATGCTGATTACTGTTCTGGGTTCGGCGGCAGGCGGCGGCTTTCCCCAGTGGAACTGCAACTGCCCTAACTGCGCGAGTGTGCGTAACGGCACCATGAAAACCTCAGCGCGGACGCAATCTTCCATTGCGATAAGCGATGACGGCAAAAACTGGGTGCTGTGCAATGCCTCGCCCGATATCAGCCACCAGTTACGCGCCACGCCTGCACTGAATAAACCTGAGTTGCTGCGCGGCACCGGCATCGGGTCGATTATCCTCACCGATAGCCAGATTGATCACAGCGCAGGGCTGCTCAGCTTACGCGAAGGCTGCCCGCATCATGTCTGGTGCACAAAAGAGGTGCACGACGATCTCAGCAGTGGTTTCCCGGTCTTTCCGATGCTGAGCCACTGGAACGGCGGGCTGATCCATCACGTGATTGCGCCGCAGGAACGCTTTCAGGTCACGGTCTGCCCGGAACTGCACTTTACCGCCATTCCGCTACTGAGCAACGCGCCGCCCTACTCGCAATACCGCAACCGGCCGCTGCCGGGCCACAACGTGGCGCTGTTTGTCGAAGAGAGCAATAGCGGTAAAAGCCTGCTGTACGCGCCCGGTCTCGGCGAGCCTGACGACACGATCATGCCCTGGTTGCAACGCGCCGATTGCCTGTTAATCGACGGCACGCTGTGGCGCGATAACGAACTGAGCGCCACTGGCGTTGGCAGTCACACTGGCAAAGAGATGGGGCACCTGGCATTAGCGGAGGAGCATGGCCTGACGGCGCTGCTGGCCTCGCTGCCCGCCGGGCGCAAGATCCTTATTCACATTAACAATACCAACCCGATCCTCAACGAAGAGTCCCCGGAGCGACGCTGCCTTGAGCAACAAGGCATTGAAGTCAGCTGGGACGGGATGGTTATCGCGTTATAAGAGGTTCCATGACTGAAGCAACACGGCTAACGCCGGACGAGTTTGAAACCGCGTTGCGGGCGAAGGGGCAGTACTATCATATTCATCACCCTTATCACATCGCCATGCACAACGGCGAGGCAACGCGGGAGCAGATTCAGGGCTGGGTGGCGAACCGGTTTTACTACCAGACCAGCATTCCGCTTAAAGACGCGGCGATTATGGCGAATTGCCCGCACCCGGATGTGCGCCGCCAGTGGGTGCAACGCATTCTCGATCATGATGGCGATGCCGACAACGAAGGCGGCATTGAAGCCTGGCTGCGTCTTGGCGAAGCGGTGGGGTTAACCCGTGAAAGCCTGCTTTCTGAAGAACGGGTGCTGCCCGGCGTGCGTTTTGCGGTCGATGCCTACGTCAACTTTGCCCGCCGCGCCAGTTGGCAGGAAGCAGCGTGCAGTTCACTAACCGAGCTGTTCGCCCCGCAAATCCATCAATCGCGCCTCGACAGTTGGCCGCAACACTACAGCTGGATTGAACCGCAGGGTTATGACTATTTCCGCAGCCGGCTTGCTCAGGCGCGGCGCGACGTCGAACACGGTCTGTCGCTGGCGCTGACGTATTGCGATACCGCCGAAAAGCAGCAACGCATGCTGGAGATCCTGCAATTCAAACTCGACATTTTGTGGAGCATGCTTGATGCCATGACGCTGGCCTACAGCCTGGATCGCGCGCCCTATCACACCGTGACCCGCGAGGCGGTGTGGCACACAAGGAGGCTGGTGTAATGGAGATTCAACAGCGCCACATTCCGCAATTTCGCCGGGGTTATCGCCTGCAATGGGAAGCGGCGCAGGATTGCCACGTTATTCTCTACCCTGAAGGGATGGCAAAACTGAACGACAGCGCGACGGCAATCTTGTCGCAGGTTGACGGCAGCAAAAGCGTGGGCGAGATTATCGCCGCCTTGCAGGCCCGTTTTCCCCACGCCGATGGACTGCCCGCCGATGTGCTGGAATTCCTCGCCCAGGCGTACGAACAAAAGTGGGTGATATTCCGTGAATAACACCGGCAAAGCGGTCAATCCGCCGCTGTGGCTGCTGGCGGAGTTAACCTACCGCTGCCCGCTACAGTGCCCGTACTGCTCCAATCCGCTCGATTTTTCCACCCAGCAGAACGAGCTGACGACCGCGCAGTGGATTGACGTTTTTCGCCAGGCGCGGGAGATGGGCAGCGTGCAGCTGGGTTTTTCCGGCGGTGAACCGTTACTGCGTAAAGACTTACCGGAGCTAATTGCCGCCGCGCGCGAGCTGGGTTTTTACACCAACCTGATCACCTCCGGTATCGGGCTGAGCGAGAAAAAACTGCACACCTTCGCCGATGCCGGGCTGGATCATATCCAGATAAGCTTCCAGGCGAGCGACCCCGCACTCAATGCCGCGCTGGCAGGCAACGAGAAAGCATTTCACCAGAAGCTGGCGATGGCGAAAGCGGTGAAAGCGCTGGGCTACCCGATGGTGCTGAACTTCGTGCTGCATCGCCACAATATCGACCAGATTGACCGCATTATCGCGCTGGCATTAGAGCTGGAGGCAGATGATGTCGAACTGGCAACCTGCCAGTTTTACGGCTGGGCGCAGCTTAATCGCGAAGGCTTACTGCCGAGCCGCGAGCAGATTGCCCGCGCGGAAGCGGTGGTTAAAGCGTACCGGGAGACGATGGCTGAAAACGGCACCCTGACAAATTTGCTGTTTGTTACGCCGGACTACTACGAAGAGCGCCCGAAAGGCTGCATGGGCGGCTGGGGAGCGATTTTCTTAAGCGTCACGCCAGGAGGCACCGCCCTGCCGTGCCACAGCGCGCGCCAGTTGCCGGTAAAATTCCCCTCGGTGCTGGAACACTCGCTGTCACATATCTGGTATGACTCCTTCGGTTTTAACCGCTACCGGGGCAATGACTGGATGCCGGAACCGTGCCGCTCCTGCCCGGAAAAAGAGCAGGACTTCGGCGGCTGCCGCTGCCAGGCCTATATGCTGACCGGCGATGCCGCCAGTGCCGACCCGGTGTGCAGTAAATCCCCATATCACGGCACCATTCTGGCGGCGCGGGAAGCGGCCAACCATAGCCGCACCGGCATCCATGAGCTGCGTTTTCGTAACCGCGTCAATTCCCAACTGATCGTCAAGGGCTGAGCATGCAAACCGTAAACCGCCGCCTGCCAAACGGTGTGGACGTTACGCTGGTGCATCAGCCTGATGCACGCCAGGCGGCGGCGCTATGGTGTGTGGATGCGGGTAGCCTGCATGAACCGGACAGCTGGCCGGGGCTTGCCCATCTGCTGGAACATATGCTGTTTCGCGGTAGCATCGGGTTCCCGAATGCGCAGCGGCTTATCAGTTGGGTACCGGCGCAGGGCGGGCGGTTGAATGCTTCAACCCGCCTGGCGCAAACCGCCTACTTTTTTGAAGTACCGGCGCAACTTCTGGAGCCGGGGCTGTTACGCCTGACGGATATGCTGGTCGCGCCACGGCTCAGTGCGGGCGAGTTGCCCGCAGAAGTGGCGGTGATCGACGCCGAATTTCGCCTGTTACAGCATGATGCCGAAAAGCGCCGCGAAGCCGCGCTGCTGCAAACCCTCGATGGTGATGGTCGCCTGTCGCGCTTTCGCATCGGCAATCGCGCAAGCTTCGGCGAGCAAACGGAGTTACTCCATCAGGCGCTGACGGATTTTCACCGCCAGCACTATCACGCCGCAAGCCTGCAACTTTTTTTGCAAGGGCCGCAATCGCTGGAAAACCTCGACGCGCTGGCCCGTTGTAGCGTGGCGGTGCTGCCGCCTGCGGTGCAGGAAAACCCCGACCGGCCACTCACGCTAACTTCAGGCTCCAGAGCAGTGCAACAGCCGCGCGAAACCATGCTGGTGCTCAGTTTTCAACTGCCCATCGCCGCCTGCGGCGCGCTGCGCTTGCTGGAAACGCTGCTTTTAGATGAAACCCCCGGCGGGTTAATGGCGACTTACCGCCAGCACAATTTGGTGACTGCCATTGCCCTGCAAGCCGATCGCCTGAACGCGACCACGCTGTGGTTGCGGCTAACGTTGACCCTCAGCGATAAAAGAGTCAGCGCCGCGCAGGTTGAAGCGCTGTTTTTCCGCTGGCTGCAATCCGCCGCGATGCTAAACCCCGCGCAGCACATCGCACTGCGGGAATTTGCCGGGCTGGCTTTCGCCCGCCTTGCGCCGCTGGAGGCGCTGCGCGCCCGCGCGATTGGCCTGCCGCCTCCCGATGCAGAGCACTGGCCGGAGTTGCTGACAGCGTTATCTTCGCAGAACCTTAGCCGCCTGTGGGCATCGCCAGACGTTGCCGGTGCGCATTGTGAAAGCCAGGGATTCAGGCTGACGCTGGCGGATTTTCCGCTTCATGTTGCGTCAGACGCCCCGGAAACCGCATTTACGCTATTTCCCCCGCCCGCGCATCCGGTGCAACCACAACTGCCATTACGCGCGGCTCCGCTGGCGTGGCAACACGCTCAGGGCGATGCGGCGTTGCGGTTGCGCCCGGCTCCGGCAACAGCGTTTAGTGATGAACAGGGCTGGCAGTTGGTGTCCCGCTTGCGAACACTCAGCGCGTATGCCGCGCGGCTGCACGGGCAACTTACGTTGCAGCGCGAGCAGGGCATCTGGCAGCTTTATCTTTGCGCTAACCCGCTGTTAATGCAGGCGATACTGGCAAATATGAATCAGCTTTTACACACTGAGGATGCAAGCGCCACCCGGCAGGGTCGCCTTGCACTGGCGCAGGATCGCGCCGTGGAGATGCAGGGCAGCGCCGTTCGCCGTCTGCTGGCGCAATTGCCGCGCGAGCTGCAAGCCGCCATCGCTCAACCGGCGCAAAACCACTGGCAGGCGCGGCTCACCGGCGGCAGCGCACAACTGCATCAGGCGCTATCACAATTACTCAGCGAATTTATTTTTCCGCTAAAAGCCGAGGCAGCCGCGCCTGTATTGCCTTCACCAGGCCAACATTACACGCTGGACGCGCAAGATGAGGATAATGCGCTGCTGCTGTTTCTTCCGCTTGAAGGGATGGGATCCGACGAGATGCAGGCGCTAATCCTGCGTTATCAGCCGCGCTTTTTCCACCAGATGCGGGTGGAGTGCAACTTTGGCTATGTCGCCCAGTGCCAGTGGTATCGCTGTGCGGATACACAAGGCGTGCTGGTCGCGCTGCAATCGCCCGTCCATTCACCTGATGTGTTATTTGAGGAAGTACAACGCTTCTTTGAACAACAAGCCCAGACCGAGCAACTACCCGCAGCACACTGGCTGGCACGGCAACTGCCTGATGCGTGGCGGGGAACGAGCAGGAAAATGCCTCGCTAATACTGATTACTTTTTATTACGGGCAGTTAAAACTCGTTGTTGTTGACCATGATGGGCGTTGCATGACCTTCTTTTATTTCAAAAGCCACGTCAAAGCGGCGGGTGTTAAATTCCGTTGTTTTTGCTCGCTCTTTCGACGCCAGGACGAAACTTGCGACAAACTGACCACTAGCGGGAAATTGATAAACGCCCGGAGGGACGCACATTGTGCCCTCTTTCACGGTTAAGCGGGGAGCCTGTTGATACCAGCGTGCTTTGAAGGGAGTATGTCGCGGTGCCAACGTGATAAATGCGGGCTGATAATCTTCTGGTGACGGTATCCCAAAACAGACTTCACCCTCTTTTAATTCAACCGACGCTGTTTCCGCTGGCTTGTAGCGCTGATCGAGGCGATCACCCATCTGGCAACCGCTTAGCAGAGGCAAAAACAGGAAAGGAATAAAATTTAAATACTTTTTCATTTTCATAACCCGACAGGAAAGTTTCTTAAAGCAACTTTATAGAGGTTTCTTAATTCATCTTCATACTGAACAACATTCTTCAACGTAACAATTCTTAATGTTTTTAACTCTATCCATTTTGCTAAACCATATGTCTCAAGTATGAAGTTATCGGCAACAATTTGAGCCTGCTGTTCAAGTGGGTATTGACTTAATTTACGACCATCTAAGCGATAGCCATAGTCAGCATGCCAGCTAAAAAGCCCTCTGAGTAAGACTTGCATACCGCGCTCTCGCTGCCATACGTGCGTCATTTCATGGATAAAGAGATGCTGGAGGTCCTTTTTTTCTGTTGAGAAATCGTTTTTATACCAATGCCGAAAATAGATTTCTCCATTAGGTGCCATTACATATTCTTTAAATTGCAAACCGAATGGTAGATAGCTGTCATGGTGGATCCAGACAGTATGATAACGAATTGAGTCACCAAAAACTGACCTGGCCAGGCGCAATTCCCCTAACGTTAATAACCTTACAGGGCCTTCTTTTTTAACCACGTCACTCTCCTTGTACGCGTTACCAGTATAGTTACTGGAGCTGAATATACTGCCGCACCAGAGAAGATTCCATTATTAGAAAAGATTGATGCCGAATTGAGGATTAATACTACAGCCCGTTCGATTTCGATTACTCCGGATATTTTTGAGGTGTGATGAATAAAAGTAGCAATATTTTCCACATTGCGATCGCCTGAACAGGTCCGCGATTACAAGCGATGAATATCGGTATTCGGATGCAACGTTTCCAACGCTGTAAGCACTTCCGGGTGAGGCTGAAAGACGGTGTACCACACGGACCAGTAACCCGGGATCGCACCGACTAAAACGTCATCGATTGTCATCGTCTCGTTTTGATAATGTGCCAGAAAGAGGTTTGCAAGGTTGAATGCTGCCCGCCGGGCGAGATTTAAAGGGCTCTGCGGCTGCTGAGAATCATCAAGACAGACCAAATCAATCGTATTCTGGACTTCCTGAAGCAATGGGTTTGCAAGCCCTATGGCAGGTTGCACACGTCCATCCGGCCAGTATTTAAGGAGTCTGTAGGTATTATGCGTATCAGGCCAGACATAATTCAGCCGATTGTTATTCTTACTTCTTTTGAAATCGCGGTTACATCGCAGGCACCCCAGCAACACGTTATTCCAGTCGGTGGCTAAAGCGGGGTTAAGGGATTTTGGCGCAACATGCTCAACATCGAATTTCCCCAGGCATTCACAGTATGAACAGTAGGTGCCAAAGGCATTCACCAGGGGTTCCAAATAGAGCTGGTAATCTATTACAGGCTCCCCGGCATAGGCTGGGCGAAGAACCGGCCTCATTATTTGGCCTCCTTCGCTTTTTTCCTGCGTTCTGCACGTAACAAGGCAACATAAACCGGATTGTCACCAAAATATTTTTCCAGCGTGTCCAGTTCCTCTGACAGCGCCGCAACCTCAGGATCGCTCGCGGGCTTGCCGCTGTTTAAGAGCGCGTAATAATGGCTGGCAGCTGCAACCTGTTTATTGAAAAGCGCGCTGCGCTGCACATTATCCAACCCCATCCATTTTTCTGCGATCTCCTCCACGCTCATCTCTTTTCCGAGATCGGGAGCGGCATTAACGTTAATTTGATCGAGATCGATTAATTCCCCCTCCTTCACAGACTGAAGAATAAAAGGCGAGTGCGTAGACACAATAAATTGAAGATTCGGGAAAACGTCAACCAAACGCGGTAAGAATTCACGCTGCCATTCAGGATGAAGATGCAAATCGACCTCGTCGATAAGGATGATCCCTTCAGAGGCTAATGGGTCAGTTGAAAACGGGTTCGCCTCTGCCAGCCTTGCAGCAATATCCATTACCATGGCAAGTGTGGTGCGATATCCGTCGCTGAGCTGTTCGATTTTTAATTGATGTATTTCTGTTTTCTTTACATTGCTGCTTTCAGGCAAGGGTGTGAGCTTAATTTGGCTGGTTGCGTCTGGGTCATACTCGTCATCATCAAGCGCCACATCTACATATTGTTTTTCCCAATCGACCATGATTCCCGCAGGTTCGACGGAGCGAATATTGCTGAATTGCGGCATCAGACGTTTTATCGCCAGCCGGATTGCCGACAACTCCGGTAGCTCGACATCAAAAGAGCGATGCTCCTTTTGCAGGCGGCTTTCTCGCTCTTCAAGGTCATAAAAATAGTGAACAAAACGGCGGAAATTTGTCTTGCTCTCAAGCGCACCATCCAGCGCTTCAAAACGGGTAAATTTATTTTTGAAGTCACGCTTGCGCATTGGTACGTCAAATACGCCACGCCCGGTACCGTAATAAATAAACACCGGTAAGGTATACGGTTCATCCTCATTATGGGCATTAATAAACGTATCAACGCGCTCATTAAGCGCTTTTAAACCCACTGCTGGCAGGATCTCATTAAGCGTTTTTTTAGCCTTATCGCGCCTTTCCGTTCTGTCCCACACCACCCCATCAAAAGTTTCACATCTGATACGCATATAGGCAGGCTGCTTGCCATCAGGCTTGATGCGGAAATCCGTTTTCTTAAAACTCAAACCACTCACGCCGGGTAAACGCGTCAGAAAAGAACCTAACCCTAACGCAATAGCATCCAGCAACGTTGACTTACCCGCCCCGTTACGGGCAATAAGGATCGTCAGCCGAGGGTGAAATTTAACTTCCGTATTTTCAAAACAACGAAAGTTGGTAAGGGTGATCCTGGCTATTTTCACGCTCGTAAACTCCGGCTCTCAGGGACGATGCGGTATAGTTGTGGAAAATTCGCCCAAATGCAATTGCAACTGTCGAACCTGCTGAAAGCTAACGTTAAATCCGCACCGTTTTAAGCTCATTAATCAGCCACTGCACCGCAGGCTGGTAGTCATACAGGCGGTGAGAAAGCAGTACTAAATCATAAGACGGCGCGCCTTCGGGCAATGCCATAATGCGCAGCGGCAACATGTTTGCCAGCTCCTGGGCAATGCGAAACGGCACGCACATCACATAGCCCGACGCCACCGCCACGCGCCCGCCAACGGCATAACTTTGCACTACCGTCGCCAGCGGGCGATAGAGATGCTGGGACAACAGCCAGTTGTCGATATGATCCGCACCGGAGCTGACCGCCGGTAAATGGATCTGTGCTTCGCTGGCAAGGTGCTTCAGCGTCAAGCGATCGGGCAGATCGGTACGATCCACAGAGGCGATGGCAACAAAGTGATCGGAGATAAGCCGGTGTTTATTAAAGTAGTGCGGAATATGCTGCACGTTCTCCACGCCGATAAACGCATCCAGTTGCCCCGTTTCCACCCGCTCGACTTTGATGGTCTCTGACAGAATATCTACCGACAGCCGGACATTCGGCGCGGCCGTTTTAAACTTCGCGGTCAGCACCGGCATAAACATAAACTCGAAATAATCCACCGCGCCAATATAAAAGGTGTGCGCATCACGTGTGGGATCGAAATGGCTCGGCCCGCGCGTGGCGTTATCAAGCTTACTGAGCGCGCTCTCAATGACCGGGATCATCATCGCGGCATAGGGTGTTGGCTCCATCCCATTGCGGGTACGAATAAACATCTCATCTTTTAATTGCTCGCGCAGGCGGTTCAGCGCATGGCTGAAGGCCGACTGGGACAAATTCGCTTTCTGCGCCGCGCGAGTGACGTTTTTCTCTTTTGCCAGAATCGGCACCAGCCGCAGCAAATTCAGGTCGACCATGATTATGCATCCTGTTCATGTTTTCATGATAACAATACATTTTATTCATAACGCAGATCGTTGCTATAGTTTGCGCCACACTAAGTGCTGAAAATTTGCACTAACCGAACCGAGACCCACGGGAGATATTTATGAGAAATGTAACTGTCGCCGCAACCCAAATGGCGTGTAGCTGGGAGCTGGAAAAAAACGTCCAGAACGCTGAGCGTTTAGTGCGTGAAGCTCACCGCCAGGGCGCGCAGGTTATCCTGATTCAGGAACTGTTTGCGGCCCCTTACTTTTGCATCGATCAAAGCCCGGAGCACTATGCGCTGGCGCAGGAAGTGGGCAACAGCCCGCTGATTAAACATTTCTCTGCCCTGGCAAAAGAGCTTGAAGTGGTTCTGCCGCTGAGCCTGTTCGAAAAGAGCAACAACGCTTACTACAACTCGCTGGTGATGATTGACGCCGACGGCAGCGTGATGGACACCTACCGTAAAACCCATATTCCGAACGGCCCGGCGTATCAGGAAAAGCAGTTCTTCATTCCTGGCGACACCGGCTTCAAAGTGTGGAACACCCGCTACGGGAAAATCGGCGTCGGCATCTGCTGGGATCAATGGTTCCCGGAAACCGCACGTTGCCTGGCGTTGCAGGGCGCGGAACTGATCTTCTACCCGACCGCTATCGGTTCTGAACCGGCTTACCCGGATATCGACAGCCAGCCGCACTGGACCCGCGTACAGCAGGGCCACGCCGCGGCAAACGTCATTCCGGTGATCGCGTCTAACCGTATCGGCACCGAAGCCAGCAAATACATTGATGGCCTGGAAATGACTTTCTATGGCTCGTCGTTTATTGCCGATCAAACCGGTGCGCTGGTTGAGCAGGCGAATAAAACCAGCGAAGCGGTGCTGGTTCATACTTTCGATCTTGATGCCATTGCTGCACAGCGCGCCGCCTGGGGCCTGTTCCGCGATCGTCGCCCGAACATGTACGGCGCGCTTGCGACGTCCGATGGCAGCGTAAGGAGCTAAGCCATGCCACAGCTGACCACGCCCGTACAGGACGGATTTAGCATGCCAGCGGAATGGGCGCCACATCAGGCCGTATGGATGATTTGGCCTTACCGTACTGATAACTGGCGTGCCGATGCGGCGCCCGCCCAACAGGCGTTTGCCGCCGTTGCAAAAGCTATCTCCCGCAATACGCCGGTTATTATGGGCGTACCTGCGGCGGAAATGGCCAAAGCACGTGCCACCATGCCGGCAGAAGTGACGCTGGTAGAAATGGAAAGCGACGACGCCTGGATGCGCGATACCGGCCCCACCGTGGTGGTTAACCCGGCGGGTGAAAAACGCGGTATTAGCTGGACGTTTAACGCCTGGGGCGGTCTTAACGGCGGTCTTTATGCCAGTTGGGATCGCGATCAGTTAGTGGCGGAGCAGGTGGCGAATTATCACCATCTGCCGTGCTACCACACGGATCTGGTACTGGAAGGCGGTTCGATTCATGTCGATGGCGAAGGCACATTGTTGACCACCGCTGAATGTCTGCTGAACCCGAACCGCAACCCGCATTTGAGCAAAGCGCAGATTGAATCGCAGTTGCGCGAGTATCTTGGCGTGTCGCAAATCATCTGGTTGCCGGACGGCGTGTTTAACGACGAAACAGACGGTCACATCGACAACATGTGCTGCTTCGTGCGTCCTGGCGAAGTGGCGCTGCACTGGACCGATGATGAAAACGACCCTCAGTACGCGCGCTCTGTTGCCGCGCTGAAGGTACTGGAAAGCACAAAAGATGCGCAGGGCCGCAGCTTAAAAGTGTGGAAAGTGCCGTCACCTCAGCCGCTCTACGCCAGCGCGGAAGAGACCTGTGATGTGGAAAAAGGCACGGCGATTGAGCGCCACGAAGGCAACCGCCTGGCAGGCTCCTACGTGAACTATCTGGTCAGCAATCAGCAGATTATTTTCCCGCTGCTCGATCCGGCAACCGATGGCACAGCGCAGGCGCTGTTTGAAGAGATGTTCCCGGATTTCGTCATTACCGGCGTACCGGCGCGTGAAATTTTGCTCGGTGGCGGCAATATCCACTGCATTACCCAGCAAATTCCGCGTTAATAAACGCCCGGCGGCCTGCGTCGCCGGGTGTTTTATCACTCAATACCCCCGCAAAGCCGCATAGTGATATTACATTCACAGCGCCGCTTGGCGGATATCGGGACATTGCTCTAACGTATTAGTAGCGAGTGCCAATTTCTTTCCTCAGCGATAAAATGAATATCCTTGCGCAACTGCGCAGGAGCAGGATTATTCACAAATCGTTGCAAAACGAATGCTCTGAAATTTACCGCTGCGTTAAGCGCGTGGTTTGGTCTTTTACGTGCATTAAATCAGTCAGTTGTGGGTTTTATGCTGCTATAAAGCCGATTGCGAAGTGTGATCACCCGCACACTTTGATCACCAGACATCGAAGCGAATGTCTACGCTTTATAGATAGCCGGGCAACACCCGTCATTTTTTTACGACGACATCCGGAGGCCAACGTCACTATGTTCAACCAGAAATTACAAAGCACACAATTAATGGAATTGGTATTCGAGGACGAAACCTACGAAACCGATCCGTGCGAGTTAAAACTGGATGAAATGATCGAGGCGGAGCCGGAACCGGAAATGATCGAGGGGATGCCAGCGTCCGATGCGCTTACCCCTGCCGATCGTTATCTGGAACTGTTTGAGCATGTGCAGTCATCGCGCATCTTCGCCGATAGCAAAACATTCCCTGACTGCGCGCCGAAAATGGATCCGCTCGACATTCTGATCCGCTATCGCAAAATCAAACGCAAACCAGAGTTCAATTTACGCCAGTTCGTGAAGGCGCACTTCTGGACACCGGAAAACTACAGCAAAGAGTACGTTTCCAACCCGGAAAACTCCCTGAAAGAGCATATCGACCAGCTATGGCCGATCCTCACCCGTGAACCGCAGGATCACATTCCGTGGTCTTCTCTGCTGGCGCTGCCGCAGTCCTATATTGTGCCGGGCGGACGCTTTCGCGAGACCTATTATTGGGACTCTTACTTCACCATGCTGGGGCTGGCGGAAAGTGGCCGCGACGATTTGTTGCGCTGTATGGCGGATAACTTCGCGTGGATGATTGAGCGCTACGGGCATATCCCGAACGGCAACCGTACCTATTATCTGAGCCGCTCGCAGCCGCCGGTTTTCGCCCTGATGGTCGAACTGTTTGAAGAAGATGGCGTGCGCGGTGCGCGGCGCTACCTTGATCACCTGCTGATGGAGTACGCCTTCTGGATGGATGGCGCGGAATCGCTGGTGCTGAACCAGGCATACCGCCATGTGGTGCGGATGCCGGACGGTTCGCTGCTTAACCGTTACTGGGATGACCGCGACACGCCGCGTGATGAGTCGTGGATTGAGGATGTGGAAACAGCGCGTCATTCAGGCCGTCCGCCAAATGAAGTCTATCGCGATCTGCGCGCCGGTGCGGCGTCCGGCTGGGACTACTCTTCCCGCTGGCTGCGCGATATGCACCGGCTGGCGAGTATTCGCACGACGCAGTTCATCCCCATCGATTTGAACGCGTTTCTGTTTAAGCTGGAAAGCGCGATCGCCAATATTTCCGGGCTGAAAGGCGACCGGGAGCGCGAAACGCTGTTTCGTCAGAAAGCCAGCGATCGCCGGGCGGCAGTCAACCGCTATCTGTGGGATGAAGAGAACGGCTGCTTCCGCGATTATGACTGGCGTCGCGAAGAGATGGCGCTGTTCTCTGCGGCCAGCATTGTGCCGCTGTATGTCGGCATGGCGACCCATGAGCAGGCCGAACGCCTGGCGGAAGCGGTGACCGCGCGTTTGCTGACGCCGGGCGGCATTCTGGCAACAGAGTATGAAACCGCCGAACAGTGGGATAAACCCAACGGTTGGGCTCCGCTGCAATGGATGGCGATCCAGGGGTTCAAGCTGTATGGCAACGACGCGCTGGGCGACGAGATTGCCCGTAGCTGGCTGCACACGGTAAATCTCTTTTATCAGCAGCACCACAAGCTGATTGAAAAGTACCATATCGCCAGCAGTACGCCGCGCGAAGGGGGCGGTGGTGAGTATCCGTTGCAGGATGGGTTTGGCTGGACCAACGGCGTGGTGCGCCGGTTAATTGGTTTGTACGGCGAACCGAAAGCGGACGATAACCCGCAGGATCCGTAGGCCGGATAAGGCGCAGCCGCCATCCGGCATTTTCGCTGGATGGCGCTAACGCTTAGCCGGCCTACAAATCAATCAATTGCGTTGTAAACGGCGGAATAAATATCCGCCCATTTGCGGTTTTCATCGCTGGGATTGGCGTCGTAGCGCAGTTGCGCCTGCTCCATCTCGTACCGCGCGCGATCCACTACTGCGGGCGTAGTGCAAAACGCCTGCAAATAGCTTTTCGTAATCGACGTTAATTTCTTATTGTTGGCGGCCATTTCATGGGTCAGGGTAGCGATAAACCGCCGACACGGGCGTTTCTCATCCATTTGCAGCCGGTAGCGCAAAAGCAGATCCAGCACATCGTTGTAATCCGCGATCACCGCCTGCTCCGTCCATGATAATTTCCAGTTCATTCCGGTTCTGAGGAACAGCGACACTACACGCGTATCGTTGCGATTGATCGCCGAGCGGAAGTTGTTCTCATCCTGCCCCAGGCCCATGCGGGACAGTTCCTCTTTTGGCGAGGGGGCAACACGCTGATCGGTGATCGGCCCGGTAACGCGTGCTCCACGCGTCACAGGTGCAGACCCGCCAACAAATAACCAGAAGGTACCGATAGCGATGATCAGCGCAACGACGCCCACCGCGCCCCATAGCACGCCGGAGATCATCTGCTCGCGCTCTTCGCGGCTGCGTACCGGACGCTTCGCCGGAGTGTCGATACTGTCGCGGATCGGCTGCGCATCGCCGCCAGCAGCGCGATCTTTTTTCCGCGCCTGCTCCCAGAAAGCCTCTAATCCTTCGCCCGCCTCTTTCAGCAAACCCGTCGGGTTAATTTTGCTGCGCTTTTCTTCATATGCGCGCTGCACCGGCCCGGTAATCTGCGGGTAGTAGTTTGCCAGCATCAACAATTGGTTTGAGGTCAGCGGTTGCCCGGCCACCACACAGGTACGCATTTCACGCACATCATCAAGGAAGGTTTGCAGTGTCTTACGCGGTTCAACAAACAGGTTCAGCACCGAGGCATCGTTAAACAATCTGGCGTAGTGCTGACTAAACTCTTTTTTATCTACCAACAGCAGAGCCAGTTCACTAAAGCGCATCCCACTTAAGACATCGTTACGATCACCCAAGCGCAGCCAGCGACGCACACGATCGCCACCAAACTGCGTCTTCAGGTGATCACGCAAGCGCTCGGGATCGGACCAGGCTTGCATCACCAGCGATTTAATCAGCGACTCCAGCGCACGGAGTTGTTGCTGCCCTTGTTGTTGTTGCTGCGTATTGTCTGCATTTAATGCCGTGTTGTAGCTCAGCAGCTTCTGCTTTTTGCGCAAATTCTCCAGCGCGCCAATAAAACGCAGGGCGGCAATTAATTGATTCTCACTGACATTTTGCCCATTCTCGTAGCGCGGAACGAGCTGTTGCAGATGGCGGAGCTGCAAGGTGAACTGGGTTAATTCCGCATCGCTGAGTTTCAATCTTTTCGCCACTGCGCCCCAGCCGCCCATACTCAGGCGCGCCACATCCAGCTGTTCCAGAAACCAGCGCGGATCTTTTCCTTCCTCAAAATGCACATTCAAAAGCAATAAAATTTCGACAGAGGCCTGACGAATAATGGCAAGGCATTTTTCGAACTGTTCACCCATATTTAGAGGGGCAGGTGTTGTCATTATTTTCCCTTAAGTACAACTTAAGAAATAATTCGCCAGGCGAACCCGCGAAGGTTTTTTTCTTTATTTATGAATAGCTAAAAGATAGCGCAGTTGGTGATTATTATCAGTGATACCTGTTTCAGATTAATAAAAACAGTCCGAATTATTCATGAAATTTATTTTTCATTGCCCGGCAGATTAACCCGCGACAACCTGCGGTTTATATTTTATACGCGCTGAAAACAGACAATTCGCCTGCACATCTGCCTCTTGTCTGCCAGGCTTAGAGAGGTATTTAGTGATATTTCAGGAGAAGTTATGAAGAAAATCGTGCTTACCGCCTGCTTTGCAGCACTGTTTTCCATGTCGGCACTGGCAGAAGAGGCTCCCGGCCTGAAAGCAGATAAAGCGCCGCCGCCGCCGCACAAAATGGATGACGGCTACCGTGGCATTGAAGACGCACGCTCAATGACCGTGAAACAGGCGAAAGAGCTGCATGATGGCGCATCGATTTCGCTGCGCGGTAACCTGGTTGAGAAGCAAGGTGAAGATGTCTATCTTTTCCGCGATAAAACCGACCAGATTCAGGCCTATATCCCGATAGCGGTGTTTGATGGCAAATCCTTGTCACCGGATGAGCTGGTTGGGATCAGCGGTTCGCTGGATAAAAAACAGCAGCCTGCGCGCATCAAAGTCACGCATTTTCAGAAGCAGTAAGACCTCGCCCGGCGGTGAAAAACCGGCCGGGCGTCGCCATGCTTACAGGAACATACCACCAGACACTTCCACGCGTTGCGCCGTCATCCAGGCGAGCTTATCGCTGAGTAGCGCAGCAATCGCATCACCAATATCATCCGGCTGTCCGACACGGCCCAGCGCAGTTTGCGATGCAATGAACTGATGAACCTGCTCATTATCCCGCACCACACCGCCGCTAAAATCGGTGGCAATCGCGCCCGGCGCAATGATGTTGACGGAAATTCCGCGCTCGCCTAACTCTTTTGCCTGGTAGCGGGTCAATACTTCCATCGCCCCTTTTACTGCGGCATAACTGGCGCGGCCCGGCTGACAGAAACGCGTTAAACCGGTCGAGACATTCAGAATGCGCCCGCCCTCTTTTATCAGCGGCAGCAGCAACTGCGTCAGGAAGAACGGTCCTTTAAAGTGGATGTTCACCATCTGGTCGAATTGCTCTTCGCTGGTCTCGGCGAAAGAGGCGTGAATACCCACACCGGCATTGTTTAATAAATAATCAAATGAGTCGCGCTGCCAGACGTTTTGCAGTTGTTCAAGCACGCGACTCACGAAATCACCAAACTGCGATATATCGCCGACGTTAAGCTGCAATGCCGCCGCTTTCCCGCCTTTTTGCTCAATTTCACGCACCACGTTTTCAGCGTCCTGCGCGTTATTGTTATAGGTCAGAATAATGCCGGTTCCCTTCGCCGCCAGTTTCAGGGCCGCATTTTTACCCAGCCCGCGGCTGCCGCCAGTGATCAGTGCAATCGGTTGTGTCATAGAAACCTCTTTTTCGCTGTTGGGATGTACAGAGAAAGCTTATTAGCTGCATGGCATGCAATAAAGGTGTTAAATTACGCTTCACTGTTTCCATCAAAACAACAATAGGGCGCAGTGATGGATAAAATTTACGCAATGCAACTGTTTATTCGTGTCGCGGAACTGGCGAGTTTTTCCAAAGCGGCAGAGTCAATGGGGTTACCGAAAGGCAGCGTCTCGCGCCAGATCCAGGCGCTGGAGACTCAACTCGGTACGCAACTGTTACACCGCACCACGCGCCGCGTCCAGTTAACCCAGGACGGCACGGTCTATTACGAGCGGGCGAAAGATCTGCTGGCGAACATGGACGAACTCGACGGCATGTTTTTGCACGATCCCTCGAGCATCAGCGGACGCCTGCGCGTCGACATGCCCGTTGGCGTTGCGAAAAACCTCGTTATTCCGCGCCTTCCCGCCTTTTTGCAACAGTACCCCGGTATTGAACTGGAGCTGAGCAGCAGCGATCGGCTGGTGGATATTATTCGTGAAGGCTTCGATTGCGTGGTGCGCGTCGGTACGCTGAAAGATTCCGGCTTAATCGCCCGCCAGCTTGGCAAACTCTCGGTGATTAACTGCGCCAGCCCCGATTATCTGGCGCGTTTTGGCTACCCTGACTCCCTCGACGATCTCTCATCTCATGCGCTGGTGCACTACTCTGTCAATCTTGGCACGCGCCCGCAAGGTTTTGAGGTCTGGCAGGATAACCAGACCCGCTGGGTGAAAACCGGCGGCATCCTGACGGTAAACAGCACCGAAACCTATCACGCCGCCTGCCTTGCCGGGCTGGGCATTATTCAGGTGCCGCGCATTGGCGCGCGTGATGCGCTGCGCATGGGAAAACTGGTGGAGGTGCTGCCGCAATACCGCGCGGAGCCGATGCCGGTGTCGCTGATTTACCCGCATCGGCGCAACCTGTCGCGCCGCGTACATCTGTTTATGGAGTGGCTGGCGACCGTGTTAAAGGATTATGTCGACCAGTAGCGGCTATAATTTTCATACAACACATTCAGGAGAAGGAAAAAAGACCTGATGACGCCGGAAAATTTCGAAAAACGCCCGACGCAAGACCTTGATTACGAACCTGTCAGGAAGATGGCTCAGGCTGAGCCACCTGAAAAAGAGAAAACTGAAAAAGAGAAAGATGACGCGCACGGAATGGTCAGCAGCACGATTGCGACCGTCACCGATACGGCGCAAAAGATCCAGCGCCGCCCAATGGTCGCGCATCTGATCCGCGCGACCGAACGCTTTAACGATCGCATGGGCAACCAGTTTGGCGCGGCCATTACTTACTTCTCGTTCCTGTCGATGATCCCCATCATGATGGTGTCGTTCGCCGCCGCCGGTTTTATCCTCGCCTCGCATCCGACGCTGTTGCAGGACATCTTTAATAAGATCCTGACAAGCGTTAGCGACCCGACGATGGCTTCCACCTTAAAAAATACGCTGAACATCGCCGTGCAGCAGCGCACCACCGTGGGTATTGTCGGGCTGGCTGTCGCCCTCTATTCCGGTGTGAACTGGATGGGCAACCTGCGTGAAGCCATTCGCGCCCAGTCGCGCGATGTCTGGGAGCGCAACTCGCAGGATGAAGAGAAGATTTGGGTGAAGTACTTCCGCGATTTTATCTCGCTGATTGGCCTGTTGGTGGCGCTGATTATTACCCTCTCCATCACCTCGGTAGCTGGAGCCGCGCAAGAACTTATCATCTCTACGCTGCATCTTAATTACATAGAGTGGCTAAAACCGGCGTGGGGAGGGATTGGCCTGCTGATTTCGATTTGTGCCAACTACCTGCTGTTCTTCTGGATCTTCTGGCGGTTGCCGCGCCATCGCCCGCGTAAACGCGCGCTGATTCGCGGCACGTTTATCGCCGCGATTGGTTTTGAGGTGATCAAAATCGTGATGACCTGGACACTGCCGTCGCTGGTGAAATCGCCGTCGGGCGCGGCATTCGGCTCGGTGCTGGGCCTGATGGCGTTCTTCTACTTCTTCGCCCGCCTGACGCTGTTCTGTGCCGCATGGATTGCCACGGCGCAATACAAAGATGACCCGCTGATGCCGGGTAAACGCTACCGCTAAATGCGCTATCGGGCTGATAACTACACGGAAAATATCAGCCCGATCTATCATTTCAGCACGAAAAACCAGACGGTAACTTTTATTTAACCTGAAACCAGTTTTATCTTCTAATTTCTAAAATGTGTGAAGCATTTCATGGATGTGAAAACCTAAGTCTGAAGATTATTCGCTTTTTGCCTGTTTTTTGCGCGACTCGCGATTTTGTTACAGATTGAAATGTCGCTTTTGCTGTGGCTAATATGCTC
This sequence comes from Kosakonia sp. H02, assembly GCA_030704225.1. NCBI lineage: Bacteria > Pseudomonadati > Pseudomonadota > Gammaproteobacteria > Enterobacterales > Enterobacteriaceae > Kosakonia > Kosakonia styphnolobii. The sequence continues at coordinate 1,213,133 of CP131915.1, forward strand.
GTTCGTTCGCCCAAAATAAGAAAACTTTATGCAAGCTACAGCTACAACTTTCGACAACGAGCAGGAAAACCCACCGGTAAACTCACGCAATAAAGTGGTCGTCGCGTCTCTGATTGGCACCGCCATCGAGTTCTTCGATTTCTATATTTATGCCACCGCAGCGGTCATCGTTTTCCCGCATATCTTCTTCCCCCAGGGCGACCCAACGGCAGCCACGCTGCAATCACTGGCGACCTTCGCCATTGCCTTTATCGCACGTCCCATCGGCTCGGCGGTGTTCGGCCACTTTGGCGACCGCGTTGGCCGGAAAGTCACCCTCGTCGCCTCGCTGCTGACCATGGGCATTTCGACCGTCGTCATCGGCCTGCTGCCCGGTTATGAAACCATTGGCGTCATGGCGCCGCTGCTGCTGGCGCTGGCCCGTTTTGGTCAGGGTCTGGGCTTAGGCGGTGAATGGGGCGGCGCGGCGCTGCTGGCAACGGAGAACGCCCCGCCGCGTAAACGCGCGCTGTACGGATCTTTCCCGCAACTCGGCGCGCCTATCGGCTTTTTCTTTGCTAACGGCACGTTCCTGCTGCTCTCCTGGCTGTTGACCGATGAGCAGTTTATGGAGTGGGGCTGGCGCGTACCGTTTATCTTCTCTGCCGTGCTGGTGCTGATTGGCCTGTACGTCCGCGTTTCGCTGCATGAAACGCCGGTGTTTGCCAAAGTGGCCGCCGCGAAGAAACAGGTGAAAATTCCGCTCGGTACGCTGCTGACCAAACACGTACGCGTGACGGTGCTCGGCACCTTTATCATGCTGGCGACCTACACGCTGTTCTATATCATGACGGTCTATTCCATGACCTTCAGCACCTCGCCGCAGGGTCTTGGGCTGCCGCGCAACGAAGTATTGTGGATGTTGATGATGGCGGTCATTGGCTTCGGTGTGATGGTGCCGGTCGCGGGCCTGCTGGCAGACGCCTTTGGTCGCCGCAAGAGCATGGTTGTCATTACCTCGCTGATTATTCTCTTCGCGCTGTTCGTCTTCCCGCCGCTGCTCGGTTCCGGTAACCCGGCGCTGGTAATGGCGTATCTGTTGATTGGTTTAAGCCTGATGGGGCTGACCTTCGGCCCGATGGGCGCGCTGTTGCCGGAACTGTTCCCGACCGAAGTGCGTTACACCGGCGCCTCTTTCTCTTATAACGTGTCGTCGATTCTTGGCGCGTCTGTGGCACCCTATATCGCCACCTGGCTGCAAGCGAACTATGGCCTGATGTACGTCGGGATTTACCTGGCGGCGATGGCAGCGTTAACGCTGATTGCCCTGCTGCTGACCCACGAAACGAAACACCAGTCCCTGTAATCGTTACCCCTCTCTCCTGCGGAGAGAGGGGCATTTCCCGTTAGTGTTTCATCTGTGACAGGATTGCCTGGCACTGGTTCTCCTCGCCTTCTGACGGCGAAATCAGCGCCAGCAGTGCCGCCGCGGGCGTAACCAGCGTTGCCAGTGCGGCGGCCACCGCGCCACGGGCAATCAGCGGCCCGGCTTTCACCCCGGCCTGCGGGTTTTTAAAGCTGCCGCGCACGTACAGCGGTGAACGCAGCGTCACAATGCGCACGCCTTTACTTTCCGGGTCAATCGTCAGATCAAGCTGTTCGGATGCCATGCTGGCAGTCCCGGTGACGTTAATCAGCGCGTTTTCCGTGTCGAAGGCAAAGATTTGCGGCCTGGCGACACCGTTAACCAGATCGAGATTGGCGGCGGCGCAGTTGACGCGCACTTCGTCATCGCCAAATAGCTGACCCACAATAAAGTTCCCGACGTTAAGGCCGAGGATTTCCATCAGGTTACGGCTCACCAGCCCGTCGTTCATCAGCAGTTTCAGGTTACCGTTACTGGTGCCCAGCAGCGCCGCGACCGAGTTACCGACGCCGCGAATATCTGCGTCACCGTTCATCTCACCCAGCGTTTTCTGCATCAGTTCCACATCGGGCATCAGCTCTTTCAGCTTCAGCTTGCGCGCCTGAATCTCTGCCCGACCCTGCATCGGTTTTTTATCCCCTTCGAGATGAATGTTCGATGAGATGGTGCCGCCCGCCAGACCGAATTTCAGCGGTTGCAGGCGCAGGTCAGCATTTTTCAGCAGGATGTGGGTAGAGAGATCGCTAATCGGCAGCGAGGATCCGTGTTCGATCCGGCGGCCTTTAAAGCGCACATCCGCATCCATCACGTCCCATTTGTCGGTTTCAAAACGGTCATACGGCAGCACTTTGTCCGCCGGTTGCACCGACTTCTCGCCTTTTTTCTGTTCCGCATTTTTAGATTGCTCCGCACCTTTGCCGGAATCGACGCCAATTAGCGGCCCTAAATCGGCCAGACGAAGCTGGCGCGATTCGACATCGCCTTCCAGTTTCGGGCGCGGTTTGCCGGTGGAATAGGTCAGCGTGCCGTGAATATCGCTCTCGCCGATATGGCCGTTAAAGTTGCGATAATCAAACACCGAGCCTTTTTCGTTGTTGATTTTCGCCACCAGATGGCCGTCGGTTTCAAACGGCGGCGTATCGGGCAACAGCACGCCGGTTAAATCGTACAACTCGCCCAGCGAATCGCCGCCGAACTTCAGTTGTAAATCAACACCGCCCATGTTCATCGGGTCGTTGACCGTGCCGACAAACGCCACGCGGGTATTGCCGGAGCGGAAATCCGCCTGCACCGGGAATGGCGTGCTTTCACTGCGTAGCGCCAGCATGCCGCCAATTTTCCCGTCACCGGAAAGCGGCTGGCCGTTGTAGCGCCCTTTTGCCTTCAGGCCGAAGACGTAATCCCCGGCTTTGGTTTTGTCATTACTTTTGCCCGTCACTTCGCTAAAGGGCAGCGGTTTACCCAGCGGATCGACCATGATTTCGATATCGGCGCGGCTGACCGCATCATCAATGGCAATGCGCCCACGATCGAAGAGGATGTTATCGAGACGGAATGACCAGGCGGAAGGTTTGGCGTTCGGATCTTTGTTCTCATCGCCCGCGAGGGTAAAGGTCCAGTTGTTGAGTTTTTCCGAGCGGCGAATCAGCCTGGCATCCGGCTGTTGCAGTTTGATCCACGGCAGGTAAACGGTTTTGGTGAACAGTGCCAGCGGGGCAAGCGTGGCTTCAACGCGCGGCAGGTGCACCATGGTTATCTCATCGATCCCCGGCGGGTTGCCAAGAATAATATCGTCGGCGTGAACATGCGGCCACGGGATCCAGCTGCGCCAGCCGGTTTCCTCTTTTTGCCGCTCCCACACCACGCCCAAATCGCCGCGTATGGCGAACGGACGATTCAGTTCGGTGGAGACTTTTTCATTAATGGTGGGTTTCAGGCGGTTCCAGTCAAATGTCGCAATGATGACGATGGCAACCACGATGATTAACAACAGCGTCGCGAAGACAGCCGTGAGCGCTTTACTCGTTTTTGTCATTGTTCTGCCTTTCCTTTAATGCCTTACCTCTCATAAAGATAGTAGAGCCTGACGGAAAGGGGAGCGGCTAAAGTTTGAGCGTGACTTGTGCGAGGTTACTTAAAGGAACCGGACGGGAGAGAAAATAGCCCTGCGCCGCGTATGCCGGTGAGTTTTGCACATCGCGCCACTCTTCAAGGGTTTCGACCCCTTCGACAATGACGCCCTGGCAGTAGTGATTCATCAATTGCAGCAGCAGCGTGAACAAATTTTGCCCTTCCGGCGTCTTGCGCAGCATGATAAACAGGTCGCGCGCCACTTTGATGTAGTCATAGCGTACTTCGCTCAGCGCCGAGAAATTCGCCATGCCGGTGCCAAAATCATCCAGCCACAGCGGGCCGATTTCGCTGATGGAGGCAAAGGTGGAGTCCTGCGGTAAACGGATATGCTCCACCAGTTCAAAGCGGATCCACGCCAGCGAGTCGACCAGCGCCATCAGTTCGCTATTCTGGCGCATTGCAAGCAGCGTCGGCCCATCGACATTCACCGAAGCCAGCACACTATTTTTGGTAAAAAAATCTTTCTGTTCGGCCAGTAGCGTGAGTTGCTCGTTAATCACGTCGACGCGCTGGCGCACCGCCACTTCGCTGAAGTAACGATCCGGGGCAATCCGTTTTTCGGGTTCAGAAGGGTGAGTCACCACGGTTAACAGTTCAATCGCCATCAGACGGCCATCGGTTTTGTAGATCGGCTGATAAGTATAAGCACGCTCACATTGCAGCCAATAACGATGCTCCTGCAAGCTTTCCATGCTCGCGTGTGGAATGCTTAGCGGCGGGTTGACCTGCTGTAACTTCATTTCTGCTGTCCTGTCGATGGGATGACCTGGATGAACTCGTCACAGGGTTATCGGCGCATGTTCAGATAACTTTACGTCCCGGCGAAGCGCAAAAATAAAAACCAGGGCGACGGAATCTGCGCGTAATACGCTTTAGCTCAAAAAAATACTGGAACGATGTTTTAATATGGTTGACCACGCATCACCCACATCGCACACTACCGTTAATTTATCTGATTCAGGTTACGAATATGTCCAGGAAAATTGCCGTTATCGGCGAATGCATGATCGAACTGTCGCAAAAAGGCGCTGAAGTTAACCGTGGCTTTGGCGGCGACACGCTGAACACCTCTGTTTATATCGCCCGCCAGGTCAAGCCGTCTGCGCTCTCTGTTCACTATGTGACGGCGCTGGGCACCGACAATTTCAGCCAGCAGATGCTGGACGCCTGGCAGAGTGAAAACGTTGATACCAGCCTGACTCAACGCATGGAAAACCGCCTGCCGGGGCTGTATTACATCGAAACCGACAGCACTGGCGAGCGCACCTTCTATTACTGGCGTAATGAAGCGGCGGCGAAGTTCTGGCTGGAGAGCGAGCAGTCTGCGATGATTTGTGAACAACTGGCGGGCTTTGATTATCTCTACCTGAGCGGTATCAGCCTGGCGATTTTAAGCCCTGGCAGCCGCGCTAAGCTGCTGGCGCTGTTAAAAGCGTGCCGCGCCAACGGCGGCAAAGTGATTTTTGACAACAACTACCGTCCGCGCTTGTGGGCGAGCAAAGAAGAGACCCGCGACGTTTATCAGCAGATGCTGGCCTGCACCGATATCGCTTTCCTGACGCTGGACGATGAAGATCTGCTGTGGGGCGAGAAGCCAGTGGAAGAAGTTATCGAGCGTACCCAACGCGCAGGCGTTAAAGAAGTGGTGATTAAACGCGGCGCAGACTCCTGCCTGGTCGCGATCGCCGGTGAAGCGGTGGTTGAAGTCCCGGCGGTGAAACTGCCGAAAGAGAAAGTGATTGATACTACCGCTGCGGGCGACTCCTTCAGCGCCGGTTACCTTGCCGTGCGCCTGACCGGCGGCGATGCCACCGAAGCCGCCAAACGCGGCCACTTAACTGCCAGCACCGTTATCCAGTATCGCGGCGCGATTATCCCGCGCGAGGCAATGCCGGAGTAACGTAGTACAGCGGCTATGCCGGGTGGCGGCGTTGCCTTACCCGGCCTACAAAGTATGCAATATCAATAAATTGCGAATTCATTCCGTAGGCCTGATAAGCGAAGCGCCATCAGGCAGCAGGTTTGTCATCAGTCTCAACCCTCTCCTTTCACGAAGAGGGTTTTTTAGCGTCACTGCTGCGGCGGGATATCCGACACATCCGGGCGCACATCATCCGTGCTGGTAGCGGCAGGTGCGGCGTCCGTCGGCTTCATTACCGCATCCCACGTCGCCTGCAAATCCTGCATGTTATGTTCCGGTTCGCCTTTCGGTTGCAGCAACACCAGCGTCATATCCTGCGACAACTGCTGGTGCAGATCCTGGTTCAACATTTCCGGCGTCAGGTTGGCTAAAAAGCGCTGGCGCAGCTTTTGATACTGTTCCGGCGCAATATCCACCACCTGGTTTTGCAACGCGCGCATCCGCTGGCTAATCAGGATATCCGTATCGGCGCGCGCGTAGGTGGCAAACAGCTTCTGCAATTCAAGGGATTTCTGCGCAATCAGCGCCTTAACTTCCTCTTCCGGCAGGCCTTTTTCACGCACCTTCGCCAGTTCACGGGCGATCACACCGGTATTGGCATTGAGTTTATCGGTCGGGGAATCGACATTAATCGCGCACTGCGCACGCTGGAACAGCACCCGGCAATCAAAGCCGAGGCCAATCTCTTTAGCGTTGTTTTTGTTGAGATTCTGCTGAATATGCCAGAACAGCGCTTCGCGGGCTAAATCCGCTCGCCAGTAGCGTTCAAGCTCGGCGGATTCGCGAATCGGCTGCCAGGCGGAATCCCACATAATCGACAGACGATCCTGATTTACCGCTTCGGTCATCAGGCTCACCGGCTGGTGCGGCAGCGGTGAAAGCGTGGCGACCGGCGTTGGCGTCTGGCGTTTGCCTTTCAACTCGCCAAAGGTTTTATTGATTTGCTCAGCGACGGCGCGGCTGTCCACATTCCCGACCACAATCAGCGTCATGGCGTCCGGCGTGTACCATTTTTCGTAGAAGGCCTTCAACTGCGCGGCATCCACCGGCTCTTTCATCTCTCCGGCCGGATCGTGACCCAGCAGCGGCGAGCCTTTCAGGCGATAACGCCACCAGTTATCTTTGGTGTCGCCAGGCCAGGTGGCGACCATATCGTTACTGCCCAGCGCATGGTTCACCGTTTCCGGCGTAATGGTTAATTTCCCGGTCGCATCCGCCAGATAGACCATCGCTTCTTTCAGCAAATCGCTGCGGTTGTTCGGCAGGCTAAGGTTGTAAAGCGTGTATTCGTAGGAGACCAGCGCTGGCGGTAGCGGGCGTTTCGGGTCAATCCCTTGTTGCCAGAGTGAACGCACCTGAGCTGGTTCAAGACGACCGCTGTGGGTCAGCGCAACACGGGGAATAAAGTGGCTGTAACCGCTCTGCTGCGTACTTTCGGTGAGCGAGCCGGTATCAATCGACAGACGAATTTCAATGCGATCGCTGGGGCGCTGCGGGGTGGCGAGAACTTGCCACTGAAAACCATTCGACAGCGTCCCTTGTTGCCAGGCCGGATCGGGCTGGAGCGCATCTGCCTGCACATAACTGGCCGCTGCCAACATCAGCAAACCGCCCGTTAACAATCGTATTTTTGTGCCCTGCATGAGAACCCCTAATCAACATTCCTGGTTAAAAAGTATGCCCGCCTAAAGGAGGCTGAAGAGACATAAAACACTTCGCTTTTAGACCGCAGGAAACGCAAAACGTCACATTGCGAAGTGAATTATGCCGAAAATTCATCATGAACTGTGACGCAAGCCAAAGGGGTAATTATGCTTAGCTGCCCGGAGTCAAACAAGAGACTACGGGCATAAGTCGTGAATTACGAAGAAATTCCGGGTGTTTTAACGGTCTCAGCACGATTATCCAGCACACTGACCAGCTGTTTTTGATCCAACTCTTTCACCCATTTCGCCACCACGATGGTCGCGACACCGTTGCCTACCAGGTTAGTCAACGCACGGGCTTCAGACATAAAACGGTCAATACCGAGGATCAGCGCCAGCCCCGCCACCGGCAGGTGGCCCACCGCAGAAAGCGTCGCCGCCAGCACAATAAACCCGCTGCCAGTCACCCCGGCTGCGCCTTTCGACGACAGCAACAGCACCACCAGCAACGTTATCTGGTGAACAATATCCATATGGCTATTGGTCGCCTGGGCGATAAACACCGCCGCCATGGTCAGATAAATGGACGTGCCATCAAGGTTGAAAGAGTAACCGGTGGGAATAACCAGCCCGACCACCGATTTGCGACAACCCAGGCGCTCCATCTTTTCCAGCATACGCGGCAGCGCAGATTCGGAAGAGGACGTGCCCAGCACAATCAGCAGTTCTTCGCGGATATAGCGGATAAATTTAAAGATATTGAAACCCGTAACGCGGGCAATTGTCCCCAACACCACCACCACGAACAGAATACAGGTGATATAGAAGCAAATAATCAACTGACCTAACTGTACCAGCGTGCCGACGCCGTATTTGCCGATGGTAAAGGCCATCGCGCCGAACGCGCCAATTGGGGCAAGGCGCATGATCATGTTGATAATGCCGAAAATCACCTGCGAGAAGCTTTCAATCACGTTGAAAATCAACTGGCCTTTGTGACCAAGACGGTGCAGCGCGAAGCCAAACAGCACCGCAAACAGCAGCACTTGCAGGATATTGCCGCTGGCGAATGCGCCAATAACGCTGGCCGGGATCACATCAAGAAGGAAGTCGGTTACCCCCTGCGACTGCGCCTGTTCGGCATAGACCGCCACCGCTTTGGCATCAAGCGTGGCAGGATCGACGTTCATCCCCGCGCCGGGTTGCACCACGTTGACAATAATCAGGCCGATAATCAGCGCCAGCGTACTGACAACTTCAAAATAGAGCAGTGCCACCGCGCCGGTACGACCCACGGCTTTCATGCTTTCCATACCGGCAATACCGGTCACCACCGTACAAAAAATGACGGGCGCGATAATCATCTTGATGAGCTTCACGAAGCCGTCACCAAGGGGTTTCATCTGCGCCCCGAGTTCAGGATAGAAATGGCCAAGCAGAATACCGATGGCGATCGCTGTCAGAACCTGAAAGTAGAGACTTTTAAACAGGGAGGTTTTCATAGGGTGTCCTTGAGATTAAACCTCAGGCTTTGTAGGGTTTTCGGTTAGCCTGCGGATTAAAAATAACACCCGTCCAACATGACAGAAATGTACTTACAGCAATTCAGAAACAATAATGCTAAGAACTTTGAGCTGACTCGCACAATCCCGTAATAAAGTAACTATTTTAAGTGTTATCTGAAGCGGCAAAATAGCGCTTCTCAAAGGCATCCTGCGATAACACATCCTCCGAACCCTGTATCCGGCGCTCGCAAATATCCAGGCTCAGGGCATCCGGCGCGAGGGCGTAATGGCGCAGCCGCTCAGCGACACTGGCAACCTGCGCATTGTGCAGCAGCGCCTGCGCCGGAAGCGCCACCGCGAGCGGCAGTGTAATGCCGCGCGACTGCCAGTCGGCCAGCAGACAGCAAGCCTCTTCCAGCATCCAGTCGCACACCTTACTCGTTAGCCCACACTCTGCGATGCGCGCGAACAGCGCCTCGTCCTCAGCCCAGCTATCATCCGGCTGGCGTAAACGCAGCACCCCGCGGGCGCTCACCACCGCGCCATCTGGCTGCTCACGCTGGGGTTGCAGCCAGAGCGCAAAACGTTGTTGCTCAAAGGCGGTGACGATTTCGCTCTCCTGCGCCAGCCATTGCTGCGCCTGCTCACGCTGTTGCGGGTCGAAGAAGTGGATCTGGTTTTTGCCGTTGCGCTGCGCACTGGCGAGCGCCGAGGCGGCCTGCTGGAGCAACTCAGCGGCAGAAAGCGTGCCGGTAAACATCGCCACACCCAGGTTGGCATGGGGGCGCAACTGAATCCCCTTCAGCGGCACCCGTTCGTTAATAACAGTGAGTACTCGCTTACTTAATTTCATTGCCTGCCACGGTGCTTGCAGGCCGGGGGCGAAAAGCGCGAAATCGCTGATATTGAGTTGGGTCAGCACCATGCCCGGCGAGAGCACCGATTTCAGTTTTTCCACCAGCGTCAGCAACAGCACTTCGCGCTGCGCTTCCTGTAACACACCGGCGGTGTCTCGCAGGGTAGCGCTGGAGATAATCAACAGTGTCGAGGGCGCATGTCCGGCAACGGCCTGCTCCAGCAACGCCATCAAAAACGCCTTATTGGGCAATTCGGACACCGGGAACAGCATCGCCTGGGTACTCAGCTCTTCTTGCTGGCGCAGCAATTGTTGCTGGTTGCGGTTATAGCTGCGCACGATGATGCCAATCTCATCATCATGATGGAGCCGGGGCAGCGCCAGTTGATGTCCGGGCAGATCCTGGGCAGACAAGTCGTTCAGTTCACGAGAAATTTTGCGCAGCGGATGCATCACCAGCCGGTTAATACACCAGGTTATCGCTACGGTTATCATCAAGGTCAACAGTAAGTAAGCCGTTACTAACGTTGAGAGCGTGCTGATAACGAATTTATAGACCCGGTAAGAGTCGGCTTGCAGCACCAGGTACGCCAGCGGTTGCGGGTTTGCCGGGCGCTCCAGTGAATAAATGGGCAACGAGATCTGAATCGGTAATTCAAAGATGCGGGTGATCATCACCGGCACCGGGCGTTCCGGGATAAAGCGCATACGCAGCGCCTGGAACTGGTTGGGCAGCACCACATCGGCGCGGCTCACCACGCCCGCGGGCTTGATTTGTTTGATAATGGCTTCGGCTTCGGGAATGTCGGCCTTCAAAATCGCCGCCGACAGCGGTTCACGCACCGAACGAGCGATACTTTCCAGTTGTACAGCCGTGTTGTAGCGATTCTGCTGTAAGAAGTGAAACAGCAAAATGACGCAAAAAATAAAAACAAACACCATAGAAACAACGGAAACCATGGCCATCTGTTTAATCGTTAAAGAACGGCTAACACGCAAAATCACTCTCCAGAGAAACAATAGGCGCAGAGGAAAGGTCAGGCTGACTCTGCCGCCAGAGTATACTCTATCGCGGTGCTCTTTAGATAAACGGCGAAGTAGATTATCAGGCCATCTATAATCGTGGCAAATACGTGGGATAACCGATTGAATTGTTGGCGGTTAACCACAGCACCGAGTACGAAGTGCGCCATGATTTCCCGCCAGGAATTGTCTTTTTTTACCAGTCGGCCTGTGGAACCAACGGCTCTATCGGCATATCCATATCGCCTTGCCACCCCGCCGCGGAATAACGCACATAAATCAAGGCGTGGCTGGGGGTGTAATCTTTCGCCTGCTGAATATCAATACCAGCACCTATAAACCAGTTAGATGTCACCCGACGCTCCACCAGCGCGCGGGCGGTATAACCAAAACCGTTACTGCTGCTCCCAGACTCGATTTGCTCGCTTGCCAGCGTGCGGAAATCCGCCGGGATCAGGTTCAACCGTGGGTAGCGCGGCATGGTTTTGTTACGCGAGTGCGACCACGACGCCGACCCGCCCAGCTCCCACGACCAGTTTTCCGTGCGCTGACGCCACATTATCGGCACCGCAAAAGAGAGATACTCCTGCGGGCTGTAATAACCGCCCTGACCGAGCGTGTAGTTACTCAAATCTTTGTCGTAGTGCCAAATCATATTGTTCAGCCCGACCGTCACGCGCCGATTGTTCTCATTAATCAGCTTGTAGTAATAACCGGTCATCCAGCGCACGCGCCAGTTATCCTCGACATTTTTGCCCTCCAGCGTATCCGCGCCGAGGCTCGCCCACACGCCGTTGGCTTCGCCTTTATCGTAACTGAGGCTCAGCGTGCCGCCGTTGGCCCGCACGCCGCCCCAGGTTTTACCGGTGTTGGGATCTTTTTGCCCGCCAAAGGCCAGCAGCGAGCTGGAAATGGCGCGGCGGTGGAGATCCACCGTGTAGCCAAACGGCCCGACATCGCTGCTGTAGCTCACGCCGCCGACCACATCGACCACGTTGAAACCCATCGGCGTGGTGCCAATATCCATCGACCAGGTATTATTTCGCCAGCCGACGCCAAGGCTGGCGCCGCTATCAGACTGGTGCCGGTTGCCGCCCACGCAGGCGACATCACCGCAAGTACCAAAATTCGGGCTGTAGGAACCATCGGCATTTTGCTCAAACGTCCCGACATCCATATTCACCACATCGGTACGAAAGAACATGCGCCCGTCCGCCAGCGGCGCATCCGCCTGCAACATGGTGGTGTGGCCTTTCAAATCGGAATAACCGCCCGTGCCGCTGGAGTCTGAATATTCATGTTGCAGGGTGACATTCACATCCTGCTGGCGGTAAAGATCCGCCGCATCGCTGCGCACGCCCCGTTTCAGCCAGTCATCTTTTTCATCGTTGCGCGTCAAACGGGTAAAACTGTCGTTATCCGTCGGGCGCTGCGTGGCCACACCCGCTGCCACCATCGCCTCTTGATAGGTGTCCAGCGCCTGTTGCGGCGCCCCCGTTTGTGCCTCAAAGCGGGCGGCATCACGCAGCACCAGCGCACTTTCCATCGACGGCGGCTGAGATGTTGCCTGCGGCACAATCGCCCCGAAGATACGCTCTGCGCTGGCGGTATCGCCCAGTTGCGCCTGCACCAGCGCCAGCCGCCGCTGGGTGTTGATGGATTGTGGTTGTGTGGGCGAGGTTGACAGCTTCGCCAGTTGCGCCCGCGCGGCGAGCGGGTTGCCGTCGGCGGCGTAAAGTTCAGCCAGGCCGAGCAGCGCATCGTCATTCGCCGGCTCGCGCTTCAGCACGCGCTGGTAATACTCCTGCGCCGAAGCCGTATCGCCCCGCTGCTGCGCCCAGTCGGCGAGGGTTAAATCAAGGCGCGTGGAAGCAGGTTGCTGCGCTAACAGCGCGATCGCCTGGTCTTCATGACCGCTGTCGCGCAGGCGGTTGGCGCTTTCCAGCAACTGATTGCTTTGCAGCCGGTCTGCCAGTTCCTGAATATTACTGTTCCACTGCGCTTTGGGCAGCGTGTTGAGGTGGTTTAGCGCCGCCCTCTCCTGATTATTGCCAGATAAATAAAGCCCGTAGGCATAAACCTGCTCGGCATCGCCCGGTTTTTGTGTCGCCAGGCGGCTCATCAGGGAATCCGCTTCGCCGCGCTGCCCGGCCTGGCGGAGATCGCTTGCCAGACGGTAGGTTATCCACACGCTGCCGGGGTCGAGTGCCAGCCGCTTACGTTGCACGTCGGCCGCCTGCGCCCACTGGCCCTGGCTTTCCAGCGTCTCGGCCTGTTGCGACAAACGGTCGTTGGTCAGCCCGCGTTCAATATCCTCAATGCTGCGCCGCTGGCTGGCAGTGAGCGACTGAATAAAGCTCTCCGCTTTGTCCGGCGATGTAGCGCGGTAAATATTGGCCAGTCCGCGCACGGCATTAACGTTACCGCTGTCCATGCGCAGCGCCTGGCGGTAAAAGGTCTCCGCTGCCGCGTTATCTTTACGCGCCGCCGCCGCATCGCCGAGGCCGAGTACGGCATAACTGTCAGTGTTATCGGTACTGCGCGCCTGCTGGTAATAACGCTCCGCCTGCGCCGGATTATTCGCTTTCAGGGCTTCATCGCCCTGTTGAATCAATAGCCAGTAGCGGTTGGTTTTCAGCAGGCTGTCCCACTTGCTGCGATTACCGCTGGTCGGATCCATGGCGATGGCTTTTTCAAACTGCGCCACCGCGCGGGCGCGATCGCCGCTTTGTGAATAGGCCTGGCCCAGCGCACCCACGGCTTCGCTGTCGGTCTTGTTGGCATTGACCGCCTGTTGCAACTCACCGACCGCTTTCGCCCCCTGCCCGGCATCCACCGCGGCAAGACCCGTCGCACGGGCGCGGAAGGCGGGATCGGCCAGTTGTTTTTGTTGCGCGGCTAACTGCGTACGGGCGCTGTCTACCGTATCGCCCGAGGAGAAAATCGTCAGAAAATGCTGGAGCGCCTGCACGCTGGCGTCGCTGACCGGCATTTCCTGAAGCTGTTGATACCAGAGGCTGGCCGCCGTTTCGCGCCCGCTGCTCGATTTCGCCATCTGCTCCAGCACCTTATAGCCTTCTGCACTGCGGCCATCGGCAAACAGCAACTGCGCCAGCCCGGCTTGCAGTTGGTCGTTTCCGGGGTTGCGGGCGTTAAGCGCTTGCAGGCGGTTAACGGCTTCAGCGTGCCGCGCCGGAACTTTTGCGACCAACAGCCAGTACTCGACGGCTACATCGCCTTCCGGCGGATTACCCTTAAACAGTGCGTCATACGCGGCAATCGCCTCCTGCGTATGCCCGGTCGTAGCCTGCAAACGCGCCTGTTGCAGCGCCTGTCGCCCTTCGGCTGTCGACAGCGCCATCGTCGTGACAGAAGCGTGATACGCGCCGGAATCCGGGGCCAGTTGTTTCAGGCGATCGAGCTGCTTTTGCGCACCCGCCGTATCGCCCTGGCGCAGTAAATAGCGCAGACGCGCGGCAACGACGTCCGGGTTATCCGGGTCGATAAGTTCAAGGCGGTAGAGCGACTGGCGCACTAGATCCTCGCGCCGGGTGCTCTCACCCAGACGCACCTGCGCCAGTAATTGCTGCTGCGCAGTCGGCTCTGCCGCGCCTGCGCCAGGCGCAAGTGCCAGGCCGAGCGAGACACAGAGTAAGCTTACGATGAACTTGCGCATGACTGGCCCCAGTCAGGTTGTAACTCACCGCGAGGGGTGAAACGAAAACGGTGCTGATCCCACCCTTGTCCAAACAGGGTCAGAACGTAGCTGTAATAGGCATCATCACCGGGAAAGTGGTCGGCCACTTTTTGCCGTTGCACGGCCTGCGCATCGCGATCCTGTAAAAACGGCAGCAGTGCAGCAGCAAAACCGACCGGGCCATCGCCGCGGAGTTGCGTGCTTGCAACATCGACTTTTTCCGGCACTGCGCCATTTTTTTGCGTCGCGCTGGCCATCGGTTTCAGTTTGCTGAGCAGACGCGCTTTTTGCTCGTCGCGATCGTGCATCATGCCCACCCACAAATAGACGCGAATGGCATCGTAGCTGCTAATCAGCGTTTTTTCCGCTTTAAGCTGCCAGCCGCTGTCCTTTTGGTAACGTACCCAGTCCGGCGAGAACCCCTTCGGCGCGGTCTCCAGCAGCAAGCGCAGATTGGTTTCACGAAGCGTCGACCAGGGCGCGCCGAAACGGGCAAAATAACTCGCCAGTTGCGGCGGCAAATAGCTGGGGTTAAAGCGCCAGACCGTTGGTTCGGCAAAGCCAACTTTCCCCGGCAGCAGCATCGAACCCAGCCCCGGCACCGTTACCACTTCTTCTTTGGCAATCCGGGTTAACAGCCCTTTACCTAACTGCGTATAACGATCGTCTTTCCACAGACGCCCGGCCTCCAGCAGAGACCAGGCAATCCAGATATCGCCATCGGACGCCGAGTTGGTATCGAGCACTTGCCAACTGTTGTCCTCTTTTTTACCCCACAACCAGGCGGGAAGATGGGTCGCCAGCGAGCCCTGCGCGAGGTTGTCCTGCGTCCATTGCAGTATCTTGTCAAACATGGCGCGATCATTGGCCGCAAGCGCAAAGAACAGCGCATAGCTCTGCCCTTCCGAGGTGGAGATTTTGCGCTGATCGCTTGGGTCGATAACCCGTCCGCCCTCGCTGATATAGGCCTGTTTAAAGTGATCCCAGGCCGGCCAGGTACAGGCGGCGCGCACATTCATCGCCGCCAGCATCAGCGCCACGATCCCTACCCAGCGTAGTTTTTTCATTAGCAATTACTCATGATCCGATGGATCAAGGCGGCGGCGACTAATGATCCGCAGCAGACGCCACAGCACCCAGGCCATCAACACCACAACGACTGCTGCCAGCACCGCCAGCAGCACCGGATGGTTTGCCAGCGCATACCAGATGCGCTCAAACCACGGCAAATGCCCGACATAATAAATGTCCCCCACGCGCAGGCCATTAACGCCCGATTCGCGGATTACCGTTACTGAACCGTAAATCGACGCGCGCTTGCCGCTGTCATTCAATGCGCCGTTCAGCAGGTCGTAGCCGCGCGGGCTGTCGGCCAGCAGAGCAACGACGCTGCGCTGATCGTGATACGGCGACTGGAAACCCACAATGGCCGCCATTGGGCCATTTGAGGTGACCCCGGTTTGCGTATCGGCCCGCTGGTCGGCGGCATCCGGCACAATCGACGGGAACGCGGTCTGGCGCAGCGGCGTTTTCACCCAGCTTTGCGCCGCATCCACCAGCAGATCGATATGCTCGTCATCTTTTAATGCGGGCGGAATGGTACCGATAATCATGATATCGGCGTCTTTATCCTTGATTTGGTTGCCATCGTTGGTTAACTGCACATTGATCGCCGGGAAGCCGGTTTGTGCGCCAACCGCGCCGAGTGAATCAAGCAGTGTGGCAACCTGCGCCGGTGTGGGCTGCGGTGGCGTCACGACGATGGTTTGCGACAGATCTGCCAACCGGCTGAACGGGAAGCCCGCATTGGCGAAGGCACGCAGATCCGGCATCGCAATAAAGTGGTAATACTTCGAGAAATCAATCGTCGAGTCGTCGCCAATCACCACGCGGTTCGGCACCTGCTGGAAGGTCACGCAGTTCTCAATCGTGCCCCCTGGCATCGGGTTCATATACTGGAAATCAAAGCGCAACTGATTGACCGCACCCAGCTTCAGCGCCGGGATCGAGACATCGGTTTTACTGTCCAGCAGCCCTTGCAGCACCGGCAGATGCAGCATCAGACGGTTGCTCTCCTGGTTCCCTGTCAGGTTGAAATATTGCAGGAACTGGTTGTTAAGGCTGATATCCATGCGCGAGCCATCTTTGGTCGGCGGCGCGGTATAGCGATAATTGAGGCTCATATCGATACCGGTACTGCGCAGCAGATAGAGGTCCGGCGGCAGGTTCAGCGACAGGTTAATAGAAGCCGGTTCCAGCCCGGTGGCCTGCAACTGCTCTTCATAGGCTTTTAACTCGCCAAACGTGACCGGGCGGTCGGTACGCACCCAGTTCGGCGCATCGTACGGCTGGCGCGCCAGCAGCGGTTTCACCTCATCCACCGTCACGCTATCACCGCGAAACAGCACATTGCCCTGGGCGATGCCTTTTGCCGCCTGCAACAGGTCCTTATCATCACGCCCGGCGATGACCAGCAGTTTCATATACGGATTATTCGGGTGATTGACCATGCTGATGGTCGGCCCTTTTGCCGCCGGGAAATCTTTCAGGAAATCCGGGCGCTTGTCGTTGGTGACAAAGACGATGGCGTTGTTGTCCGGCAGCGTATTGTAAGAGACCGGGAAGGTCTGCCCACGCCAGCCGGTGCGGGAGCCGAACCACGAAGCAATAATTGCCGCCGCCTGTTGTTGCCCGATATCCGGCGCGCCCGCGAAGACCATCGGCAGGGTTAACGCGCGGTTATCACGCGGGTCGAAGAAGGGGATCGGGAAATGGGAGAGATCGTTTTTCACCGACAGCTTCTGGTAGGTCAAATCCAGCGAACTGCTGCGCCCGATATCCATCCACAGCGTACTGCTGGCCGGGTTTTCACACACATCGCGGTAGTGGCCGACAAACTCCAGCCGCACGCGGTTAAAGTCGGTGATAAACAGCGGATTGATCGGCATCTGCGCCTGGGTTTTCTTACCCAGTTGCTCTTTGGTGACCGACAATACGCCCATCAATTCGTCGTTCAGATAGACCTTCAATTGGGACTGCACCGGCAGCAGCGACGGCGACGGGGTGTATTCCAGGTTAAGCACCGCGTTCGATACGACTTCATCGCTGCGCATACCAAACTCCACGCCACCGTTCGGGTTAATACCGCGCAGCACCATGCTGCCAGGCGGCGGCGCAATCTGCGCAAAGGTGAGTTTGACATCACGGGACGGGGCATCGGACGTCACCACTGGCGCGTTTGCGCCCTGCACGCCCGGCATCACCTGGCCGACGACGGTTTGCCCTTCGGTGGGCGTGGTCGGCGTCACGGTTTCCGTTTGCCCCGGCGCAGGCGTTACGACCGGTTCAGTGGCAGGCGCGACGGCCGGCACGGTCGGTGCAGGACGGGCGGGCGCAGCCCAGGTCATCATTGGCGTCAGCGTGCTGACACCCACTGCCACGGCACACATCCAGGAAAGTTTTCTTTTCATCGCGTTTTCATCATTGTTGAGCCAATCACGTCATCGGTTGCTGCAACGCCACATTCCGTGCCGGGCGGCGCGGAATAAATGACACTACCCAGGACACCAGCGCGGTGAGCGAGCGGAAGATCATTTTGACGGACGAGGGAGCAAATTCCGCGAGATGGCGGTAGCCGCGGAAACCCAGTTTTAAAATATCCAGCAGGCTTTCCAGAGGCTTATCTTCCGGGAAGCTGTCCTGCCACAGCGCCCAGGTATCGGCGCGGGCAAAGGTGCACTGCACAAAATCGATATGCTGTTTGGTGGTCAGCGGCATCAGTTGTAAGCCCACTTCGTTGCCGTTCACGCGCGCCACCGTGGTCGGGAAGGCATACTCCTGCTGGCCGCGTTTGAGCAGCAAATTGACTTTCTGCCCTTCCAGCACCTGCGCCTGGCCGTTGATCTTGATACCCAGCCCGCCGTCCGAGAAGTCTTGCACGGTGCAGGAGAAAAGGTGTCCATCTTCGCGGGCAATCGCCGCAGGCATGGTCATCTCCACGCGGTGTGAGCGGCGCACCTGCTTGCTCTCAACCGATACCGCCACCGCGCCACCGAGGATCACCATGTTGTAGAACACCCACGCGATACTGACAAAGACGGTGAGAATTTCGTTTTCCGGGCCGTAGAAGTAGCGCCAGATACCCACCAGCACGCCGAGCAGGTTTAGCAACACCAGGTAGATATAGGGTTTGGAGATAACCCAGTCCACATACTCCTCTTCCACCAGCCCGCCTTTGGCGGTGACGTTGAAGGTGCCTTTATGGGGGTTGAACAGCGCCACCAGCGTCGGCGGCGCGATATACCAGGCCAGCACCGTTTCATAGATTTCACTCCAGAACGAGTGGCGATATTTGCCCTGGATTTTCGAGTTGGTCAGGCTGGCGTGGATCATATGCGGCAGCACGAACAAGGCAATCATGATAGCCGGGGCGTAAATGATATAGGCGTGCAGCAGCAAGAACGCCAGCGGCGCGGTCAGGAAGATCAGCCGTGGCACGCCGGACAAGAAGTGGAACATGGCGTTGACGTAACACACACGCTGCGCGAATTTTAGCCCTTTGCCCATCAGCGGGTTATCGAGGCGGAAAATCTGCACCATGCCGCGCGCCCAGCGAATACGCTGGCCGATATGGGCGGATAAACTCTCTGTCGCCAGCCCTGCGGCCTGCGGAATGCGCATATAGGCCGAGGTATGCCCGCGACGGTGCAGGCGCAGTGAGGTGTGCGCATCTTCGGTCACCGTTTCGACCGCGATCCCGCCAATCTCATCCAGCGGCCCGCGGCGGATCACCGCGCAAGAGCCGCAGAAGAAGGTGGCATCCCACATGTCGTTACCATCCTGCACCAGGCCGTAGAACAGCGTGCCTTCGTTTGGCGTTTTACGAAAACGCCCAAGGTTACGTTCAAACGGATCCGGCGAGAAAAAGTGGTGCGGCGTCTGCATCATCGCCAGCTTTTTCTCTTTCAGGAACCAGCCCATGGTCATTTGCAGGAACGAGCGCGTCGGGACGTGGTCGCAGTCGAAAATCGACACAAAATCGCCCTTCGCATGTTTAAGCGCATTGTTGATATTGCCCGCTTTCGCATGTTCGTGCGTGGGGCGGGCAATGTATTCAACACCGACGGTTTTGGCAAACTGGCGAAACTCTTCGCGCCCGCCATCATCGAGGATCCAGATTTTGAGTTTATCTTTTGGCCAGTCGATGCCGAGCGATGCGTAAATGGTGTTTTTCACCACGTTGAGATCTTCGTTATAGGTCGGCACGAAGATATCTACCGACGGCCACTGCGACATCTCTTTCGGCAGCGGCACCGGCTGGCGGTTGAGCGGCCAGACTACCTGGAAATAGCCGAGCACCAGCACAATCCAGGCGTAAGTTTCAGCGAACAGCAGCACCAGGCCGCACACCAGGCTGACCGGATCGTCCCAGTTCAGCGTCGAGGTATAACGCCACCAGATATAGCGGCAGGAAACCGTCAGCGACAGGACAATCAACATCAGGGCTGAGAAGCGCCCCGGAATGCGCCGCACCAGGAGCGCCACGCCCCACAGCAACATCAAAAAGATGAATTGAGACAGCGGATTAAACGGCTGAGTAATGCACAAGATGGCGAGAATAAATGAAAACACCACCACCACGCCGAGAATGATGCGCCGCAGTTGCGGGTTGATGTGGCCGAGCTCTTTTTGTTGTTCAAGATGGCGGGTGCGTTGCGTGAAGCGCCCCGGCAGCGTATCGAGCCAGTGATACCAGCGTCCACGTAACGCGCGGGCGCGGGCAAAACGCTGGCGCCGCGCCGACTTCGGCGGCCCCCACGGTAACATCACCAGTAGCCACAAGGTTTGCAGCAGGTAGCGTGCCGGGTCGAGCGGGCGCGGCCTGTCCGGGTCAATGTGCGGGAACCACTGGTGCTGTTGCGCGCGCAGTTGCTGCCAACGCGGATGCTCCAGCGGAATAACTACCCAGGCGAGGATCGCCCAGAAGCAACCAGCGGCGGCGCTAAAAGCCGACGCGCCATGCTGGCGATAACGCTGGTAGCGCTCGCTCAGGCGCGTGTTAACCGGGAAGGGAAGCAACCAGGCACTCGCGCGGCTCATGCCTCGCTCCTTTCCGGTGCCGTGGCGCAATGCAGCAGGCACCAGTTCGCCAGCGTCAGGATCTCTTCTGCCGCCAGCGCATCGCTACGGTACTCCCCCAGCGGTTGTTTCGAAGCCAGGCACTCGGCCATCGCTTCATCACGGTGGATAACCATGGGCAGAATGCGCGGCTGGCTTTGCAGCCAGACTTGCCAGAGATCGTCCTGCAACTGGCTGCCAAGACGCAGGTCGTTAATCAGAATGTGCGCACCTGCGGGTAGCGGCTGCTGATGCAGGCGCACATGGCAGTTGGTATCGGGTTTCACCACCGTAAACACGTGGTCGCACTGCTCAATAAACTGGCGCGCCAGCGGCGAAACGCCGTGCGGCAGGTCAATCAATATCCATGGATAGTGCTGCTGCGTTTTCAGCGTCTGCAAAACCGGGGTTAATTGATTAAAGGCTTCGTGGAGTAACGCCGTGTTTTCCCATTCGTTCGCCGCCAGACAACCAAAAGGTAAAACATCAAGTTGAGAGGTATAACGCATACCTGCGTCGCGCCACTGATGACCATCAATCAGCGCGCGCGCCCAGCCCGCTTTATGGGTGAAATCGACATTAAATGACAGGCGCAGAAGATTATCAGGGCAGGCGTCAATGACCAGCACTGATTCCCCTAAGAGTTGTAATGACCAGGCCAGAGCCGCAGTGATCGACGTTGTACCAACGCCACCACGGATCCCCTGTAATCCCAAGACGGTCATCCACGGGTCCTTTATTGTTGACGAGCTAATTCAGCCAGCAACGGCCAGCGCTTAATGGCGGCCGCCAACTGTTCACGCTGGGAAATATCGGCATAGTCTATTTCGGGTAATGAAAATGCCTTACTTAGCGCCAAAAAATCGTTTTGGAAGGTATAACCCAGCGTCGGATCTGATTGCGTTTTGCTTTCATTGCTATGCATGCTGGCCCGATCCCATTGAATAAATAACCATATTTGATGTGGCAAGGCATCGCGCCTGAGAAAATGCGTTTACATGCTAAATCTGCTGTTCTTTAATTTCAATGTTAGGTTTATTTCTCGGCTTTCGCTAGTAAACTGAGATACAGACATATTAGCTTCCAGAGGGACATCGTGAACCCTATATTTTCTATTGGAATCCACTCATTGTGGGACGAATTGCGTCACATGCTTGCGGGCGGGGTTTGGTGGTTAAATACCGACCGCGAGCAGGACGCATTCAGCCTGTTAAATCAAACACTCGCGGCACAAGATAGCGACGCTAAAGTCGCGGTGGCGGGCATGGGTAGCGATCTGCGAAGCGTTATTAAATTAGAGAAAGATCACGGCCCGGAAAAAATCAACCTCTTTGCCATGCCAAATCAGGATAACAGTCTATACTTTTTCACCCGCGATTTACTCAGCTCTCTTGACCCGCAAAAATATTTACTGATCCTGCTCTCTGCAAATAATGCATGGCAGAATATTCCTGCGCCAAAATTGCGCAAGTGGTTAGAAAGAACTCATGAGTGGTCTAAATATTATAATTGCGCCGTTCTGGTTATTAACCCCGGCAGCAATAACGATAAACAATCCTCGATTTTAATGAGCGAATATCGCTCACTATTTGGGCTGGCGAGCCTGCGTTATCAAAATGGTATCCACCTTTATGATGTTGCCTGGTGGTGTAATGAAAAAGGTATCAGCGCTCGCCAGCAACTGCTGCTGACTCACCACGAGGGGCAATGGCAGCTCGCGAAGCAAGAAGAGGCCGCCGTTCAGCCGCGCAGCGATGAGAAGCGCATCTTAAGTAATATTGCCGTGCTGGAAGGCGCGCCGCCGCTCTCCGAACACTGGACCTTATTTGAGACCAACGAAGCCTTATTTGAAGAAGCGCGCACCTGCCAGGCGGCGACGCTGATTTTCACCCTCGCGCAAAATAACCAGATAGAGACGATAGCCCGACAGATCCACACCCTGCGCCGCCAGCGCGGCAGCGGTCTGAAAATCATCGTCCGCGAAAGTATCGCCAGCCTGCGCGCCACCGATGAACGCCTGTTACTGGGTTGCGGTGCGAATATGGTGATCCCGTGGAACGCCCCGCTTTCACGCTGTTTAACGCTGATTGAAAGCGTGCAGGGTCAGCAGTTTACTCGCCTGGTGCCGGAAGATATCACCACGTTGCTCTCTATGACGCAGCCGCTGAAATTGCGCGGTTACCAGCCGTGGGAGGTGTTCTGCGATGCGGTGAGCAATATGGTCAATAACCCGTTACTTCCCCCGGACGGTAAAGGGGTAATGGTGGCGCTGCGCCCGGTGCCGGGTATTCGCGTTGAACAGGCGTTGACGCTCTGTCGCCCGAACCGCATGGGCGATATTGTCAGCATGAGCGACAACCGCCTGATGCTGTTTTTGTCGTTTTGCCGGGTCAACGATCTTGATACCGCGCTGAACCATATTTTCCCTCTGCCGACGGGCGATATTTTTTCCAACCGCATGGTGTGGTTCGAGGACAATCAAATTGCTGCGGAACTGGTAGAAATGCGCGCGCTGCCGCCAGAGCGCGTGTCGAAGCCGCTGCCTGCGACTACGCAGACCAAAAAACTGATCAATGCGGAACATGACGGCACTGTCTGGCGTCGGGTTCCGCAGCCGCATCGGTTATTTAGCGATGTGACGGAGCCGTCATCATGATGTCAATCAGCGATATTATTCAGCTCATCGTGCTTTGCGCGCTGATCTTCTTCCCGCTAGGCTACCTTGCGCGCCACTGGCAGCGCCCGATTCGCACCGCGTTTCGTTTAACGTTTACCAAACCCCGCTTTGTAAAACCAACCGGTGTTTTACGCAGGGACCCGCTCGTCAAGGCAGACCGCAAACATGACAAATAATACGTTGACCGCTTCATCGCCTTCGCCGCTGTGGCAATACTGGCGCGGCCTTTCCGGCTGGAATTTCTACTTTCTGGTGAAATTCGGGCTGCTGTGGGCGGGCTACCTTAACTTCCATCCGATGATGAACCTGGTGTTTATGGCCTTCCTGCTGATGCCGCTGCCGCGCCTGCGCCTGCATCGCCTTCGCCACTGGATTGCCATCCCGATTGGCTTTGGCCTGTTCTGGCACGACACCTGGTTGCCGGGGCTGGAAAGCATGCTAAGCCAGGGCAACCAGGTCGCGGGCTTTAGCGCCGATTACCTGCTGGACCTGGTGGTGCGCTTTATTAACTGGCAGATGATCGGCGCGGTGTTTGTGCTGTTAGTGGCGTGGCTGTTTTTGGCGCAATGGATCCGCGTCACGGTGTTTGTGGTGGCGATAATGATCTGGCTGAACGTGCTGACCCTGAGCGGCCCGGCGTTTAATTTGTGGCCCGGCGGCCAGCCAACGACGACGGTAACCACCACCGGCGGTTCGCAGGCGGCAACGGTTGCGGCGGCGGATAATACGCCAGTGGTGGGTGATATTCCGGCGCAAACGGCACCGCCGACCTCAGAAAACCTCAATGCATGGCTCGCCAGTTTCTATGCTGCGGAAGAGAAGCGCCAGAGCACTTTCCCGGCGCAGTTGCCCGCCGATGCCCAGCCGTTCGATCTGCTGTTTATCAATATCTGTTCGCTCTCCTGGTCCGATATTGAAGCCGCCGGTCTGGCGTCGCACCCGCTGTGGGCGCACTTCGATATTGAATTCAAAAACTTCAACTCCGCAACGGCTTACAGCGGCCCGGCGGCGATCCGCCTGCTGCGCGCAAGCTGCGGTCAGCCATCGCATAAAAACTTGTATCAACAGGCGAATAACCAGTGCTATCTGTTTGATAATCTTTCAAAACTCGGCTTTACGCAGCAGTTGATGATGGATCACAACGGCGAGTTCGGCGGTTTCCTGAAAGAAGTGCGTGACAACGGGGGGATGCAGGTGCCGCTGATGAACCAGGCAGGTTTGCCAACGGTGCTGCTCTCCTTCGACGGCTCGCCGGTGTATGACGATACCGCCGTGCTTAACCGCTGGATGGAGTCCGACAGTTTCAAACAGGGCCAGCGCACCGCGACCTATTACAACCTGCTGCCGCTGCATGATGGCAACCACTATCCGGGCGATCGCAAAACCGCCGATTACAAACTGCGGGCGCAGAAACTGTTTGATGAGCTGGATGCCTTCTTTACGCAACTGGAGAAATCCGGGCGAAAAGTGATGGTGGTGCTGATCCCGGAACACGGCGCGGCGTTGCAGGGGGATAAAATGCAGGTTTCTGGTCTGCGCGATATTCCCAGCCCGTCCATTACCAACGTGCCGACGGCGGTTAAGTTCTTCGGCATGAAAACGCCGCACCAGGGCGCGCCGCTGGTGGTGACGCAGCCGAGCAGTTTCCAGGCGATTTCGGAGATTGTTACCCGCGTGCTGGACGGCAAAATTTTTACCGAGGATAGCGTGGACTGGCAGAAACTGGTCAGCAACCTGCCGCAAACGGCGCCGGTGTCGGAAAACGCCAACGCGGTGGTTATCCAGTATCAGAACAAACCGTATGTGCGACTGAACGGCGGCGACTGGGTGCCGTATCCGCAGTAAAGCGGCGTTTATGCCGGGTGGCGGCTACGCCTTACCCGGCCTACAAGGCCTTCGTAGGCCCGATAAGCAAAGCGCCATCGGGCACAAGGGGATTGTAGGCCTGATAAGCGAAACGCCATCAGGCACAAGGGATCATACGTGCGGGATTTCGCGGTTCTCGTCCTGGTCGACGGCGAAACAGGCAACCAATTGACCGTCGTAATCTTTCAACTGCGGCTGCAACTGGGTGCAGGGGCCGAAGCGACGACGACAGCGGGCGTTAAACGCACAACCTGGCGGCGGGCTCAGCGGGCTTGGCAGCTCGCCGGTCAGCTTAATGCGCTCGCGGCGGTCATCCGGGTTCAGGCGCGGCGTTGCAGAGAGTAACGCCTGGGTGTACGGATGGCGCGGGTTGGAGAAGATCTGATCTTTGGTGCCCTTCTCCACGCAGCGGCCGAGATACATCACCATCACTTCATCGGCAATGTGCTCAACCACCGACAGGTCGTGGGAAATAAAGACGTATGACAGCCCCAGATCCTGCTGCAAATCCATCATCAGGTTCAATACCTGCGCGCGCACGGAGACGTCCAGCGCGGAAACGGGTTCATCGGCAATCACCACATCCGGGTCAAGCATCAGACCACGGGCGATAGCGATACGCTGACGCTGGCCGCCGGAAAACATATGCGGATAACGGTCGTAATGCTCGGTTTTCAGGCCGACTTTCGCCATCATCGCCAGCGCTTTTTCCCGACGCTCCGCTTTGCTCAAATCGGTATTGATCTGCAACGGCTCCTCAAGGATCTGCCCGACTTTTTTACGCGGGTTCAGCGAGCCATACGGGTTCTGGAAAACAATCTGGATCTTCTGGCGACGCAGTTTCTGCGCGTGCGGATCGTGCTTGAGCAGATCCTGGCCCTGGTAGTACAGCTCGCCACCGGTCGGGGTTTCAATCATCGTCAGCAGACGACCGAGCGTGGATTTACCACAGCCGGATTCGCCCACTACCGCCAGCGTTTTACCGCGCTCCAGCGAGAACGACACACCGTCCAGCGCTTTTACCAGGCGTTCCGGGGCAAACAGCCCTTTCTTCACCGGGTAGTGTTTTTTCAGGTCGATTGCCTGCAACAGCGGCTGTTGCAAGGTGGCCTCATGCGTACTCATAGTTCGGCCTCCCGGCGTCGTCGAGTGGGTAGTGACATTTGGACTGACGGCCGCCATCAACGGTGTTCAGTGCCGGTTCTTGCTCGCGGCATTTATCGGTGGCATACGGACAGCGCGGGTTGAGCAAACAGCCGCTCGGGCGGTCATATTTACCCGGCACCACGCCCGGCAGCGAAGCCAGACGCGCTTTATCCTGGGCAAATTCCGGCAGCGCGCGCAGCAATGCCTGGGTGTACGGGTGGCGCGGCGCGCGGAAGATATCTTTCGCTTCGCCGGTTTCCACCACCTGGCCTGCATACATCACAATGATTTTGTGCGCCGCTTCCGCCACCAGCGCCAGATCGTGAGTGATCAGGATCAGCGCCATATTTTCTTTTTGCTGCAACTCCAGCAACAGCTCGATGATCTGTGCCTGGATGGTTACATCCAGCGCGGTGGTGGGTTCATCGGCAATCAGCAGCTTCGGCTGACAGGCAATCGCCATCGCGATCATTACGCGCTGGCTCATCCCGCCGGAAAGCTGATGCGGATAAACATCCAGGCGCGACGCCGGATCAGGGATGCCCACCTGGTTCAGCAGGTCAATCGCCCGCTGCCGCCGAGTTTTCTTATTACCGCCCTGATGAACCTTAATGGCTTCCATAATCTGGAAACCGACCGTGTAGCACGGGTTCAGGCTGGTCATCGGATCCTGGAAGATCATCGCCACTTCGGAACCCACCAGACTGCGGCGCTCTTTTTCCGAAATACGTTTCAGATCCTGACCATTGAACTCCAGCTTATCGGCCATCACGCGACCGGGGAAATCAATCAGCCCCATGATCGCCAGCGAACTGACTGATTTACCGGAGCCGGATTCACCGACGATGCCGATCACTTCGCCCTGATTTACGCTGTAGCTTACGCGGTCTACGGCGCGGAATTCGGCACCAACTTCGCCGAAGTGCACCGATAATTTATCTACATTTAATAACGCCATCTCGAACCTCTTACTGCTTCAGTTTGGGATCGAGCGCATCACGCAGGCCGTCACCCATCAGGTTAAATGCCAGCACCGTCAGCAGGATCGCGACGCCCGGGAAGGTCACGACCCACCAGGCACTTTGTGCGAACTGCAACACGTCAGAGAGCATGGTGCCCCACTCCGGTGTTGGCGGCTGCGCACCCATGCCAAGGAAGCCAAGGGCGGCCATATCGAGAATGGCGTTGGAAAAACCGAGCGACGCCTGAACAATCAGCGGCGCAAGGCAGTTTGGGAAAATATTGATGAACATTTGACGCATCGCGCCTGCGCCCGCCACGCGAGAAGCGGTCACGTAATCGCGATTCACTTCCACCAGCACGGCAGCGCGGGTGAGACGTACATAGTGCGGCAAGGCGACAAAGGTTAACGCAAGCGAGGCGTTAACAATCGACGGGCCGAATATCGCGACCAGCACCAGCGCCAGCAGCAGGCTTGGCAGCGCCAGCATGATATCGACGACACGCATGATGATGTTATCGATAAGCCCGCCGAAATAGCCCGCCACCAGACCCAGCACAATACCGGCGACCAGCGACAGCACCACCACTAAACAGCCAACCAGCAGCGACAGACGCGCGCCAAACATCAGGCGCGAGAGCGTATCGCGGCCAACGTCATCGGTACCGAGAATGTGCGTCCAGGTGCCGCCATCCTGCCAGACCGGCGGCGCAAGCAGCGCATCGCGGAACTGATCCGCCGGGTTATGCGGGGCGAGGAAGTTGGCGAAGACGGCAATAATCAGCATGACAACGACGTATGCCAGCCCGACAACCGCGCCTTTGTTGCGTTTGAAATAGTGCCAGAACTCTTGCAGCGGGGTCATCGGCACCGGTGCAGAGACAACTTTGTTTTCAGTAACTTGTGACATGATGGCCCCTTACTTCTTATGCCGAATACGCGGGTTCACCACGCCGTACAGCAGGTCGACCAACAGGTTGACGAGAATAATCATCGTCGCGACCAGCAATACCCCGCCCTGCACCACCGGGTAATCACGGCGTTGCAGTGCATCAATCAGCCAGCGGCCAAGGCCCGGCCAGGAGAAGATGGTTTCCGTCAGGATCGCACCCGCCAGCAGCGTGCCGACTTGCAATCCGATAACCGTCACCACCGGCAACATCGCGTTGCGCAGCGCATGGACGATAATTACGCGCATACGGGTCAGCCCTTTGGCGCGCGCGGTGCGGATATAGTCTTCGCCTAATACTTCCAGCATTGAGGAGCGCGTCATACGCACAATGACCGCCAGCGGAATGGTGCCGAGCACGACGGCGGGCAGGATCATGTGCGCGAGGGCGTCGATAAAGTTGCCCTCTTCGCCCCAAATGGCGGTATCAATCAGCATAAACCCGGTTAACGGGTTACTGTCGTCAAGGAACACCATGTCGCTGACGCGCCCGGAGACCGGGGTCAGGTTAAGCTGCACCGACACCAGCATAATCAGCATCATGCCCCACCAGAAGATAGGCATGGAGTAACCGGTCAGCGCGAGGCTCACGGCGGTGTGATCAAAGATGGAACCGCGCTTCACGGCGGCCAGTACGCCCACCGGAATACCCACGGCTACGGCAAAAATCATGGCGCAGACACCGAGTTCCAGCGTCGCTTTAAAACGCGGCACGAACTCGTCCCACACCGGGAGACGGCTCTTCAATGAGAGACCTAAATCGCCATGTAATACGCCCCAGACATAGTGGACATATTGTTCCCAAAGCGGCTTGTCGAGACCCAGCTCGGCCAGCAACTGGGCATGACGCTCAGGAGAGATACCACGCTCACCTGCCATGATCATTACCGGGTCGCCGGGGATCATATGGACAAAGGCAAAGGTGAGAAGGGTGATACCGATAAACGTGGGGATAACTAACCCCAGACGTCGGAGGATGAACTGCAACATAACCCGGATTCTCAGTAGTGACGCAACGCCTGGCGACGGTGCGTCTGTATTGCTCACAAATGTAGTTCCACTCTCTCACAAGAGGGAATAGACCGTTCCCCCTCCCCATACGGGGAGAGGGAAGTCAGGCATTGTACTTATTATTCAACAGACACGTTTTCGAAGTGGTGTTTGCCTAATGGATCAACCACATAGCCTTTAACTTCTTTACGCACTGGCTCGTACACGGTGGAGTGAGCAACAATCAGCGCCGGAGCCTGATCATGCATCACAACCTGCGCTTGTTTGTACAGCTCAATACGCTTGTTGTGGTCGTCGGTCGCGCGCGCCGGTTGAATCAGGTCTTCAAACGGCTTGTAGCACCAGCGAGAGTAGTTGGAACCGTCTTTCGCCGCAGCACAGCTAAACAGGGTGGCGAAGAAGTTATCCGGATCCCCATTGTCGCCGGTCCAGCCCATCATTACGGCCTGGTGCTCGCCCGCTTTCGCACGCTTGAGGTATTCGCCCCACTCGTAGGTCACGATTTTGGCCTGTACGCCTACTTTCGCCCAGTCAGCCTGAATCATCTCAGCCATACGGCGAGCGTTCGGGTTGTACGGACGCTGTACCGGCATCGCCCACAGTTCAACGGTAAAGCCTTTATCCTGACCGGCTTCTTTCAGCAGTTGCTTCGCCTTCTCTGGATCGTAGGTGTAGTCTTTAACGTCGTCGTTATAGCCCCACATGGTCGGCGGGATCAGGTTTTTCGCGGCCACGCCCGCACCCTGATAGACCGCTTTGATGATCGCTTCTTTATTTACCGCATAGGTCAGCGCCTGGCGGACTTTCACATCATCAAACGGTTTTTTCTCGGTATTGAAGGACATGTAACCGACGTTCAGGCCAGCCTGTTCCATCAGCGTGATGTTTTTGTCCTGCTTCATACGCGCGATGTCAGCCGGGTTCGGATACGGCATAACCTGACATTCGTTTTTCTGCAATTTGGCATAACGTACAGAGGCGTCCGGCGTGATGGAGAAGACCAGGCGATCGATTTTCGGCTTGGTGCCCCAGAAGCCATCAAACGCTTTGTACAGAATGCGCGAATCTTTTTGGTATTGCAGCAGCTGGAACGGACCCGTACCGATCGGATCGAGATCCACTTTATCCGGCGTGCCGGCTTTCAGCATGTTGTCAGCGTACTCTTTGGAGAGAATCGACGCGAAGTCCATCGCCAGGTCAGCCAGGAACGGAGATTCCGGGCGAGTCAGCACGAACTGAACGGTGTAGTCGTCAACTTTCTTCACTTCGCTAATCAGGTCAGGTAAGCCCATGCCTTCGAAGTATTCGTAGCTGCCGCCAGAGATTTTGTGGTACGGGTTTTGATCGTTTTTCTGGCGATCGAAGGAGAACACCACGTCATCAGCGTTGAATTCACGCGTCGGTTTAAATTCTTTGTTGTCCTGCCACTTCACGCCTTTACGCAGGTGGAAAGTGTAGGTTTTGCCGTCATCGCTGATTTCCCACTTATCAGCCAGACCCGGGATCACTTCTGTAGTGCCGGTTTTGAATTCCACCAGACGGTTATAAATCGGTACAGAGCTGGCATCGTAAGTGGTACCAGAAGTGAAAAGCTGTGGGTTAAAGCCTTCAGGCGAGCCTTCAGAACAATAAACTAGGGTTTTAGCCTGCACGCTTGCCGCGACGGTCATGGCCACCAGGCTAAGACCGAGCTTCAGCATCCCTGACTTCTTCAAGGAAATACTCATTGATTCTGCTCCAATGTGATATGTGTTGTTACCCATGCAATGGGTATGTCCGACAGGCCTTTATTAGATTTTTACCCGGTCTGGTCGGTTGTGCCCGAGGGCGTTATGAGAGATGGGGATTCCTTTCACAAGGTTGACTGAGTTGCAGTGCAGATTCTCCATGAAAAGCCCCTCATGCCCTACAATCTGTCAACAGAATGTCGAAACGTCAATACAGGTAACCAGGATTTACAACGACGGTGAGAATCGGCAAACAAAGTTAAAAAAAAGTTCAAGCTGCTATTTTCAGCAGGGAAATTTATGCTAAGGGCGCAATGGCAGAATATTTCCCTTATAAATTGCGCGTACCCAGTGATTAACATTCACGCAGATTATGAAAAATTTCTTGCGAAATGATGAATATCTGAGCGATAAATACCGCGAACGTTAAAACGCACAGCGCAAAATGCTGAGATTATCCATAAGTAACGCGAAAAAAGATTGATACATATATAAATAAATACAATGGAATATCGTACAAAACGAGGAACTGGCAGCGCGAAGTGGGGATAAGGGAGATTTAAGGTATTTTGCCGGATGGCGCTGACGCTTATCCGGCCTACGGCAATTGTAGTAGGCCTGATAAGGCGAAGCCGCCATCAGGCAATTTGACCGAACGCAGAAAGCAAAAAACCCAACCTTGCGGTTGGGCTTTTTTGAATTTGGTCGGTGATAGAGGATAACTCGCCACTGCGTGGCTCGCCCTGCGGGCCGTTGCTGAAGCAACGTTCTCTCGCTTCGCTCGAGTCGAACCTCCGACCCCCGGAGTTTCTCATCCTCTAAACGCCAGATGCAAAAAACCCCGCCGAGGCGGGGTTTTCAAATTTGGTCGGTGATAGAGGATTCGAACCTCCGACCCCTTCGTCCCGAACGAAGTGCGCTACCAGGCTGCGCCAATCACCGAATGCGGGGCGCATCTTACTGCCCTCGACATGCCCCGTCAATCCTTTAATAGAAAAAAGCTAACTGACTGGTGATAAAGCCAGCAGCGCCGTTAATTCGCCGCCTGCGACGGTAAATGGCACCAGTTATTGTTCTCGTTAATCCCGCCGTTTGGCGAGGTATAACCCAGGCAACCCATAATGGTGTCGTACAGTTCCACGTGGCGACGCGGGGTTTTAAACGCCGCTTGCTGCTTGAGCTGCGCGAACATCTGCGCCTTCTCCGGGTCCTGCAAATATTTGTCCGACATCCACACCATCATCGGCACGCGGAACTGCTCCGGCGGAGCCATATTGCGCGGTGTACCGTGCAGATGTTCCTGCTCGTTGATCGACTCACCGTGATCCGCCGCGTAGAAAATAATGGCTTTACGGTCGCGCATCTGATCAATCACGCTATCAATAAAGTGATCGACATAGGTCACTGAGTTATCGAAAGAGTTAATCATCTCTTCTTTCGTGCATTTACGATCGACACCGGCACACTCCGGCGTCCACTGCGCGAAGCTGCGCGGATAACGTTGGGTGTAGTTAAAGTGCGAACCTTTGGTATGCAGAATAATCATGTGTTTACCGTCGGTTTTATTCGCAAGCGAACGCTGCATCTCTTCGACAAGCAGCATATCGTCGACATTCTTCCCGCGGTTGCGCGGCTCTGCGCCAATCTGCTCGCGGTACGCGATGTTATCCGCCATGGTGTTGCTGTAGAACCACATCTCGCTTTGCATAGCGTACAAATCGCTGGAGAAACCAAGCTGCTTGAGCACCGCGAAAATGTTCTGCTCTTTCAATGTGCGCTGCGGATTATCTTCTGCCCCACCTTCGCGCACAAACATACAGCGCAACGAGAGCTTGGTGGCGGTATCACAGGAGTAACCGCGAAACGCGACCAGGTTTTTCTCCTGCGCCAGTTTCGGCGTGGTATCACGGGAATACCCCAGCATCCCCATATGATCCCAGCGCGTAGTCTCGCCGATAATAAACACCACCCACGTATCGTCGATACCTTTCGGTTCAACGTAGGTAAATTTCGTTGCCGGGTTCATCAACGATTTATTGTCAGAGGATTCATCCACCTGTGCCCAGGCGTAAAGCCCCAGCGCAGAGAGCCAGTTTGATGGCAGATAGGAGTTCGCCACCACGCCACCGTAGCTTGGCATATCAACGCCCGAGGCGCGTTCAGTTTGCTTTTGCTGCACATCAAGCAGACGAATCGGCCCCCAGACCAACAAACCGGCCAGCAGCACCAGCCCTGCACTACGTGCGCGCGCGCCCGGCATTTTTAGCTGGCGCAGCAGCGTATCGCGACAGCGGTTATTCCAGATAAACAGCAGCGGCAGTGCGCTCACCGCTACGACCCAGACGATAAGCTGCCAGCCCACCACTTCTTTGGATAAATCGATATCCGTGGTCATCACCGAGGCAATAATGCCGTAGCCGATCACCACGTTGAGGAAAGTCATGTAATAGCTGGCAGCGGCAGAGAACACCACAATCAGCGAGGCGAGAATGCGCCAGACACGGCGACCCAACAGCGACAGGACGCGCAGTAAAAAGAAGGTGACCAGCACTGTAGCAGCGAGTTCGACGACCGCAGAAAGTCCTTTTACAACGGTGAACGCATGCGCATAACCATCAAACCGACGGTAAAAAACTGCGCTATTCATAAACAGACCGATATATAACGCCAACAACAAACTAAGTTTTTGCTGCGTTATTGCTTTTATATAGTTCATGCAAGCAACTCTAAAAGAAGGAAAAGCGCCTGATAGCGTCAATGGATAACGATTCAGACTAAAAAAGTGCGAAGGAAGTTAACACGGGAAACTTCTGAAGCGCGCTAAGTAGACCATAGCGGCGAGAAAAAGTGTCAGTGGGAAGTGCGATCCGGCCATATATTTACAAAAAATATATGGCCGTTGTCAGAAATATGTAACCGAAATCGGTTATCAGGACGTGATGACGTTCAGTTTGACATCAATGTTGCCGCGCGTTGCATTGGAGTATGGGCAAACGATATGGGCTTTTTGCACCAGCTCTTCGGCTTCTTTATGATCCATGCCCGGCAGGTGGATATCCAGTTGCGCTTCAATCCCAAACCCGGTCGGCAATGGGCCAATCCCCACCTGACCTTCAATATAGGCATCTTGCGGCACGCTCTTTTTCTCGGTCGATGCAACATGCTTCAGCGCGCCAAGAAAACAGGCAGAGTAGCCCGCAGCGAAGAGTTGTTCCGGGTTGGTGACTTCACCGCCCGCACCGCCCATCTCTTTCGGCACACCCAGTTTGACATCCAGTACGCCATCAGAAGAGGTTGCGCGGCCATCACGGCCCCCGGTTGCTTTCGCTTTCGCACGATAGACCACTTTTTCTAAAGACATTTGTGACTCCTTCTGTTGGAAGAACCTGACCAATAAGGATAGTCGCTTTAGCGGGAGTTTGCGGGAGGGATAAAAAACCGCCACATTTACGGCGGCGGTTTTATTGTTCAATGCTATCAAGCATGCGCTTCTGTATAGACGCGGCGTTGCGGCTGGCGAATGGTGGTTGACAGCGCCAGCGAGAGGATCAGCAGCGCGAAGATAACGCAGAAGGTGACATAGAAGCCGCCAAACAGCGAGGCGATGATGGAACCGCAGATGCTGCCGATACCAAAGCCCAGGTAAATCACACCGTAGTTTTTCGCCAGGTTATTAAGGCCGAAGAATTCACTGACCAGCGACGGGAACACGGTGATAGTGCCACCAAAGTTAAAGGCAACACAGGCGATGGCAGCAAAGAAGCTTATGGCGTTCAGCGGTGCGAACAACAGTGCCGCCATGCCGACCAGCGAAATCACCTGGCCGATGGTAATAACGCGGATACGGGCGATTTTGTCAGAGAGAATACCGAGCACCAGCCGGCCGCTCAGGTTAGCAATCGCGATCACTGTTACCGCATTCGCCGCGGTGGCGATATCCAGATGCACCATGCCCTGCGCGATATCTTTCGCCACGCCAATCACATACAGGCCACTCATACAGGCGGTCAGGAACATCACGGCCAGCATCCAGTACTGCGGTTTACGCATCGACTGCGCCAGCGTGAAGTCATTTTCCACCACGCCATTCAGAGTGCTCACTTTCTGAAGCGGCGCGTCGGTCATCAGCATCGCACCGAAGACGATCATCACAAGCGTAATCGCGCCCCAAATCATAAAGGTGCTTTCCAGGCCGACGGTGGCGAGCAACTGGCTGTCGATAAATTTAAACCCCAGGCTGCCAAGGCCGTAGGAACCAATAGAAAAGGCGGAAATCAGCCCCTTACGTTCCGGGAACCATTTCACACAGTTAGAGAGGGTTAACAGGTAACCTGCGCCATCGGCCAGGCCCACCAGCACGCCGGCGCTCAGCCACAGCATCAACAAATTATTGGAATGCGCCGTCAGGAAAAAGCCGAGACCCAGCAGAATACCGGACGCCACAGTGACGCGTTTTACGCCAAAACGTTCCTGTAATTTTCCGGCGACCGATGACGAAAGCGCCAGACCCAGGCTCAACAGGCCAAAAGAAAACGCCACCTGGCTTACCGGCGCATGCAGTTTTTCCGCCAGCGAGCTATTGAACAAACTCCAGGTATAAACAGACCCTAATGCAAACTGCGTAATAATGGTGCCGATCAGCGTCAGCCAGCGAGTGCGATTAGCAGTGGAAGTATTCATGGCAGTTGTCCCGCAGAAGAATTAAAGAAATTCACTGCCAACAACCATAACGAAGCGCATTTCATGCCAGGGTGAAAAAGGCATGAAATGCAGCGAGGAGGGAATGAAATGCCGCTCAGCGGGAATGAATGACCGCGCCAAATATTCGCGTGCTGAATAACAAATGTGAGTTAGTACATACTATCGATACAAAACGCGCCGTTATTGTTTCTTAAGTGTAAAAGTTTTGTTTTAAATAAGCTTAAAAACGCGCGCTGACACCCATGCTATAGAGATAATTTTGTCCGTACATCTCATTTTCCGACTGCGACATAGAGGCATAGGCTGCCAGATGCTGGTTCAGCAACATATCGGCGCCCAGCGTCACATCCATCCAGTTACCGTACTGGTTGGCGGCCGTTAAGCGATACAGACCGGACTGGCTCTTCCAGGCGTTTTCGCCAAACTGCTGGTTAAAGCTGATTTGCGCCCACGGACGCAGGTCGCCAAAGCGGCTATCCACGCGCCATCCCAGCGAACTGACGCTGGCGTGCCACAGCGGATCGCTGTAGGGCATGGTGGTCGCGCTGTCGCCAAATTCGTTATACATTGACGTCGTTGAGCCGTCGTAATGCCACACGGCGACCGGGCCGGTGGTGAACCGACGGGCCAGCGGAATATTCCAGCCAAGACTCATGGTGCTGATGGTATCCAGCGGCGTCTCGTCTGGCAGATTCAGCGCCAGGCCCGGCGAATTCTGTGCGGAGCGAATGCGTTCTTCGAGAATATCGTTATAGCGGGGTTGCCGTTCGCTATCCCATGTATAGCGTTCTGTCGTCTTATCAGTACCAACATACTCTTGCTGCCACGCCGCCGCCGTCTGGCAAAAAAGCAGACAAACAGGCAGCAGCGGCAGCACAAGGCCACTGCGGGTTGTTTTCATCAATTTACGACTCCAGAAAAGAGCCGAACTCGGCAGAATAGTTATCGTTTTTTATAGGGGCAAAAAGCCCTTTACTAAATATTGTCTTTCTGATGAACACGTCAAGGCTGGCTGGCGTTTATTTTTCCTTCACAAACGGAGTACGGATATGCAGCGTTGTGGTTGGGTCACTCAGGATCCGCTTTATCTTGCTTACCATGATAACGAATGGGGTGTAGCGCAAACGGACGGGAAAAAACTGTTTGAAATGATCTGCCTCGAAGGGCAACAGGCCGGGCTTTCATGGATTACGGTATTGAAAAAGCGGGAAAATTACCGCAACGCTTTCCATCAGTTCGACCCGGAACGGGTTGCGGCGATGACCACACAGGATGTCGAAGCTTTAGTACAGAATGCCGGGATAATTCGCCATCGCGGTAAGATTGAAGCCATTATCGGCAACGCGCGCGCCTACCTGGCGATGGCGCAAAATGGCGAGTCTTTTTCAGATTTTGTCTGGGGGTTCGTCGATAACCACCCACAAGTGACCCAGGCCACTACACTTGGCGAAATTCCCACCTCGACGCCCGCATCCGATGCGTTATCAAAAGCGCTGAAAAAACGCGGCTTTAAATTCGTCGGCACCACCATTTGTTACTCGTTTATGCAAGCCTGCGGGCTGGTCAATGACCATATCACCGGCTGCTTCTGCCACCCTGGAGGCCAGCATGATCCGCGCGTGGCATAGCGACAATCTGTCACCGCTGCTGGCGCTGTGGCTGGAGAGCACGACGCTCGCGCATCCTTTTATCGACCCGCGTTACTGGATAGAGAGCGAAGCACTGGTGCGCGACGCCTATCTTCCGTCGGCCAGTACCTGGGTCTGGGAAGAGGAGAGCGAGCTTAAAGGGTTTATCAGCGTGATGGATGAGCAATTTATCGGGGCGCTGTTTGTGCGCCCCTCATCGATTGGTCACGGTATTGGCAAGGCGCTGATGAACCACGTCAAACAGCGCTTTAACTGGCTAAGCCTTGAGGTTTACCAGAAAAATGAGCGGGCGGTGAACTTCTACCATGCGCAGGGTTTTCGTATCGAAGAGAGCGCATGGCAGGAGGAGACCGGTCACCCCACTTGGATCATGAACTGGCAGGCGGATCAAACGCCGTCAGCGTAAGCGACGGGCCGTGATATTTCTCGACCCACGCCAGCGCGGTATTCCCGGCGCAGCCATTGCCCAGACGCGAGCTGGGCAAATCTTTGGTCAGCACGTTCACGGCCCCGTTTTTACAGATACCATCCGCCGCCGGATCCAGATCCGGCCATGCGCCTTCGTGAATGCACATCACGCCAGGCTTAATGCCGTCCGTCACCACCGCGCCCGCCAGCACTTGCCCACGTTGATTCCACACTCGCACCACATCACCATGCGCAATGCCGCGCGCCTGCGCATCTTCGGGATGCAGGGTGATCGGCTCGTGCCCGGCAACGGCGTACGTTTCGCGCAGTCGGGTGAAATTAAGCTGGCTGTGCAGGCGATGCGCCGGATGCGCAGAGAGCACCTGCAACTGCTGCGGCTTTGCGTTACCGTGCCATTCATCCGGCTCCAGCCATTTCGGGTGCGGCGGACAATCGGCGTAGCCAAAGCTGTTGATACGTTCAGAGAAAATTTCAATCTTACCGCTTGGGGTTTTTAACGGATGCGCCTGCGGATCGCGGCGGAAATCGGCAAAACGGACAAAACGCGCGTTTTGATCGCTTTCGGGCATCTCAATTAACTGATTGGCCTGCCAAAATTCGTTGAACGGCGGCAGCGTCACCTGCTGGCTGGCACCGCGTTCGCCAGCAATGGCATAAAACGTCTCCAGCCATTGCAGGTCGGTTTTACCTTCGGTGAACCGCTCGCGACCGCCCGTTTCCCAGCGCTCGCTCAACTCGGCAAAAACCTCCCAGTCATCGCGCGCTTCATATTGCGGCGCGACCACGCGCTTCATCGGCACCAGATGCTGGTTGCTGTAATCACCGGTCATCGTCAGATCGTTACGCTCAAACGAGGTCGTGGCGGGCAGCACGATATCGGCGTGTTTCGCCGCCGCCGTCCAGAAGCACTCGGAAATCACTACCAGTTCCGGCTTTTGCCAGGCGCGGATCAGGCGGTTGGTATCCTGATGATGGGTAAAGTTAGCGCCGCCCGCCCACCAGACAAAACGGATATCCGGGTAGTGCCTGTCCAGACCATTGTGCTGATACGGCGCGCCGGGGTTTTCCAGCGCCTCGACAATGCGCGCGACGGGGATTTTATCCACCGCGTCCGTGCCGTCTTTCACCAGACCCTGCATTGAGCCCAGCACCGCCGCGCGGCGCGTGGGGTTGCCGCCATTGGCAAAATGGTAAGAGAGGCCAAAACCGCCGCCGGGCGTACCAATCTGCCCAAGCATCGCCGCCAGCGTCACCAGCATCCAGTGTTTTTGCTCGCCGAACTGCTGGCGCTGCATGCCCCACCCCGCCATCAGCATGGTGGTATTTTCATGGAACAGTGCTGCCAGTGCACGGATTTTCGCCGCATTAATGCCGCAGATCGTCGCCGCCCAGTCTGCCGTTTTCGCCACACCATCGCTCTCACCGGTCAGGTACGCGGCAAAAATCTCATAGCCAACGGTGCAGCGGGCAAGGAAGTCGTCATCCTGCCAGCCGTTTTCCACCAGCGTATGGGCGATACCGAGCATCAACGCCACATCGGTGCCCATATGCGGCGCCAGCCACTCTATGCTGTCGCCGAAGAAATCGACGGTTTCCGATCGCATCGGATCGATG
Source organism: Kosakonia sp. H02 (assembly GCA_030704225.1). Classification (NCBI taxonomy): domain Bacteria; kingdom Pseudomonadati; phylum Pseudomonadota; class Gammaproteobacteria; order Enterobacterales; family Enterobacteriaceae; genus Kosakonia; species Kosakonia styphnolobii. The sequence continues at coordinate 1,252,166 of CP131915.1, forward strand.
CAGATAATCCGTTTGCCGCTTTTGCGTAGCGCATCGAAATAAGGTATGCCCTGCTCGTCGGAGGCGTTCCACGCAATTTTTAGCGTGTTCAGCGGATTCGCGCTCCACAGCACGACGACATCACTGTGCTCAAGGATCAGCGGCCAACTGGTTTGCTGCTGGTAGACTTCGTTGCCGCCGACCACGTGCGGCATGATCGCCTGCGCCGCGCCGGTGGAGTAATCCCCCAGATGGCCGGTATAACCGCCCGCGAGGCTCATATAGCGTTGCAGTAATGTCGCTGCTTTATGCAGTACCCCGTTCGAACGCCAGCCGTAAGAGCCAGCGAAAATCGATGCCGGGCCGTAGCTGTCGCGAATACGTTTGTGCTGCTCATGGATAAGCGTCAGCGCCTGCTCCCAACTGACGCGCACGAACTCGTCCTGGCCGCGCACGCCCTGCGGGTTAGCAGGCGAGGCGAGAAACCCTTTGCGCACCATCGGGTAACGCACCCGCGTTGGGCTGTGCACTTGCTCCTGCACCACGGTTTGCAGTGAGTTGGGGAAAGGGGTCGGTAATGCGCCGCGCGAGGCGAGCACGTTTTCGCCGTCGGTCTCGACCAGCATTGGCCCCCAGTGGGCCGCCGTAAGGACTGTTTTGATAGCAGAGTTTGCCAAAGCGCGCTCCTGAATAGCTTGCAGGTGGTGGCTGGTGTGTTGTTTGCGCTCTATCATCCACGGCAGCGGCGTTTTGGCAAAGAATTAAACGTCATTACGCTCAGACTGGAAGTTATGAAAATTAAATTGTCAGAAATGAAACGGTTTTTTGATTTGACTCGCACATTTGACTGCATTTTACCCTTAAATTTAATAGGGAAATGATTGGTATTCTGCTTTCTACAAGTTGCATTTTTTATAACAGGATATGGAAATTGAAATGAGACTACACACACTTAGAATTAATGGTTTTAAAAGAATTCATAATTCTCAGGTAAAATTTGGCGACGCCACGTTTCTCATTGGCTCTAATAACGCAGGAAAGAGTTCGGTTCTAAAGGCTATAGAATGGTTATTGTCTGATAAAAAAAGGATGTCACCCGATTGCTTTTGTTCTGAAGTTGACATGGAAACTGGCGAAAACAAGATAGTATGTAAGAAAATAATACTTGAAGCTGAATTTAGAAATATTCCTGAAGAAGCTAAAACATGGAGAGGATTTAAAGGAAGAATTTTTACTTATGACCCCGGCGATAGCGGTGAAACAGGAAATAGTATTTTCTACAAAAAAAGTTATTCCTTGGGGGAAGATGTTGTAATTGAATTAAAGTCACTAAAAAGAGAATTAAAGAAAGAATTTGAAAACATTAAAAAACCGAATGAATTTATTGAACAAGGTATTGATACCGATTTTATAACAGAATTATTCCCCGTTTTAGATAAAAACATTAGTGTCGGAGAAAAACAAAAACTTGAACTGATAGATGAAATTTGGGACATAACTAAAGAAGAGGTTTGGGACAAGAATCCCGGAGGTATAGGGGGGGTAGTCTTATCGAAATTGCCAAGTATTCTATTAATTCCTGCTGAATCAGGCGCAACTGAAATAGAGGAAAAAACAGGAGTACTTCAAAAAACATTGAATGAACTATTTAAAGATGTTCGAGGAATTTCCACTAATTATATGCAGGCTCAAGAATGCTTAAACGAACTTGCTAAAGAATTAAATCCCTCTGATGAAACCTCTGAATTCGGGTTAATGATGGGCGAGTTGAATAAAGTCCTTTGTGGTGTTTTTCCTGAATCAAAGATTTATGCTTCTGCCGATCTTTCTAATCCAGATACTGCATTATCACCAACCTTCACTATTGAAATGTCGAGTAACATTAGAACTTCTGTATCTAATCAAGGTACTGGCATGGTTAGGGCTGCCGTCTTTGGACTTCTTAGATTCAGACAAGAATGGTTAAGAAAAAGAGGTGGGGATGAGCGAAGCCTTATTATTGGCTTTGAAGAGCCAGAAATTTATTTGCATCCAAGTGCTGCAAATCAAATGAGAGATATAATTTATGAATTATCAGGATCATCCTCTCAAATCATTGCCACCACACACTCACCGTTCCTTATTGATTTATCGAGAAAACCACGTCAAGTTTTGAATAGATTTCATTATGATTCTTCTCATACCACAATCCATCCCTTTTCTGTGACTGAGAAGTACAAGCAATTGACCGCAGATAATAAACATTATGTAAAAATGCTAATGAAGTTGGATGATCATTTATCACGTATATTTTTTACTAAACGAGTAATAATTGTCGAAGGTGATACGGAAGAAGTGATTTTCAAGGAGGCAATTCGGAGAATGCCTGTGCTTACTAGAAACAAAATATTAACTAACACTGAATTGATAAAAGCTCGTGGTAAAGCCGCCATAATAGGCTTACTCAAATATCTTTCTGCATTGGATGTTGACTTCGTAGTTATTCATGATCGTGACAAAGGAGTAAAAGGGGCGGAAAAATTCAACTTACCTATTTTAGAAGCAGCTAGTAATCCAGATAAAGTAATCGTTGTCGAGGAATGCATCGAAGATATTCTTGGATATCCAGCCCCTAATTCAGAGAAGCCATATAATGCTTATCAGCAGACCTTAACATGGGGTGATGATTTTGACGGAATTCCAGAGAAATTAAAATATATTATGCAAAGAGCTTATGATGTTTGGTTATAGTTAAGCAAATTCTGCTAGTCAGAACTATAATGATGGGCTTGTTAAGCAAGCCCATCATTATTATTGAACTTTATACTGTTACTAGGTGCTTTAATTATTTGATTCATGACATTCAATGAATTTGGAGCATGCAGCAGGTAGATGACCCTACAGCCAAAATGATAGCATTTCCAATAACTTTGTATTCATACCTTCGTCAACTCAATATTGGCTATACGAGATATGGTCATTCCCAAATGAGATAATAAGTGATAAGCAGAGCTTAACGCTTGATTGCCCGCCGTTTCGCGTTAATGTGTGGGCAACCATTCACGGCGAGGGAAGCAATCATGGCGAAAACGGCGCGCGCCACCATCAGCGATGTGGCGAAAGCAGCGAACACAGGCAAAACCAGTATTTCACGCTATCTCAACGGTGAAAAACATCTGCTTTCCGCTGCCCTGCTGGCGCGTATTGAACAGGCCATTGCCGAACTCGATTATCGCCCAAGCCTGATGGCGCGCGGCCTGAAGCGTGGTCGTACGCGGCTTATCGGGCTGATTATCGCCGATATCACCAACCCCTATTCCGTGCATGTGCTGAGCGGCATTGAAGCCGCCTGTCGCGAGAAAGGCTTTACCCCGCTGGTGTGTAACACCAATAACGAAGTGGATCAGGAGCTGCACTACCTCGATCTGCTGCGCAGCTACCAGGTGGAAGGCATTGTGGTGAATGCCGTGGGGATGCGCGAAGAGGGGCTGAACCGTCTGCAACAATCTTCTCTACCGATGGTGCTGATTGACCGCAAAATCCCCGATTTCGCCTGCGATGTGGTGGGGCTGGATAACATCCAGGCCGCCACTACCGCCACGGAACACCTGGTCGATCAGGGCTTCGAAGCCCTGCTGTTTCTCAGCGAACCGCTCGGCACCGTCAACACTCGCCGCGAACGTTTACAGGCATTTCGCAACACCCTTGCCCGCTACCCCGGCATGGTGGCGGAAAACGCCGAAACGGTGCTGCATGAGGCGGCGCAACTGGACAATATTCTGCGCCAGTTTCACGCCAGCCACCGGGGGATGCGCAAAGCGGTTATCTCCGCCAACGGTGCGTTAACGCTCCAGGTCGCGCGGTCGTTAAAGCGCATCGGCCTGAACTGGGGCAGCGATATCGGCCTGCTCGGTTTTGACGAGCTGGAGTGGGCCGAGCTGGCAGGCGTGGGAATTACCACGCTCAAACAGCCGACCTGGCAAATCGGTTATGCCGCTGTCGAGCAGGTGGTGCGCCGGATTGAAGGCCACAGCGACACCGTGCGCGAGCAGGTTTTTTCCGGCGAACTGATCGTGCGCGGCTCCACCGCCCGTTAATTTCCCTTCGTGATGTCGATCATAAATTCGACATGCTGAACTTTTCTTTGGAACCGGTTCCATCTAGCGTTAAAGACAGAATAAAACCCTGTCGTGAGTTGGGAACCGGATTATGCAAAGAAAAATTATCGTCGTTACCGCTGCGTATGGACGCGATCAAATCAGCGCGCTGGGCGGGCAAGTCGCCACCCTGCCAATCATTGCCGAAGCCGGTGCCGATGGCGTGGAAATCCGCCGCGAACTGCTGAGCGACGAAGCGTTAGCGCATCTGCCTTCGCTGGCTTTCGCCATTGATATGCACAATCTGCAAGCCTGCTACTCCGCGCCGGAACCGCTGTGTCTGGCGGATGGCACCCTCAACCCGCGCCTGCCTGCCTTGCTGGAAGAAGCCCGCACACTTAACGCCCTGTGGCTGAAAGTCTCCCTCGGCCATTTTCGCGATAACGCCGTGCTGGAAACCCTGCGCGGCTGGCTGGCGGCAAGCACTGTGCCGCTGGTGGTGGAAAATGATCAGACGCAATGCGGCAAACTCGCGCCGATGCTGCGTTTTAAAGCCGCCTGCCACACGCTGAACCTTCCCGTCACGTTGACTTTTGATACCGGAAATTGGCTGTGGGTCGGCGATACGCCGGAAGAGGCCGCGCGCCAGCTTGCCCCCGCCGTGAGCTATATCCATGTCAAAGCCGTCGTTACCGACGGTGTTCATCATCGCGCCGTTCCACCCGATGAACACGACCCGTGCTGGCTGGCGCTGCTCAACAGCCTTCCCGCCGATGTACCGCGCGGTATTGAGTTCCCGCTGGAAGGTGACGATTTAACCGCCGTTACCCGTCATTACGTTTCGTTGTTACGCAAGGAGCCAAGCCATGCATAACCCGCTGGATGTCATCACCATTGGCGAAGCGATGGCGATGTTTGTCGCCACCGAAACCGGCGATCTGGCCGATGCCGGGCAGTTTATTAAACGCGCGGCGGGCGCAGAGCTGAATGTCGCGACCGGCCTGGCGCGTCTGGGCTTGAAAGTGAGCTGGGTGAGCCGCGTCGGCGATGACAGTTTTGGTCGATTTATTCTCAATACGCTGCGTAAAGAGGGCATTGATGCCGCTGGCGTCACCCTTGATACGCGCTACCCGACTGGCTTTCAGCTTAAATCGAAATGCGATGATGGAACCGATCCCATCGTGGAGTATTTCCGTAAAGGCTCCGCCGCCAGCCATCTTTCGCCGGAAGATTTCAACGCTGCGGTGTTTAGCGACGCGCGTCACCTGCATATGAGCGGCGTGGCGGCGGCGCTGTCGCCCACCTCTTACGCCCTGCTGGAGCACGCGGCGAAGACGATGAAAGCGCAGGGCAAAACCCTCTCTTTCGACCCGAACCTGCGCCCGGTGCTGTGGAACAGTGAAGCGGAGATGGTGGAAAAGCTGAACGCACTGGCATTCCAGGCCGACTGGGTGCTGCCGGGGCTGAAAGAAGGGGTGATCCTCACGGGTCAACAAACGCCAGAAGGGATTGCTGATTTCTATCTGCAACGCGGTGTGCGGGCAGTGATTATCAAAACAGGTGCCGATGGCGCGTGGTTCAAAACCGCCAGCGGCGAGCAGGGTGCTGTTGCGCCCGTTATCGTGGAGAACGTGGTAGATACGGTGGGTGCCGGAGATGGCTTCGCCGTGGGGGTACTCAGTGCCCTGCTGGAAGGAAAAACGCTGCACGATGCCGTGCGCCGGGGAAATGCTATCGGCGCGCTGGCGATTCAGGTGCCAGGCGACAGCGAAGGATTGCCAACCCGTGCGGAGCTGGGGGCGCTGTAATTCCCCTCTCCCATCGATACCGAAACCGCGCTGTACCCTACATGACAGGCGGCAGATAACCTCAACCATAGAGGCAACCTTATGAGCAACGCCACAAATTCAGCCAAACGCTGGCTCTACATCATGCCGATTGTATTTATCACTTACAGTCTGGCCTACCTTGACCGGGCGAACTTTAGCTTCGCCTCCGCCGCCGGGATCAACGACGATTTAGGCATCACCAAAGGCGTTTCGTCGCTGCTGGGCGCGCTGTTTTTCCTCGGCTACTTCTTCTTTCAGATCCCCGGCGCGGTGTACGCCGAGCGACGTAGCGTGCGCAAACTTATCTTTATCTGCCTGATTTTATGGGGCGCGTGCGCGTCATTAACCGGCGTGGTGAGCAATATTCCGATGCTGGCCGCCATCCGCTTTGTCCTCGGCGTGGTGGAAGCGGCCGTCATGCCCGCGATGCTGATTTACATCAGTAACTGGTTTACCAAATCGGAGCGCTCGCGCGCCAATACCTTTCTGATCCTCGGTAACCCGGTGACGGTGCTGTGGATGTCGGTGGTCTCCGGCTACCTGATCCAGTCTTTCGGCTGGCGCGAAATGTTTATTATTGAGGGCGTGCCGGCGGTGATCTGGGCGTTCTGCTGGTGGGTGCTGGTGAAAGATAAACCGACGCAGGTGAAGTGGCTGTCGGATGATGAAAAAACCGCATTGCAGGCGCAGCTTGATAAAGAACAACAGGGCATCAAAGCCGTGCGCAACTACAGCGAAGCGTTCCGCTCGCGCAATGTGGTGCTGCTGTGCCTGCAATATTTCGCCTGGAGCATCGGCGTGTATGGTTTTGTGCTGTGGCTGCCGTCGATTATTCGCAGCGGCGGCGAAAACCTCGGTATGGTCGAAGTGGGCTGGCTCTCTTCTGTGCCTTACCTGGCAGCGACCGTGGCGATGATCCTTGCGTCATGGGCGTCCGATAAGCTGCAAAACCGCAAACTGTTTGTCTGGCCGCTGCTGCTGATTGCCGCCTTCGCCTTTATCGGTTCGTGGGCCGTGGGCGCAAACCATTTCTGGGTTTCTTACACGCTGCTGGTGATTGCGGGTGCCGCGATGTACGCGCCGTATGGCCCGTTCTTCGCCATTATCCCGGAGATGCTGCCGCGTAATGTCGCCGGGGGCGCAATGGCTTTAATCAACAGTATGGGCGCGCTGGGTTCCTTCTGTGGCTCGTGGTTTGTCGGGTATCTCAACGGGGCCACTGGCAGCCCGTCTGCGTCGTACATTTTTATGGGGGTGGCACTTTTCGCCTCCGTATGGCTTACTTTGATTGTTAAGCCTGCTAACAATAACACCATCCCGGCAGGCGCACCGTCACGAGGGAGAACCGCATGAAGCCATCCATCATTCTATACAAAGCCTTGCCTGATGACCTGTTACAACGCCTGGAAACACATTTCACCATCACCCGTGTTGCCGATCTCAAGCCGGAGACGGTAAAGCAAAACGCTGACGCCTTCGCCAGCGCACAGGGGTTGTTGGGATCCAGTCAAAACGTAGATGCCGCGCTGTTAGAAAAAATGCCGCAACTGCGCGCGACATCGACCATTTCGGTGGGCTATGACAATTTTGATGTCGATGCGCTGAATGCACGCAAGATTGTGCTGATGCACACGCCAACGGTGCTGACCGAAACGGTCGCCGATACCATGATGACATTGGTGCTAAGCAGCGCGCGCCGCGTAGTGGAAGTAGCCGGGCGCGTGAAAGCGGGCGAATGGACCTCCGGCATTGGTCCTGACTGGTTTGGCATCGACGTGCACCATAAAACCATGGGCATTGTCGGCATGGGCCGCATTGGGCTGGCGCTGGCGCAGCGCGCGCATTTTGGTTTCGGCATGCCGATTCTCTACAACGCGCGCCGCCAGCATGCGGAAGCGGAAGAGCGTTTCCAGGCGCGCTACTGCGATTTGGATACCCTGCTAAAAGAGTCTGATTTTGTCTGTCTGGTGCTACCGCTCACCGACGAGACGCATCACCTGATCGGTAAAAAGCAGTTCGAAATGATGAAGAAATCCGCCATCTTTATCAACGCCGGGCGTGGCCCGGTGGTTGATGAGAACGCGTTAATTGAGGCGCTGCAAAGCGGCGAAATCTACGCTGCCGGGCTGGATGTGTTTGAACAAGAGCCGCTACCGGTAACCTCGCCGCTGCTGTCACTGCCTAACGTCGTGGCACTGCCGCATATTGGTTCCGCCACGCATGAGACGCGCTACAACATGGCGGCCTGTGCGGTCGATAATCTTATCGATGCGCTGAACGGTAAGGTGGAGAAAAACTGCGTCAATCCGCAGGTTGTGCGCTAAGCAAATGCAGCAATAAAAAAGAGGCGATCGGATCGCCTCTTTTTTTTGCCTGTGCCAGATTACTGCTGCGTGGCGGAGACCGTTGCCGCCCAGGCCTGAGTAAACGCCTGATGCTGCGCCGCCAGCGGCCCAATCAGTGCGTTATACTGGCTGGCCTGCGGTGAGGTCGGGAACTGAATGCCGTTCGCCACAAAGCTCACCTGCGTCCCCTGCTGAGCGATAAAGTCGCCAACCTGCACCAGTTGCTGGGTGAAAACCTGCGCCGCCGGAATAAGCGGTTGCAGCGCGTTCGCCGGGTTGGTCACCACTTTGGTATACACCTGGTCATAAACCGGCTTCAGATCGTCCGCCTGTTTTAACGCCGCATGCGAGGCATCAGCCTGCATTTTCGCGTTCTGCAACTGCTGGCTCAGCACGCCGAGGGAACCATTGGCCTGACGAAGCGGTTCACGCTGCGTCATATAATCCTGCGGCACGCGGATGGCATTCACGCTATCTACGACCGGACGCAGACCGGAGTCCATCGCCTGGTTAACCTGCTGGGAATAGCCATAAATCACAGCGTAGTCAGAAACAAACGGACCGAACTGTTTCTTCTGATCCGCCGTCAGGGCCGGCAGACGTTCGCTACTGCGCATCGCCGTATTCTGTAAGAAATCGATAAACGCTTTGCGCTGATCGCCTTCTTTGTCAAAACACCCACTCAGGCTAACTACCATTAATAACGCCGCAACAGACGCAAACCAGCGAGAGCAGGACTTTCCTGTCGCCATTTTCTTACTCCTTTCACCCATAAAAGCGCTTCTCGGCACACGCGTGCCTGACGGCTTACAAGGATAGTCCAGGTCCGCGTCGCAAGATACCCCTTCATTGCATTCAAAAGCGTGCGGATCCGTTTTGGCACGATATTTTCCACGAGACCGTACAGAATATTCCTAATCCAAATTTTTGCTGACGATTTACAAATTAATTCTGACAAAACGTAGCGTCTTATTAATCAATCAATTAAGCGGCAAGCAAGCGGGAGAAGGTGCATTGCAGGCACATCTTCCTTAGCAATAATCCTTGTCGCCTCCTCACGCCAGGATTTTTCCCGACTATTCTTAACAAGCTGTATCACGATCCCGCTGTGTGATTTTATGAGGAGTGCTCAATGGAATATAAAGATCCAATGTTTGAACTGATGAGCAGTCTCGAACAAATTGTGTTTAAGAAAGATGTTGCGCAGCCGGTAACCCTAAGCAAAAAGACGAATTCCCTTAATGATTTTGAACTATTGCGACGTGGAACCGGGCTGAAAATTGATGACTTCGCTCGTGCAATGGGAGTCTCTGTATCAATGGTGCACGAATGGGAATCACAACGTATAAAACCCACCGCCACCGAGATGAAACTGATGCGTCTGATTCATGCGAACCCGACGCTCAGCAGACAGTTGATTGATTAAGTAAGTAAGTAGCTCGACAAGAACCCCCGTCAACCGGGGGTTTAAATTTTTGATCGTAACCTGCGCCAGCGATTGAATAGTGCCAACGAGATAGCGCCCGGTGCGCGACACTATTGCCCGGAGCCGCAACCATCACGCCTACGGTGATAATCATCGCGCCGCCGAAGGCTTTAAAGGCGAAATCCAACGCACCATAACCGGCCATGCGGACAATCTCATAACCCGGTAAGTTTCTCTATCGGCATAAAAAAACCCGCCGCAGCGGGTTTTTTATGGCTTTTACTCTTACTGCAACAGGGAGATATCCGCCACTTGCAGGAACAGTTCACGCAGTTTTGCCAGCAGCGTCAGTCGGTTAATACGCACGTCTTTATCGTCGGCATTGACCATCACGTTCTCAAAGAACTCATCCACCGGTTCGCGCAGTTGCGCAAGCTCAATTAAGGCTTCCTGATAACGGCCTTCGGCGAAGAACGGCTGCAACTTATCGCGCAGCACAACCACGTTGCCTGCCAGTTTGATTTCCGCCGCTTCTTTCAGCACTGCTGCCTGAACGTTTTCGTTCAGCGTTTCATCGGATTTCGCCAGGATGTTGGAAACGCGCTTGTTGGCTGCCGCCAGCGCCGCCGCTTCGTCCAGCGTACGGAAGTGGGAAACCGCCTTCATACGCGCATCGAAGTCTGCCGGTTTGGTCGGACGACGCGCCAGCACCGCCTGGATAGTATCGACGCTGTAGCCTTCGTCCTGATACCAGGCGCGGAAACGGCCGAGCATAAAGTCGATCACATCATCGACCACTTTCGCGTTGGTCAGCTTGTCGCCGTACAGACGCACCGCTTCTTCGGTCAGGGTTTGCAGATCCAGCGCAAGGTTCTTCTCAACGATAATACGCAGCACGCCCAGCGCGGCGCGGCGCAGCGCGAACGGGTCTTTATCGCCTTTCGGATGCTGACCGATACCGAAGATACCCGCCAGGGTGTCCATCTTATCGGCAATCGCCACGGCGCAGGCAACCGGGCTAGATGGCAGTTCATCCCCGGCAAAACGCGGTTGATACTGCTCGTTCAGCGCCACGGCTACATCTTCGGCTTCGCCGTCGTGACGCGCATAATGCATGCCCATCACGCCCTGGGTGTCGGTAAATTCGAACACCATGTTGGTCATCAGATCGCACTTGGAGAGCAAACCGGCGCGCGTCGCGTGGTTCACATCCGCGCCAATCTGCCTGGCAATCCAGCCCGCCAGCGCCTGAATACGATCGGTCTTATCGCGAAGCGTACCCAACTGTTGCTGGAACAGCACGGTTTGCAGACGCGGCAGGTTGTCTTCGAGACGTTTTTTACGGTCGGTATTGAAGAAGAACTCGGCATCCGCCAGACGCGGGCGCACGACTTTTTCATTACCGGAGATAATCTGTTGCGGATCTTTCGATTCGATATTGGCGACGAAGATGAAATTCGGCAGCAGTTTGCCGTCGTTGCCATACACCGGGAAGTACTTCTGGTCACCCTTCATGGTGTAAACCAGCGCTTCTGCCGGAACGGCCAAAAACTTCTCTTCGAACTTCGCGGTCAGCACCACCGGCCACTCAACCAGGGACGTCACTTCTTCCAGCAGGCTGTCGCTCAGATCGGCTTTACCGCCAATCTTACGCGCCGCGTCTTCCGCATCCGCTTTGATTTTGGCTTTACGCGCGGCGTAATCCGCCATCACTTTGCCGCGCTCCAGCAGGATTTGCGGGTATTGATCGGCGGTATCGATGGTGAACTCCGGCTCGCCCATAAAGCGGTGGCCGCGGATCACGCGATCGGACTGAATGCCGAGAATAGTCGCCGGAACAACGGTATCGCCCAGCAGCAGCGTCACGGTATGAACCGGGCGTACAAAATGCACGTCCGACGCGCCCCAGCGCATCAGTTTCGGGATCGGCAGTTTGCTTAATGAATTGGCAATCATGTTCGGCAGCAGCGCTTCCACGCTTTCGCCTTTTACATGCGCACGGTAAAGCAGCCATTCGCCTTTGTCGGTCGTCAGACGCTCGGCCTGATCGACGGTGATACCGCAGCCGCGCGCCCAACCTTCCGCCGCTTTGCTCGGTTTACCTTCGGCGTCAAACGCCTGGGCGATGGCCGGGCCGCGTTTTTCGACTTCGCGATCCGGTTGCGATGCAGCCAGTTTGGCTACTTTCAGCGCCAGACGGCGCGGTGCAGCAAACCACTCGACGTCGCCGTGGGCAACGCCTGCGGCATCCAGTTCAGCAGTAAAGTTAGCAGCGAAGGACTCGGCCAGGCTGCGCAGTGCTTTTGGTGGCAGCTCTTCGGTGCCGATTTCCACCAGGAACGTTTTCTCAGACATGGCCGCCTCTTATTTCTTTCTGTTGCACATCGGGAAGCCGAGGGCTTCACGGGAAGCGTAATAGGCCTCAGCCACTGCTTTGGTCAGCGTACGGATGCGCAGAATATAGCGCTGGCGTTCCGTCACGGAGATGGCTTTACGCGCATCCAGCAGGTTGAAGCTATGGGCGGCCTTCAGAATGCGCTCGTAAGCAGGCAGCGGCAGCGGGTTTTCCAGCGCCAGAAGCTGCTGTGCCTCTTTTTCATACTGCTCGAAGCAGGTGAAGAGGAAGTCGACATCCGCGTATTCGAAGTTGTAAGTGGACTGCTCCACTTCGTTTTGATGGAACACATCGCCGTAGGTGGTTTTACCCAGCGGGCCGTCGCTCCAGACCAGGTCGTAAACGCTGTCTACGCCCTGAATGTACATAGCCAGACGTTCCAGACCGTAAGTGATTTCACCGGTAATCGGTTTGCACTCCAGGCCGCCAACCTGCTGGAAGTAGGTGAACTGCGTCACTTCCATGCCGTTGAGCCACACTTCCCAGCCCAGACCCCAGGCACCCAGCGTCGGGTTTTCCCAGTTATCTTCCACGAAACGAATATCGTGAATGGTCGGATCCATACCCAGCTCTTTCAGTGACCCGAGATACAGTTCCTGAATGTTATCCGGAGAGGGTTTAATGACCACCTGGAACTGATAATAGTGCTGTAAGCGGTTCGGGTTTTCGCCGTAGCGACCGTCGGTCGGGCGGCGGGACGGCTGCACATACGCGGTTGCCATTGGTTCTGGCCCCAGCGCGCGCAGGCTGGTCATCGGGTGCGAGGTGCCAGCGCCCACTTCCATGTCCAGAGGTTGAACAATGGTGCAGCCCTGACGAGCCCAATAATCCTGTAAGGTCAGGATCAGACCCTGAAAGGTCCTGGTATCAAACTTTTGCATATTATTTCGTGCTGGATACGTGTGGATTTAAAGGAAGCGCTCAGTATACCCGCTGACTGCAAGATATACAGTACGAAACGGGTTTGTTTACGGAAAATTGGAAAATGCGACCGACTTTGGGCCGTAATCGGCGGGTTAACGCATCGAAAGGTGTAAAAACTCGCCTTCAGCGTCAAAAGCACAAACAAACGCTTCGCGACGCGGCGTCACACCGCGCATTTCGTAACTGCTCTGGTATTGTTCAAAGCCGGTCACAGCGATTTGCTGTACGCCGGTGTTATAGCGATGCGCTGCATTTTGTCGGCATGTTTGCTCCATATCGAGGGAGTGCGCCGGGCCAACGCGCGCGGTTTGCGCTTTCTGCGCGGGCATATTGTGGGCGGCGCTACAGCCCGCTAATAGCAGCATCAGCGCCGGAAAGATACACTTCATCAATTTTCACTCTGGCCCGGTCGCAGGCTGTCATTTTTGTGGCGGAAATAGCAATTGTGCAAATCAGTGGAAAAGTAACAAGCAATAGCGGGAAAACTCAGAATTATCCAAAGAGATACGCGGATACATTACCAGTCTGAGAATATTTGTCGGCAACGTGACACAGAGGAACTGATGCAGTCGAAAATTCACTGGATAGATAACCTGCGAGGAATAGCCTGTTTAATGGTGGTGATGATCCACACCACCACCTGGTACCTTACCAACCCGGCGAGCGTCACCACGTACGACTGGGATGTTGCCAACCTGCTTAATTCCGCCTCCCGCGTGAGCGTCCCGCTTTTTTTTATGATTTCTGGTTACCTCTTTTTCGGCGAACGCAGCGCCCAGCCGCGCCACTTTTTACGTATCGCGCTGTGTCTGGCGTTTTATAGCCTGGTCGCACTGCTCTATATCGTGCTGTTTACCTCAATTAACAGTGAGTTATCACTGAAAAATCTGCTGCAAAAACCGGTGTTCTATCACCTGTGGTTTTTCTTCGCGATTATCGTTATCTACCTGGTGTCGCCGTTAATTCAGGTCAAGGCTCTGAGCGGCAAAATGCTGCTGGCGCTGGTGGTGGTCATAGGCGTTATCGCCAACCCCAATACGGTGTCGCAAAAAGTGGGCGGTTTCGAATGGCTGCCGGTCAATCTCTATATCAGCGGTGACACGGTTTACTACATTCTGTACGCCATGCTCGGGCGCGCTATTGGCATGATGGAAACGCAGAAACGGGCGCTCACCTGGCTGAGTGTCGCCGTGTTTGTCCTGGCGGTGCTGGCGATTTCGCGTGGCACGCTGCATGAACTGAAATGGCGGGGCAATTTTGCCGATACCTGGTATCTCTATTGCGGCCCGCTGGTTTTCCTCTGCGCTATCGCTTTGTTTACGCTGGTGAAAAACACGCTAAATAGTCGCACCCTGCCGGGATTAGCGCTGATTTCGCGCCATTCGCTGGGTATTTACGGTTTTCACGCGCTCATTATTCACGCCCTGCGTACACGCGGCGTTGAGCTACAAGCCTGGCCGTTGCTCGATGTGCTGTGGATTTTCACCGCCACGCTGGCGGCCAGTCTCGCGCTGTCAATGCTGGTACAGCGCATCGATAAACGACGTTTTGTCAGTTAAGCGTTCTGGCCCACCGTGATGGGCGGGCCGAAAAGGTTATGACATCAGCGGTAATAGCTGCTGGTAAATCTGGCGGAAGGTCTCGCGCCGCGACGCATAGTGCGCATGGCGCTGCGCATCCGGCAGATGCTGCTGCTCAATCGGCAGTTGCGGCAGCAGTGTTGCCAGCGGCGTTTGCGGGTTGACGGCAATTTGCGCCAGACGCGCCGCGCCGAGCGCCGGGCCAACATCGCCACCGGTGCGGTAGTCCAGTTGCAGGCCACTGATATCCGCCAGCATCTGACGCCACCAGGCACTGCGCGCCCCGCCGCCGATAAGGGTAATACTTTGCGGCGTCACGCCACAGGCGTGCACCACGTCCATGCCGTCCGCCAGCGCGTAACCGACACCTTCCAGCACCGCGCGGGCCAGTTCCCCTTGCCCGTGCTGATGGGTCAGACCAAAGAAGACGCCTTTCGCCTGCGGGTTGTTATGCGGCGTGCGCTCACCAGAAAGATAAGGCAAAAACCACACATCCCCGGCGTTATCGTCCGCCTGCTGCGCGGCGCTAATCAGCGCCTGCACCGAGCCTAAACCGGTCAGTTTTGCTGCCCAGTCCAGGCAGGATGCCGCGCTGAGCATCACTGACATCAAATGCCAGCGCCCCGGCAGCGCGTGGCAAAAGCTGTGTACCGCGCTTTCCGGCTTGCTGAGAAACCCTTCACTGACAGCGAAATAAACACCTGAAGTACCAAGCGATAGCATCGCCTGGCCTGCATCCGCCATGCCGACACCCACCGCGCCCGCGGCGTTATCGCCACCGCCCGCCACCACCGGAACCACCGGCATCGACCAGCGCCGGGCAATCTCTGGCAGTAGCTCACCCGTGATTTCACTGCCTTCAAACAGCGCGGGCATATGGCTGCGCGAGAGCGAGCAAGCGGAGAGCATCTCGTCGCTCCAGTCGCGTTTTGCCACATCCAGCCACATGGTGCCCGCTGCATCTGACATATCGCTGGCAAATACCCCGGACATTTTCAGGCGCAGGAAGTCTTTCGGCAGCAGCACTTTCGCCACTTTCGCGAAAACCTCAGGTTCGTGGCGCTGCACCCACAGCAGCTTGGGCGCGGTAAAGCCGGGCATCATCAGGTTACCGGTGATGGCGCGGGAATTTTTGACTTGTGCTTCCAGTAGCTGGCACTCTTCGCCGCAGCGTCCGTCATTCCATAAGATGGCCGGGCGCAACACGCGATTTTCACTATCGAGCAAGGTTGCGCCGTGCATCTGCCCGGCAAGGCCAATCGCTTTCACCTGCGAAAGTGAATGCGCCGCGCCGAGCGCCTGAATGGCGCGATCCGTTGCCTGCCACCAGCTTTCGGGATCTTGCTCCGACCACAGCGGGTGCGGGCGGGATACGCTGAGTTTTTCCGTATGGGAGGCCAACACATCGCCCTGCTCACCGAGCAGGATTGCCTTCACGCCAGAGGTGCCGAGATCGATCCCGATATACATAGTGACCACTCCTTTTGTGGCTTTGGCCGGTTACTTATCGAAGAGATAAGCGTTAACCAGGTTTTCCAGTTGCTCCTGGTGGCCGCTCTGATGACGCGGGGCCAGGTTCTGCTGCTCAGCGTACTTCGCCAACTCCGCCAGGCTAAGCTGTCCCTGCAAAATTTGCTGGCCCAGCTCACCATTCCAGCCTGCATAACGCTTCGCCACACGTTTATCCAGCTCACCCTCTTCCA